>NZ_JARVRS010000001.1:1249777-1874666 GCF_030209575.1 Leifsonia sp. fls2-241-R2A-40a | reverse complement strand
GACGCGATTCAGGTACCGGATGACGATGCCGTACGACCGCACCAGCGTGGTCTCCGTGTACGGGATGTCGTGGCCGGCGCAGTGCGCCATCGTGAGCCGGCGGGCGCGGGCCAGGTGGGGTCGCGGCATGCTCGGGAAGAGGTGGTGCTCGACCTGGTGGTTGAGGCCGCCCATCAGCAGGTTCATCCACCATCCGCCGGTGATGTTGCGGGAGGTGCGGACCTGCTTGTCGAGGAAGTCGACGCGCGAGCCCTCGGGCAGCTGCGGCATCCCCTTGTGGTTAGGCGCGAACGAGGCCCCCATGTAGAGGCCGAAGACGGCGAGCTGGACGCCGAGGAAGGCGAACGCGACGCCGACGGGGAGCAGCAGGAAGATCGCGCTGACGTAGATGCCGAAGCGCACGACGATCGCCGTGAGCTCCTTGGCACGACCCGGCACGGGCTCCTTGCTCAGGAGCGACCGCAGAGAGGTCACGTGGAGGTTGACGCCTTCGAGCAGCAGGAGCGGGAAGAACAGGTAGCCCTGCCGGCGCGTCAGCACCCGCAGCAGGCCGGTGGATCGCGCCGCGTCGGCCTCGGTGAACGAGACGGTGTCGCGAGCGATGTCCGGGTCCTTGCCGATCGTGTTCGGATTGGCGTGGTGGCGGGTGTGCTTCGTCATCCACCACTGGTAGCTCATGCCGACGAGCCAGGTCGCGACGAAGCGGCCGGCACGGTCGTTGGCGGGCCCCGAGGTGAAGACCTGACGGTGCGACGCCTCGTGCGCCAGGAAGGCGAACTGGGTGAAGATGATCCCGAGCGCCGCGGCGATCAGGAGCGTGAACCAGGAGTCGCCCAGCAGGATGAGGCCGGCGAACGCGCCGACCAGGGCGATGGCGACGCCCGAGAACATCGCGATGTAGAAACCGCGACGGCGTTCGAGCAGTCCTTCGGCACGGACCTGGCCGAGAAGTTCGCTGTAGCTGCTCGTCATCGACGGCTTACCTGAGCGAGCTTTGGTTGGCCGGATGGGGCCGAGAACAGTTGCAGTCAAGCTGCGCCTCCGCTGGTGTCAGACGACTTCCCAGCCGAGGAGTTGGGCTTCACGCCCTAGATGATGTGAGCGTATGCGCCATTCCTGGACATCAGCACCGAGATCGCGGTGCGTCGCTCGAAGGGGATGCGGGGCCGGGATACCCGGCCCCGCATCAGGACCGGTCAGACCGGTCGGATGTTGGATGCCTGGAGGCCCTTCGGGCCGCGGGTCACCTCGTACTCGACCTTCTGATTCTCGGTCAGGTTGCGGAACTCGCCCTGCGACGCGATCTCGCTGAAGTGGGCGAAGACGTCGGCCGTGCCGTCATCCGGGGCGATGAACCCGTAGCCCTTCTCCGTGCTGAACCATTTGACGGTACCTGTGGCCATCGTTTCTTCCTTCTTATTTGTATTGGGGGCCGAATTGAGCGGCCCCGTTCGCCGCGCAGACAGCGCGGACGGGGTGGACCGCGACACGGAGGAACCGGTCGCGGGGGATCGACAGCGAGGCGGGGGCCTCAGCCGGAAGACTGGACGGCTTCAGATGCCGTACGGAGGGGGTGATATTCATCCTTTCGCGGCGGTGCCGCGGGTACTGGTGCGCTGCGCTTCTCTTCAGCGGTGCGCTCAAATCGCTCCGATCAGAGACGTCATCGTCCGACAGGAGTCCCGCCAGACTACAGGACTTCGGCCGTCGCCTCAGCCCCCGGGCAGAAAGAGGACATACGGAAGCGCTGCGATGCCTGCCGCAACGGCCACCGCGGCGACCGCGGAGCCGGCGGGATGGAGGCTCCTCCGTCGCGCCGCGATCGCGCTCCCGACGGCCACGGCCGCCATGATCACCACGACGACGGCGGCCGCTGTGAAGGCCACCACGGCGTCGCCGTCGTTCCACGTCGGATCCACAGTGCCCCCGCGCAGCCACGCCTCGAGGTAGCCGACGGCCTCCCCGGCGACGAGAGCGGGAACGGACGCGAGCAGGCCGCCGGCGACCGCGATCGCCGCAAGTCCGAGGTACGTCGAGAGCGCGGGCGGCCGGCGGGTGGTCGGAACGGGCATGAGTCCGATCCGACCAGGTCGGCGCGCTCCGCGCATCCCCCGGGAGGATGACGCGCCTGCTGGAACGCGAAGAGGAGCCTTTACCAGTCGTTTCCGACGCGGATGAGCTTCTTGTTGACGAACTCGTCGGCGCCGAAGCGGCCGAGCTCACGGCCCGAACCGGAGCGCTTCACGCCGCCGAAGGGCAGCTCGGCGCCGTCCGCGAGGACCACGTTGACGAAGACCATTCCGGCCTCGATCTGGTCGGCGACGCGGGAGGCCTGCTCCTTGTCGGTGGTGTACAGGTACGAACCCAGGCCGAACGGGGTGTCGTTGGCGATGCGGACCGCCTCCTGCTCGTCCTTGGCGCGGAACACCTGGGCGACCGGGCCGAAGAACTCCTCCTTCGAGGCGGGGTTCTCCGGGGTGACATCCGTCAGCACCGTGGTCTCGAAGAAGGCGCCGTTGCGGCCGCCGCCGCGCACCAGCTTCGCGCCGTTCTCGACGGCGCGCTTCACCTGCTCGTCGAGGTTCTCGGCCGCCTTGAGCGACGAGAGCGGGCCCAGCGCGGAGTCCTCGGAGGTCGGGTCGGACGCCTCCACCTCGGCGAGCTTCTCGGTGAACTTCGACAGGAAGGGCTCGTACAGCTCGTCGATGACGACGAACCGCTTGGCGGCGTTGCAGGACTGGCCGCTGTTGTCGAGGCGAGCGTCCACCGCGTTCTGCACGGCGGCGTCCAGGTCGTCCGTCGACAGCAGGATGAACGGGTCGGACCCGCCGAGTTCGAGCACGACCTTCTTGAGGTTGCGGCCCGCGATCTCGGCGACCTTGGCGCCGGCGCGCTCCGAACCGGTCAGCGACACGCCCTGCACGCGCGGGTCGGCGATGACCTTCTCGATCTGCGGGTGGCTGGCGTAGATGTTGACGTACGCGCCCTCCGGGAAGCCGGCGTCGAGGAAGATCTGCTGGATGGCCGCCGCCGACTCGGGGCACTGCTCCGCGTGCTTCAGCAGGATGGTGTTGCCGATCACGAGGTTCGGTCCGGCGAAGCGGGCGACCTGGTAGTACGGGAAGTTCCACGGCATGATGCCGAGCAGCACGCCGAGCGCGGAGCGGCGGACCACCGCTGAACCGGTGCCGTCGAGCAGCTGGATCGGCTCGTCCTTGAGGAACTCGTCGGCGTTGTCCGCGTAGTACTCGTAGATCGCGGCGGCGAAGTCGACCTCGGCGAGCGCCTGCTCGACCGGCTTGCCCATCTCCTCCACGATGATGTCGGCGAGCTGCTGGCGCCGCTCGGAGTGGAGTTCGCCGACACGCCGGACGAGCGCGGCACGCTCCTGCCCGGTGGTCGAACGCGACCACGTGCGGAACGCATTGTCGGCTGCGGCGATCGCAGCCTCCAAGTCGGCGTCGCTGATGGTGTCGAAGGTCTTGACCGTCTCGCCGGTGGCGGGATTGGTCACGGCGTAGCTCATGGCGCTCCTCTTCTTCGCTGAAACGGGTCTAACCCATGATGAGAATACGGCCTTCCGGGGCGCGGCGACTCGCCACCTCGTCCACGCCGGCAGCTGGGCATCGACATCGCGTACACCTCCCGCGAGCGGTTCGCGCGATTCTTCCAGCCCTCGCAGCAGCCGTTGTATTTACCCGGCGACAGCGTTCAATGGGGGCTGATCCGAGGGAGGTGCTCGTGGAGCTGCACGGGAAGAGCGTCGTCGTCACCGGCGGCAACAGCGGGATCGGGGCGGCCATCGTGCGGTCCCTGGCGGCGGCGGGCGCCGCGGTCGTCATCGACTATGTCGCCCAGCCCGAGGACACCGCCGACCTGGTGAAGGAGATCACCGCCGCCGGCGGACGGGCGATCGGGGTCGAGGCCGATGTCTCGACCACGGCCGGAATAGACAAGTTGATCGGCACCGCCGTCGACGAGTTCGGACGGCTGGACGCCTTCATCAACAACGCGGGCATCGAGAAGCGGCACAGCATCCTGGAGGTGGACGAGGAGACGTTCGACACGGTCATGGCCGTCAACCTCAAGAGCGCGGTGTTCGGCACCCAGCGGGCCGCGAAGCGGTTCATCGAGCAGGGGTCCGGCGGCATCGTCGTCAACGTGTCGTCGGTGCACGAGGACTGGCCGATGCCCGGCAACATCAGCTACTGCGTGTCGAAGGGCGGGATGCGGATGCTCACGCGCACCGCCGGGGTCGAGCTCGGCCCCCAGGGCGTGCGCGTGGTCAGCGTCGCGCCGGGCGCCGTCGACACGCCGATCAACGCGGCCACGATGAAGGACGACTCGCTGCGGCAGAAGCTGGAGAACTCCATCCCGCTGCGGGAGGTGGCCGAACCGTCCCAGCTCGGGGATGTGGTCGCCTTCGTCGTCTCCGACGCCGCGAAGTACATGACAGCGACGACAGTGTTCGTCGACGGCGGCATCATGCACGGCGGCCCGGGACTGTGACGTCCAGCCGGATCGAGGACTACGCCATGATCGGCGACCTCCACACTGCCGCCATGGTGGCGACCGACGGGTCGATCGACTGGCTGTGCCTGCCCCGGTTCGACTCCCCCGCCTGCTTCGCCGGCCTGCTCGACACCGACGACGCCGGGCGCTGGCTGATGTCGCCCGTCGGCTCCGGGAAATGCACTCGGCGGCGCTACCAGGGTGACACGCTGATCCTGGAGACCGAGTGGGAGACCGCGGACGGGCACGTCCGCGTCATCGACTTCATGCCGGTGCGCGACGAGGCGGCAGACCTGGTCCGCATCGTGGAGGGCGTTTCGGGGACGGTGCCGATGCGCACCGAGCTCGTGCTCCGCTTCGACTACGGCCAGGTCGTGCCCTGGGTGACGAAGACCGAGGACGGCGTGCGTGCGGTCGCCGGCCCGGACGCGGTGCTCGTCACGGCGGATGTCCCCCTGGAGGGACGCGACCTGCGGACCGTGGCCGATTTCACCGTGTCGCCGGGCGACCGGGTCGCCTTCGTGCTGACCTGGTTCCCGAGCCACGACCCCGAGCCGAGTCCGGTGGATGCGGAGGAGGCACTCGCCGCCACCGACCTGTACTGGAGCCGGTGGAGCGCGAAGAGCACCGCCTACGGCCCGCACAAGGACGCCATCCAGCGGTCGCTCGTCACCCTCAAGGCGCTCACGTACATCCCCACGGGCGGCATCGTCGCGGCCCCGACGACGTCCCTCCCGGAGCAGCTCGGCGGCCCACGCAACTGGGACTACCGCTTCTGCTGGCTGCGGGATGCGACCCTCGCACTGCAGTCCCTGCTCACCGCGGGCTACACGGAGGAGGCCAGCGCCTGGCGCGACTGGCTGGTGCGCGCCGTGGCCGGCGATCCGGCAGACCTGCGGATCATGTACGGCCTGGACGGCAGGCGGCGGCTCCCCGAGGAGACGATCGACTGGCTCTCCGGCTACGAGGGCTCCGCGCCCGTCCGGATCGGCAACGCCGCCTCCGAACAGCTGCAGCTGGACGTCTGGGGCGAGGTGCTCGACGGCCTCGCGCTGACCCGCTCCACGATCGGTTCGGGCGACGACGACGCCTGGAACGTGCAGCGCAGCCTGGTCGAGCATCTGGCCGACCGCTGGAAGGAACCGGACAACGGACTCTGGGAGATGCGCGGACCGCGCCGTCACTTCACCTATTCGAAGGTGATGGCCTGGGTGGCGGTCGACCGGATGATCGACGGCGCCCGCAGCTACGACCTGCCCGGACCGGTCCGCCGCTGGGAACGGCTCCGCGCGGAGATCCGCCGCGACATCCTCGCCAACGGCTACGACGCCAAGCGCAACACCTTCGTCCAGGCGTACGGGTCGAAGGAGCTGGATGCGTCGCTGCTGCTGATCCCGCGCGTCGGCTTCCTTCCGGCGGACGACAAGCGGGTGATCGGGACGATCGACGCGATCCAGGAGGACCTCACCGAGAACGGCCTCGTGCTCCGCTACCGGCCGCAGGCCAGCGACGACGGGCTCCCGGGCGGGGAGGGCGTGTTCATCGCCTGCTCGTTCTGGCTGGTCGACGCGCTGATCGGCGCAGGACGCCAGGACGAAGGGGAGGCCCTGTTCACGCGGCTGCTCGACCTCCGCAACGACGTCGGGCTGCTGAGCGAGGAGTGGGACCCGGCCAGTGCCCGTCAGCTCGGCAACATGCCGCAGGCGTTCAGCCACTTCGCGCTCGTGCGCAGCGCCTTCCACCTGCTGTCGGGCGACGCCACGACGACGCAGGGCCGCATCCCGATCGGGGCTGGTGAGGAGTGAGCACATGACCGAACCGCACATCCTGGTTCTCGGCGCAGGATTCGCCGGGTTCACGCTGGCCCGCGCGCTTCGACGCGACGCCGCCGCCCATCGGCTGCGGCTGACCGTGGTCGAGGCGGAGCCCTCCCTCACCTACAAGCCCCTGCTGCCCGAGGTGGCCGGTGGCGAGACGCAGCCGCGTGAGACGGCGGTGCCGCTCCGGCGGCCGCTGAAGAACGCCGAGCTGGTGGCCGGGGCGCTCGAGTCGGTGGACACTGGAGCGAAGGTCGCGGTCGTGCGCGCCCTCGACGGCACCCAGCGCGCCCTGCACTACGACCACGTCGTGTTCGCCCTGGGCGCCGTCACCAAGACGCTGCCGATCCCAGGTCTCGCCGAGAACGCCATCGGCTTCTCGAGCATCGAGGAGGCCGCCTTCCTGCGTGATCACGTTCTCGAGCGCATCCGCTTCGCCGCATCCACCCGCGACGCGGCCGAGCGGAGACGCGCACTGACCTTCGTCTTCGTCGGAGGCGGGTACACGGGCGTGGAGGCGATCGCCGAGTTGCAGCGCCTCGCGAGCAACCAGCTCGACCGGTTCCCTGAGCTCGACGGCGAGCGGATGGAGTGGCTCCTCATCGAGGCCGCCGGACGGATCGCCGCCGAACTCCCCCCGCAGCTGTCCGCGTGGACTCTGAAGCTGCTGCGGCGCCGGGGCATCCGCGTGCTGCTCCACACCGAGATGAAGAGCTGCGAGAACGGCGAAGTGGTGCTCAGCAACGGCGAGACGCATCCGGCCGACACGCTCGTCTGGGTGGCGGGTGTCACGCCGAACCCGATCCTCGACCGGACCGACGCACCGCGCGGCCCGAAGGGTCACGTTCAGTGCAATGCCCGCCTGCAGGCGGTCGACGACGACGGCACCCCGATCGACGGCGTCTGGGCGCTCGGCGACGACGCGCAGGTGCCCGACCTGACGGCCGGGAAGCAGCCGGCCTACTATCCGCCGAACGCGCAGAACGCGATCCGCGAGGCGCGGGTCCTGGCCGAGAACCTCCGCAGGGCCGCGGCCGGCCAGGACCTGGTCGAGTACCGGCACCGCACGCTCGGCACGCTCGCCAGCTACAGCGGGATGCGCGGCGCGGCCGTGGTGCGGGGGATCCCGCTGCGCGGCGTCGCGGCGTGGGCGGTCGACAAGGTGTACCACGCCATCGCGCTGCCCAGCGTGGCGCGGCGGTTCCGGCTGGTGCTCGGCTGGGTGGGCAACGGGCTGACGCCGCGCGATACCGCGCCGGTGGGGACCGCGAAGGACCCGCGGGCGCGCTTCCGCGAGGCGGCTGCGGCGCAGTCGCACGACTGACCGCTCAGAACGAGAACGACGAGGAGACAGCATGGCGACGACGGTGAGCGATTTCGTGATCCAGCGCATCCGGGACTGGGGCGTGCGGAGGGTGTTCGGCTTCCCCGGCGACGGCATCGGCGAGTTCGACGGCGCGCTCGGGAAGGCGGAGCGCGACGGCGAGGGGCTGGAGTACATCCGGCCGACGCACGAGGAGATCGCGGCGCTCATGGCGACCGCGCACGCCAAGTTCACCGGCGAGGTGGGTGTGTGCATCGCGACGTCGAGCCCCGGCGGCTTCCACCTGATCAACGGGCTGTACGACGCGAAGATGGACAACCAGCCGGTCGTCGCCATCGTCGGCCAGCAGGGCCTCGACTCGCTGGGGACCTTCAACCAGCAGGAGAGCAACCTCGAGCGCACCTTCGCGGATGTCGCCGCGTATGTGCAGACGATCGTCTCGCCCGCCCAGGCACAGGCCGTGGTGGACACCGCCTTCCGGACCGCGATCACCCGGCTGCAGCCGTGCGTGATCGTCCTCCCGCACGACGTGCAGGGCGAGAAGATGACCGAGCCGAAGGCGGAGATGTGGGTCTCGCGGTCGAGCGCGGTCGCGCCCTCCACGGCGATCGCGCCGCCCCCGGAGCAGCTGCAGGCCGCTGCGGACCTCATCAACGCCGGCGAACGTGTCACGTTCCTCGTCGGTCACGGCGCGAACGGCGCGACGGACGAGGTGCTCGAGGCCGCGCGGCTCGCCGGGGCCGGGATCGTCACGTCGCTGCGCGGCAAGCAGGTCGTACCGTCGGATGTCCCGTTCCACACGCAGCAACTGGGCCTGCTGGGATCGCGGGCGAGTTCCGCCCAGATGAAGGACTGCGACACCCTCGTGCTGCTCGGCACCAACTACCCGTACGGTCAGTTCCTGCCGGCGTCAGGTCAGGCCCGTGCCGTGCAGATCGACCTGCGGCCCGAACAGCTGGGCCTGCGCTACCCGACCGAGGTGAGCATCTGGGCCGACGTGAAGACGGCGCTGCGGGGCCTGATCCCGCTCCTGACGCAGAAGGCCGACCTGTCCTGGCAGGAGAAGGTCGCGAGCGGGATGCGCGACTGGGACGAAGAGCTCGACGCCCAGGCGGACCAGGCGTACGACGACGGCGTGAACCCCCGGAGGGTGTTCCGCGAGCTGAACAAGCGCCTCCCGGCCGGTGCGATCGTCACGGCGGACGCGGGCACGACCGCCGACTGGTACGGCCACTACATCCGGATGCACGACGGGATGCGCGGCGATCTGTCCGGTCGGCTCGCCACGATGCTGGCGGCGATGCCGTACGCCGAGGCGGCGAAGTTCGGGTACCCGGACCGGACCGTGGTGTGCACGATCGGCGACGGCGCCTTCCAGATGCTCGGCATGAACGAGCTGATCACGATCAAGAAGTACTTGTCGCGCTGGTCGGATCCGACGTTCATCGTGCTGGTACTGCACAACGACGATCTGACGCAGGTCTCGTGGGAGATGCGCACCGAGGACGGCAACCCGCTGTGGCCGACCGCGCAGGACGTCGAGTCCGTCGACTACGCCGGGTGGGCGCGCCTGCTGGGCTTCAACGGCATCACAGTGGAGAAGGACGACGACATCGAGGCGGCGTGGGACGCTGCCTTCGCCCATCGCGGCGTCACGCTCATCGACGCGCACACGAGCAAGAACGTGCCGCCGCTCCCGCCGCAGATCACGGCGGAGTTCGCCGTGAACACGGCGAAGGCGCTGCTGAAGGGCGACCCCGAGGGTCTCGGCGCGATCAAGGACTCCGCCGCCTCCCTCGTCACCGAGGGCGTCGAACGCGTGAAGGGCGCGCTGCACCGGGATCGGGGCGACGACGACGCGTGATCCCGGCGCGGAGCGTCACTTGTCGTGCTCGGACTTGGGGTAGTTGCCGCCGCGGTGGTGGGTGCTCCGCACGAGCGGTTCCTCGCCGTCGCGCTCCGCCCCGATGTAGGTTCCGGACACCTCGACGTCCGGCCCGACGCCCTCCCGCTCTGTGTACTGCCCGTGGACGCGCCGTTCTTCCGGCGCCTCCGGATCCGCCTGCGTGTAGCGGCCTTCGAGTCCGTCGCGTTCGTTCTGCTGGACCATGGTCACCGCCTCCTTGATTGCGATAGCGCAATTATCTCACCGTCCAGGACTGATGAACATAGCCGGATACTGGGAAGTCTTGCGTCGACGCAATGGATTTGCGATAGAAAGGATCTGTGGGCGACGAGGAACAGTTGGAGGCAGCGCTGCGCGCAGCGGACGTGCTGATGCGGGTGGCCGCTCGGTCGGTCATGGAAGTCGAAGACACCGTGACATCGCCCCAGTTGCGAGTACTGGTCCTGATGGCGCGGCACGGACCTCAGACACCGGGCGACGTTGCCGCCGAACTCGGCATCCACGCCTCCAACGCGACCCGCCTGAGCGACAAGCTCGTGCGTGCCGGGCTCGTGGAGCGCCGCGAACACCCTGCTGACCGCCGCTACGTCCGGCTCACCCTGACGCGCCGGGGCAGACGCCTCGTGGAGCACGTCATCGGGCACCGGCGACAAGCGATCGCCGACGTGTTCGCCGCGATGCCGCCAGAGGAGCGAGAGGCCGCGACCAGGGCCTTCGCTGCGTTCGCGCGCGCCGCGAGCGGGGACGCGGACGACGACGGCCGGTTCACCCTGGTCCCACCGCAGCCCGGCGAACCAGGCTGATCCCCGGCCCCCGAGAACAGGAAAACCGCCACCCGACACAGCGTGTCGAGGGCGGTTCTCCTGTGCTCGGCGGCGGGACTACTGCGCGATGGTGAGGAGCAGGTCGTCGCCGGGAGCGGTGGGCACGAACTCGGCTTCGATCTCGGCGCGGCCCAGCAGCTCGGTCATGCGGCGCTGACGCTGACGCGGGATGAGCGTGACGACGGTTCCCTGCTTGCCGGCGCGGCCGGTACGGCCCGAGCGGTGCAGGTACGTCTTGTACTCGTCCGGCGCGTCGGCCTGGATCACCAGGTCGATGTCGTCGACGTGGATGCCGCGGGCGGCCACATCCGTCGCCACCAGCACGTTCACGCGGCCGCTGGTCAGCTGGGCCAGGTTGCGCGTCCGGCGGGACTGGTTCAGGTCGCCGTGCAGGCTGACGGCCGGGATGCCGGCATCGTCCAGCTGCTCGGCGAGCATCTCGGCGAAGGCGCGGGTGCGGGCGAAGACGAGGGTCTTGCCGTCGCGGTCCGCGAGCTGCTCGATGATGGCGCCCTTGTCGCGGTGCTCGATGACGAGCACGCGGTGGTCGATGGTCGAGGACGCCTGGTCCTCGCCCGCCACCTCGTGCACGGCCGGCTCGACGAGGAACTCGTCCACCAGCTGCGCGACACCCGAGTCGAGGGTGGCCGAGAACAGCAGCTTCTGGCCGCCGTCCGAGGTCTGGCGCAGGATGCGCTGCACCGGCTCCAGGAAGCCGAGGTCGCACATGTGGTCGGCCTCGTCGAGGACGGTGACCATGACCTCGCTGAGGTCCAGGCGGCCCTGCTCGAGGAGGTCCTCGATGCGGCCGGGGGTGCCGATCACGATGTCGACCCCGCGCTGCAGCGCGCCGACCTGGCGGCCCTGCGGCACGCCGCCGTAGATCTGCGTGGTGAAGAGGCCGACACTGCGGGCGATCGGCTGGACGGTGCGGTCGATCTGCAGAGCGAGCTCGCGCGTCGGGGCGAGGATGAGCGCGCGCGGTGCGCGGCCCAGCTGGCGCTTGCCGCCGGACTTGCCCTGCTCCGCCCACTGCTTCATCAGACGCTCGACGAGCGGTGCGCCGAAGGCGATGGTCTTACCGGAGCCGGTACGGCCACGGCCGAGCACGTCCTTGCCGGCGAGCACGTCGGGGAGCGTAGCCGCCTGGATCGGGAACGGCCGGTCGGCGCCGAGCTCGGCCAGCGCGCGGACGATGTTGCCGCCGAGACCGAGGTCGGCGAAGGTCACGCCTTCGACGTCCTCCGCCTGGATGGCGTCGGCCTGCAGGCGCTCGAGCACGACGTCGTCGGTCGGCGTGAAGGCCGGCTTCTCGTCGCGCGACGGGTAGAAGGAGGAGTCACGACGGGGACGCTCGGCGCGGTCGTCGAACGGGCGACGGGGACGCTCGGCGCGGTCACCGAAGTCGCGACGCGGACGGTCGTCGTACGCGCGACGCGGACGCTCGGTCCGGTCACGGTCGCCGAAATCGCGACGGGGACGGTCGGCGCGGTCGCCGAAGTCGCGACGGGGACGGTCGTCGTACTCGCGACGCGGACGCTCGGTCCGGTCGCCGTACTCACGACGCGGACGCTCGTCGGCGTCGCGACGCGGACGCTCGGTCCGGTCACGGTCACCGAAGTCACGGCGCGGTCGGTCTGCGCGGTCGTCGAACTGACGGCGCGGACGGTCGTCGGCGTCGCGACGCGGACGGTCGGTGCGGTCACGGTCGCCGAAGTCACGACGCGGACGGTCGGCGCGGTCGTCGAACTGACGACGCGGACGGTCGTCTCCGTCGCGACGGGGGCGGTCCTGGCGCGGCGAGCGCTCCTCCCACACCCGCTCGGTGCGGCGTGCGTCCTTGCCGCGCGGCTCCCAGTTGGGGCGCTCGGTGCGGCCGCGGCCGGCGTTGTCGTCGCGTGCGCCGTAGACGGAACGGCCGCGGGCGGCGCGGTCATCCGCGGTCCAGCGGGCCTTCTTACCGTCGGCCGGCTCCTCGGCGCGGTAGCCGCGGTGCTTGGGGCTGCGGCTGCCGTTCTTCGGCGCTCCGCCTCGGGACGGCTGCTGCGATCGTCGGTCGTTGTTGTATCCGGGCATGAATGTTCTTCCTGGGTTCATGTCGAGTGCGCGGCGGCACGCTGAAGCGCACCGAATGATTCCCGGGCGAACACTGTCCGGGGCCGTTCACGATTGTGTGATCCGCACCGCTGATCGGGTGAGGAACCGGCCCGCTTGACTTACAAACCCATCTGCGCAGATCGCGCAGTGTCAAGAGCCGACCTCCCAACGATAGTGCATGGATGCTGTGAACGGGCTGCCGATCCACCCTCTGCGGCGAACGAGGGGCGGGGTATACAGGGAGGTATGACCGCCTCCTCAGCGAACCGGCTCGACGCCGTCGTCATCGGGTCGGGCCCGAACGGGCTGTCCGCGGCCGTCACCCTGGCCCGCGCAGGCCTCTCCGTGCGGGTCTACGAGCGCAATCCGACCGTCGGCGGCGGCATCCGGACGGAGGAGCTCACGCTGCCCGGCTTCCGGCACGACATCTGCTCGGCCGTGCATCCCCTCGCCTTCGCCTCCGGCTTCTTCCGTCGTTTCGGGCTCGACAAGCGCGTGCGCTTCGCCGTGCCGAGTGCGTCGTACGGCAATCCGCTGGAGGGCGGCCGCGTCGCGATGGCCTACCTCGACCTGGAGCGCACTGTCGACGGGCTCGGTGTGGACGGGCCGGCCTGGCGCGCGCTGCTGGAGCCGCTGGTGCGCCAGGCGGATGCGGTGGCGCAGTTCACCGGGTCCGAACTGCTGCAGGTGCCGCGGCATCCCCTGGTTGCGGCCCGCTTCGGGCTCACCGCCCTGGGGCTCGGCAGTCCGTTGTGGGACGTGCCCTTCCGCACCGAGGCGCCCGGCGCGCTGCTGGCCGGGGTATTCGCCCACACGACGCTCCCGCTTCCGAGCGTCGCCGGCGCGGCTGCCGGTCTGACGCTGGCGACCTACGCGCACGCGCGCGGCTGGCCCATCCCGATCGGCGGCAGTCAGGCGATCGCCGACGCCATGGTCGCCGACATCGAGGCGCACGGCGGGGAGGTCGTGACCGACACCCCGGTCGAGTCGCTCGCCGAACTCCCGGACTCCCGCGTCGTCGTATTCGACACCCATGTGAAGACGGCGGCCCGCCTCGGCGAGGACCGCCTGCCGGCCGGCTACCTCGCGAAGGTCGCCCGTTTCCGTGACGGCAACGGCGTGTTCAAGGCCGACTTCGCCCTCTCCGGGCCGGTGCCGTGGACGAACCCGGAGCTGTACGAGACGGGCACCGTCCACCTGGGCGGCTCGCGCGCGGAGACGGCCCGGGCCGAACGCGACGTGGCCGCCGGACGGCAGAGCGATCCGCCGTATGTCCTGGTCTCGCAGCCGTCGCTGTTCGACCCGACGCGCGCGCCCGCCGGCAAGCACGTGCTGTGGACGTACACGCACGTGCCGCACGGCTCCACAGAGGATCGGACGGAGGCGATCATCCGGCGCATCGAGCAGTTCGCGCCGGGGTTCCGCGAGCTGATCATCGGGACGGCGACCATGAACGCCGTGCAGATGGAGCAGCACAACCCGAACTACATCGGAGGCGACATCTCGGCCGGGGCGCCCGACTTCGGGCAGCTGGTCGCGCGTCCCGTCCTCTCACCCGACCCGTGGCGTATGCCGGGCCGCGGGCTGTACCTCGCCTCCGCGTCGGTCGCGCCCGGCCCTGGGGTCCACGGGCTCGGCGGCTACTACGCCGCGCGCAGCGCCCTGCGGCACGAATTCGGCGCCTCGCGGATGCCGGACCTCGCCCCGTCGGCCGACCAACTGATTGCGCCCGCGTCCACCCCGCTCATCCCGGACGCGCTTCGTCCCTCGACCCTCCCGGAGCAGTGATCTCATGTCCGTCAACGTCCGCCGTATGGCCTGCACACCCGAGCAGGTCTTCGCCGTCCTCGCCGACCCCTGGGTCTACCCGACATGGGTCGTCGGGGCGTCGCGTCTCCGCGCCGCCGACGGCCGGTACCCCGCCGTCGGCTCGCGCCTCCACCACTCCATCGGGGTCTGGCCGCTCGTGTTGAACGACGAGACCCGGGTCGACGAGTGGGATCCGCCGCAACGGGCCGTGCTCGAGGCGAAGACGCGCCCGTTCGGCTCCGAGCGCGTGATCATCGACGTCCAGCCCCGCGGCGGCGGCTGCGTCGTGCGGATGGAGGAGTACCCGCACACGGGACCCGTCACGCTCATCCCGAACGCGCTCGCGGACGCCCTGCTCCACGTTCGGAACGCCGAGACGCTGCGGCGCCTGGAGTGGGTGGCGCGAGGGCGCGCCGCCTCCTGACGACGCGCCCTCGGTTCACTGCGCGGTTCTACGACCGCTCGAGCGCGCTCACCCGGCCGAGACCGCCTTCTGGTCCCGGTCGTGGGCGGACGACTCCACCGCGATCTTGCGCGGCTTCGCCCGCTCGGCCACCGGGATGATCACGCTGAGCACGCCGTTGTCGTACGACGCCGTGATGCCGTCGGGATCGACGTCGTCGCCGATCGTGAACTGACGCATGTAGGCACCGTACGGCCGCTCCTGCGCGAGCCAGCGGGCCCCGTCCCGGTCGGCGGCGCTGCGCACGGCGCGGATGGTCAGCAGGTGGCCGTCCACGTCGATGTCGACGGACGCCGGGTCGGCACCGGGGAGGTCCGCGTTGAGGACGTAGCGGTCACCCTCCCGGAAGAGGTCGACCGGCATGATGCGCGGCTGGCGGCTCGTGTCGAACACGCTCTGTGCGATCCGGTCCATCTGGGAGAAAGGATCGAACGACATGGCCATTGGATGTACCCCTCTCTTGGCTTAGAACAGCTGATGAGAGCACCTTTGTGCACTCTTTTCGACCACAGATATTAGCACTCTCCCCACGGGAGTGCCAAGTGGTTTCCGACCCTGTCAACCCGGTTCCGTGGCCGCGGTCCGCGGCCTATCGTCTGTGGGGTCCATCGAACAGAAGGGACCCATCGTGGCCGCAAGCGACACCAAGACGAGCACCAAGAAGTCCGCGCCGAAGTCGGCGCCCAAGACCGCATCCGTGCGCCGCACCAGCACCGTCGGAGTCGCGCCGACCCGCCGGGAGCACGCCGAGCACGGCTTCGTCGCGTCCACCGAGCTCGCGCAGAACCTCCAGCGCGTGCACGTCGACCTGATCGAGCTGCACCTGCAGGGCAAGCAGGCGCACTGGAACGTGGTCGGACGCAACTTCCGCGACCTTCATCTGCAGCTCGACGAGATCGTCGAGGCCGCGCGCGAGTTCAGCGACACCATCGCCGAGCGTCTCCGCGCCCTGCACGCCACCCCCGACGGACGCAGCGCCACGGTCGCCGAGCAGACCAGCCTGCCCGAGTTCCCGAACGGCGAGGTCGACACGTCCGAGACGGTCGACCTGATCACCGAGCGACTGGAGGGCGTGGTCCGCACGATGCGCGACGTCCACGACGACGTCGACGAGGAGGACCCGACCTCCGCCGACCTGCTGCACGCGATCATCGAGCGCCTCGAGCAGTATGCGTGGATGGTCAGCGCCGAGAACCGCACGCCGAACCGGGCCTGACCCGTCGCTGCCGGCCCGGCAGTCCGCCGGGCCGGCACCGACGTCCGGGCGTAATCCGCCGGACACGAGCCGCGGCTAGCATCGACGCATGCCGACCGAGATCCGCACCGAACCGCCCCGCCAGCCGGAGGTCGAGGACCTCCTGCGACTGAGCGACGAGTTCGCGTTCGCGTTGTATCCCCCGGAGAGTTGCTACCTGCTCGACGTCTCGGAGCTCGAGAAGCCCGGGGTGACGGTGTTAGTTGCCCGCGTGGACGGGCGCCCGCTCGGAATCACGGCGCTCGTCCAGAACGTCTCCGACCCGACCGCACCCGCCGAGCTCAAGCGGATGTTCGTTCATGAGGACGCGCGTGGGCGCGGGCTCGCGAAAGCACTGCTCCAGGCCGCGGAGTCGGCGGCGACTGCGGCGGGCATCGCGGAACTGCGACTGGAGACCGGGCCGCTCCAGCATGCCGCGATCGCCCTGTACGAGCGCGCCGGCTACGAGCGCATCCCCAACTTCGGGCCGTACGTCGGCGACTCCTTCTCCGTCTGCTACGCCAAACCGCTGACCGCTCGAGTCTCGTAGCGTCGCCCGGACGCCTTCAGCTGCCCCGGATGCGGCGGGAGAGTTCCGCGGCCGCCTCGCGCACGCGCGCGGCGAGCGCATCCCATCCGTCCGCCGCCACGTTCTCGCGGGGGAAGGTCACCGCGATCCCGGCCGCCGGCCACCCGGCGTGGTCGCGCACCGAGACCGCGACGGAGGCGAAGCCGGGCGTCACATCCCCGTCCTCGGTGGCGTAGCCGCGCTCGCGCGCCTCCGTCACCACCCGCCGCAATTCCGCGTACGAGTGCGGACCCGATCCGGTGCGGTCCTCGAACGCCTCCGAGTCCGGGTACAGCGCCCGCAGCTGCTCCCGGGGAAGCGTCGCCAGCAGCGCCCGCCCGCTCGCGGTGAGGTGCGCGGGCAGGCGGACACCCACATCCGTGACGAGCCGCGGACGCCGGGGCGCCCGCTCCTCGACGATGTAGACGACGTCGCGGCCGTGCAGCACGGCGACGTGCCCGGACTCGCCGAGGGCGTCGACCAGCGCGGCGACGATCGGACGCCCGAGCCGGCTGAGCGGCTGCTGGCGCGAGAACGCGCTCGACAGTTCGTACGCGGCGACACCCAGTCCGTACCGCCGCGCTTCGGGGAAGTGCAGCACGAAGCCGTGCTCGGTCAGCACGGCGAGCAGGTGGTAGACCGTCGAGCGCGGGAGGCCGAGAGCGGAGGCGATGGCGGCAGCCGGCGCCGGACCCCGCTGCGAGCCGAGATAGGCCAGAACGCGGAGGGTGTTCTCCGCAGCGGGAACCTTGCTCACCGCATCCCCTTCCGAGCGTGTCTGGGATACCGGACACACAGCAGCGTACAGCCGGCGCGCATCCGACCGCCCGGCGCGAGGATCGGAGCATGCTCCAGACCCAGACCTCTGTCACCGTCGGCTCCGGCCCGCTCAGCATCGCCGACGTCGTCGCCGTCGCCCGCCACGGCGCCCGCATCGAACTCGACCCGGCGTCGCTCGACGGCGTCGCCGCCTCTCGTGCGATCGTCGAGGCGCTGGCCGGCGACACCGAGCCGCACTACGGCATCTCGACGGGCTTCGGCGCCCTCGCGACCACGTTCATCCCGGGCGACCGCCGTGCACAGCTGCAGGCGAGCCTGGTGCGCTCGCATGCAGCCGGATCCGGCCCGGAGGTCGAGCGGGAGGTGGTCCGCGCCCTCATGCTGCTGCGCCTCTCCACGCTGATGACCGGACGCACCGGGGCCCGCCCGCAGACCGTCGAGACGTACGCCGCACTGCTCAACGCAGGCATCACGCCGGTGGTGCACGAGTACGGCTCGCTCGGCTGCTCCGGCGACCTCGCACCGCTCGCCCACTGTGCGCTGGCCGCCATGGGCGAGGGGCGCGTCCGCGTGGACGGCGACCTGCTCGACGCGTCCGACGCCCTCGCCGCGGCCGGCATCCAGCCCGTCGTGCTCGCCGAGAAGGAGGGCCTGGCCCTCATCAACGGCACCGACGGGATGCTCGGGATGCTGGCCCTCGCCATCCACGACCTCCACGGGCTGCTGACCGATGCGGACATCGCCGCGGCGATGAGCGTGGAGGCGCTGCTCGGCACCGACGCCGTCTTCGCCGACGACCTGCAGCGGCTGCGCCCGCAGGCCGGGCAGGCGGTCTCGGCGGCGAACCTCCGAACCCTGCTGGCCGGCTCCCCGATCGTCGCCAGTCACAAGGGACCCGAGTGCACCCGCGTCCAGGACGCCTACTCGCTCCGCTGCTCGCCGCAGGTTCACGGTGCCGCACGCGACACGGTGGCGCACGCCGAGCTGGTCGCCGAGCGCGAGCTGGCCTCGGCGGTCGACAACCCCGTCCTGACCGTGGACGGACGGGTCGAGTCGAACGGCAACTTCCACGGGGCGCCGGTCGCCTACGTGCTCGACTTCCTCGCGATCGCTATCGCCGACGTGGCGAGCATGTCCGAGCGGCGGACCGACCGCTTCCTCGACCCGGCGCGCAACCAGGGGCTTCCGCCGTTCCTCGCGCACGAGGTCGGCGTCGACTCGGGCCTGATGATCGCGCAGTACACGGCCGCCGGGATCGTCTCGGAGCTGAAGCGGCTCGCCGCTCCTGCATCGGTGGACAGCATCCCGTCGTCGGCCATGCAGGAGGACCACGTGTCGATGGGATGGGCGGCGGCCCGCAAGCTGCGCCGCGCCCTCGACGGCCTGGCGCGCGTCATCGCGATCGAGGTCATGACCGCCGCCCGGGGCGCGGACCTCCGCGCGCCGCTCCAGCCCGGTCCCGCGACCGGCGCCGTCATCGCCACCCTGCGCGAGACCGTCGCGGGTCCCGGGCCCGACCGCCACCTCTCCCCCGAGATCGAGGCCGCCTACACGCTCGTCGCCTCCGGCGCCCTCCGCGCCGGCGCCGGCCTCGCCTGACCTACTCCCCGACCCCACTGGCCCCGGCCAGGACGAAAGGAACGAGAACCATGGATGGAGCACGACCCGTCCGCGCGGCACGCGGCACGGAGCTCAGCGCCAAGAGCTGGCAGACCGAGGCGCCGCTCCGGATGCTCATGAACAACCTCGACCCGGAGGTCGCGGAGCGCCCGGACGACCTCGTCGTCTACGGCGGCACCGGCCGTGCGGCGCGGAGCTGGGAGGCGTACGACGCGATCGTCCGCACCCTGCGCGACCTGGAGGCGGATGAGACCCTCCTCGTGCAGTCGGGCAAGCCCGTCGGCGTCTTCCGCACGCACGAGTGGGCGCCCCGCGTCCTCATCGCCAACTCGAACCTCGTCGGCGACTGGGCGACGTGGCCCGAGTTCCGCCGCCTGGAGGCGCTGGGGCTGACGATGTACGGCCAGATGACCGCCGGCTCCTGGATCTACATCGGATCGCAGGGCATCCTGCAGGGCACGTACGAGACGTTCGGCGCGGTCGCGCGCAAGCTCGCCGCCCGGCAGGGCGGCTTCGACGAGCACAGTGGCGGCTCTCTCGCCGGCACCCTCACACTGACCGGGGGATGCGGCGGCATGGGCGGCGCGCAACCGCTCGCGGTCACCATGAACGGGGGCGCCGTGCTGATCGTGGATGTGGACCGCACCCGCCTGCAGCGCCGCCTGGATCACGGCTACCTCGACATCCTCGCCGACGACCTGGACGACGCCGTCGCGCAGGCTCTCGCCGCCAAGGACGAGCGTCGAGCGGTGTCGGTGGGCGTCGTCGGCAACGCCGCCGAGGTGTTCCCCGAGCTGCTGCGCCGCGGCGTCGCGATCGACATCGTGACCGACCAGACCAGCGCGCACGACCCGCTCAGCTACCTGCCCGTCGGGTACACGGTGGAGGAGTGGCGCGACCGCGCGGCGGCGGACCCGGAGCGGTTCACCGACGACGCCCGCCGGTCGATGGCCGCCCAGGTGGAGGCGATGGTCGGGTTCCAGGATGCCGGCGCCGAGGTCTTCGACTACGGCAACTCCATCCGCACCGAGGCCCAGCTCGGCGGCTACGAGCGCGCGTTCGACTTCCCCGGATTCGTCCCCGCCTACATCCGTCCGCTCTTCGCCGAGGGCAAGGGGCCGTTCCGCTGGGCGGCGCTGTCCGGCGACCCGGCCGACATCGCCGCGACCGACCGCGCCGTGCTCGAGCTCTTCCCGGAGGACGAGCACCTGCGCCGCTGGATCACGCAGGCGGGCGAGAAGGTGCACTTCGAGGGCCTTCCGGCACGCATCTGCTGGCTGGGCTACAAGGAGCGGCACCTCGCGGGCCTCAAGTTCAACGAGATGGTCGCCTCGGGCGAGCTGTCCGCCCCGGTCGTCATCGGCCGCGACCACCTCGATTCCGGGTCCGTCGCATCGCCGTACCGCGAGACCGAGTCGATGGCCGACGGCTCGGACGCGATCGCCGACTGGCCGCTGCTCAACGCGCTGCTCAACACGGCCTCGGGCGCGACCTGGGTGTCCCTGCACCACGGCGGCGGAGTGGGGATCGGCCGCAGCATCCACGCCGGTCAGGTGATCGTCGCAGACGGCACACCGCTGGCCGCCGAGAAGATCGAGCGCGTGCTGATCAACGATCCGGGCACCGGCGTCATGCGGCACGTGGATGCCGGCTATGATCGCGCCGTCGAGGTCGCCGAGGAGCGCGGGCTGCGCATCCCGATGCGGGAGGGTGAGCCCGCGGACGCGGCGCAGCGATGAGCGCGACGCTGGTCACCGGGATCGGCGAGCTGGTCACGTTCGACCCGGCGCATCCCGGGCCGCTCGGCATCGTGTCCGACGCGGCCGTGCTCGCGGTCGACGGCCGCGTGGAGTGGACGGGGCCGTCGGCGTCCGCGCCGCGGTCGGACGCCGACGAGATCGTCGACGTCGCGGGCGCCGCCGTCATCCCGGGATTCGTCGACTCGCACACCCACCTCGTCTTCGGCGGCGACCGCGCAGCGGAGTTCGAGGCGAGGATGGCCGGCCGGCCGTATACCGCGGGCGGCATACGGTCGACGGTGGCTGCCACCCGTGCGGCACCGGACGACGAACTACGGGCCCGGCTCCAGCGGTTCGTGGCCGAGCTGCACGCGCAGGGGACCACCACGTTCGAGGTGAAGAGCGGCTACGGGCTGACCGTCGCGGACGAGGAGCGGCTGCTCCGGCTCGCCCGCGAGGTCACGGACGAGACGACCTACCTGGGCGCGCATGTCGTCCCGCCGGAGTACGCCGACGACCCGGAGGCGTACGTCGAGCTGGTGACCGGCGACATGCTGGATGCCTGCCTGCCCCACGCCCGCTGGATCGACGTCTTCTGCGAGACGGGAGCGTTCACGGTGGAGCAGTCACGGCGCATCCTGACCGCCGGTGCGGCCCGCGGACTCGGGGTGCGACTGCACGCGGCACAATTGGGGCCGGGCGAGGGCGTCGCACTGGCGGTCGAGCTGGATGCGGCGAGCGTCGACCACTGCACCTACCTCAGCGACGACGACGTGGAGCGGCTCGCCGCATCCCGGACCGTCGCCACGCTGCTGCCGGGCGTCGAGTTCTCGACGCGCCACCCGTATCCCTCCGGACGTCGCCTGCTGGATGCGGGCGCGACGGTCGCCCTGGCGAGCGACTGCAACCCGGGGTCGTCCTTCACGTCGTCGATGCCGTTCTGCATGGCGCTGGCCGTGCGCGAGATGGGCCTCACCCCCGCGGAAGCACTGCAGGCCGCGACCCTCGGCGGCGCTGCCGCCCTCCGTCGCGACGACGTGGGGCACCTCCGGCCGGGCGCACGGGCCGACCTCGCGGTGCTGGCCGCGCCCAGCCACATCCACCTCGCTTACCGCCCCGGCGTTCCGCTCGTCGCCCGCACCGTCCGCGCCTAGTCGCTCGGCCGCGGCCGTCAGCGCAAGGGGCGGGAGGCGAGACCGGCGGCGGCCTCGAGGACGAGGAGCGCCGCGAGACGGACCGTGCGGTCGTCGGCGGCGTCGGCGGTCGCATCCACCTCGGCGATGTCGATCGAGCGGACGAGGGGGGATGCGCCGGCCAGGCGCGCGAAGCGGCGCAGCTCCCACGCGGCGAGGCCTCCCGGCACGGACGCCGGGCACCCGGGTGCCACCGACCGGTCGCAGACGTCGACGTCGAGGTCGACATGGATCGGTCCCCCGCCGGCACCGGCGATCTCCAGCGCCTCCGCCATCACGTCGTCGAGTGGGCGCGTGTGCAGCGCGTCGCGGGCGATGACCGTGACGCCGAGTTCCTCGGCACGGTGCGTGTATGCCGCCGAGTTGGCGAAGTCGGCGATGCCGACCTGCACCACGCGCCGTCCGTTGAGTCCGGCTTCGATGAGCTCCCGGACGGGCGAGCCGTTCGATGAGCCGTCGCGCAGGTCGTGGTGGGCGTCGAGCGTGACGAGCCCGGCGCTGCCGAGGTCGTCACCGTACGAGCCGAGCGCGGCGGGCACGGTCAGGGAGTTGTCCCCGCCGACCGCAACGGTGAGCCGCGACCGTCCGGCAGCGGCGGCCATCGCCGCGCGCGCCCGCTCTCGCCCCTGCGGCCCATCGGGCGACACCACGTCGCCGGCGTCCGCGAAGCGCAACGCTTCGACGTCGAGCCCGGCCGCGAAGGCGGAGTAGCGACGCAGGGCCTCGCGCACCGCACCGGGCGTGGCGTGCGCCCCGGTGGGCGACAGCGACGTCTCGTGCGTGGGGATGCCGATCAGCGTCAGGTCGGCGCGCTCCGGCCCCAGCGGCGGCCAGCCCCCCGCGCGCGGCCAGAGCGGATCGACGGACAGGGTCTGGGCGGTCATACCGGTGACACTAGCGACGCACGCCGCACACGGGGCCGCAGCCCCGCATCCGGCCGTCTGGGATCCCGGACGGCCGGAGACGCGGTCAGACCTGCGTTCCGCCTGCGGGACGTGTGAACACCGGAGGCTCGGGCGCCGGCCGCCCCGCGGGAACCGTCGCGCCCGTCTCGGGGCCGGACGGTACCCAGGGGCCGCGCGGTCCGTCGCCGCCGGGGCCACCCGCGCCCGGTCCGCCGTCGCTGTGCCCGTCGCCGCCGCCCGCAGCATCCGCCCGCGCCGCACGCGTCGCCCGCCAGCGCTCTCGCGCGCCCTCCACCAGGTTGTAGAGGGTCGGGAGCACGACCAGCGTAAGCACGGTCGAGGAGATGAGACCGCCGATGACGACGATCGCGAGGGGCTGCGAGATGAAACCACCATGGCCGGTCAGCCCGATCGCCATCGGCGTCAGAGCGGCGATCGTCGCCAGTGCGGTCATCAGGATCGGCCGCAGACGGCGGGAGGCGCCGTGCTCGACGGCCTGTGCCACAGTGAGCCCGCGCCGCCGGTACTGGTTGACGAGGTCGATGAGCACGATGGCGTTTGTGACGACGATTCCGACGAGCATCAGCAGGCCGATCAGCGACGCGACACCGAGCGGGATCCCCGACACAATCTGCAGCAGGATGGCGCCGGTCGCCGCGAACGGCACCGACATCAGCAGCAGCACCGGCTGGAGCAGCGAGCGGAACGTCGCCACCATCACGATGTAGACGATCAGGATGGCCGCCAGCAGCGCGAGCAGAAGCTGGCTGAACGCGTCCGACTGGCTGGAGGTGACTCCGCCGATCTTGGCCGTCGCACCGGACGGAAGCTCCGCCGCCTTGAGCGCCGCCGACACATCCGCGTTGGCCGTCGTCAGGTTGTCGGTCGCAGGCGTGGCCGTCACGCTCGCGGTCCGCAGACCGCGCTCGGTCGTGACGGTCGCCGGTCCCTTGACCTCTTTCACCGAGGCAAGCGAATCCAGCGGGACCACGCCCGTGACGGTCGGGATGGACAGCTGCGACAGTCCCGCCACGGTCGTGGGCGGGTTGTCGCTCTGCAGGTAGATCTTCAGCGTGCTGTTGTCGATCGCGACCGAGCCGGCCTGCGTCGGCTGCATCGCCTCGGAGACGATCGTGCCGACGGCGACCTCGCTCAGCCCGGCGGCCGCGGCCTTGGAGCGGTCCACATCCACGGCGACGTACGGCAGGGAGGCGCTCAGGTTGTCGGTGACCTGCTTGAGCGACGACTTCTTCTGCAACTGCTCGACCACGGCGTCCGTCGCCTTCTGCAGGTCGGCGTCGCTGCTCGCGGAGATGTTCACCTGGATGTCGGTGGACCCGCCGAACCCGCTGGACGCGGACAGGGTGATCTGGCCCTGGTCCGTGATGCCGGCGAGCTCGTCCTGGATGGTGCTCTGCAGCTTCGCCTGGTCGGCGTTCGGGTCGGTGGTGATCGAGAACGTCGTCCCGCCACCGCCACCGGTGAACGCGTCGCGCAGCGAGGAACCGCTGGAGCCGATCGAGACCTGGACCGTCTTCACGCCCTTGGTGTCGAGCAGCTTCTGCTCTACGACCTTGGCCGCGTCGTCCTTCGCCTGCAGGCTGGTGCCCGGGTCGAGCGTCTGCGTGACCGTGAGCGAGTTCTGTCCGCTCGAGCCGAGGAAGTTCGTCTTGACGAACGGCAGCGCGAAGACGGTGAGCACCAGCACGACGAGCGCCGAGACGACGGTGATGACCGAGTGCTTCAGCGTCCAGCGGATGATCGGCAGGTAGCCCGCCTGCAGCCGCGAGGGATGCTCGAGCTCGTCGATCCCGGAGGCGGTCGCCTCCTCGACCGAGAGGTGTGCGGAGTCGCCCTCGACACCGCCTTCGTGCTTGTGCACCTTCGGCGCCCGCAGGAACCAGTAGGCCAGAACCGGCACGATGGTCAGCGCGACGAGCAGCGACGACAGCAGCGCGATGGTCACCGTCAGCGCGAACGGCCGGAACAGCTCGCCGGTCACATCGCCGACGAACGCGAGCGGCAGGAAGACCGCCACGGTCGTGATCGTCGAAGCGGTGATGGCGCCGCCGACCTCGCGGACGGCGCGGACGATCGTCACGGCGCGGTCGGCGCCCGGCACCAGCTGCCGCTTGATGTTCTCGATGACGACGATGGAGTCGTCCACCACGCGCCCGATCGCGATCGTGAGCGCGCCGAGCGTGATGATGTTGAGCGTGTAGCCGGTCGCCCACATGACGATGAACGTGATCAGCACGCTGGTCGGGATGGACACGACCGTCACGAGCGTGGAGCGGACCGACAGCAGGAACACCAGGATGACGATGACCGCCATCGCGAGCCCCAGCAGCCCCTCCTCGGCGAGCGCGTTGATCGACTGGGTGATGAAGGGCGCCTGGTCGAAGACGACCGTGATGGTGGTGCCCGAGCCGAGCTTCTTGGTGAGCTCCGGGATGAGGTTGGAGACCTCGTGCGAGACCTCGACGGTGTTCGCGGAGGGGAGCTTGGTGACCGCGACCGTGAGCGCGGGCTTGCCGTTCACGCGCGAGAGCGAGGTGGTGGGGTCGTCCGTCTGGGCGACCGTGGCGACCTCGCCGATGGTCGGTGGGGGCGTGGTCGCGGCTGCTGCGGCGGCGGCGCTGCCTGCTGCAGCGCCGGCACCCGCACCCGCGGCTCCTCCTGCGCTGGCTCCTGCGCCGGCACCCGCGGCTCCGCCTGCGCCGGCTCCGCCTGCGCCGGCACCTGCGCCACCTCCGGCCGTCGCCGACCGCACCAGCGGCAGCCCGGCGATGTCCTCCACCGACGACAGCTGCGATCCGGACTGGATGGACAGCGTCTTGCCGTCCTCGGTGATCGATCCGCCCGGGATCAGTACGCCGTTCTGCTGCAGCGCATCCTTGATCGCGGACGACGAGACTCCCGCCGCCGCGAGCTTCGCGGTGTCCGGAGTGATCGTGATGCGCTGGCCGACCTCGCCGACCAGCTGCGCGTCGTTGACGCCCTTCAGGTTCTCGATGTCGGGCAGCATCAGCTTCGTGATGTCATCGCCGAGGGCGCGCTGGTCCGTGCCGCCGCTGACGGCGAGCTGGATGACGGGCAGGTCGTCGATGCTGCCGGAGAGCACCTGCGGCTCCACCCCGGAGGGGAGGCCCGACTTGATGCGGTTGATCGCCTGGTCGATCTTCTGCTCGGCGGTCGCCAGGTCGGTCCCGTACGTGAACTTGACGGTGATGATCGACTGGTTGGTGCTGCTCACCGCGCTGGTGCTGTCGAGCCCAGGGACGCCCTGGATCGCGGCCTCCACCGGCGTGCTGACGTCGTTGTTGACGACCTCCGGCGATGCCCCGGGATAGGACGAGAGCACCACGAGCTGGGGGAAGGAGATCGACGGGGTGAGCTCCTGCTTGAGGTTGGCGAGCGCGAGGCCACCGAAGACTGCGGCGACGATCGTGACGAGCGCGATCAGGGCGCGGTTCTTCATGCTCAGGACGGCGAGGAAATGCACGGGGTTCCCCTCAGGGATGCGGGTTGCGGGACCGCGCCGACACTGGCGCAGGGGAAGTATCCCATTACGGGGTGGGCGGTAGCTTCATGCCTGGGTACGACATGACCGCACTCCCCCGGGAGTACGGCTCCGCCCCATCCATGCGGTCAGACGACGCTCGGCAGAGCCCCCGCGTCGAAGTACGGGACGGGCTCGGTGGCGGCGACCGCCCAGGCGCGCGACAGGGCGTCGAAGGCCCGCGCGTACTCCTCCGGCGTATAGGTGATCGGGATGCGCAGGAAGCGCTCGAAGGCGCCGTCGATCCCGAAGCGCGGACCGGCCGCGATCAGCAGGCCGTGGCTGCGTGCGGCGAGCGCGAGCGCCGAGCTGACCGGCGCGCCGATCCCCACCCAGGCCGTGAGCCCGCCGTGCTGGACGGGCACTGTCCATTCGGGGAACGTCTCGCTCACCAGCGTGCGCACCGTGTCGCGGCCCCGGCGCAACTGCTCGCGCCGCTCCTCCATGATCTCGTCGAGCTGCGGGATCATCCGCGCCACGACCAGCTGCTCCAGCACCGGCGTGCCGAGGTCGGTCGCCGGCTTCGCGGCGATCAGGCGCTGGATGTGCGAGCGCTCTGCGCGGATCCATCCGATGCGCAGGCCGCCCCACAGCGTCTTGCTGGCCGACCCGATCATGATCAGCGGAGCCCCGGCCGAGGCGGCGTCGGCGTAGCGCGGCATCGGCAGGTATTCGCCGACGCGGTCGATGTCGAGTTCGGCCGTCGTCTCGTCGGCGACGACGATGGCACCGTGCCCGGCCGCTGCGGCGAGCACCCGCTCCCGCGTCTCCGGCGACATGGAGGCGCCGGTCGGGTTGTGGAAATCGGGGATCAGGTACGCGAGCGCGGGGTTCGCCCGGCGAAACGTCTGCTCGATCGCGTCCGCATCCCAGCCGTCGTTCTGGTCGCCCAGGCGATGCGGACCCTCCTCCGGCGCGGTCACCGTGATCGGGACGAGCCGGGCACCCGCCAGCCGGATCGCCTCGATCGCGTGCGGATAGGTCGGCACCTCGATCACGACGCGGTCGCCGCGCCCGAGGAAGGTGCGGGCGATCAGCGCGATCGCCTGCTGGGCGCCCACCGTCACGAGGATCTGGTCGGCGGACGTGGGCAGCCCTCGGCGCGTGTAGCGCTCGGCGATCTCGGCGCGCAGGTGCGGCAGGCCGACGGGGTCGTAGCCGGGGTCGGGGAGGAAGCGCGGCAGGTCCTCGGCCGCGGCGCGTGCCGCGGCGGGGAGGGATGAAGCCGCAGGGAGGGACGCCTTGGTGAAGTCGAGCATCCCCTCGCCGCCGACCGCGGGCAGCGGAAGAGTGCGTCCCGGGAGGCGGGTGACGCTGCCCGAACCGCGCACACTGTCGATGAAGCCGGCCTCGCGCAGCTGGCGGTAGGCGGCGGCGACGGTCGTGCGGCTCAGCTCGAGCCGCCCGGCCAGGTCGCGCTCGGCGGGCAGCCGGGTGCCGATCGGGATGCGGCCGTCGAGCACCAGCAGGCGGATGCGGTCGGCGAGCGCCTGGTAGCTCGCGCCGGCGGTGCGCCAGCTTCCGAGCAGGTGCTCCAGGGACCGAGCGGTGAGTTGCGCATCCGACATGCAGGCCACTTTAGTGGAATTGGCATCTTGTTGCGAGTCCAATCGTTGCGATTGGATTGGAACATGGCCGCTCGACTACTTCTCACCCGCCGCCTCGTGCAGCTGCTGATCGGACTCTTCCTCTACGGGATCGCGATCGCGCTCATGGTCCGCGCCGGCATCGGGCTGTCGCCGTGGGATGTGCTGGCACAGGGGGTCTCGCTCAAGACCGGCATCCCGTTCGGCTTCGTCACCAACCTGATCGGGCTGGTCGTGCTGGCGTTCTGGATCCCGCTCCGGCAGCGTCCCGGGCTGGGCACCATCCTCAACGTACTGCTGGTCGGTCCCAGCGCCCAGCTCGGTCTCGACCTGCTCCCGCAGCAGACGGAGCTGTGGGCGCAGGTGCTGTTCTTCGCCGGCGGCCTCGCCCTGCTCGCCGTCGCGACCGGCCTCTACATCGGCCCCCGCCTGGGACCCGGTCCGCGTGACGGGCTCATGACGGGCCTGCACGCCCGCACCGGCCGGCCGATCTGGATGGTGCGCACCGGCATCGAGGTGACCGTGCTGATCATCGGGTGGGTGCTCGGCGGGAACGTCGGCATCGGGACGCTCGCGTTCGCGCTGCTGGTCGGCCCGCTGTGCAGTCTCACCCTCCCCTTCTTCGCGATCCGGCTGCCGCAGGACGCTGCAACGGCTGCGGCACAGCTGGAGGGCGAGCTCGAGGGAACGGCCGAGCAGTCGGCCGGCCTCGGGGAGGAGCAGGATGTCGTCCGTTTCGACGTGCGCGACGGCATCCTGCTCGAATCCGACCGCGCCGCCCACGACCGCGGCTTCCGCGCGGACTCCCCCTTCGTCCAGGGCCCGCAGCCCGACCGCGCCCCGCGGGTCCCCGCGGAGCAGCTCCCGTCCCGTCCGTCCCGGCAGATCGCCGCCCACTGGCTGGACGACCGCATCACGCGCCGCCCCCGCCACCCCTGACCCCTTGTCCGGCCGGGTTGCCGGCTAAGCGAGATGGATGGCGTAGACGCGGAGGGCGTCGCGCACGAAGGTCGCACCCTCGACGCCGCCGTAGTTCGCCGCGAAGCGGTCGTCGGCGACGTACATCTCGCCCAGACCGGTCAGGTACGCGGCGAGCGGCGCGCCCGTGCCGTAGCCGGGCGTCCCGGGGATGTCGGCCAGCCACGCGGCGTGACGCCGCGCGAGCGCCTGCGCCTGCTCCGAGTCCGGCGAGACACCGCTCGCGGCGGCCGCCTGCCAGTCGGCGGCGAGCTGCGCCTGCCGCTGCTGCCACTCGGCACGCTCCTCCGGGGTTTTGCTGCGCCACCAGCGGTCGGACGTCGCGTAGGCGTCCTTCCCCCAGCGCTCCTCGACCTCGTCCTTGTACTGGGTGTGATCGAACCCGTCGAACATCTGCTCGGCCACGATCTCCTCTCCTTCCTCCACTGCGTGGATCGTCGACTCGACCGACGCGATCTGCCGCGCCAGCCGCTCCCGCTCCGCACGCAGCCACTCGAGGTGGTCGCGCAGGGCGGGCACCGCATCCGTGCGGTCGTCGAGGACCCGGCCGACGGCGTCGAGGCCGAGACCGAGCTCCCGGAGAAGCAGGATGCGCTGCAGCCGCACGAGGGAGTCGCGGTCGTAGTACCGGTAGCCGTTGCCGCCGACGCGGCTGGGCTTCAGCAGCCCGACGGCGTCGTAGTGGCGCAGCGTGCGGCTGGTGGTACCGGCGATCCGCGCGATGTCCTGGATGGACCAGTCCATGTTCTCCTCCTCTCGTGCGGTAGCAGCATCCACGCTAGGAGTTGACGTTACGTCAAGGTCAAGCGTCCGGCTACAGTGACGTCGTGCGCCGTATCCGCTCCACCACCCGTGTCGCCCCGGGCATCCTCTTCGTCGAGGGGCCGCTCTCGAACTGGACCGTCTTCCACGGCCGGGATTCCGTCGAGCTGATCGACTGCGGCTATCCGGCCGACCGCCCGCTCGTGGAGGAATCCATCCGCCTCGCCGGTGCCGACCCTGCGCAGCTCACGCGCATCCTGATCACCCACGGCCATTCCGACCATCTGGGAGCGAGCGCCCGGTTCGCCTCGGAGCGCGGCGTGGTGGTCGCGGCCGCTCCCGAGGAGCTGCCGAACGTGCGCCGCGAGGCCACCGAGCAGGTGACTGTCGGCGACCTGCTGCCGTCGGTGCTGAAACGCGGAACCGTGCGGTGGACCGTCGCGGCGGTGCGCGCGGGAGGCCTCGGCGACGTCGGCGTCCCGGATGCAGTCGCGCTGGAGGGCGAGGAGGTCCGACTCAGCACCGGTCATGTGTTGACGATCGTCCCGGCGCCGGGCCACACGTCGGGAAGCGTCTGCTTCCTCGAGCCGGAGTCGCGGGCCCTGCTCAGCGGGGACGCGATCGTCAGCGGCCATCCGCTGCTGCGCGAGCGCGGCGAACTGCAGCAACTCCCCGCGTTCTTCCACCATGACGCCGACGCGGCCGCACGGAGCGCGCGCCGACTCGTGCTGTGCGACGCCGAGGTCGTGCTGCCGGGTCACGGCCCGCTGATCGCTTTCCCGGCCTCCGCCCGGCCGTAAGTTCGGCCGCGGCGCTCTAGCGCTTCGCCCGCGCGGGAACCTTCTTCTGCGCGGCACCGGAGCCCACCGGCTCCCCGCCCTGCTGCGACTCGACCGGCGCCGGCGACTGCGACCCGTCGGGGACCTGCGCCTGCGGCTCCGGAATCGTCGCGGCGACCGACTCCGCGCTCTCCTTCGGCTCCCCGATGGTGATCGGCATCTCGTGGATGTGGATGCGCGGGTGCGTCCGCGAGGCGGGGACCAGCGGGCGCCGAGCGACCGGGCGCACCGGCTCGCCGCGGCGGTCCTGGCCGGGCAGCGGGCGCGAGCGCCGGCCGTAGATGAGCGACGACGAGTCCAGCAGCCACGGCACCAGCGCGACGGTCACGCCGTGGCACAGCATCAGCTGCCTGCTGATCCGGCGGGCACGGTGGTTGTGCAGGATGCCCTCCCACCAGTGGCCGACGATGTACTGCGGCAGGTAGACGGTCACGACCTCGGAGCCGTGCTCCTCGCGGCGGTGCTTGAGGTACTTGATCAGCGGGATGCCGAACTCGCGGTACGGCGACTCGATGATGGTGAGCGGCACATGGATGTTCTGCTCGATCCACTGGCGCTGCAGCTTCTGCGTCGCCTCCTCGTCGATCGAGACGTGGACGGCCTCGATGGAGTCGTGACGCGCGGCGATGGCGTAGTCGAGGGCCTTCAGCGCCGGCTTCTGCATCTTCCCGATGAGCACGATGGCGTGGTCGCCGACGCTGCCGAACGTCGTGACCGGGTCGACCTCGACCTCCTTCTCGACGTCGCGGTAGTACCGGTTCACGCCGAGCATGAGGAACCACAGGATGGGCATGAAGATGAAGACGAGGTACGCCCCGTGGGTGAACTTCGTGATAGTCACGACGATGAGGACGATCGCGGTGAGACAGGCGCCGAAGGCGTTGATGCAGAGCGAGCGGATGATGCCCGTGCGTTCCCGGCCCGTCTGCCCGCCGGAGCGCAGCAGCGAGATCCAGTGCTTGACCATCCCCGACTGGCCGAGGGTGAACGAGACGAAGACGCCGATGATGTACAGCTGGATGAGCTGGGTCAGGTTCGCCTGATACACCAGCAGCAGCACGGTGGCGGCGAGCGCCAGCACGATCATGCCGTTGGAGTACACGAGGCGGTCGCCGCGCGTGTTCAGCGCCTTCGGTGCGTACGAGTCGCGGGCGAGCACCGAGCCGAGCAGCGGGAAGCCGTTGAACGCGGTGTTCGCCGCGAGGAGCAGCACGACCGCGGTCGCCGCCTGGGTCAGGAAGAAGAAGAATGTGTTGTTGCCGAAGGTCGCCGACGCGATCTGGGCGATGAGGCTTCGCTGCGGATCGGTGGCGCACTGAGCCCATCCCTGCAGGTCGCAGGGGTTCTCGGCGTAGTGCACGCCGCTGATCAGCGCGGTGGCGGTCAGACCCGCGAACAGGGTGATCGCGATGCCGCCCATGAGGCCGAGGGTCACGCGGGCGTTGCGGATCTTCGGGGTGCGGAACGCGGGGACGCCGTTGGCGACCGCCTCCACACCGGTCAGGGCCGAACATCCACTGGAGAAGGCGCGCAGGAGCAGCAGCACGACCGCCGCCTGAGTGAGGGACGCGCCGTGGACCTGGTAGCCGGCGGACTCCGCGACGGGCGCATCCCCGAACGTAGTGCGGATCAGCGCCGTCACGATCATGAGCAGGATGCTGCCGATGAAGATGTAGGTCGGCAGCGCGAACGCCTTCGACGACTCGCGCACGCCGCGCAGGTTGACCGCGGCGAGGAGGATGACGAATAGCACCGCCAGCTCGACCCGCCACGCGGCGAGGAACGGCAGTGCGGAGATGATGTTGTCGACGCCGGAGGCGACGGAGACGGCCACGGTCAGGACGTAGTCGACCAGGAGGGCGGAGGCCACGATGAGGCCGGCCTTCTCGCCCAGGTTCTTGTGGGCGACCTCGTAGTCGCCACCGCCCGAGGGGTACGCCTTGACGAGCTGACGGTAGCTCAGCACGACGGTGACGAGGAGCACGACGACCGCGACGGCCACCCACGGAGCGAAGCTCAGGAAGGCGAGCCCGCCCAGCAGCAGGATCATCAGGAGCTCCTGCGGGGCGTAGGCGACGCTGGAGAGCGCATCCGACGCGAAAATGGGTAGAGCGAGGTGCTTCGGGAGCAGTTGTCCTTCGAGCTTTTCGCTCGGAAGCGGGTCGCCGATCAACCAGCGCTTCGGGGATCTCCCCTCATTTGTCACGAGGTGCGAGCATACTCGCTGGCAATGCACTGTCAAGTCGGCGCGTCGGCAGGTCGTTCGCCGGAGCCTCTGCAAACACTGGGGATCGACCCGCCGGGGGCGCCTCCGCCGCGGATTGCCGCGGCGGGGCGACCAGCAGGGGCCTCACTGGGAGCGAGATGAGCATTCGCTGGCTCTTTCCAAAAGCCGGACGCGGCGATCAGCGCCGGCTGATCGCCTCGACTACGACCCGGCGCACGCGCGCCAGTTCGTCGGTGAGCAGCGGCACGACGTCCGCCGAGAGGATGCCGCGAGCAGCCTGATGGCGGAGGTCCGTCCGGAGCTGCTGGCGGAACTCGTTGAGCACCGCCTCCGCCTCGCGGGCCGCCGCGTTCGCGGTCGCCCGCGCATCCCGTCCGGCGTCGCGCGCCTGCTGACGCGGGTCCACGCGGGTGGCCCCGCGCTTCGCCTCCCGGGCGGCCGAGGCGAGCTCGGCGCGCAGCGTGCGCATCGCGTCGTCCACCCCGGCCCGGACCTCGTCGGCGAGCCGGCGGACCGAGTCCGTGACCTCGTCCTCGATCGCGTCGAGTTCCGGCCGGCGAGCGGCCAGCTCGGCGCGGCCGGCGTCCGTGATCGCGTAGACCGTCTTGCGACCGTCGGCGCTCTTGGTGACCAGGCCCTCCTCCTCCAGCTTCGCCAGCCGGGGGTAGATCGTGCCGGCGCTGGGGCTGTAGGTGCCGCCGAAGCGCTCGGTCAGCGCCTGGATGAGCTCGTAGCCGTGCCGCGGCGACTCGTCCAGAAGGCTCAGCAGGTAGAGACGGAGGCTGCCGTGCGAGAACACGGGGCTCACGCCGAGGCCTCCTGGCCCTGCGGTGCGGCGACGCTGCGGAGGACGGCGGCGTCGCCGGAGACCGAGTTCACGGAGATCTCGACCCAGCGGCCGTCGAGCGTGCCGGAGGTGCCGGTGTAGCCCTTGCCCATCCCTCCGACGACGGTCATGTTGTCGAGCTGCACGCGACCGGACACCGTGTTCACCCGGTACCGCGCACCGACCGCTTCGGGGATGCGGATGGTCGTGTCGCCGGAGACGGTGTTGACCGCGATGTCGTCGGGGGTCCCGGCGACGTCGATCATCACGTCGGCCGAGACGCCGTCGGCGGAGAACCGGCGGATGGCGCCGCTGGCGGTCACGTCGCCCGAGACGGTGTGGGCGACGATGCGGCCGGTGTGGTCGCGGACGGAGAGCTCGCCGCTGACCGAGTTGAGCTCGATGTCGCCGGTCAGGCCGTCGGCCACGATGTCGCCGTTGACGGTGCTCAGCCGCGCATCGGTGTGGAGACCCGAGATGAGGGCGGCGGCGGAGATGACGCCGAACTTGAGCTCGACGTCGCGCGGGACCAGAACGCTCACGTCGGCGCGGGCGCTAGAGCGCATCGACTTGAACACCTCGATGAAGTTGTCCCAGCGCAGCTGCGGGTGGTCGATCTCGAGGCGGTCGCCGTCGATCACGATCTTGAGGTCGCGGCCGGTGACGGAGTGCACTTCGATGCGCGCACCCGGCTCGTCGTGCCCGACGATGTCGATCTGACCACCGATGAAACCGACCTTGAGCGCGCGGACCACCTCGAGGTCGATCGTGCGGCTCTCTCCCGGCTGGATCAGCCATTTCTCCTGCGTCATGCTTCCTGCTCCTTGCTCGTCCGGCCCGATTCCCGGGACCGTCGGTGACTCGCGTTATATCGCGATTGTTGACGCGTTCACGATATATCGCGAGTGAAGGCGATGCAAGCGGTTCTCCGGGACAGAACGGGAATCTCAGGGGCCGCTCAGGGAGAACCCCGATCGCGCGGCTACCGGCGGAGCCAGGGCTGCAGCAACCGCGTGACGAACGGCAGCAGGACGTACGTCATCGTCGGCGTCAGGCACAGCGTGGTGATGAGCACGGTCGCGACCGGCCACAGCTGGTGCCAGCCGGGGACGAACGAGATCACCAGATACGTGAACGCCAGCGAGAGCGGGAAGAACCCGAGCCAGATCGTCACGGCCTGCTTCCAGCGCGGCGGCGCTGCCGGCGCTCCGGGCTGAGGCTGGTCGAACCACCCCTCGATGCCGGTCCGCCGCTCGACACGGGAGACCTCCACGAGCTCGCGGCCCTCGTACAGCCAGTCGGCGCGCTCATCGGACGCCTCCCATGCCTCCAGCGTGTCCGCGTCGGCGAAGCGGTAGAGCATGTGCCACTCGTCCGAGTCGGCGTGCGCCCTCACCCATCCCGAGCCGAGGAAGCCCTCGAAGCCGTTCGCCAGGTTCACCCCCGACTGGACCCAGCGGGTCACCTCGGGGAGGCGGTCGCCGTCGACGCGGCGGGTGATGGAGACGGTGATGGGCAGGCGACGCGCTCGTGACGCATCCAGAAGGGACTCTTGTGGAGACATGGCCTTATTGTCCCCGGTCCTCGTTACGCGCGGATTTCGGCGCCGCTCAGCGCGGGCCGATGAGCGGCGGACCGTCGCGCACGACCAGCCGCGGGGTGACCAGCCGGTGGCGCGGGTCGGAGACCTCGCCGTCCGGCCGCACGCGCCCCCCGTGGACGCCGGTCAGCAGGTCGAGCACGCCCGCGGCGACCTCGTCGAGCTGCTGGGCGACGCTGGAGAAGCCCAGGGAGGCGGCGACGGGGGTGTCGTCGTATCCCACCACCGGGACGCGGCCGCCGGTCGCGGTCAGCACACCCAGAGCGAGCGAATCCGAGGTGCACACCACACCGTCCACGGGGCCCGACTGCGCCTCGATCCGGCGGATGGCGTCGGCGCCGTTCGGCACCCCGTCCTCCTCCGCCGCCTCCAGCATCCGGAGCTCGTCGCCGGTCAGACCACCGCTGGCCGTCATCGCCTCGAGCCAGCCCTCACGGCGGTCGTCGCCGGTGCCCGACCCGGCGGGCCAGCCGAGGAAGGCGACGCGCGGGCCGCCCCGGGAGAGAAGGTATTCGGTCGCATCACGCAGGCCGGAGCGTCCGTCGACGTCGACCCAGAGGTGCTCGGGATCGGTCATGTCGTCGATGCCCCACGGCCGGCCGAAGGTGACGAACGAGCGGCCGTGATCGATCAGCCACTCGGTGCGCGGGTCGCCGTGGAAGGTGGAGGTGAGGACGAACGCGTCCACGTCCGCCCCATCCGACAGGCGCCGGAACTGCTCGATCTCGTCCTCCGGGCCGTCGGCCGTGAAGAGCAGGACGCGCAGGCCCTGGCGGTCGGCGCGCTCGGTGAGGGCGTGCAGGAAGCGATCCAGGATGCTGCCCGAGATGCCGTCCTGCGTGATCGGATCGAGCCGGATGCCGATCGTCGAGCTCTTCTGGGTGCGCAGGCGGCGGGCGGAGGCGTGGGGCCGGTAGCCGAGCGAATGGATGGCCTGCTGGACCCGTTCGCGCGTCTCCGGGCGCACGAGCTCCGGGGCGTTCAGCACGTTGGAGACGGTCTGACGCGAGACGCCGGCGATCCCGGCGACATCGCTGACGGTCGGCTGCGCTCCCATCGCGACCCCTTCCTCCACCGGCTGGATATGACCCTACTGGTGCGCTTGACACCTTCGGAACCACGAGGTTACTGTGGCACTCATCCCGGATTTGATCGTTCAAAGTCACCGTAGCAGTTGACGATTTGATCGATCAAATAGCGGGAGTGAGGCACCAGGCACGGACCAGGGAGGTCGGATGCGCGCATCGCTGCGGAGCACAGATCCTCCCCTGTCCCCTGCCCCCGGGTTGCTCACAGCCGGCACCACCACACGGGTTGTCCACCACCTGCCCGACCCTGCACGCGTGCGCCGCATCCACCGGGCACACTCATCTCAAGGAGACACACGAATGCGCAAGATCACACACCGCTGGCTCGCGGGCGGCGCCGTCGCCGCGGCGGCAGCACTCACCCTCACAGCATGCGGCTCCGGCTTCGGCGGCGGCAGCAGCGGCACCGACACCGGCAAGCTCACGTCGTCCGACAAGGCCCTGTCGGTCATGATCGGCTCGTCCGGCGACGCCGAGACGACGGCGGTCAAGTCGGCCGTCGCCGACTGGGCGAAGAGCTCGGGCACGAAGGCCAGCGTGGTCGCGGCCAGCGACCTCAACCAGCAGCTGTCGCAGGGCTTCGCCGCGAAGAAGCCGGCCGACGTGTTCTACCTCTCGACCGACGCCCTTGCCGGTTACGCCTCCAACGGCTCGCTGCTCGCGTACGGCGACCAGCTGAGCAACAAGAGCGACTTGTACCCCAGCCTGGTGAAGTCGTTCACCTACGACGGCAAGTTCTACTGCGCGCCGAAGGACTTCTCGACCCTCCAGCTGATCATCAACACCGACGCCTGGAGCAAGGCCGGTCTGACGGACGCCGACATCCCGACCACCTGGGATCAGCTCGAAGCGGTCTCCAAGAAGCTCACCACGGGCAGCCAGGTCGGCCTCGGCATCTCCGGGGAGTACGCACGCATCGGCTCCTTCATGGTCCAGGCCGGCGGCAACCTGATGAACGACGACAGCACCAAGGCGACCGCGAACAGCGACGCCAACGTGAAGGCGCTCGACTTCGTCAAGCAGATGCTCAACGGCGGCGAGCTCAAGTACGCCAAAGACCTCGGCGCGGGCTGGGGCGGCGAAGCGTTCGGCAAGGGTCTCGCGGCCATGACGATCGAGGGCAACTGGATCACCGGTGCGCTGAAGTCCGACTTCCCGAACATCAAGTACAAGATCGCCGAGCTGCCCAAGGGGCCCGCCGGTCAGGGCACTCTCCAGTTCACGAACTGCTGGGGCATCGCGGCAGACAGCCCCAACCAGGCCGCTGCGCTCAAGCTGGTGGAGAAGCTGACCAGCAAGAGCGACCAGCTCGCGTTCTCGAAGGCCTTCGGCCCGATGCCGTCGATCAAGTCCGCCGCCGCCGAATGGAAGTCGGACAACCCCGACCTCGTGCCGTTCCTGGCTGCCGCCGACTACGCGAAGGGTGTACCGACCGCCAAGGGCTCGGCCGACGTCGTGACCGACCTCAACAGCAAGCTCGAGTCGCTCGCCACCGGCGACCCGAAGTCGATCCTCGACGCCACGCAGAAGAACCTCGAGGCTCTGGTCAAGTAGGCCCGAGCAGCACTCAGAGAGGCACACGCCATGTCTGCAACCACGAGTCGGTCTCGTCGCACCGGAATCCGGCGCGGCGAGACCGCCTCGGGGTGGTTGTTCACCGCCCCGGTCATCCTGCTGCTCGGCGTCTTCCTGGTCATCCCGGTGCTCATGGCGCTGTGGGTGAGCTTCTCCGACTGGGGCGGTCGTGGCAGCCCCTTCGCGTCGAGCGTGAACTTCGTCGGCTTCGACAACTACTCGAAACTCCTTGCGGGCGGCGGGCTGGCCGAGCAGGACTTCGGCATGTCGCTGAAGAACAACGCCTGGTACGTGGTGCTGGTCGTGCCCATCCAGACGGCGGTCGCCCTCGGCCTCGCCGTGCTGGTCAACCGCGCGATCCTCCGCGGGCGCGGCTTCTTCCGCACCGCCTTCTACTTTCCCTCGGTGACGAGCTCGGTGGCCATCACCGTGCTCTGGCTGTTCCTCTTCAGCACGAGCGGCGCGGTCAACAAGGTGCTCTCCTGGGTCGGCATCCACGGACCGAACTGGTTCAACGACCCGACCGGCATCATCCACGGTCTGCTGTCCGCGTTCGGCGTGACGCAGGGGCCGCCGGCGCTGACCCAGAACACCACCCTGGGCGTCTCCTGGTGGGACTGGCTCGGCGGTCCCTCCGTCGCGATGTCGGCCTTCATCATCATGGCCGTGTTCACGACGAGCGGTACGTTCATGCTGCTGTTCCTCGCGGCGTTGCAGAATCTCGGCGGCGACGTGACCGAAGCGGCGATGATGGACGGCGCCAACGGCTGGCAGCGCTTCTGGCGCGTCACCCTCCCCCAGCTGCGGCCGACGCTCTTCACCGTGCTGACCCTCGGACTCATCGGCTGCTGGCAGGTCTTCGACCAGATCTACACGGGCACCCGCGGAGCGCCGGGCAAGACCACGCTGACGCCCGCGTACCTCTCCTACCAGACGTCATTCGTGAACCAGGAGTGGGGCCAGGGAGCCGCGATCGCCTTCATTCTGTTCGTCATCATCGTCGTCTTCACCCTCTTCCAGCGCTGGGTGCTGCGGGAGCGGGCGGTCTCCAAACGGCGGATGCGGCTGTACCAGCCGGCCCTCGCCGCAGGCACGGCCGCGGGCGGAGCGCCCAGCAGCGCACCGTCCGCGGGCAGCGACGACTCCGACCGGAAGGGAGCGCTCCGATGAGCTCCACCATCGTTCAGGCGGATCAGTCGCAGGCGGCCGCGGCGCGGCCCGCCCAGACGGCCGGGCCGCGCCGCCGTCACCGCTCGCGCGGCACGATCGTCGCCACCTCGATCACGTACGCGATCCTGATCGCCATCGCGGTCGTCTACATCATGCCGTTCCTGATCCAGCTGGCCACGTCGTTCAAGACCGACGCCGAGGCGGCCAGCAATCCGGTGGCCCTCATCCCGCAGACGTTCACGACCGCGGCGTACACGAAGCTGTTCCTCAACTCCGACTTCCCCGTGTGGTTCGGCAACTCGGTGCTGGTCACTGTCTTCGTCACGCTGGGGCGGGTCTTCTTCGACTCGCTCGCCGGTTACGCGCTGGCCCGACTCCACTTCCGGGGTCGCTCGCTCGTGTTCGCCGCCCTCGTCGCGGTGATGTCGGTGCCCATGGTCGTGCTGCTCATCCCCAAGTTCCTGGTGATCAACCAGTTGGGCATCTACGACTCGTACACCGGCATGATCCTGCCGCTGCTGACCGACGCCGCGGGCGTCTTCATCATGAAGAACTTCTTCGAGTCGGTCCCCGCGAGCGTCGAGGAGCAGGCGCGCATCGACGGCGCCGGCACGTTCCGCGTGTTCTGGTCGATCGTGCTGCCCATGGCGCGACCCGCGCTGATCACGATCGTCATCCTCTCCTTCCAGGGGTCGTGGAACGAACTCGCCCACTTCATCGTGTCCACCCAGAGTCCGTCGCTCACCACCCTGACCAAGGGTGTCGCCGGGCTCGCCAGCGGTCAGTTGAGCCAGGGGAGTCAGTACCCCCTCAAGCTGGCGGCCGCAGCGATCATGACGATCCCCGTCGCCGTGCTGTTCTTCGTGTTCCAGCGACGGATCATGAACACCAGCGAGGGAGCGGTGAAGGAATGACGGTCGCACTTCCCCCGGAGCCTCCGCGATGACGCTCAGCCGAAGCACCACCCATGAACACCGCACACCGAACGAAGGCACGACCACCGCGATGACCCAACCCCTCCAGCCGCTCCTCCACGACAGCGTCGTGGTGCTGACCGCTCCCTCCCAGGCCTGGTCGGCCGGCGACGGGCGGATCGACGGGTACGGGATCCACGGCTTCTACCATTCGGACGTCCGCGTGCTCGACCGCGTGCTGCTCACCGTCGGCGACGGCCCGACGGAGCACATCGCGACCGCCGGTCCGGAGGCGTCGACCGCGGTCTTCACCGCACTCGCCCGCGGCCTCGACGACGCGACAGCCGACCCGCGCGTGCGCATCGAGCAGACGCGGACGGTCCGTTCCGCATCGCTGGAGGAGCGCATCGTGCTGCGCAACGCGCTGAGTGAGAGCATCCGGACCACACTGAGGATGGAGCTCGGGGCCGACTTCACGGCCATGCAGAACCTCAAGGCCGGGTTCGCGGGAAGCGAGCATCCCGTGACGGTCACGGCCGACGGGAGCGGGGCCGTCATGCACAGCGGGCCGGTCTCGGCCCGCGTCCGCGCGGAGGGCGCCGAGATCCTCGTCGCCGACACGCGCGTCACCGTGAGGTGGGACGTGGAGGTGCCCGCACACGGAGACGTCGCGGTCGGATGGCACATCGAGGTCGCGGACCCGTCGGCCGTCGTCGCCGGTGCCGCGCCGTCGGACGAATGGGCGGCGTTCCGCGCGGCCACCGGCGACTCGCGGCTCGCCGCCTGGCTGCAGCGCGCGATCGCCGACCTGCAGTCGCTGCGGATGTCGACGGTCGACGATCCGGACGATGTGTTCCTCGCTGCGGGCGCGCCCTGGTTCTTCACGCTGTTCGGCCGCGACTCCCTGTGGGCCGCCCGAATGCTGCTCCCGCTCGGTCACGAGCTCGCCGCCTCGACGCTGCGGGTCCTCGCCCACTACCAGGGCACGCGAACGGTCGCCGAGACGGCCGAGCAGCCGGGCAAGATCATGCACGAGCTGCGGCCCGCTCCGCTGGCGATCCCCGGCGAGGGCATGCTGCTCCCCCCGCTCTACTACGGCACCGTCGACGCCACCGCGCTGTGGATCTGCCTGCTGCACGACGCGTGGAAGTGGGGGATGCCCGACGACGAGATCGCGCCGCTGCTTCCTCACCTCGAAGCCGCCCTGGGGTGGATGCGCGACTACGGCGACAGCGACGGCGACGGCTTCCTGGAGTACATCGACACGACGGGCCACGGTCTCGCGAACCAGGGGTGGAAAGACTCGGGCGACTCCATCCAATGGCGGGATGGAACACTCGCGGAGGGTCCGATCGCGCTGTGCGAGGTCCAGGGCTACGCCTACGAGGCGGCGATCGGGGGCGCTCAGCTGTTGGACGCGTTCGGTCGACCGGGCGCCGAGGACTGGCGCACGTGGGCGGCCGACCTGAAGCAGCGGTTCGCCGAGGCGTTCTGGATCGACGACCCCGCGGGCGCCTACCCCGCCGTCGCGCTCGACGCGGCAAAGCGAAAGGTCGACACCGTGACCAGCAACATCGGGCACCTGCTCGGGACAGGCATCGTCGGCGACGGTCAGGCGGAACTCATCGCCCGGCGTCTGGTCTCCCCGGAACTCTGCTCAGGCTTCGGTCTGCGGACGATGTCGACCGACTCCACCGGCTACTGGCCGCTGAGCTACCACGGCGGCAGTGTGTGGGCGCACGACACGGCGATCGCGATCGGCGGGCTCGCGCGGGAAGGGTTCCGAGCCGAGGCCGGACTGCTCGCGGACGGCCTGCTCGCCGCCGCTGACGGCTTCGACTACCGGATGCCCGAGCTGCACTCCGGCGACAGCGCGCGGGTGACGAGCACGCCCATCCCGTACCCTGCGGCGTGCCGGCCGCAGGCGTGGTCCGCCGCCGCCGCTGTCGCGGTCCTGAGCGCGCGGCTGGGCCTGAGTCCGGACGCACCCGCGGGACGCTTCGACGTCGACCCCGAGCCGGGTGCCGGCCGCATCCAGGTCTCGGGCCTCCGCTTCGCCGGACGGCCCCGCGACGTGGAGGTCTGACCCGGAGGGCGGGAGGCTACAGCTGCGCCATGATCTGGCGGGCGATGATGCGTCCGGCGCGGTTCGCCCCGATGGTCGACGCCTGCGGGCCATACCCGGCGAGGAATATGCGCGGGTCCTGCCACGATGCGCCCGAGCCGACGGTCAGTCCGCCGCTCTTCTCGCGCAGCCGCAGCGGTGCGAGGTGACGGAGCTCCGGGCGGAAGCCCGTCGCCCAGATGATCGCGTCGGCGCGAGTGAACGAGCCGTCCGCCCACCGCACCCCGTGCTCCTCGATGCTCGTGAACATGGGCCGCTCGATCAGCACGCCGCGCTCGATGCCCGCGGCGATCCGGCGGGTGCGCGGCACGCCCGTCCCGCTGACGATGGAGGGCAGCGCCTGGCCGGCGCGGGCCGCCGCATCCTGCATCGCCACAGCGGCCACACCGCCCTCGATAGTGAGCTCGGACTCGTCGCGGAAGTCGACCGGACGCCGGGTCGCCCACGTCAGCGACTCGGCCACGCCCTCCAGCTCCAGCAGAAAGCCGATCGCGCTCGTGCCGCCGCCCGCAACGACCACAGACTGACCGGCGAACTCGTCCGCCGAGACGTAGGTCGAGGTGTGGATGTGCCGCCCGGCGAAGCTGTTCATCCCGGGGTAATAGGGCACGAACGGCGACCCCCAGGTCCCCGACGCGTTGACGACCATGCGCGTCGCCGTCTCGCCCGCGCTGTGCTCGACGATGAGATCGGCACCGCGATCGCGCACGCTGTGCACGGCCACCGGCCGCTGCACCTGGAGGCCGAAGTGCTCCTCGTAGCGACGGTAGTATCCGGCGACGATGTCCCTCGCCGGGAGGGAGCGGTCGGCCGTCTCGAAGCTCAGCCCGAGCTCGGCCATCCCCGGGAGGTCGTTGACGTGATGAGCGCTCCCGAGCTTGAGCGCATCCCACCGGTGCTGCCACGCGCCGCCGGTGCGCGGACCGCGGTCGTAGACGATGAAATCGACCCCCGGAGTCAGCTCGAACCGACGAAGATAGTAGGCGACGGCGAGACCGGCCTGGCCTGCGCCGATCACCACCACCTGGGTGTCGGTCCTGGTCGTGCTCACGCGCTCATCCCATCACTTCTCGCTGTGCGGGAACTCGGGGGTCCGTGATGTCCGCATGCTAAACTCCATGCTAGTTTTCACTGTTTCTATTCGATCCCCGGGGAGCCTCTCTCGCCCGGGCTGGGACCAAAAGGGGGTCACGCATGGGGCGCGGCCGTCAAAAGGCAAAACACACCAAGATTGCGCGGCAGTTGAAGTCGTTCAGTCCCAATGTGAACTACGACGCCCTGGAGCGTGAGCTCACTGGTCATTCCCACGGCGAAGACGAGCAGTACGCCAAGTGGGCCGAGTACGAGTCGGACGAAGAGACCGAGTCGGAAGACGCCTACGAGTACGAGGACGAAGACGAGGAGACGGGCACTCCGAAGCGCGCGTAGCGCTGCGGGTCGCCGTCGAGCATCCCTCGCTGAGGCCTGACGCCTGAGCGTCACGGCTTGTCCCGGACGTTCGTCACGCCTCGTCCGCGGTTCGTCATGCCCGCGCTTCGCGTACCCCCGCGGCGCGGACCAGTCCGACGGCGCCCAGGATGCCGCCACCGGTCAGCAGGACCCCGCCGAGCATCATCGCGAGGTCTTGTCCGGCCCGTGCGGTGGCGGCCGCCGGGCTGACGGCCGTGGGGTCGTCCGGCGGGAGCGCGGAGGACACCGCGCCGCCGGCGCCCGCGTGGGTGTCGCCGCCCGCTGCAGCCGCGGCGGGCGCCGGCGGAACGGCCGGCAGCGCGACGGTCGCGGAGGCGGCCGTGACCGCGGTGGACGCGCGCTGCAGCAGCACGAAGAAGGTCGCCGCGGGCGAGCCGGGCGGTCGAGAGGCGAGCGGGATGCGCACCGTGGCGGAGGCCTGCCCGTCGGCCAGCGTGACCGTGGTCGTGAGCGCCGTGTAGTCCGGGCCGGCGTGCGCGGTGCCGTCGGCGGTCATGACGTCGACGGTCGCAGCCCCGACGGCGGTCGGCCGGGTGATCGCGACGGAGACATCCGTGCTCCCGGCGACGACCGAGTCCGCTGAGACGCTGAGCGGTGAACTGGCCGCGGCGGCGTCGAAGGCGACCGTCCCGACCGAGGACAGGAGCGCGGACCCGTCGGCGGGACGGTAGGTCGCAGTCACGGTGTGGGGTCCGGCGGTCGGCACCGGCAGGTCGGCAAGCGCGACGCCCGTCGGCGAGAGGGATGCCCCGACCGGGGTGCCCCCGTCGAGAGCGAAGGCGACCGTGCCGGTGCCGGGGGCGGCGAGCAGCATCCTGGCCACCGTGGCCGACAGCGAGACGACGCCACCCGCTGCGACGGGCGCGGGGGCGCTGACGGTCACCGTGGTCGCCGCCGTGCACGCGGGAGCCGAATCGAAGGGGACCTGGGTGGTGCCGAGGCGCCACGCCAGATCCGGCTCGGCCGCCGCGTCCACGGTCAGCAGCCAGACGCCGTGGTGCTCGCCCGGTTGGAATTCCGTGGGCTGCCCGCGACCGGCGGCGCCCGCCGTGAGGTCGTTCGCTCCGGCGCCCGCAGGCATCGTGAGAGGGGCGGAGTCCGTCGAGCGGTAGCCGAGGACGACCGTGCGCGACGAGACGGCGCCGAGGGGCGCATCCTGAATGCAGTCCACGAGCGGGACCAGCGCGGCGGACGCGGGGGTCGAGGCGGGGCTCGGGGGACGGCTCGACGTCGAGGACGGCGTCGGGACCGGAGTGCTGGGAGCAGCGGAGGGCGAGGCGGACGCCGCGACCGCGGGAGCCACGACGAGGACGGCCGCGAAGGCCGCGAATGTGACCCCGAACACCAGGCGAAGGCTGGCGTGCGGTCGGCTCACACGCGCCACTCTAGCGGGCGGCCGGCCCTCGCCGCTCCGACCAAAAAGGGTGACGTGGCGTCAGCCTGCGTAGGAGCCGACGAGGCGCACCGCGCCGCCGTCGACGCCCTTGGCGCCCTGCTCGAACCCGGCCAGGTCGCGTGGCGCGGTGGAGACCGTGCCCGCGCGCCAGGTGGGGATGCCGTCGGCGGTGATCGCCGCGGCGACCGCATCCGCCGCCTCCGGAGCCACGACCGCGAACATCCCGATTCCGAGGTTCCAGGTGCCCTCGCTCGACTCGAGCGAGCTGCCCGCGAGGTCGCTCAGGATGCGGAACACCGGCGTCGGCGACCACGTCGAACGGTCCACCTCGACCCACGAGCCGACCGGGAGCACGCGTGCGAGGTTCGCCGCGATTCCCCCGCCGGTCACGTGGCTGAGCGAGTGGAGCGCGCCGGCGAGCGACGGATCCTGCAGCACCCGCAGCAGCGGTGCCGTGTAGAGCCGCGTCGGCTCGAGGAGCGCCTCGCCGACGACGCCACCGAACTCCGCGGACTGGTCGGTGAAGCCGATACCCCGGGCCGCCAGGATGTGACGCACCAGCGAGTAGCCGTTGGAGTGCAGTCCGGACGAGGCCATCGCGAGGACGACATCCCCGTCGCGCACACGGTCGGCCCCGAGCACGGCGTCGGCCTCGACGGCGCCGACCGCGGCGCCTGCGACGTCGTAGTCGTCCGGGCCGAGCAGGCCGGGGTGCTCGGCGGTCTCGCCGCCGACCAGGGCCGTGCCGGTCTGGGCGCAGGCCTGGGCGATGCCGGCGACGATCGCGGCGATCCGCTCGGGGACCACCTTGCCGCAGGCGATGTAGTCGGTCATGAACAGCGGTCGTGCGCCGACCACGACGATGTCGTCGACGACCATGCCGACCAGGTCCTGCCCGATCGTGTCGTGCTTGTCGAGCGCCTGCGCGAGGGCGACCTTCGTGCCGACGCCGTCGGTCGAGGTGGCCAGCAGCGGGCGAGCGAAGTCCTTGAGGAAGGAGACGTCGAACAGGCCGGCGAAGCCGCCGACGCCGCCGAGGACCTCCGGTCCGTGCGTGCGGCCGACCGCCGCCTTCATCAGCTCGACGGCCCGGTCGCCGGCCGCGGTGTCGACGCCTGCTGCGGCGTAGGAGGCGCTGGAGTCTGTCACCCCACCATCGTATCGGCGGCCGGGGAGGGCAGCTGCCAGCGGGCTACTCCTGCCGGGCGGGGTCGCCGAAGGAGAGGAGGGGCTCGAGTTCGGAGTCGGGGCCGGGCTCGCAGCCGTCGGACGTGGCGTCGGAGCCGTCGTCGGTGGGCGACACGGACGGGCGCTCCAGCAGGTTCTTGCCCAGGTGGTGCGCATCCGGCAGCTCGATGGGGTAGACGCCGGTGAAGCAGGCCGTGCAGAGACGCTCGCGCGGCTGCTCGGTGGCGTCGATCATGCCGTCCTCGGAGAGGTAGCCGAGGCTGTCGGCGCCGATGGACTGGCGCACCTCCTCCACCCCCAGACCGGTCGCGATCAGCTCAGCGCGGGAGGCGAAGTCGATGCCGTAGAAGCACGGCCAGGTGATGGGCGGGCTGGAGATGCGGACGTGCACCTCGGCGGCGCCCGCCTCGCGCAGCATGGAGACCAGAGCGCGCTGCGTGTTGCCGCGGACGATCGAGTCGTCGACCACGATCAGGCGCTTGCCCTTGATGACCTCCTTCAGCGGGTTCAGCTTGAGCTTGATACCGCGCTGGCGGATGGTCTGCGACGGCTGGATGAACGTGCGGCCGACGTAGGAGTTCTTGACCAGACCCTGACCGAACGGGATGCCGGACGCCTGCGCGTAGCCGATCGCCGCGGGCGTGCCGGATTCGGGCGTCGGGATGACGAGGTCGGCGTCCACGGCGTGCTCGCGGGCGAGCTGGCGGCCCATTTCGACGCGCGCCTCGTAGACGCCGCGCCCGGCGATGGTGGTGTCGGGACGCGCGAGGTAGACGTACTCGAAGACACAGCCCGCGCGCTTCTCGGTGGCGAAGCGCTGGCTGCGGAGGCCGTTCTCGTCGATGGCGATCAGCTCGCCGGGCTCGACCTCGCGAACGAAGCTGGCGCCGACGATGTCGAGCGCTGCGGTCTCGGAGGCGACGACCCAGCCGCGCTCCAGACGGCCGAGCACCAGTGGGCGGACGCCCTGCGGGTCGCGCGCGGCGTAGAGCGTGTGCTCGTCCATGAAGACCAGGCAGAAGGCGCCGCGCAGGCGCGGGAGCACCTCCAGCGCCGTCGACTCGAGAGTGTGGTCGAGGTCGCCGGTGAGCAGCGCCGTGACGACGGCCGTGTCGGTCGTGTTGCCGCGGGAGAGCTCGCCGTCGTGCTGCGGGTAGCGCTCGTGGACGAGCTGCATGAGCTCGGCGGTGTTGGTCAGGTTGCCGTTGTGGCCGAGGGCGACCGTGCCGCTGGCGGTGGAGCCGAGCGTCGGCTGCGCGTTTTGCCAGCTGGATGCGCCGGTCGTCGAGTAGCGGGTGTGGCCGACGGCGATGTGGCCCGGCAGCGAGTTCAGGGCGTTCTCGTTGAACACCTGTGAGACGAGCCCCATGTCTTTGTAGATGAGGATCTTGTCGCCGTCGCTCGTCGCGATGCCCGCCGACTCCTGGCCGCGGTGCTGCAGCGCGTAGAGCCCGAAGTAGCTGAGCTTGGCGACCTCCTCACCGGGAGCCCAGACGCCGAAGACGCCGCAGGCATCCTGTGGCCCCTTCTCTCCGGGCAGCAGATCGTGAGTGAGAAGACCGTCGCCTCCGGCCACAGCGGACCCCTTTCAGGAAGTCGGGATGTTCAGCTCTGGGTGTCGCTCGTGCTGTCGTTCTGCGTGCCGGGCTCCGGCTGCGAGCCGTCGCGCCGCGCGGGCGACGAGCCGGACTCGGGGATGCGCACGTCGATTCTATCCGCCTGCACGCTGCGCGCTCGACGGGCGGTCGCCCGATCGAGGAGGAGCGCCACGACCGCGCCGACGGCGACACCGATCGTGGCGCACACCGCGAGCAGGAAGCCGAAGACGGAGCCCCGGTCGTAGGTCGGATTCTCGGGGAACGAGAAGGTGAGGATGAGCGCGATGATCCCGAACAGGACGGCGCCGGTGATCATGAAGCGGAAGTACCGCGGCGAGCGTCGCACGCTGACCTCGGCCGGGGTGACCGTCTCCTCGGGCTGCACGGCGTCCTCGGGCCGCGCGTCGGGCGTCTCGTCGCTCGGGCGCGGCTGCTCGGGGGTGTCGCTCATGGCTTCATTCTCCCAGACCGAAGCTGGGCGGCCGTCGCGCGTCATGGAGCCTTGATCATCACGTCTGAGATGGTGTGAGCACCTCTCCTCGGCCATCCACTGTTCCTGCGCTGCGCGCGGTCCTCGCCCGAGTCGGCGTCGCCGCCTTCGCGACCGTGATGGCCGGGGCAGCGGTGGTCGCGGTGCTGTTCGGCGTGCATCCCTGACCCTGCCGGGCGTCAGTAGCGAAGCGGGATGAGGCCCTCGAGGGAGGCGCGCTGGCCGGAGGCGCGCACCGAACCGGACGCCAGGCCGTCGTCCCAGGTCAGGGAGCCGGAGGCGAGGGCCAGCCAGGTCGCCGCGTCGGTCTCGATGACGTTGGGCGGAGTCCCGCGGGTGTGGCGGGGTCCGGGGATGCACTGCACGGCACCGAAGGGCGGCACGCGGACCTCGACGGTGTTGCCGGGCGCGCGCTCCGCGAGCAGCTGGAGCAGGTAGCGCACGGCGGTGGCCGTGGTGTTGCGGTCGGCGTCCCCGGCGACGGCCGTTCGCACGGCCGGTCCGCCCACCTCGTCCGGGATCTTCGCCTTCGCCATGCGATCCATCCTCCCACCCGGTTGCGGCGGGTTGTCCACAGGTTGCGGGCGGAGCCTGTCGGCCGCATCCGCTCCCTCTAGCATTGGGGGCGTGAAGATTCTCGTCCTCGGTTCCGGTGCCCGTGAGCACGCCATCATCACCGCGCTCCTGGCCGAGGAGGAGCGGCACGAGATCGTCGCCGCACCCGGCAACGCCGGCATCGCGCAGGACGTGCCGGTCGAGCTCGGGCTCGATCCGCTCGACGGCGAGGCGGTCACCGAGTACGCCGTCGAGAACGCGATCGAGCTGGTCGTGATCGGTCCGGAGGCCCCGCTGGTCGCGGGCGTCGCCGACCCGCTGCGCACGCGCGGCATCGCGGTGTTCGGGCCGGGCAAGGCTGCGGCCCAGTTGGAAGGGTCGAAGGCCTTCGCGAAGCGGATCATGGATGCCGCCGGCGTCCCCACCGGCCGCGCCGTGCGCGCCGAGACCCTCGCCGAAGCGCTGACAGCGATCGACGAGTTCGGCGCTCCGTACGTCGTCAAGGCGGACGGCCTGGCCGCGGGCAAGGGCGTGCTCGTGACGGAGGACCGCGACGCCGCGGTCGAACACGCGACGCAGTGGCTGCTGCACGGCGGCGTGCTGGTCGAGGAGTTCCTCGACGGGCAGGAGGTGTCGCTGTTCCTGGTCAGCGACGGGCACGACGTGCTGCCGCTCTCCCCAGCGCAGGACTACAAGCGCCTCCTCGACGGCGACGCGGGTCCGAACACCGGCGGGATGGGCGCCTACTCCCCTCTGCCGTGGCTGCCGGACGGCTTCGTTGACGAGGTCATCGAGACGATCGCGCTGCCCACCGTGCGGACGATGGCCCGGGAGCAGACCCCGTTCATCGGGCTGCTGTACTGCGGCCTGATCCTGACCGACCGCGGCATCCGGGTGATCGAGTTCAACGCCCGCTTCGGCGACCCGGAGACCCAGGTCGTCCTCCCCCGGCTCGTCACCCCGCTGTCCACGCTGCTCTTCGCCGCCGCGACCGGCGGGCTCTCCGGGCTGCCCCGCCCGGAGTTCGCCCTGGACACCGCGGTCACCGTGGTGCTGGCGAGCGAGGGCTACCCCGAGTCGCCGCAGACCGGTCGCCCCCTCACCGGGCTGGCCGAGGCGGCCGGTGTCCCCGAGGTGACGATCGCCCACGCGGCGACCGCTCGCGACGAGGCGACCGGAGAGCTGCTCGCGACGGGCGGCCGCGTGCTGTCGGTCGTCGCCCGCGGCACCGGCTTCGCCGAGGCGCGCGACCGCGCCTACGCGGCGCTCGACCACATCCACCTCGCCGGAGGGCAGTACCGCACCGACATCGCCGCCCGCGTCGCCGACCGCTGACAGCCGGCGCGCGGCGGCCCGCGCGGCGCGCGGCCGCGCGCAGCCGCCTCAGCCGAGGAGGCGCGTGAGGAACGGGTTGCGGAAGCGGCCCTCGGGGTCGAAGCGCCCGGCCAGTTCCGCGAAGTCGGCGAGGCGCGGGTAGAGGGACGGCACGACACCGTCGCGGTCGACGTAGAGCTTCCCCCAGTGCGGACGCGCGCCCAGCGGGAGCAGCGCCGCCTCGAGCTGCGGGAGCACCGCCTCCACCCCGGCCTGGTCGCGGAACCAGGTGAAGTGCAGGCCCACGGCGTCCGTCCCGAACGCCGTCGACAGCCACAGGTCGTCGGCCGCGATGGTGCGGATCTCCGAGATCTGCAGCAGCGGGGCGATCACCGGCGCGAGCGCGCGGACCGCTTCGATCGCCTCGACCGCGCGAGCGCGCGGCACGAGGTACTCGGACTGGATCTCTTCGCCGTTCGATGGTGTGAACTCGAACCGGAAGTGCGCGAGGCGCTCGCTCCACGGGCCGACCACGCCGAGCTGCTCGGTGGTGTTCCGCACATCCATCGTCGGAATCATGTGGCGGGCCTCGGTGAGCGCCGACGCTCCGAAGAAGTCGTCCTCGATGAGGGTGTGCTCGCCGTCGAGCTCCTTGAGCCAGGCGAGGGCGACCGCATCCTCGTCCCAGGTGGTGAAGAGGCTCACGCTGTACGCGGCGGAGGTGACCTCGTCGAAGCGGCCGAGCACGGCATCCCACGGCACTCCGCCGAAGAGGCGCTGCCGGGCGTCGAACGTGGGCTGGATGTCGAGGGTCACCTCGGTCACCACGCCGAGAGCGCCGAGACCGACCACCGCCCCCTCGAAGCCGTCATCGCCGCGCCGCAGGTCGACGAGCTCACCCGAGCCGTTCAGGATGCGCAGGCCCGCGACCGCGGTGGCCAGGTTGCCGTTGCGGTCGCCCGAGCCGTGCGTCGCGGTGGCGATCGCCCCCGCGACGGAGATGTGCGGGAGGGATGCGAGGTTGTGGAGCGCCCATCCGGCCTCCTGGAGCTCGCGGGCCAGGTCGCCGTAGCGGACGCCGCCGCCGACGGTGACCGTCCGCGCCGCCTCGTCGATGCGGACCGGCCCGGGCAGCCCCGCGGTGCTGACCAGCAGCCCCGGGGTGTCGGCGAGGTCGTTGAACGAATGCCGGCTGCCCAGCGCCCGCACGGACGCGGCGCCGACCACGAGCTCCCGCATCTCCTCGACAGAAGCCGGCCGCTCGATGCGCTCCGCGCGGTACTCGTAGTTGCCAGCCCAGTTCTTCTCGCCCATGCGGCGCTCCCTCGGTCCGTCCTCGAGAGCGGCGGTCCGCTCCGGTCGACATCCCCATTCTAGGAATGTGACCGGGCACACTCCCAGGACCGCACTCCGCCGGAAATGATGCATTGCCGGGCCGTTCGACCGCGCAGTATGGTGCGCGTGAAGCGGGCTGAACCGCGGGAAAGGGGCTGAAATGGCCGAATTCGAATACGGTCCGGCGGAGTTCATGGTCGCGCAGTTCGACACGGATCGGCCCTCGCCAGGAGTCGTCGAGGCGATCCTCGAACTGGTCGAGAGCGGGACGGTCCGACTCCTCGACCTGGTCTTCGTCGAGCGCCACGACGACGGCAGCGTCGACATCATCGAGCTGCAGGAGATCGGCGACGAGATCGGGATGACCGACATCACTCTCGAGGCCAGCGGCATCGCCGGCGACGAGGACGTCTCGCAGATCGCCGAACTCCTCGAGCCCGGATCCACCGGAGCGATCCTCGTGATCGAACACCTCTGGGCCAAGAACCTGGCGAGCCGTTTCTTCGAGTCGGGAGGTGTCGTGCTCCACAGCGAGCGCATCCCCGCACCCGTCGTGAATGCGGTGGCGTCCGACGCGTACGAAGAGCTCGAGACCACGGAGAGTTGAGGAGGACACCATGCCGTTGAGGCGAATGGGACGCCCGGGACTGATCGGGATGGCGGCGCGCACAGCAGTCGTCGCGGGGACCGCGACCGCGGTCTCCGGCAGCGTGCAGCGGCACCAGCAGGAGAAAGCGCAGAACCAGTACGAGCAGCAGCAGTACGAGCAGCAGCAACAGCAGCTCGAGATGCAGCAGATGGCGCAGCAGGCAGCGGCTCAGCAGGCTGCGCTGCAGCAGCAGGCGGCGCCGGCTCAGCCCGCGGTCGCCGGCGGCGGGGACGACATGATGGCGAAACTCCAGCAGCTGGCCACACTGCACACGCAGGGCGTGCTCACCGACGAGGAGTTCGCCTCCGCCAAGGCAAAGCTGCTCACCTGACCGCCCGACCCGGGCCGTTCGCTCACCCGCTCTACGATGGACGGGTGAGCGAACTTCCGGGATGGGTCCACGTCTACTCGGGCAAGGTGCGGGACCTGTTCGTCCCGACCGGGGCGGACGGGCTCGACGACACCGACAGCGTGCTGGTGGTCGCCAGCGACCGCGTCAGCGCCTTCGACCATGTGCTCGAGCCGGGCATCCCGGGCAAGGGCGGACTGCTCACGACCCTGAGCCTGTGGTGGTTCGACCAGCTGGACGATGTGCCGAACCACCTCATCCCCGACCACGCGCTGGTCGGCGAGCGTGTGGTGGAGCGGATTCCGGGCGAGGTGGCCGGGCGGTCGATGCTCGCGAAGCCGCTCGACATGTACCCGATCGAGTGCGTCGTGCGCGGCTACCTCACGGGCAGTGGATGGGCGGAGTACCGCGCGTCGCAGAGCGTGTGCGGCATCCCGTTGCCCGCAGGGCTGCAGAACGGCGACCGGCTGCCGGAGCCGATCTACACGCCGGCGTGGAAGGCTCCCATGGGCCAGCACGACGAGAACATCAGCTTCGAGCGCACGGTCGAGCTGGTAGGCCGGGATGTCGCGGAGGAGCTGCGCCGGCTGTCGCTGCACGTCTACGAGCGCGGAGCGGCGATCGCGGAAGCGCGCGGCGTCATCATCGCCGACACGAAGTTCGAGTTCGGGGCCGATCGGGAGTCGGGCGACATCACCCTCGCGGACGAGGTGCTGACCAGCGACTCGAGCCGGTACTGGGATGCGGCCGCCTACGCCGCCGGCCGCACGCCGGAGGAGCGGATGGCGAGCTTTGACAAGCAGATCGTGCGTGACTGGCTGGCGGCGAACTGGGATAAGACGGGCACCCCGCCCGCCCTCCCGGCCGATATCGTCGAGCGGACGGCTGCCCGCTACCGCGAGCTCTTGGAGCGCCTGACCGGCGAGTAGCGCGCATGCGCTGCCACGCATATCCGCGGGTATAGCGTCGCGTCATGGACGCCGCATCCACCCCCGCCACCGCCGCGATCGCCGACGCCGCCGTGCGTCTCGGCCTCGCCGTGGGAACCGCTCCCGTCGACCTGATCGCTCTGCTGCCGGGGCGCCCGTTCGCCGGGCCCGCCGCCCCCGTCACACATCTCGGCAGTGTGGATGTGCTGCTCGAGACGATCGACGACGCTCCCCCGGGCGCGGTGCTGGTCGTCGACAACGGCGGGCGCGACGACGAGGCGTGCGTCGGCGACCTGATGCTGCTGGAGGCCGCGAGCGCCGGGATGTCCGGTGCGGTCATCTGGGGACGCCACCGCGACACCGCACAGCTGCGCGAGATCGGGCTGCCGGTGTTCAGCCGGGGCGCGCATCCGTTCGGTCCGCGGCGTGTTCCGCCCGCCGGGACGGCCATGCGCTCGGCGTTCCTCGACGGCGTCGCGGTCACGCCCGAGCACTGGATCGTGGCCGACGACGACGGGGTGCTGGTGCTGGCCGCGGGCGACCGCGAGGCGCTGTTCGCCGAGGCGGCGCGCATCCAGTCGGTCGAGGGAGCGCAGGCCGAGCGGATGCGCGGCGGCGCGTCCCTGCGCGACCAGCTCGACTTCGCCCGGTACCGCCGGCTGCAGTCGGAGGATCCGGGGCTCACCCTGCGCCGGTACCTCGCCGAGACCGGCGGCGCGATCGAGACGTGAGCGTCCGTGAAATACGGTGACCTCCGAGCCTGTTAAAGGAGGTATGCCCGAACTGCTCCCCGCCGACTCCGCCATGGGCGCCGTCACCCTCCGCGTCGCCGACCTCGACCGGATGACCGCGTACTACCGCGACGCCGTCACGCTGCGCGTGCTCGCGTCGGAGGGTCACCGCGTGATCCTGGGCCGCGGATCCACCCCGTCCGTCGTGCTGGAGCACGCGCCGGAGCTCGCCCACGCGGGGCCGGGAGAAGCAGGTCTTTTTCACACCGCGATCCTCTTCGACAGCGAGGAGGCGCTGGCCGCGGCCGTCTACTCGGTCGCCCGACGCGCTCCAGGGACCTTCACCGGCAGCGCCGACCACCTGGTCAGCAAGGCGTTCTACTTCACCGACCCGGAGGGCAACGGGGTCGAGCTCTACTGGGACCGCGACCGGTCGCTGTGGAGTTGGACCCACGGTCAGGTCGAGATGGGCACCCTGTTCCTCGACCCCAACGGCTTCCTGGAGGAGCACCTCACGGAGCGGGGAGCGGCGCTCGCGGAGTCGGGCTCGGACGACGCTGCCGTCTTCGGCGACGCCGCCGTCGGGCACGTGCACCTCTCGGTCGGAGACGTCGCGACCGCCCGCGAGTTCTACGTCGACCGGCTCGGATTCGAGGCGACGGCGGCGCTGGGCGGATCGGCGCTGTTCGTCAGCGCCGGCGGCTACCACCACCACATGGCGATGAACACGTGGAACAGCCGGGGCGCCGGACGACGCCGACTGGCCCTCGGCCTCGGCGAGGTCGAGCTGCGCCTCCCCTCCGCCGACGCTGTGGGCGCGCTGGAGGAGCGGATGCGGCACTACGGCGTCCAGACCCGCGACGACGGCAGGACGCTGGCGTTCGACGACCCGTGGGCGAACGCGGTGCGGGTGGTGTCGGAAACGGAGGACATCGCCGCCTGAGCTCGTCGGAGAACGGAAAAGGGAGGAGTTCGCAGCCGCGATGGCTGGGAACTCCTCCCTTTTCGGTGTCAGTCGGTGACCGGAGCGGCGTGGACGCCGTGCGGCGGCTCCTCGCCGGGGGCCGCATCCGTCGCGGGCGGCACGTCGGCGACGTGCGAGCCGTGGACGGTCGCATCCACCGGGACCGGGGCGGCGTGGGCGCCGTGCGTGGATGAGACGCCGTCGGTCGCGTCGACGGCCGTCGCACCGGGCGCTGCCGCCGCACCGGCCGGGCGCGACCAGGCGGGCGGCTGCGGGCGCTCCCACCAGACGACGACCAGCGCGCCGAGGAAGGCGACAGCAGCGGGCAGCAGCAGGGCCTCCGACATGGCCTGCGTGAAGCCGGCGTGGAGGAACTGCGGGAGCTCGGTCCCGGCGGCCGCTTCGCTCGCGTTCGCCGAGCCGCCCGGGACCTTCGGCAGGTCGACGGCCAGACGTCCGGAGATGAGGGCGGCGATGGATGCGCTTCCCAGCACGGCGCCGATCTGACGCGTCGTGTTGAACACGCCGGACCCCGCGCCCGCCTGGTTCATGGGCAGGTTGCGGGTCGCGGTCGTGGAGATCGGACCCCACACTCCCGACATCGCGATGCCGAGGAGGGCGCTCGGGATGAGCAGCAGGAAGATGTTGACGTCCGGCGACAGCATCCGCGAGTACAGGAACAGCGAGAAGGCGAACAGGACCAGCGCCGGGGTGGCGATGTTGCGCGGGTTCACCCGGTCGATGAGCTTGCCGACGAACGGCGCGAGGACGCCCGAGAAGACGGCGGTCGGCGCGAGCATCAGGGCGGACTCGGTCGGGGTGAGGCCACGGACCGTCTGGAAGTAGAACACCAGCGGCAGCGCCATACAGGTCACCGCGAAGCCGACCGTGGTGATGGCGGCGTTCGAGAGCGAGAAGTTGCGGTCGCGGAAGAGCGGGAGCGGCAGCAGCGGCTCCTTCTTGTTGACGGCCTGCCACACCACGAACGCGGCGAGCACGACGATGCCGGCGATGATGAGGCCCCACACGGTGATCGGGCCCCAGATGACGCCCCAGTCGTAGGTGCCGCCCTCCTGGATGCCGAACACCAGCAGGAACATGCCGACCGCGGACAGGATCACGCCGAGGATGTCGAACCGGTGGGTGTGCGTCGGGAGCTTCGGCACCAGGCGCATGGCGAGGATGAACGCCACGATGCCGACGGGCACGTTGATGAAGAAGATCCACTCCCAGCCGAGGGTGTCGACCAGGATGCCGCCGAGCAGCGGGCCGATCAGGGTGGCGACGCCCGCGACGGCGCCCCACAGCCCCATGGCCGCGCCGCGGCGCTCGGGCGGGAAGATGCGGGTGATGACGGCCATGGTCTGCGGCGTCATCAGTGCGGCGCCGAGGCCCTGGACGACGCGGGCTGCGATCAGGAAGCCGATCGATCCCGCGAACCCGCACCAGGCGGACGCCGCAGTGAAGATGACGAGGCCGATCAGGTAGATGTTCTTCGGGCCGAAGCGGTCGCCGAGCCGGCCGGTGATGAGCAGCGGCACCGCGTACGCGAGCAGGTAGGCGCTCGTCACCCAGATGACGGCGTTGTAGTCGGTGCCGAGGTCGAGGCCCTTCATGATCGACGGGTTGGCGACCGACACGATGGTCGTGTCGATCAGGATCATGAAGAACCCGATGACGAGGGCCCAGAGGGCGGGCCACGGCTTGTATTGACGTTCCATGAGGTCTTCTCTCAGTGCTTTTCCTCGGACCAGGACACTACGCCGGTCTCGAGGTCTGCGATCAGGGATTCGAGCAGTGCCGCGTCCGCGGCGGCGAGGGCTCGTTGGTAGCGCACATCCAGCCAGTACTTCGCGGGGACCCCGCGCTCGGTCAGGTGCGCAACGGCGTCATCCAGCACCGTGGTGTCGGCGCGGATGAGGGAGACGCGCTTGCGGAGCAGCGCGACGACGGTCTCTACGGGGAGGTTGTGGGCCTCCCCGAGCCCGAGAGGGAACTCGGGGTACTCGTTGGTGGGTGTGCCGATGATGTCGGTGATGCGCTCGCCGAGGGCGCGCGTCCCGTCGTCGGTGATCTCGTAGGTGGTGCGTTCGGGCCGGTTGCCCTCGCGCTCGGTGCCGGTGGCGCGGACGAAGCCGTGCGCTTCGAGCCGGTCGACCGTGTGATAGAGCGAGCCCGGGCGCACCTTGACCAGTCGGTCCTCCGACCGCTGCATGAGGGTCTGGTACATCTCGTAGGGATGCGACGGACGCTCGGCGAGCAGCGCGAGCGCGGCGACCGCGAGGGGCGTGAGGGTGCGGGGTTCGGACATGTAAATGGATGCTTCCGGTTCGATTATTCCAGAAGGAATATACGGCACGGACCAAGCGCTCGTCAAGTACCGTGAGGGCGTCAGCAGGAAGGAACCGCCATGCTCTTCGCCCTCCCCGGGGATCGGTCCCCGAAGGTCGCCGACGACGCCTGGGTCGCCCCCGGCGCGACCGTCGTGGGCGACGTCACCCTCCATCCCGGCGCCAGCGTCTGGTACGGAGCGGTCGTGCGGGCGGACAACGCTCCGATCGTCATCGGACCGGACTCCAACCTGCAGGACAACGTCTCGGCCCATGTCGACCCCGCCTTCCCGCTGACCGTCGGCGCCCGGGTCTCGGTCGGCCACAACGCCGTACTCCACGGCTGCACGATCGAGGACGACGTCCTGATCGGGATGAGCGCCACCGTCATGAACGGCGCCCGCATCGGCACCGGGTCGCTCGTCGCCGCCGGGGCGGTCGTCACGCAGGGCGCCGACATCCCGCCGCGCTCGCTCGTGGCCGGGGTCCCCGCGAAAGTGCGTCGCGAACTGACCGACGAGGAGCTGCGAAGCATCGCGGAGAATGCGGCCGTGTACCTCGACAAGACGGCGCAGCACCGGGACGCGGTCGCCCTGGACTGAGCGCCCTGGCCCGCCCGGCCTCAGCCCGCGTCGAGCATCGCGCGGTTGAGGGCGAGCAGCTGGTCGGTGAACATCCGCGCGCCGCCCTGGGCGGGATGCCGCACCGCCGGCGCCTCGATGCCCGCCTCGGCGAGCGCCCCCTGGGCCTTCCGCCCGACCGCGACGACGGTCTGCACGCCGAGGGCGCGGATGAGCTCGAGGGCGACCGGGCCGCCCTGGCGGACCTCCGACGACCGCGGCGTCCGATTCGTCTGCGGGTGCCCCGGGACGAACGGATGGTGCGGGTAGACCGGCCACGACAGCGGAAGCGGACCCTGCCACTGCTCCATCGTCGCCCAGAACACGCGGCTCGACGCCTCCCACGGCGCCTGCGGCCCCGAGGGCAGTTCCAGTCCCGGGAGGACGCCCGCTTCGACTTCGCGCACCGAGGTGAACGGGACGCCGGTGACCGTCATGCCGCGCCATCCCGGCGCCTCCCCGAGCAGCAGGATGGGCGCGTGCGGGAGCTCGAGGTAGCGGCGCAGGTTGCGCTCGCGCAGGCGCCCCGGCTCGTCGTCGCCGTAGAGCAGCTCGGCGTCGTCCGGCTCCGGCACGGCCCGGATGAGGTCGAAGAAGCGGTCGAACACCACATAAGGCTACGGCCGCACGCCGATGCGCGGATGTCCGGTCGCGGCGAGCGCCGCATCCACGTCGGCGAGCGGGAACGTCTCGCCCACCTGCTCGGCGAACGGATACCGCTGCCACGCGGCGGCGAGGAAGCCGACCGCCTGCTCCAGGTGCCGCGGCGCGTAGTTGTGCACGCCGCGGATGGTGAGGAGGCGCCGGACCAGTTGCTCCGGAACGATCCCGAGCTCGGGGCCGGGCGATACGGAACCGACGAGGACGAGCACGCCGCCGACGTCCACCGCTCCGAGCAGCGACCGGACCGCGGCCGGGTTGCCCGACAGCTCGAGCGCGATCGTCGGAGCCGGGGAGCGACCTCCCACCTTGGCGAGCACCGCGGCGAGGCCGGTCGGCGATCCCGCTGCTGCTCCCGGATCCGCGACGCCTGACGCGCCGAATGCGAGCGCTGCGTCCCTCCGCTCGGGCACGGGGTCGCTGATCACGACGCGCGCTCCGGCCTCCACCGCCATGGCGGTCGCGGTGAGGCCCAGCATCCCGGCACCGGCGATCAGCACAAGCGCGCCCTCGAGCGGGACGATGACGGATGCCGCCTCCACCGCCGCTGCGACCGTCGCCGTGGCACAGGAAGCCGGTGCGAGCACCTCCGCGGGCAGCTCCTCGGGCACGCGCACCAGCGGCGTGCCGTCGAGGATGTGGGTGTGGGTCGCGAAGCCGCCCGACAGCTCCCAGCCGCGGCGCATCCGCTCATGTCCGTACTTCTGCAGGCTCAGGCACTTCTGCGGCAGTCCGCGGCGGCAGCGCACGCAGCGGCCGCACGGGACGGCGACGGACCACACGATCCGCTCGCCGAGCGAGACGCGGTGGCCGTCCGTCGTCTTCGCCCCGCCGCGCCCCAGCGCGACCACGCGGCCCACCTGCTCGTGCCCGAGCACGAGTGGGGCCGGTGCCTGGCGATGGCCGAGCACCGTGTGGATGTCCGACCCGCACACCGTCGCGAGCTCCACCTCCACGAGCACGTCGCCGGGCGCCAGTCGCACACCCGGCACCGCGACCGCCTCGTGGGCGTGCCCCTCCCCCGGCCACACCATCGCGGTGGCCGACGGGTACACGCTCACCCCCATCCCCAGGCGCGCCGGCGGCTCGACGACGCGCGGGGTGACCGCCTTGATCGTCACCGGGTGCCGGACCCCTCCGCGGCGTCGTCCGCCGGAACCTCGAAACCGAGCAGCTCGGGCAGGTCGGCGACGCTCGGCAGCACCGCATCCGCCCCGGCGTCCAGCAGCGTCTGCTCGTCGTGCGCGCCGGTGAGGACGCCGACGACCAGACCCGCGCCGGCGGCGATCCCCGAGGCGATGTCGCTGGCGGTGTCGCCCACCACGACCATCCCCTCCACGCTGGATGCACCCGTGCGCAGGAGCGCCGTCAGCGGCAGGTCGGGGAACGGCCGGCCGCGGCCCGCCTCGGCCGGGCTCAGCGTCACATCCGCCAGGTCGCGCCATCCGAGGGCGTCGAGGACCGCATCCTGCGTCGTCCGCGAGAAGCCCGTCGTGAGCGCCACCTTGACCCCGGAGCTGCGCAGGCGGCGGATCAGCTCCTCGGCACCGGGGACAGCGCGCAGCCCCTCGCTGGCCGCGAGCTCCGCGTAGGCGGACTCGAAGACGGCGTTCGCATGCTGCGCCTGGTCCTCGTCGCCGGTCAGCGAGCGGAACACGGCGATCTTCGACTGGCCCATGGTGTCGCGCACGAAGGCGAGCGCGGCGGCGCGGTCGTCAGGCGTCTCGCCGATGCCCGCCACCTCGGCGGCGCGCTCGAACGCGCGCTCGACCAGTCCGTCGTCGACGACGGTCGTGCCGGCCAGGTCGAGCACGACGAGTTCCAGATCGGCGAGGTCGTCCTCGTCGCGGTCGTCGGCGTCGTCCTCGCGGTCCAGGGCGTCCTCGACGACGTCGAACTCGTCCCAGTCCACGTCGCCGTCCGCGCCCGCGGGGGCGGCCGTCGCCGCCGGTCCGGAGACGACGGTCACGTCGTCGAATTCGCTGGTGATGCGTCCGTCAGGGGTCATGATGGTGCCTTTCGTTGCGGTCGGGACTAGCGGGCGCGAGCGGCGCCTGCGGGAAGAAGGGAGCCGGGAGCCCCCGAGAACAGCTCGTCGACGACCCGGTCGGCGAGGCCGAGCCCTGTCGTCATGCCGATGCCGGTGGTGACCGAGACGACGCGGACGTCCGGGGCGGGCGCAGCGACGAGGAACTCCTCCGGCGCGGAGGCGTAGACGCCCTGCCAGCGCTCACGGACCCGCAGCTCGCTCACTCCGAACAGCTCGCGCGTCTGCTCCAGCAGCAGCGCGAAGGCCTCCTCCGGCTGGAACGGCGTCACGTCGGCGCCGCGGTAGTGCGTGTCCCCGACCACCAGGGTGCCGTCGGGCCGCTGCGTGTACATCTGGTTCACATCCATCGCGGCGAGCGCCGGCTGCTCGGCAGCGAGCCGCTCACGGAGGGCCGCCGCGCTCGGAGTGTGCGCGAACCCGGCGTACCGGACCAGCGACCAGCCGGTGAGGAGCGGCGCGGACAGCGGCTGGTCGAGCGCGGCCTCGACGAGCATCATGTCGAGCCCGCAGCGCTGGATGCCGTGCGCCTCCGCGATGCCCGGGAACAGCTGGTCGACGTCGTGGTTCACCGCGACGACGACCGTGTCCGCCGCCACGCGGCCGCGGGTGGTGTGCACGGTCCCGGTCTCGACGCCCACGACGGCGGTCTGCCAGAAGAAGTCGACACCGTGCGCATCCAGCCACCGCATGATCGCGACCGCGGCCTCGCGCGGGTCCACCTGCAGGTCCGACGGAAGGAAGGCGCCGCCGAGTGCCACCCCGTCCGCGACGGGGACCCGCTCGCGGGCCTCCGCCGGCGTCAGGATGCGCACACCGTGACCGCCTCGGCGCTCCCGGAACTCCTCCAGCACGGCGAGCTCGTCGTCCGCCCGGGCCACGACGACCGTGCCCGATTCGCGCAGCCAGAAGCCCGCCTCGGGCGCGAGGGTCAGCCACAGCTCGCGGGCCAGCTCGGCGTAGGCGCGCGCCTCGCCCTCCTGCCCGGTGATGCAGAGGTGCCCGAAGTTGCGGACCGAGGCGCCGTTGACGCTCGAGGCCCGGTCGACGACCGCGACCGTCAACCCGCGACGCAGGGCGGCCACGGCATGGCCGAGACCGACGATGCCTGCGCCGACCACCGCGAGATCGTAGTGCCTGCCCATCCGATGCCTCCCTGTTCCTGTCAGCGCAGCGCCCGCCGCATCCACACGGCGAGTCCTTCGACGACGAAGACCGTCGCCATGATCACGAGCACGAACGCGAAGACCTCGTTGTAGGCGGAGACCCGGGCCGCGTTGTTGAGGTAGAACCCGATCCCGCCGCTGCCGACCACGCCGAGCACGGTCGCCGCGCGGATGTTGCTGTCGAAGAGGTAGAAGCTGTGCCCGACGAACGCCGGGACGCTCGGCGGAACGGTCGCGGCCGAGTACACCTGCAGGCGGCGGGCGCCGACGGCGGTGAGCGCGCGCTGCGGACCGGCCGGGACCTCCTCGATGGAGTCGGCGAACAGCTTGCCCAGGAGCCCGACGCCGCCGAACGCGAGCGCCACGACCGCCGCCGTCGGCCCGAGCCCGGTGATGATGATGAGCACGATGGCGAGCACCAGCTCCGGGACGCCGCGGATGGCGACGAGCAGCGTCCGGAAACCGTTGCGGGTGACCGGGCCGGGCGCGACGTTCCGCGCAGCCAGCGAGCCGATGGCCAGGGAGAACACCAGGCTGACGACGGTCGCCGCGAGCGCGATCAGCACGGTGTCGCGCATGGCCACCGCGATCTGCTCGACCGTGTACGGCTGGAACGTCGGCGGCCACAGCCGGATGAGGCCGAGGTTGCGCCAGAAGGTCAGGAAGTCGCCCCAGTGGATCTGCGCGATCCAGAACGAACCGAGCACCACCACGGCCAGCACCGCGACGGTCGCCGTGTTGCGCACCCGGCGCTGCGCCCGCGTGCGCGCCGGGCCGCCGCCGAGCATGACCCGGCGGATGCTGGACGAGACGACCTCCATCACCACACAGAGGGCGAACATCACGAACGCCAGCGCGATCGCGGTGCGGTAGTCCAGGGTCGCCAGCGCGCGCCACAGTTCGTAGCCGAGCCCCGCGACACCGACGTAGCCGAGGATGATCGACCCGCGCAGATTGATGTCGTTGCGGTGGAGCACGGTCGCCACCCAGCTCGGGGCCACCTGCGGCAGCACGCCGGACAGGAACTCCTGCGACCGGCTGCCGCCCGCGGCACGGATCGCCAGCCGTGGACCTTCGTCGATCTGCTCGATCGCGTCGGCGAACAGCTTCGAGATCATGCCGATCGAATGGATGCCGATGGCCAGGATGCCGGGAAGCGTGCCGAGCGTGAACATGACGGCGAAGATCATGGCGAGTACCACATCCGGGATGGACCGGGTCGCCACGGTGATGCCGCGGCCGAGCCACTGCAGGCTGCGATGCGGCGTCGTGTTGGCCGCCGCGATGCAGGCGACCGGCAACGAGAGCAGGGCGGCGAGCAGGGTGCCGAGGATCACCATCCCGAGCGTCTCGCCGATCGCCGGCCAGAGCACCTCGGGCGGCGGGAAGCGCAGCGGGAACGCGCGCTCGAGGAACGCCTCGGCGTGCGGGAGGCTGCGCTCGAAGGTCTGGAAGCTCAGCCCGAGGATCGGGAAGGCCCCGATTCCCAAGCCCAGCAGGGCGAGCAGGACGGCGACGGCCGCGATCCGCGAGCCGGACGGGCGGGGACGCGCGACGCCGGCGCGCGCCGCGACGGGGACGGTGACCATCAGGCGGGCTGCACGGGAACATCGACGAGCTCGGTCGCGATGGCGGCCAGCTCGCTCGTGGTGGTCGCGACGCGACCGTAGATCTCCATGACCTGCGCCTTGTCCAGCCCGGAGGTGGGCGTATCCAGCACGACACTGCCGTGCCGGAGCCCGACGATGCGGTCGCCCCAGCCGAGCGCGAGATCCACCTGGTGGAGGCTGCACACCACGGTGAGTCCGTCATCCAGAGCGATCTCGCGGATGAGGTTCATGACCTGCTCGCTCGACTCCGGGTCCAGGGAGGCGACGGGCTCGTCCGCGAGCAGCACCTCCGGCTCCTGCATCAGGGCGCGCGCGATCGCGACGCGCTGCTGCTGACCGCCGGAGAGCGTGTCGGCACGCTGGTAGGCCTTGTCGGCGAGTCCCACCCGCTCCAGGTGGGCCTGCGCGCGGCGGCGAAGAGAAGCCGGGTAGCTGAACACACCGAGCCGCGGACCGCGCAGGGTCGCGAGGGCGCCGGTCAGGACGTTCTCCAGCACGGAGAGCGGACCGACGAGCTCGAACTGCTGGAAGATGAATCCGACGCGGGAGCGCAGCGCGCGCAACCCCCGCCCGCGGAGGCCCGGCACCGACTGGCCGAGGACGCGCACGTCGCCGCTGGTCGGAAGCTCCAGTCCGTCCAGGTGACGGAGCAGGGTCGACTTGCCGGAACCGGAGAGTCCGAGGAGCACGACGATCTCGCCGCGGGCGACCGTCAGGCTCACGTCGTCGAGCGCGGTGGTCTCGGCGAACCGCTTGGTCACACCGGTGACCTCGATTGCGCGTGAAGTGTCGGACATGGTTCCTCATCGCTCGAGAGACAACGTCCAGTCAGGCTAGGAGCCGGGTGCGACGGAGGGCGCAACTCGCGGTAAAGCGGGGGTGAACGGGGGACGGACGGCGGGTGTTCCGGGGTACACGGCCGGCCCTGCGCAGTCCGCCGAACGACGGACCGCCCGCCCCGGAATCCGGGACGGGCGGCCTGAGTGCGGCCGGTCAGGCCGTCACTTGGCCTCGCACTGCGTGGCCTTGGTGACCTTGCAGATGTCGCGGATCTGGTCGTAGTACTTGTCGTCGACCGGGCTGAAGGCGGCGAACGTCGCCTTGAACCCGTCGGAGTCGGCGTCCTTGATGCCCGCCTTCTGGATGTCCGCGATCGTGACCGTGGACAGCTTGTCGGTCAGCGTCTTCTTGACGTCGTCCGGCAGCGTGGTCGAGAAGACCATCGGCGCGCCGGGGACCATCGTCTTGGCGACGACCTTGAGGCCCGACTGGGCGTCGACGGCGGAGTCCTCGGCGAACCCGGCGTCGCACTCGGCGCCCTGCGAGACCTTCAGCGCCGATGCGTCGTGCTTGCCCGCGAAGACCGGTGTGATGTCCTTCTCCGGGTCGATGCCGGCCTTGATCAGGTTGTAGGTCGGGAAGAGGTAGCCGGAGGTCGAGCTCGGGTCGACGAAGCAGACCTTCTTTCCCTTGAAGTCCTCCAGCTTGGTGATCTTCGAGTTCGCCGGAACGATCGCCTCGGAGAAGTAGCCGGGCTCCTGGCCCTCCTTGGTGATGATCGAGGCGAACGGCTGGATCTTGGCGCCGCCGTTGGTGGCCGTCACGTAGGTGAAGCCGGAGAAGCTGGCGACGTCGATCTGACCGGCGATCGCGGCCTGGATGAGCGCGGTGTAGTCGCTCGACTCGCGGTACTCGACCTTCTTGCCGGTGATCTTGGCGATGTAGTCGGCGATCGGCTGGTAGTTCGACTGGGTGTTCACCGTGTCGGGGACGACGCCGAAGACGAGGGTGCCGGAGTCCTTCGCGAACGACACCGCCGAGTCGGAGGCGCCGTCCGTCGAGGCGGCGTCGGCCGAGCCGGTGCAGGCGGCGAGACCGAGCGAGAGCACGAGCGCCGCGCCGACGGCGAGCGTCTTGGTGAGGGAGAGTTTCATCGGGTGGACCTTCCTGGTGAGGGATTCGGGCGCGACGCATCTGGGCTGCCGCGCTCCGACCGGCACGCTAGGGACGCCAGACGACGGCGCGGGCAACCGCTGGTTACACCGCCGTGAACGTTCCGCAGTGTTGCACTTCACGGACGACCGGCGCAGAATTGCAGCATGGCCGCCGGCGACAACACCCGTGAGTTCGATCCCGATATCGTCACCGACTTCCGGGAGCGGATGTCCTACGGCTCCTACCTGGAGCTGGAGACGCTGCTGAGCGCCCAGCGTCCGGTGAGCCGGCCCGAGCACCACGACGAACTGCTGTTCATCATCCAGCACCAGACGACAGAGCTCTGGCTGAAGCTCGTCCTGCACGAGCTCGAGTCCGCGCGCGACCTGCTGCGGGCGGACGACCTGTCGCCGGCCTTGAAGCGCATCGCCCGCGTCAAGCACATCCAGCGCACGCTCACCGAGCAGTGGTCGGTGCTCGCCACCCTCACGCCGACCGAATACGCGGAGTTCCGCGGCTTCCTCGGCAACTCGTCCGGGTTCCAGTCGTACCAGTACCGAGCCGTCGAGTTCGTGCTCGGCAACAAGAACCGGCGCATGCTGAGCGTCTTCGAGAGCGACCCGGCAGCGCACGCCCTGCTCGCCGAGCTGCTCGCGGCGCCGAGCATCTACGACGAATTCCTTCGGTATCTCGCCCGCGCCGGCTTCGACGTGCCGACGGCGCTCCTGGAGCGGGACGTCACCGAGGCGCACGTCTTCACCCCGGAGCTGGTCCCCGTGTTCCGGGAGATCTACGAGCACGCGAACGAGCACTGGCCGGAGTACGAGGCCTGCGAAGAGTTCGTCGACCTGGAGGACAACTTCCAGCTCTGGCGGTTCCGCCACCTGAAAACCGTTCAGCGCACGATCGGCATGAAGACGGGCACCGGAGGGTCGAGCGGTTCGGCGTTCCTGCAGAAGGCGCTCGAGCTCACCTTCTTCCCCGAGCTCTACGCCGTGCGCACCGAGATCGGAGCCCCCGCATGAGCGAGCCGCACCCGGCAGCCGCCGAGACCTTCCTCTCCGTCGACGCCGTCTGGAACGGTCGCCGTTTCCTCGGACCGACCACCTTCCGAAGCGACGGCGAGCGCCTCCATCCTGTCGACGACGTGCCTGCGCGCAGCCGCGTCCACCTCGGCGGAACCCTCTTCCCGCGGCTCACGGACCACCACACGCACCTCGGCCTCACCGACCAGGCGGCGCTCTTCACCGGCGGGATCACGCACGCGATCGACCTCGGCTGGGTGCCGGCCGTCGCCGCGGGCTGGCTCGCCGACGACCCGACGCGGCCCTCGGTCGCCATCGTGGGCTCGCTCATCACGTGCCGGGGCGGCTACCCGGTCAACGCCGGGTGGGGGCCGCCGGGCTCCGCCACGGAGGTGGGCGGCGAGCGCGAGGCGCGGCTGGTCGTGCGGGGGAACATAACCCTGGGAGCCTCGCGGATCAAGGTCACCCTCAACACCGCGGCCGGCGAAACGGTGGACGACCGGGTGCTCCACGGAATTGTGAGCGAATCCCATGCGCAGGGCGTGCCGGTCACCGTCCACGTCGAAGGCGCGGGCCAGACCGCCAGGGCCGTCCGCGCGGGCGCCGACCAGCTGGCGCACACTCCCTTCACCGAGCGCCTCGACGACGAGCTGATCGCCGAATGCGTGCATAGGAGGATGAGCTTGGTCAGCACCCTCGACATCCACGGCTGGGGAGAACCGACCGAGCACCACCGCATCGCCTCCGACAACCTCGGCCGCTTCGCCGCGGCCGGCGGGCGCATCCTGTACGGCACCGATCTGGGGAACGGTCCCCTCGCCGTCGGCGTGAACGCCCGGGAGCTCCGCGGGATGATCGACGCGGGCGTCCATCCCGACGACGTGCTGCGCTCCATCGCCGGCCTGCGCCGCCCGGACGACGACCGCGCCCCCACCATCGGCCCGCGCCTGGCGTGGGTGGCCGGCACGGCGCCGGACGACCCCGCCGCACTGCCGGACTGGCTCGCGACGGCTCGCGGACTCACCGTCCGCCAGTTCGGCGAACTCCCCGACCGCACACCATCCGAGGACCCCGCATGACCGACTTCGACCTCGCGCCCCCCGCATCCCTGCTGCCGGACGCCCTCACCGCCGCCCGCGCGCTCGACGCCGCCGACTCGCTCGCGGCCTTCCGCGGCCGCTTCGCCGGCATCGACGACGGCAGCAACGCGGTGACTGCCTACTTCGACGGCAACTCGCTGGGCCGACCGACGCGGGCGAGCATCGACGGCATCCACCGCTTCCTCCTCGACGGGTGGGGCGGCCGGCTGATCCGCGGCTGGGACGAGGAGTGGATGGAACTGCCGTTCACGATCGGCGACGACCTCGGCCGGGCGGCGCTCGGCGCCGCAGCGGGCCAGACGTTCATCGGCGACTCCACCACCGTCCTCCTCTACAAGCTGGCGCGCGCCGCCGTGGACAGCCTGCCGGAGCGGAGCGAGATCGTCCTCGACACCGACAACTTCCCGACCGACCGCTACCTGCTCGACGGGATCGCGCGCGAGCGCGGCCTGGACCTGGTGTGGATCGAGGCGGACACCGAGGCGGGCGTCACGCCCGAGCAGGTCGCGGCGGCCGTCGGCCCGCGAACGGCACTCGTCGTGCTCAGCCACGTCGCGTACCGGTCGGGATTCCTCGCCGACCTTCACACGATCACCCGGATCGTGCACGATGCGGGCGCGCTGGTGCTGTGGGACCTGTGCCACTCCGCCGGATCGGTCCCGGTCGAGCTGGATGCCGCCGGCGTCGACCTCGCGGTCGGCTGCACGTACAAGTACCTCAACGGAGGCCCCGGCTCGCCGGCCTTCGGCTACGTCAACCGGCGCCTCATCCCGCAGCTGACCCAGCCCATCCAGGGGTGGATGGGCGCGAGCGACGTCTTCCTCATGGGCCCGGAGTACCGCCCGGCCGGCGACATCCGCCGCTTCCTCAGCGGCACGCCGCCGATCGTCGGCATGTTGGCGATGCGCGACACGATCGCGATGATCGACGAGGCCGGGATCGGCGCGGTGCGGACCAAGTCGGTAGCGCTGACGCAGTTCGCCATCGCCCTCGCCGACGAATGGCTGACCCCGCTGGGGGCGACGCTGGCCAGCCCGCGCGACCCCGAGAGCCGCGGCGGCCACATCACGCTGAACCACCCGGCCATGCGCGAAGTGACGGCCGCGCTCTGGCAGCAGGACGTCATCCCGGACTACCGCGACCCGGGCGGACTTCGCGTCGGCCTGTCTCCGTTCAGCACCAGCTTCGAGGAGGTCCACGCCGGGATGGCCGCGGTGCGCGACACCCTCGGCGAGCTGACGCATGAGTGAGGCTGCGGCCGCGCGCGAAGACCTGGAGGCGAGCAGCGGCAGTGCGACGGCGCTCCTGCGTACCGTCGTCGGCAGCATCCTGCGGCCGATCGGCGGATGGATGAGCGCCGCCGGCGCCGTCCGGCTGATGGACGACCTCGGCATCCCTGCGGCCACGGCCCGCTCGAGTCTCGCCCGGTTGTGCTCGCGCGGTGTCCTGCGGCGCGAGCAGCGCGACGGCGTCGCCGGGTACGCGGTTGATCCGGCCGCCGTCCCGATGCTGCAGAGCGGGGATGCGCGCATCTACGGCGAGCGCGTGGAGGCGTCCGCCTGGTGCCTCGTGTCGTTCTCGTTCCCGGAGCATCGGCGGGCCAGTCGCGACCGCCTCCGGCGCCGGCTCGCCGCGCTCGGCTGCGGGAGCGTCGCCGACGGCCTGTGGATCGCGCCCGCCGGCCTCGAGGAGGAGGTCGCGCACGCCGCGCAGTCGCCGGACGGCGACGCGGCGGTGGTCCTGTTCACGGACGCCGTTCCCCGCGGCGACCTCGCCGAGGGTCTCTCCCGCTGGTACGACCTCCCGGCGATCCGTGCCGTGCACGAGTCGTTTCTCGCGCACTTCGGAGCGGCGCCGGCCCCGGCCGACGATGCGCAGGCCTTCGCCCTGTGGATGCGCGCGCTCGACGAGTGGCGCGTCATCCCCTACCGGGACCCCGGGCTGCCGTCGGATGTCCTGCCCGGCGACTGGCCGGGAGCCGCCTCCGCCGGCCTCTTCCGGCGGCTCCGCCGCGACCTCGAGGACCGCGCCGTCGCGTACGCCTCCGCCGTCGCGGCCCCGGAACGGACTGTCGCCGCCGCACGGTAGAATCGTCGACGAACCCCCACCCCGACGCCCGAGTGAGCGGAGTATCCCCGTGCCGACGATCGTTGTAGAAGTGATGCCCAAGGCCGAACTGCTCGACCCGCAGGGCAAGGCGGTCGCACGAGCGCTCGCCCGCACGGGCCGCGGCGGCGTCACCGGGGTGCGCGTCGGCAAGCGGTTCGAGCTGACCGTCGACGGTCCGATCGACGACGACCTGCGCGCGACGGTCCAGGAGATCGCCGACGAGATCCTCTCCAACTCCGTGATCGAGGACGTGGTGGGCATCCACTACCCCGCCGAGGTCGACGCCTGATGCGCATCGGCGTCATCACCTTCCCGGGTTCGCTCGACGACCGCGACGCGCTCCGCGCCGTCCGGCTCGCCGGCGCCGAGCCGGTCGCGCTCTGGCACGGCGAGCACGACCTGCAGGGCGTCGACGCGCTCGTGCTCCCCGGCGGCTTCAGCTACGGCGACTACCTGCGCTGCGGCGCCATCGCCTCCCTCTCGCCGATCATGACCGAGGTCGTGGATGCGGCGGCCAAGGGCATGCCCGTGCTCGGCATCTGCAACGGCTTCCAGATGCTGGCCGAGGCGCACCTCGTCGCCGGCGGCCTCATCCGCAACGATCACGGCACCTTCATCCGCCGCGACCAGCACCTCACGGTCGAGAACGCATCCACCCCCTGGACCAGCGGTTTCGGGCAGGGCCAGGAGATCGTCATCCCGCTGAAGAACGGCGAGGGCGGCTTCATCGCATCCGCCGACGAGCTCAACCGCCTCGAGGGCGAGGGGATGGTCGTCTTCCGCTACAAGGGCGTCAACCCCAACGGCTCCCTCAACGACATCGCGGGCGTCCGCAACGAGCGCGGCAACGTGGTCGGCCTCATGCCGCACCCCGAGCACGCGGTCGAGCCCGGCTTCGGCCCGGACACCCGGGACGCGATGCGCTCCGGGACGGACGGGCTCACGTTCTTCACGTCCGTCATCCGCTCGGCACTCGTCGAGGCGTAACTCCGCTCAGCCGGCGGCTTTCCGCGGCTTCTTCTGCTTCGGCGGCATCCGGCCGACCTGCTCCAGCGCGACGCCGATCCATTCGCGCAGGCGGTCGGGGTCGTCCCTCCACGCCTCGGGCAGCGAGACGTAGCCGCCCATCGGCCGTTCAGCCGGGCCGTAGGGGCCGGCTCCGTCGATGGCGAGAAGCTGCTCGCGCACGGCTTCGTCGGGCAGGCGCACCCCGATGGAGTCGCCGAACAGCCCGGCGAACATGTTGCCGTTCACGAACGCGGCCAGGTTGGCGAACATCGGCTTGACCTGAACTCCGGACGCCTCCGGAATGAGCGTCCGGAACAGGTCCTGGGTCTCCTGCGAGGGTCGTGGGACGTGCATGGCGGGCCTCCTCGCGGCACACCCTAGCGCGCGGAGCCGCGGCGCGAGCTGCCGAAGTCGGACGCCGTTCGGGAACCGCCGCCCCCGTCGTGGACACTTCATAGTTGTGAGGGGAATCCGAATCGACGAGCCGGACGTGCTCCAACGCGTGAACGCCGGTGATCCGGATGCGTTCGGGGCACTGTTCGACCTGCATCACGACCGCGTCTTCCGCCAGGCCGTCCGGCTGACCGCGTCGATCCACGACGCGGAGGACGTGACCGCGGTCGTGTTCCTGGAGGCCTGGCGCCGCCGGGACGCCATGCGGGTGGTGAACGGCTCCGTCATCGGCTGGCTGCTGGTGATGACCAACTTCGTCTTCCGCAACTACGCACGCGCCTCCCGCCGCTACCGGGACGGCCTGCGGCAACTGCCCCCGCCGGAGCACGCCCCCGATCATGCGGACGCCGTGGACGACCGCATCGACCGGGATGCGCGCCGAGCGGCACTGCGCGCGGCGCTCGCCTCGCTTCCGCGACGCGACCAGGACATCCTGACCCTCTGCGTGCTCGAAGAGCTCAGCACGGCCGACGCCGCGGAGGCGCTGGGGGTGGCGCCCGGAACCGTGAAGTCGCGGCTCTCCCGAGCGAAGGCCCGACTCGCGGAACAGATGAACGGAGGAGAGCGATGAGCGACGAGCCCACCTTCGACCCGCGTCGCAAGGCGGCGATCCGCGAGCTGGTGGTCGGCAACGCGGCCGCCCACCCCGGACGCGCCGGCGGACGGAAGCGCACCGCGCTGATCGTCACGCTCGTGCTGCTCGCGGTGAGCATCTCCGGCGGCACGGTGGCCTACGCGCTCAGCACCGGCCTCATCGACCCGCAGCCGATCGCCGCGCCGACGGCGACAACCACGCCTGAGCCGACGGTCACACCGACGCCCACGCCGACCCCCACACCGACCCCGACACCGGCTCCCGACAGCTCGGTCCAGGACCCGGCCGACACATCCACCTGGATCATCGGCTTCGACAGCGTCGGTCCCCTGACGGTCGGTGCGCCCTTCGCGACCCAGGGGCAGGGGGTCCCCGCCCTGCAGGACGTGACCGATTCGCGCTGCCTCGCCGGACAGAGGGACTACCAGGCCGCCGGCGGCGTGAGCTTCGTCCTAGTCGGGGCGGCGGACGGCTCAGACGGGACGGCTGCCATCCAATTCGGCAACTACGGCGACGGCTCGGACGACCGAGCGGTGAGCCCCAAGACGGAAGCCGGCATCGGCGTCAGTTCGACACGGGAGGAACTGTTCGCGGCGTACCCGGACATCCAGCAGACCGGGAGCTACAGCGACTCCGTCGTCTACTACGGCCGGACGGACGGCCAGGGCGACTGGATGGTGTTCGGCGTGATGCACGACGTGGTCTTCACCATCCAGCTCGGGAACGACGCGGTGCAGCCTGGGGGTCAGGGGACGGTCAGGTCCATCCCCTCGGAACGCTGCCCCGCCTGACCCTCCGCGAAGCCCGGTAGACTGGAGTCCTCCCCCGCCTGCCCCACCCAGCCTGGAGTGCCCGCGTGACCGACACCGCCACCGCCCACGTCGTCGACACCGTCGCGAACGCCGTCGAGACTCCCGAGCGGGAACAGCCGTACGCGGCGCTCGGCCTCAAGCCGGACGAGTACGCGCGCATCCGCGAGATCCTCGGCCGCCGGCCCACCAGCGGCGAGCTCGCCATGTACTCGGTGATGTGGTCGGAGCACTGCTCCTACAAGTCGTCGAAGATCTACCTGCGCCAGTTCGGCCAGAAGGTCAGCCCGGCGATGAAGAAGAACCTCATGGTCGGCATCGGCGAGAACGCGGGCGTCGTGGACGTCGGCGAGGGCTGGGCGGTCACCTTCAAGGTGGAGTCGCACAACCACCCCTCCTACATCGAGCCGTTCCAGGGCGCCGCGACCGGCGTCGGCGGGATCGTCCGCGACATCATCTCGATGGGCGCGCGCCCGGTCGCCGTGATGGACCAGCTGCGCTTCGGCGCCATCGACAACCCGGACACCGCCCGCGTCGTGCACGGCGTCGTCTCCGGCATCTCGTTCTACGGCAACTGCCTGGGCCTCCCGAACATCGGCGGCGAGACCTACTTCGACCCGATCTACCAGGGCAACCCGCTGGTCAACGCGCTATCCGTCGGCGTCCTCCGCCACGAGGACCTGCACCTCGCGAACGCGTCCGGCGCCGGCAACAAGGTCGTGCTGTTCGGCGCCCGGACCGGTGGCGACGGGATCGGCGGGGCGAGCATCCTCGCGTCCGACACGTTCTCCGCGGGCGGACCGACCAAGCGTCCGGCCGTCCAGGTGGGCGACCCGTTCGCCGAGAAGGTGCTCATCGAGTGCTGCCTGGAGCTGTTCCGCGACAAGCTGGTCGAGGGCATCCAGGACCTGGGCGCGGCGGGCATCTCCTGCGCGACCAGCGAGCTCGCCTCCAACGGCGACGGCGGGATGTTCGTCGAGCTCGACAAGGTGCTGCTGCGCGACCCGAGCCTCACGGCCGAGGAGATCCTCATGTCGGAGAGCCAGGAGCGCATGATGGCCGTCGTCAAGCCGGAACTGCTCGACGCGTTCCTCGCCGTGACCGCCAAGTGGGATGTGGAGACCAGCGTGCTCGGCGAGGTCACCGAGACCGGCCGCCTCGTCATCAACTGGAAGGGCGAGGAGATCGTCAACGTCGACCCGCGCACGGTCGCCGTCGACGGCCCGGTCTACGAGCGCCCGGTCGCCTACCCGACCTGGATCGACGCCCTGCAGGACGACTCGGCCGCCGTGCTCGCGCGCCCGACCACGGGCGACGAGCTGCGCGAGCAGACCCTCGCCCTCCTCGGCAGCGCAAACCTGGCCGACAAGGGCTGGATCACCGACCAGTACGACTACTTCGTCGGCGGCAACACCGCGCTCGCCTTCCCGGACGACGCCGGCATGATCCGCGTCGACGAGGAGTCGGGTCTCGGCTTCGCCATAGCGACCGACGCCAACGGCCGCTACTGCCAGCTCGACCCGAAGCAGGGCGCCAAGCTCGCCCTCGCCGAGGCCTACCGCAACGTCGCCGCCTCCGGCGCCACCCCGGTCGCCGTCACCGACTGCCTCAACTTCGGCAGCCCGGAGAACCCCGAGGTCATGTGGCAGTTCTCCCAGGCCGTCGAGGGCCTGTCGGACGCCTGCCTCGAACTCGAGATCCCGGTCACCGGCGGCAACGTCTCGTTCTACAACCAGACCGGTGACACCCCGATCTTCCCGACCCCGGTCGTCGGTGTGCTCGGCGTGATCGACGACGTCGCGCGGCGCATCCCGAGCGGCTGGCAGGACGAGGGCGAGAACATCTACCTCCTCGGCGTCACCCGTGAGGAGCTCGACGGATCGGCGTGGGCCGGCACCATCCACGGTCACCTCGGCGGACACCCGCCGGCGGTCGACCTGACCGCCGAGCGTTCGCTGGCGGAGGCGCTGCACGCCGCGGCCCTCGAGGGTCTCGTCTCGTCGGCCCACGACCTGGCCGACGGCGGACTCGCGCAGGCCCTCGCCGAGAGCGTCATGCGCTTCGGCGTCGGCGCACGCGTCTGGCTGACCGAGATCCAGGAGCGCGACGGCGTGGATGCGGCGACCGCCCTGTTCTCGGAGTCGACCGCCCGCCTCATCGTGACGGTCCCGCGCGAGGACGACGTGAAGTTCCGCGGCCTCTGCGAAGGCCGCGGCATCCCGGCACTCCGCATCGGCGTGACCGACGCCGAGGTCGGCGCCCAGCCGGTGCTCGAGGTGCAGGACCTCTTCACGATCGGCCTGGAGGAGCTGCACGGAGTGCACCGCTCCACCCTCCCCGAGCACTTCGGTCCCACGGTCGCCTGACCCGCCCGACCTGCGGGTAGCCCCCGAGCACAGGAAAAACGCCCCGAGTCCGCGCGATTCGGGGCGTTTTTCCTGGGCTCGGCGGCGCTACGGTGAGGGGATGCGTGCTCGAGCGGCCCTGGTCAGTTCACTCGTCGGCGTGGGGGCGGTGGTTGCAGGGGCGGTGGCGTTCGCGCGGGCGTCTCCCTGGCCGAGCGCGCTGGTCATCCGGCGGGTGTTCACCAAGGGGGCGCGCGAGACGGTTGCCGAGATGCAGCCGTTCGTGCCTCAGGAAACGACCGCCGACGTCGGAGTGGATGCGGGCGTGGACGGGCTCACTTTCGACGTGTTCCGTCCGGAGGGCGCCGACGGCCCGCTGCCGACGGTCGTCTGGGTGCACGGGGGCGCCTGGCTGTCCGGGTCGAGCCGGGATGTGGAGCCGTACCTCCGCATTCTCGCGGCGGAGGGCTTCACGGCGATCGGGCTGAACTACACGCTCGCGCCGGAGGCGGCGTACCCGACCGCCCTCCGCCAGGTGAACGCCGCGCTCGCGCACATCATTGCGAACGCGGGATCGCTCGGCGTCGACCCTTCGCGCGTCGTGCTCGCCGGGGACTCCGCGGGCGCCCAGCTCGCCGCCCAGCTGGCCGCCCTGACGACGAGCGCAGACTATGCTCAGCTCGTCGGCATCCCTCCCGCGCTTCGCCCCCAGCAGCTGCGCGGCATCATCCTGAACTGCGGTGTGTACGACCTGGATGCGCTGGCCGGCCTGACCGGGCTGGTGGGCTGGGGGTTCAAAACGGCGATGTGGGCGTACAGCGGCACCAAGGACTGGTCGGACAGCCCGGCCGGCCGGACGATGTCGGTGCTCCGGCACGTGACCTCGCGCTTCCCGCCGACGTACATCTCGGGCGGCAACGGGGACGGTCTCACGGTCACCCAGTCGGTCCCGATGGCGGCCGCGCTGCGAGCCGCGGGGGTCGACGTGACCGAGCTGTTCTGGCCGGCGGATCACGCGCCGGCACTCCCGCACGAGTACCAGTTCCACCTGGCGTATCCCGAGGCGCGGGACGCCGTGACGGCGACCGTGGCGTTCCTGCGGTCGCACCTCGGCTAGACGCGCCGCCGCCCGGCCCCTCCGGACGCGCATCGGTTAGCGTCGGAGAAAGACGCCTGATTCTCCGGCGGAAAGCGGCCGGGACGGAGATCCGGAGGAGATCGGCCGGGAACTTCGACGATGGCCTCCGAAACTCCGACGATGGCTCGGGCAGACGGGGCTTGCGCGGTTACCGCGCCGCCGCCTCCTGCCGCCTACCGTGTCTCCCGCGCCTGCCGCTCCTGCGCGGCCGCCGCGCATCGGTTAGCGTCGGAGAAAGACGCCTGAATCTCCGACGCAAAGCGGCCGGGACGGAGATGCCGAGGAGATCGGCCGGAATCTCCGGCGATGACCTCGGAAACTCCGATGATGGCCGCGGCCAGCGTCGGGCGGCCAGGGTCGCGCGGCTAGCGCGCGGCCGCCTCCTGCGCCGCCAGCTCGGCCTGGCGGCGGGTGAACAGCCGCACGCGCTGCTGCGTGAGCAGGATTCCCGCGATGACGATGAGCGCCCCGACCGGCTCGTTCCAGGTCAGGTGCTCGCCGAGGATGAGGATGCCCAGCGCCACGCCGATCACCGGCGTGACGTAGGTGACGCCGGAGGTGACGGTCGGACCCCACGCGCGCAGCACGTTCATGTTCCAGATGTAGACGACGCCGGTCCCGAGCGCTCCGAGCGCGAGCAGCGACAGCAGCACGGGCCAGCTGAACTCGATCGGATGCCAGGCGACGATGGGCGTGAGCAGCAGCATGACCACGGCCGCCAGCCCGATGTTGAGGAAGGCGCTCGCGGTCGCGGACACCTCCCGCGGGCTGATGAACCGGCGGATGTAGCCGAAGCTGAACCCGTAGCAGGTCACCGCACCCAGGCAGGCGAGCTGGCCCCACAGGCTGCCGGCCAGCGCATCCACCGCCCACGGTCCGACCACCACGACGACACCAAGGATGCCCACGAGCACGCCCAGCACCTGGTCGCGGTTGAGCTTCTCCACGCGGAACACCGCCGTCACGAGGATCGCCGTCGTGATCGGCGTGACCGCGTTGTAGATGCTCGCGAGGCTGGAGGAGACGTACTGCTCGGCCCAGGCGAAGAGGAGGAACGGGATGACGCAGTAGGTCACGGCGACGACCGCGAAGTGCAGGTAGACGATCGGCTCCCGCGGCAGCCGCACCCGCATCGCCAGCGCGATGATGCCGAGCGTCACCGCGCCGAACACCAGCCGCGCCCACGCGACCTGCCCGAAGCTGACGCCCTCGAGCGCGATCTTCATGAACAGGAAGCTGGCGCCCCAGACGAGCCCCATGGCGGCGAATTGCAGAGCGACCTTCACCCCTCGACGCTAGCGGGTGCCACCGACGGCCCGCGCGCGGAAATCGGACAGCGATGCACGAGATGCGGCCAGAGTGCCGGACGGGGATCATGGGACCGGGAATACTTTCCCGCCTCGTGCGTTGTATGCGTTTGCATAGATACGGCGACAAACAACAAGAGGAGCCAGCAATGCAGTACGGAATCTTCTCCGTCAGCGACATCACCCGCGACCCGGTGTCCGGTGAGACGCCGAGCGAGGCGGAGCGCATCGACGCGATCGTCAAGATCGCCACGCACGCGGAGGAGGTCGGGCTGGACGTCTTCGCGATCGGCGAGCACCACAACCCGCCGTTCTTCTCCTCGTCCCCCACCACCCTGCTGGCCCACATCGCCGCCCTCACCGAGAAGCTCACGGTCACCACCTCGACCACGCTGATCACGACGAACGACCCCGTGCGCGTCGCCGAGGAGTACGCGATGCTGCAGCACCTGTCGAAGGGCCGCATGGACCTCATGGTCGGTCGCGGCAACACCGGCCCCGTGTACCCGTGGTTCGGCCAGGACATCCGCCAGAGCCTGCCGCTCGCGCTCGAGAACTACAACCTCCTGCACCGGCTGTGGCGCGAGGACGTCGTGGACTGGGAGGGACGCTTCCGCACACCGCTGCAGGGCTTCACCTCCACGCCGCGCCCGCTGGACGACGTGCCCCCGTTCGTCTGGCACGCCAGCATCCGCACCCCGGAGATCGCCGAGCAGGCCGCCTTCTACGGCAACGGCTTCTTCGCCAACAACATCTTCTGGCCGAAGGAGCACTTCCAGCGGCTCATCGCGTTCTACCGCGAGCGCTTCGAGCACTACGGCCACGGCACCGCCAAGGAGGCGATCGTCGGTCTGGGCGGTCAGGCCTTCATCGCGAAGAACTCGCAGGACGCGAAGGACCAGTTCCGCCCCTACTTCAACGAGGCCCCCGTCTACGGCAACGGCCCGACGATGGAGGAGTTCACCGACGCGACGCCGCTGAGCGTCGGCAGCCCGCAGGAGATCATCGACAAGACCCTCACGTTCCGCGAGTGGGCCGGCGACTACCAGCGCCAGCTCTTCCTCATGGACCACGCCGGCCTGCCGCTGAAGACCGTGCTCGAGCAGCTCGACCTGCTCGGCGAGTACGTCATCCCGGTGCTGCGCAAGGAGACCGAGGCCCGCAAGGACCCGGAGACCCCGGACGCCCCCACCCACGCGTCGCTCGTCGCTGCCAAGTACGGCGACCAGGCTCCGCGCCAGCCGCGCCCGAACGCGAACCGCGGTGACAACGTGACCGGCGGATCGCCCTACCAGGACACCGAGGCCGAGCTCCAGGCGAGCTACCCGACGCTCTGACGCCGACGCTCACCAACGGACTCGAACCGAGAGAAGGACACACCATGAGCACAACCGCACAGCGACCGTTCCGCGTCGTCGTGGTGAACGCAGGGGTCAGCGATCCGTCGTCCACCAAGATGCTCGCAGACCGTCTCGCCCTCCGCGTGGAGGCGGCCGCCCAGCGCGACGGCCGCACCGTCGAGACGCTCAACCTCGACCTGCGCGAGCTGCTGCCCGAGCTGGGGGCGGCACTCGCCTCCGGCCACCTGGGCCCGAAGTTCACGAAGGCCGTGGAGGCGCTGCGCTCGGCCGACGGCATCATCGCGACGGCCCCCGTCTACAAGGCCGAAGCGAGCGGACTGTTCAGCTCGTTCTTCCAGGTGCTCGACAACGACCTCCTCATCGCCAAGCCCGTGATCCTCGGTGCCACCGCCGGGACCGCGCGCCACGCGCTCGTGGTCGACGGCGAGATGCGCTCGCTGTTCGCCTTCCTGCGGACGATGACCACGCCGACCTCCGTCTTCGCCTCCACCGAGGACTGGCAGGACAAGGCGCTGGGCAAGCGCATCGACCGCGCGGCGCGCGAGCTGGTCGTCCTGATGGAGTCCGAGATCGAATCGAAGATCACGGACGCCTCGTGGGACAGCTACCAGCACGAGTTCGGCTCGGCGGGCGGCAACGAGCTCGGCATCGACCTCGGGTCGGACCTCATGCGGCTGGCCGCGGGCGGCACGCTGCCGGGAGCACGCCGCTAGCGCGCATCCCGCAGCGGACCGCTTTTCCGTGCACGAACAGGCCCCGGGAGACCGGGGCCTGTTCGCGTCTGGGCCGGGCGGCTCCGCGATAGGGTGCTGGGTAGAACAGGGAGGTCTTGGGGTGGACGTTCTCACCGTGCTGCAGTGGATCGGCGTCGTCGTATGCCTGATCCTGGCGCTCTCCGGGCTCATCCCCGTCATCGCGGCCGCCGCGAGCTTCGTGGTGATCCCCTTCCACGCCTGGATCAACCACTACAAGAAGGCCGCTCCGTACCTCCCCCGCGTGGCCATCGTCGTCCCCGCCTGGAACGAGGGTGCGGTGATCGGCGCATCCATCGACCGCCTCATGAAGCTGGACTACCCGCGCGAGGCCCTGCGCATCTACGTCGTCGACGACGCGAGCACCGACGACACCCCCGACGTCGTCCGCGATCGCGCCGCCCAGTACCCCGGCAACGTCCACCTGCTGCGTAGGCAGCAGGGCGGCCAGGGCAAGGCGCACACGCTCAACCACGGCATCGCGAAGGTGCTGGAGGACGACTGGATGGAGGCGCTCCTCATCATGGACGCCGACGTCATCTACACGCCCACGTCGCTGCGCCGGATGACGCGCCACCTCGCCGACCCCGAGGTCGGGGCCGTCTCCGCCTACATCCGCGAGGGCAGCGCCGACCGCAACTACCTGACCAAGTTCATCAGCACGGAGTACGTGCTGTCGCAGCCCGCGGCCCGACGAGCTCAGAACGTGCTCGGCGCCCAGGCCTGCCTCGCCGGCGGAGCGCAGCTGCACACGCGCGAGAACCTGCTCGCCATCGGCGGCCGCATCGACACCAGCACGCTCGCCGAGGACACCATCACCACGTTCGAGACGCAGCTGCAGGGCCGCAAGGTCGTCTTCGAGCCGCACGCGCACGTCCTGGCCGAGGAGCCGCGGGCGATCGACGGGCTGTGGAAGCAGCGCCTGCGCTGGGCGCGCGGCAACGTCTCCGTCACCGCTCGCTACTCGAAGGTCTGGTTCCGTCCCTCCCGCACGCACCACCTGGGGGGCATCAGCTTCGGGATCGTGTGGTTCAGCCTGTGGCTGCTGCCGCTCATCATGATCCTGTCGTCGATCGGTCTGGCCGGGCTGCTCTTCCTGCAGAACGAGATCGCCACCGGGGTGTTCCGGCTGCTCTGGATCTCCGCCGCACTCGCGTACCTGTTCGTGCTGGTCCTCGGCTCGCTGACCGACGGCGCGACGACGAAGAAGGAGCTGGGCCACGTCCTGCTCTTCCCCGGCATCATCAACATGTTGGTCATGATCACCGCGCTGTTCCCTCCGGTGACACTCGTCTGGCTGCCCGGGCTGTTCGGGGTGACACTCAGCACCGCCGCGCTCTTCGCTCTCACGCTCGCGATCTACATCTGGATCCCCTTCTCGATGGTGTTCGCGTGGCTGGCGCGGAAGTCCGAGAAGACGCGCGCCGGTCGCTGGCTGGCTCCCACGCTGATCTACCTGGCGGGCTACGGATCGCTGCTGTGCGCGATCACGTTCGACTCCTACCTCAAGGAGCTCGGGGGCGCCGAAGCGAAGTGGGACAAGACCGAGAAGGTGGGCCGGGTCGCCGCCGGCTGAGCCCACGTCGTACCAGGGGACGACATCCACGGGATGATGCCGCCGCCCAGCGATGCCCCTTGCGGCCGATGCCGCCGGACGGGCGGATCGCCAGGCTGGAGGCATGACTTCAGCACCACATGCCGCGCCTGCGGCTCCGCCCGTCCTCGCCGCGACAGCCCTCACCAAGAGCTACGGCCCGTCCACCGCCTTGGCGGGCGTCGACTTCCGGCTGCAGCCGGGCGAGTCCGTCGCGATCATGGGGGCATCCGGCTCGGGGAAGACGACCCTGCTGCACTGCCTCGCGGGAATCATTCCACCCGACACGGGTTCCGTGGTCCTGTCCACCTCGGCGGGCGCATTGGAGCTGACCGCTCTCGATGAGGCCGGCCGGTCACGGCTGCGCCGGGAGTCCTTCGGCTTCGTCTTCCAGCAGGGGCTGCTGCTGCCCGAGCTGACCGCGGTGGAGAACGTGGCCCTGCCGCTGATGCTCACCGGGACGGATCGGCGCGCCGCCGAGCAGACGGCCGCGATGTGGCTCGCCGCGCTCGGCCTTGCCGGATTCGAGTCGCGCCGCATCGGCCAGCTGTCGGGTGGCCAGGCGCAGCGCGTCGCCATCGCGCGGGCGCAGACCACCGGGGCCGCCGTCGTCTTCGCCGACGAACCGACCGGCGCTCTCGACTCGCAGACCTCCGCCGAGGTGATGGATGCGCTCATCCGCTCGACCACCGAGCGCGGGCGCTCCCTCGTCGTGGTCACCCACGATGAGACGGTGGCCGCGCGCTGCTCGCGCGTGCTGCGGCTGGCGGACGGCCGCATCGTGGACGGGGTGAGCGCACGATGACGACCCTCCGCCTGGCCTGGCTGTTCGCCCGCCGCAGCGCGACCGCCCGTTCGACCGTCGTGCTGCCGGTCGTCGCGTTCGCGGTGGTGACCGCCTTGCTCCTCATCGTCGCCGGTGGCGCGCAGGCGTTCTTCTCCTGGACGGACGAGTCGGCTGCGGTCTACCAGCTGCTGGCCGTGGTCGCCCTGTCGCTGCTGGTGGTGCCGCTCGTCGGCCTGGGCGGTTCGGCCGCCCGGCTCTCGGCACGGCGGCGCGACGACCGCCTCGCCGGGTTGCGCCTGCTCGGCGCGACGCCGCGCCTGGTGACCGCGCTCACCGTCATCGAGTCGACCGCTCTGGCGGTCGTGGGCGCGGTCGCCGGTGTGGTCGTGTACCTGACCGTTACGCCGCTGGTGGCGCTCATCCCGTTCCGCGGAGAGGCGCTCGGGATGTCCGTCCTGCTGAATCCGCTCTGGATCGCGGTCACGATCGTGGGTATCGGGGCCCTCGCCGCCCTGAGCGCGGTCGTGGGACTGCGCAGCGTCATCCTGTCGCCGCTCGGGGTCCGGACGCGGCAGCAGGCGCCCCGCCTGCACTGGGTGCGCGTCGTCGTGACCGTCGCGGTGCTCGCGGTCGCCTTCGGCCTGCTGTCACTGGTCCAGGGCGCGCCCACACTCGGCATCGTCATGGCCGTGCTGGCCGTCGGTTTCGGCGGCAGCATCGCGGTGCTCAACCTGATCGGCCCGTGGGTGCTGCGGCTGGTCGCCACCGGTCAGGCGCGCCGTGCACGCACCGCGCGCCGTCTGCTGGCCGCACGGAGCGTGCTCGAATCGCCGAAAGCGGCCTGGCGCCAGGTGTCCGGCGTGGCCATGACGAGCTTCGTGGCGGTCTTCGCCGGCGTCGGCGTCGCCCTCATCGACCTCGCCGCGGGCGGAGCCGACTCCGAGACGCTGACCCTCGTCGGCGACATCCGGACCGGTGTGCTCATCACGATCGTGGCGTCGTTCCTGATGGTCGCGTGCGCCGCCGGCGTCAACCAGGCCGCCGCCATCCTCGACCGTCGCGACCTCTACGTCAGCCTCGACCGCATCGGGATGCCCGTCAGCGAGATCAACGCCGCGCGTAGCCGGGCGGTGCTCTCGCCGCTGCGGATCACGTCCATCGGCTCGGCGGTGACCGCGGCCGTCGTGCTCTTCCCGCTGACCGGGGCGAGCCTCCTGCTCGCGCCCCTCACTCTCGTCACCGTGGCCGGCTGCCTGGCCGCGGGCATCCTGCTCGTGTGGGCTGCTCTCCGCGCCACCCGGCCGGTGCTGGCACGGGTGCTCGCCGAGCCGTCGCCCACACTGTGACCCGGTAGGGTCGGAGCATGCCCGAGAACAGCGACGTGGCGGCCGCACTCCAAGAGCTGCACAGCATCCGCCAGAGCATCGACAACATCGACGCCGCGGTCATCCACATGCTCGCCGAGCGGTTCAAGTTCACGCAGCAGGTGGGCGCGCTGAAGGCCGCGCACGGACTCCCTCCCGCGGATCCCGAGCGCGAGAAGGAGCAGATCCAGCGGCTGCGCGCCCTGGCCGAGGAGAGCCACCTCGACCCCGCGTTCGCGGAGAAGTTCCTGACGTTCATCGTCGCCGAGGTCATCCACCACCACGAGCGCATCGCCGTCGAGAACGGCAAGTAGCGGGTGGGCTGGGACGTCACCGCGCTTCCGGACGCGCGCGGCCGGACGGTCGTCGTCACCGGGGCCAACGCCGGTGTGGGGTATTGGACTTCCGAGCAGCTCGCTCGCGCCGGCGCGCACGTGGTGCTCGCCTGCCGCGACCCCGAGCGGGCCGAGGCGGCGGTCTCGACGATCCGTCGCCGGGTGCCGCGGGCGACCGTCGAGGCCATGCCGCTGGACGTGACGGACCGGCGCTCGATCGACGCCGCCGCCGACGCGCTGCTGGCCCAGGACCGAGTGGATGCGCTGGTGCTGAACGCCGGGATCGTCCACCCGCCCCGCGAGCGCCGGACCGACGAGGAGGGCAACGAGCTCGTCCTCTCCACGAACGTCCTCGGCCACTTCCGGCTGGTGGCGCGCGCGCTGCCGGCGCTGGAACGCATGCCGGGGTCGCGGATCGTCACGCTCGGCTCGCTGGCGTCCCGGCTGGGCCGCGTCCGCCTGGACGACCTCCAGCTGAAGGACTCGTACACCTCGTGGCGCGCCTACTCGGGGTCGAAGGTCGCGGCGCAGGTGTTCGGCTTCGAGCTGGACCGCCGCCTGCGTGCGGCCGGGTCGACCGTGCAGAGCGTGGTGGTGCATCCTGGATACTCGACCTCGGGGCGGACGCCCGGCATTCGCGGCGTCAACCAGCCGTCACGCGCCAAGCGTTTCGTCGACAACCTCCAGGCCGCGTGGACGCAGGGCAAGGACGACGGTGCCCACGTGCCTGTTCGCGCGGTGCTCGACCCCGCGGTCGCCGGCGGCGACTACCTCGGCCCGGCCGCCTGGACGAAGGGCGCGCCCGTCCACACCCCCGCGACGCGCGCCTCCCGCTCGCCGCGCCTCGGAGCCGCGCTCTGGCCGCTCTTCGAGCAGGCCTCGGGGCAGCCGTTCCCGCTCCCCTGAGCGCTCGTTCCCGCCGCGCTAGGCGACGACGATGGTGAGGAGGCGGTGCGTGGCCGGGACCGCCGCACGCAGCGCGTCGCGGGCGGCCGCGTAGTCGGCGCCCTCGGCCTCGATCTCCTGGACCGCGGCCTCGCGGATGATCGCCTTGGCGATCACGCGGCCGCCGCGCGGCATCGCGTTGTGCACCTGCAGCAGGTCGAAGCCCTCGGGGACCTGCTCCTCGATCCGCGAACGCGCGGAGTCCGCATCATCCGCCTCGGCCGTGAGCTCGCGGGTCTCGCTGCTCTGGATGAGTCCACGCACCTTCATGCTTCAACGCTAGCGGACGGCGACCGCGCGTCCCTCCGGTCTGAGCCCTGCCGCAGGTCGGGGGCGCCCGATACGGTGAGGGGATGGACTTCCTCAGCCAGCCCATCGACCCCACCTCCGAACGCGACCTCTCCGCGGGCGGCCTGCGACTCGCGCTGGTCGACACGACGGATGCCGACGCCTTCGACGGCTGGATCCGCGCCGACTTCCGCGGGTTCCACAGCGAGCGGCCCAAGAAGGAGGTGCTCGAGGAGGCGCGCGGGTACCTCGGCGGCCGTCGAACCACCGGCGTCTACGACGACGCCATCCCGGCCCAGGAGCCGGTCGGCACCGTCAACTCGTGGGTCGCACCGCTGACCGTGCCGGGCGGCGAACGGGTGGATGCGTGGGCGATCAGCTCGGTCACCGTCGCACCCACGCACCGCCGCCGCGGGATCGCCCGGGCGCTCCTGGGCTCCGAACTGCGCAGCGCGCACGAGCTGGGGATTCCGCTCGCCATCCTCACCGTCTCGGAGTCGGTCATCTACGGCCGCTGGGGCTTCGGCCCGGCCACCTACGCGACCTCCTGGACCATCGACACGAAGCGCGTGCGGTGGGCGGGCACCGAGATGACGGGCCGCCTGTCGTTCACCGACCCGGAGGAGTACCGCGACACCGCCGAGGGCGTGCTCGACCGCGTGATGGCCGGCCGCGCCGGTGAGATCGGCTTGGAGACGTACCTCGCCCACCGCCTCACCGGTCCGCTGAAGGGGGACCCGGAGGCCGACAAGTACCGCCTGGTCCGTTACGACTCGCTGTCCGGCGAGCCGGAGGGCTTCGTGTCGTACCTCGTGAAGGGCGACGAGGTCGACTTCACCCGCCACACGGTCGAGGTGAACTACCTGGCCGCCGCGACCGACGACGCCCTCACCGCGCTATGGCGGTACCTGCTCGAACTCGACCTGGTGGCGAACGTCAAGGTGTGGACGCGCGGGGTCGACGAGCCCCTCCCCGCCCTGGTGTCGGACATCCGCGGAGCGCAGGTCACGTCGGTTCAGGACCACCTGTGGGTGCGCATCCTCGATGTTCCCGCTGCGCTGCAGGCCCGCAGCTACGAGCGCGACGGCTCGCTGGTGCTCGAGGTGGCGGACGACTTCGGCATCGCCGACGGCCGCTACCGGCTGACCGTCACCGACGGACGTGCGGAGGTCGCCGCGACCGACGATGCGACCGACGTGACGCTGCCGGTCAACGCTCTGGGGAGCGTGTACCTCGGCCACGACACGGCGCGCGGCCTCGCCGTCGCCGGCCGCATCCAGGGCGACGCGGATGCGCTCGACCGCCTGTTCCGTACGGCGGTTCCGCCGCGGCTGAGCACCTGGTTCTAGGCGCGGCGATCTGGATGACGCGGATCAGTCGATCAGGTCGTGGCGGACGATGATCTGGTCGCGCTCCGGACCGACGCCGATCGCCGAGATGCGCGCACCGGAGAGCGCCTCCAGGGCGAGCACGTAGTCCTGCGCGTTCTTCGGGAGGTCGTCGAAGGTGCGCGCGCCCGAGATGTCCTCGGTCCAGCCGGGGAACTCCTCGTAGATGGGCTTCGCGTGGTGGAAGTCGCTCTGCGACGCGGGCACCTCGTCGTGGCGCACACCGTCGACGTCGTACGCGACGGCGACCGGGATGCGCTCGATGCCGGTGAGGGTGTCCAGCTTGGTCAGGACGAAGTCGGTCACACCGTTCACGCGCGCCGTGTAGCGGGCGACCGGTGAGTCGTACCAGCCGGTGCGCCGCGGGCGACCGGTGGTCGTGCCGAACTCGAAGCCGCGCTCGCGGAGGAACTCACCCCACTCGTCGAACAGCTCGGTCGGGAACGGACCGGCGCCGACGCGGGTCGTGTAGGCCTTGACGATTCCGATGACGCGGTCGATGCGGTTCGGGCCGATGCCGGAGCCGGTCGCCGCGCCGCCGGCGGTCGAGTTGGAGGACGTGACGAACGGGTACGTGCCGTGGTCGACATCCAGCATGGTCGCCTGGCCGCCCTCGAACAGCACGTACTTGCCCTCCTCGAGGGCCGTGTTGAGCAGCAGCGAGCTGTCGACGACCATCGGGCGCAGGCGCTCCGCGTGCTCGAGCAGCTGCTCGACGACCTCGTCGACCGTGATCGCGCGGCGGTTGTAGACCTTCACCAGGAGGTGGTTCTTCTGGTCGAGGGCCCCCTCGACCTTCTGGCGCAGGATGTTCTCGTCGAAGAGGTCCTGGATACGGATGCCGACCCGGTTGATCTTGTCGGCGTAGGTCGGGCCGATGCCGCGGCCGGTGGTGCCGATCTGGCGCTTGCCGAGGAAGCGCTCGGTCACCTTGTCAATGGTGCGGTGGTACGACGTGATCACGTGCGCGTTGGAGCTGACCTTGAGGCGGGAGACGTCCACGCCGCGGGCGATGAGCGCATCCAGCTCTTCGAAGAGCACCTCGATGTCGACGACGACGCCGTTGGCGATGACCGGCGTGACGCCCTCGGTCAGGATGCCGGACGGCAGCAGGTGCAAGGCGTACTTCTCGTCGCCGACGACGACCGTGTGGCCGGCGTTGTTACCGCCGTTGAACTTGACGACGTAGTCGATGCGGCTACCCAGGACGTCGGTCGCCTTGCCTTTGCCTTCGTCGCCCCACTGGGCGCCGATGATCACGATCGCGGGCACGTTGGAGTCCTCTCGTGGATGGAACGCGTCGGCGCCACGCGGACGACCGTCGCACTCGATCCTATCGTGAGCGGCATTTCCGCCTCGTTTCCAGCATTGCCGCGCGAGGAGGATGGTCCTAGGTTGAGCGCGATGTCGTCCTTCCTGTACTCGCTCGGCCGCGTCGCCTACCGGGCGCGTCGGCTGGTTCTGGCGGTCTGGCTGGGCGCGCTGGTGCTGATGTTCGTCGGCACCGGGCTGCTGAGTCACGGCACCGACAACACCTTCACCATCCCGGGGACGGAGTCCCAGCAGGCATTGGATGCGCTGGCGCGCACCTTCCCGGAAGTCAGCGGTGCATCGGCGCAGCTGATCGCCGTCGCGCCGAAGGGCGGCGACGTGCGCGACCCGTCGTTCCAGTCGGCGGTGGAGAAGGCGGTGGAGGAGATCGCCGCCATCCCGCAGGTGACGTCCGCCTCCTCGCCGTACTCCGGACCGTCGACCGGCAACATCAGCGCGGACTCCTCGGCTGCGCTTGTGCCCATCCAGCTCTCGGTCGGGACGGTGGATGTGTCGCAGAGCACGAAGGATGCGCTGCAGCAGGCGGGGAGAACGCTGCAGAAGGACCTCCCGCCGGGGTCGCAGGTCGCCGTCGGCGGGCAGGTGTTCTCGTCCAGTCCCGCCGGCATCAGTGTCACAGAGCTGCTGGGACTCGCGGTGGCGTTCCTCGTCCTGATCGCGACCTTCCTGTCGGTGATCGCGGCAGCCATGCCGCTGATCAATGCCCTGCTGGGGGCCGGCCTGTCGCTCGCGATCATCTTCGCCGCCACCCACTGGCTGACCATCGCCTCCACCACCCCGCTGCTCGCGCTCATGCTGGGGCTGGCGGTCGGGATCGACTATGCGCTGTTCATCATCTCGCGGCACCAGGAACAGGTGCGCAAGGGCATGGAGCCGGAGGAGTCCGCCGCCCGCGCGGTGGCGACCGCCGGCTCGGCGGTTGTCTTCGCCGCCGTCACCGTCATCATCGCGCTGCTCGGACTCGCGGTCGCGCGCATCCCCTTCCTCACCACCATGGGCGTCGCCGCAGCGCTGGCGGTCGCCATCGCCGTGCTGATCTCGACGACGCTCACTCCGGCGCTTCTCGGCTTCGCCGGGGTGCGGATCGTCCCCAAGCGGGCGCGGCCGGGATGGGCGGAACAGCACGCCGCCGAGCGGGCGAAGCGCGCGGAGCACGCGGAGCACGCAGCCGCGAAGCGGCCGCCCGCGAGACCGGCGCGGGCGCCGCGCCCCCGCCCCGACCATCCCGTGGCCCGGGGCTGGGTCCGTGCCGTCACGCGCATCCCGGTCCTCACGATCGTGGTGGTCGTCGGCCTCCTCGGGGCGCTCACCCTTCCCGCGATGTCCCTCAGGCTCGCCCTGCCCGACGCCGGCTCGCTGGATGAGACGGAGCCCGCCCGTGTGACGTACGACCTGGTGGCGGAGCACTTCGGCCCCGGGTACAACGGGCCGCTGATCGTGACCGGGTCGGTGATCGGGAGCAGCGATCCGGTCAGGCTGATGAACGACCTGGGCGCCGAGCTGCGCACCGTCCCGGGCGTCGCGGCCGTCCCGCTCTCCACCCCGAACCCCACCGGCGACACCGGTATCGCCCAGGTCGTTCCGACCGGCGCGCCCGACTCGGTGGAGACCCAGGACCTCGCGGCGACCCTCCGCTCGATGCACGACCACTTCGAGCACGAGTACGGCATCGACCTCGCCGTGACCGGCTACACCGCGGCCGGCATCGACATCTCGGAGCGGCTCGGCGCAGCACTGCTGCCGTTCGCGCTGCTGGTCGTCGGCCTGTCGCTCGTCCTCCTCACGATGGTGTTCCGGTCGATCGTGGTGCCGGTGACCGCGGCGCTCGGTTACCTGCTGAGCATCGGCGCCGCCTTCGGCGTGACCAGCCTCGTCTTCCAGAGCGGCCTGTTCGCCGGTCCGCTCCACGTCGCCCACGTCGGCTCGGTGATCAGCTTCATGCCGATCATCCTGATGGGCGTGCTGTTCGGCCTGGCCATGGACTATGAAGTGTTCCTGGCCAGCCGGATGCGCGAGCAGTACGTGCACGGCGACTCCCCCCGGGATGCGGTGCACAACGGGTTCGTCGGCTCGGCGCGGGTGGTGACCGCCGCTGCGGTGATCATGTTCGCGGTGTTCGCCGCGTTCATCCCGGAGGGCGACGCATCCATCCAGCCGATCGCGCTCGGCCTCGCCGTGGGGGTGGCGATCGACGCGTTCGTGGTCAGGATGACGCTCATCCCGGCGGTGCTGGTGCTGTTCGGACGAGCGGCCTGGTGGATCCCCCGCGCCCTCGATCGCGTGCTCCCGAAGTTCGACATCGAGGGCGAAGGACTGCGGGCCGAGCTGGATGCGGCCGACTGGCCGGTGCGCGACGAGCCGTACGCGGTCGCCGCAGCCGGTGTGCGAGCCGGAGGGTCCGGTCCCCTGGACCTCATGGTGCTCCCGGGAGAGGTGAGCGTGGTGGGCGACCCGGAGCACACCGCCCTGGCGCTCGCGCTCACCGGACGCGGTCCGGTCGGCGCGGGCCGGCTCAAGGTCGCGGGGCTCCTCCTTCCGACGCGGCGCGGCTCCGCCCGCGCGGCGAGTGCGCTCGTGCTCGTCGACCGCACCGCCGACGCGGTCGCCGCCGTGCGCGACGCGCTCTCGGCGCATCCCGGACTGCTCGTCGTGGACGGCGCAGCGTCGGTCGTCGGTGCCGAGCGGGAGCGGCTGGCCGCGGCCCTCCGGGATGCCGCGGCCGACGGCGTCGCGGTCGTCCTGACCGACGGGGACACGGTGTCGATCACCGACCTGCGACCCGCTGCGGGCGATCCCGTCTCCGCCGGGATGGCCGCACCGCCGGCGACCTCCATCTGACGGCCGCCACCGGCCGAAGCGACGGGAAGGCATCCCATGACCCGCACACCGTTCGACGCTCGCACCGGTGCCGATCGCACCCGGCTGCTCACCCTGGTGGGCCTCGCGCTCGCCCCGCTCATCGTGGTGGCGGTGCTGAGCTGGGGCCTGCTCGCGCCGGGACAGCACCTCGACCGGGTCACCGCCGCCGTCGTCAACGACGACCAGCCGGTCACGAAGAACGGGCAGACCATTCCCCTCGGGCGGCAGTTCGCCGGCGCCCTCATCTCGGGCGGCTCCGTCTCGATCGCCGCCGGGAGCTCCAGCACTGCACCCACCGAGCCGCCGCCCTCCGACGACGCGTCGAACTTCGACTGGGTGCTGACCAACGACGACGACGCGCGTGCCGGGCTGCAGAGCGGGCACTACGCGGCGGTGATGACCATCCCGAAGTCGTTCTCCGCCGACGCGACCTCGATCGGCGGCCCCGCGGCGAGCGCGACGCAGGCGACCGTGACGGTCCGGACCGGGCCTGCGGCCGCGCTGGTCGACCCGGCGCTGGCTGCGGCCGTCACGCAGGCCGCGACGGCGTCGCTCAACCGCCAGCTGACCGTGCAATACCTGCAGAACGTGTACACCGGCTTCGACACCATCGACCAGCAGATCGGGCAGGCGGCGACCGGGGCCGCGTCGCTCGCGGCCGGGACGGCGTCGCTCGCCTCGGGAACCGCCTCGCTCGCGACAGGCGCGGCATCGCTCGCCGCCGGGACGCAGTCGCTGGATGCCGGAGCGCAGTCGCTGTCGTCGGGGCTGTCCCAGCTCGCCGCCGGCAGTGCCTCCCTGCCCGCGCAGACCGCGGGGCTTGCGCGCGGCTCGGCAGCCGTCGCGGGTGTGGCCGATCAGGCCGCGGCGGGGACGGCGTCGGCGACGGACCGCTTCACCCAGATCGTCGCCGAGGTGTGCGCGACCCCCGCGGCGGGGCTCTGCGCCCGCGCGAACGCGGCACTCACGACGCTCCAGAGCGCGGACGGCAACGTGCAGACCATCGCGAACGTCGCCGACCAGGTCGCCACCGGCAACGCGGACCTCGCGACGGCGACGCCCCAGCTCGTCGACGGCATCGATGCGTCGGCGACGGGTGCGTCGCAGGTGGCCGCGGGGGCGTCCCAGTCGGCGGCAGGTGCCGCCCAGGTCAGCAGCGGGGCGGCGTCCGCGGCGTCCGGCGCGCAGCAGAGTGCGGACGGCGCCGCCCAGCTCTCGTCCGGGCTGCAGCAGGCGACCACATCCATCCCGACGTACAGCGACAGCGATATGACGACGCTTTCGGCCGTCGTCGCGCAACCCGTGGTGACCGATCAGCAGGCACCGCTCACCGGCATCGCCTCGCTGCCGTTCTTCGTCGTGCTCGCGCTGTGGCTCGGCGGCATCGTGACGTCGCTGGCCCGGCGGGCCGTGCCGACGCGTTTCCTCCTGACCTCCGCGCCGAGCGCGGGACTCGCGCTGCGTTCGGCCGGCCTCGTCGCACTCATCGGCGCCGGCCAGGGGATCGTCGTGGCGGGAGCCGCGCAGTTCGGGATGGGCCTGCGACCGGATGTGTGGATCGGGTTCGCCCTCGCCGCGGCCTTCACTGGCGCGGTGTTCGGCGTGATCAATCAGGCGCTGGCGGCGGCCTTCGGCGGCGTGGGCCGCCTCCTCGCCCTCGTCGTGGCCGTCGTGGCCCTGGTCGCGGGCTTCTCCTCGACCGCCCCGCCGCAGCTGCTCGCGGTCGCGCAGGCGCTGCCGACCGCGCCCGCCTCCGCTCTGCTGCGTTCGGCCGCCACGGGCGACGCGGCGAGCGCCTGGGCGTCCGCCGGTCTCCTGCTGGTGTGGCTGGTCGGTGCGTTCGCCCTGACGTTCGCCGCCGTCGCCGGCAGGCGGTCGGTGCGGCTGCGGGATGTCGTCCCTGCGCGCGCGGCGACCGCGAGGTGACCTTCCACTAAGTTGCACACGAGTGTGCAAGAAGGGCGTACACTGGACGTATGCCCACCACCTCCACCCGTGCGCCGCGCCGTGACGCGGCCGCCAACCGCGAGGCGATCCTCGGGGCAGCGGCGGTCGCCCTGAACGAGGACATCGACGCCTCCCTCGAGAGCATCGCCGCGCGCGCCGGCCTCAGCCGCCGCGCCGTCTACGGTCACTTCGCGACGCGCGACGAGCTGCTCGTCGAGGTCTTCACCCGCGGCGCGCGGCGCCTCGCCGCCCTGCTGGACCCGGTGTCGCATCCCGACCCGCTGGTCGAGATCGCGCTCTTCGGGGCGACCCTCTGGGCCGAGGTCGAGCACGTGCGCGTCAGCGCCGCGCTCGCCGTCCGCGGACCGCACCGCGCGATGGTGGGCACCGCCCTCGACCCGGCGCGGGAGCGACTGCGGGCGACGGTCCGGCGCGGCCGGGAGTCCGGCCACATCCGCACCGATCTCGACGGCGAGACCGTGACGCGCCTGATCGAGAACGCCGCCGTCTCCGTGCTCGACGAGGCGACGCGCGCACGACTCACCCCCGAGGAAGGCCACCGCCTGGTGATGCTCGCCGGCGTCGGCGCCGCAGGGATGGGGTGGCGCGAGGCCGGCGAGCTGATCGCGTCCACTCCCGAACTCGCATTCCACCCCCAGCACCACGACCTCCCGGAAGGCGGCACACGATGAAGGTCGTCCTCGACCACGTCACCAAGGGCGCCGCGCTGCCCGCGACGTCCGCCTCGTTCGAGACCGGGCGCGCCACGCTCGCGCGCGCCGAGACCGAGCAGCGGCCGACCGTTCTCGGACTGATCGCGTCCGGACGGATGCGTCCCGACGGCGGTTCCGTCACGATCGACGGCGCGGCGGACTCCTCGGCGATGCGCCGACGGATCGCCCTCATCGACGCACCCGACGTCTCCGAGCCCGCCTCCGACGTGACCGTCGGGGGGATCGTCGCGGAGGAGCTGATGTTCGCCGGGCGCCCCTCCCATCCCGTCGCCGTCAGCCGCTGCCTGCGCGAACTCGGCGCCTCGGACTGGGCACGGCACTCGATCGGGACGGTCCCGCCGATGGTCCGCATCCGGCTCCTCGCCGAGCTCGCGCTGCTGCGCAGAGGGGTGGATGCGCTGGTCCTGGTGTCGCCCGACCGTCACGGCGGCGACCCGGTCGACTGGTGGCGGTTCGCCCGCGAGCTGGCCGGCCGCGACAAGGCCGTGCTGGTCGTCGCCGGGGACGCCTCCGCCGCGGCGATCGCCGCGGCCTCCCTGGTCTCGCGTATGGACGAGACCGATCCGAACACCTTCGACGAAGACCCCGGCCGCGACGACACCGACGATCTCCCGGACCTGATCGTCACCGAGCCGCTCCAGGCCGAGCCCATCCAGGAAGAAGCATGAAGATCCCGCAGATGATCGCGGCGGAGTTCCGCCGCCTCACCGCCAGCCCGATGTCCATCGTGGCGCTCATCGCACTGATGTGCGTCCCGGTGCTGTACGGCGGCCTGTACCTGTGGGCGAATCAGAACCCGTACGCGAATCTCGACCGCATCCCCGCGGCCATCGTGGTGGACGACACCGGGACGACCGTGGACGGCGCGACCGTCAATTACGGCGACGACGTCGCCGATCAGCTCATCCAGGACGGCTCGTTCCAGTGGCACCGGGTGGAGAAGAGCTCTGCTGCGAGCGGCGTGGACGACTCCAAGTACGACTTCAGCATCACCTTCCCCGCCGACTTCTCGTCGGCCCTGGCGTCCGCCTCCGGCACCGACCCGCACCGCGCGGTCGTCACGCTGACCACCAACGACACCAACAGCTACCTCGCCTCGACCATCGGCACGCAGGCGGCGGAGAAGATCCGCACCTCCATCGTCAAGCAGGTGAACGAGCAGGCGGCGAAGCAGTTCCTGATCGGGCTGGCCGACATACGCTCGAACCTCGTGTCCGCGGTGGATGGTGCGAACAAACTGGCGGACGGCAGCGCGAGGGCCCAGTCGGGAGCCTCGCAGCTCGCGGACGGCACAGCGCAGCTCGCGTCCGGATCGCAGGAGCTCGCCGGCAAGCTGGGCGAACTCGCATCCGGCGCCCAGCAGGTCAGCGACGGCGCGGCGCAGGTCGCGGCGGGCAACCAGCAGCTGGCCGCGAAGGCGAACCAGGCCGCGACGGCCGCCTCGCAGATCGCGACGGACGCACCCGCCGCCGGGCAGCGGCTCATCCAGCAGCTGCAGGCCAGCGGGGCCGACCCCGCCGTGATCGCGCAGGTGCAGGCCACGCTGGGTCAGATCGACTCGACCGTGCAGTCCGGCAACTCGCAGATCCAGGGCGCGGTCGGGCAGATCAACCAGCTGTCCGCGGGCGCGGACCAGGTCGCGGGCGGCGCATCCCAGGTCGCAGCGGGCTCCCAGCAGGCGGCCTCGGGCGCCTCGCAGGTCGCCTCCGGCGCCTCCACTGCGGCCTCGGGCGCCGCCCAGCTGCGCGACGGGCTCACCACACTGCACGACGGCACGACCCAGTTGCGCGACGGCCTCAAGGACGGCGTCGACCGCATCCCGGACAACTCCCCCAGCCTGCAGAAGAAGCAGGCCTCGACCATCGCCGACCCGGTGAACCTCAAGAACGACTCCATCACGTCCGCAGGGACCTACGGCGCCGGGCTCGCCCCGTTCTTCGTGGCGCTCGCGGCGTGGATCGGCATCTACGCCCTCTTCCTCATCGTCAAGCCGGTCTCCCGCCGCGCCATCACGGCGCTGCACTCGCCGGTGAAGATCACGCTGGCCGGGTGGCTGACGCCGGGCCTTCTCGGCGCCGTGCAGATGATCGGGCTGTTCGCGATCGTCTCCGGGGCGCTCGGCTTCCGGATCGACAATCCGCTCGGGATGTACGGCCTGATGGGGCTCGCCTCGATCACCTTCGCGGCCATCATCCTCGCGCTGAACGTCTGGCTGGGCAGCGTCGGGCAGTTCCTCGGGCTCGTGCTCATGGTGCTTCAGCTGGTCACTGCGGGAGGCACATTCCCGTGGCAGACGCTCCCGGGCCCGCTCGCCGCACTGCACCACGCGCTGCCGATGTCGTACGCGGTGGACGGCATCCGCCAGGTCATGTACGGCGGAAGCGCGGCGACGGCCTGGGCGGACGCCGGCGTGCTGGCCCTGTGGATGCTGATCGCGCTGCTCGTCGCGGCGATCGGCGTGACGAGGATGACCCACTTCCGCACGCTGCGCGACCTGCGGCCGTCGCTGATCGGCTAGCCGGACTCTGGCGGGCGGACGGGTGCCGGGGCTAGGGTGACGCCACCGGCACCCGATCGTCAGGAGGATCACCATGGCCGATCTCGAGGTTCAGGCAGCGCTCGCGCAGGCGCGCCAGGCGGCGAGCGCCGCCAGCTACGACATCCAGAAGCTGGCCGAGGACTCCATCGAACGCCAGGCGCTGCACAACCTGATCACGGCGGTCGACGCCATCATCGAGGCGCTCGACGCGGACTGACGTCGTCGAGTGGTGACATCTGGTCACCACTCGAGGCGGATAGGCGCAACGACTCACCACTCGAGGGTCACCACTCGAGGGTGCGGCGCCGCTGCGAGGGTGCAGCGACGGTGGCCGGCGCTAGGGTGGCGGCGTGAGCGAAACCCTGCGCATCCTGCACCTCTCCGACACGCATCTGTACGGCGACGGCCGGCTGCAGTACGGAGTCGTGGACACGCTCGCGGCGCTGGATCGCGTGCTCGCGCGCGCGGCCTCGCTCGCGGAGGTCGATGTCGTCGTCGTCTCCGGCGACCTGTCCGACGACGGGACCGCCGAGTCGTACCGGAAGCTCGCAGCCACCCTGGAACCGTGGGCGGCCCAGCGCGGCGCAGCGCTCGTCTACGCGATGGGCAACCACGACCTCCCCGACGGCTTCGAAGAGGTGCTCGGCGCGCGCGAGACCGTGACCACGGTCCGCGGCTTCCGCATCGTCACGGTCGACACGAGCGTGCCCGGCGCCGGATACGGGCACGTGGAGGAGGCGCAGCTCGACCGGCTGCGCACGGTTCTCGCCACGCCGTCCGAGCGCGGCACCGTCGTCGTGCTCCACCATCCGCCCGTCGCGCCCTCGACGGTGCTGTTCGAACCGCTGCGGTTGGTCGACCCGCAGCCGCTCCTCGACGTGTGCAGCGACGGGGATGTGGATGTGCGGCTCATCCTGGCCGGCCACTTCCACCACGGCCTTGCCACCGAGGCCGGGCCTGCGGGCATTTCCGTCGTCGTCGCCCCCGCGGTCGCCAACACGACCGACGTGCTGTGGCCTCCACCGCACGAGCGGGCCGTCCGCGGCGCCGGCTTCGCGTGGGTCCAGCTGCCGGAGGACGGGCCGGTCCGGGCGCACTTCGTGACGGCTCCTGCTCCCGAGGACGGAGAGACCGTGTACGACCTCGACGCGGCCGCCATCCAGCGAATCGCCGACGACGCCGGGTGGAAGCGGTGACGCCCGACGCCTCCGCAAGCGGCGCGGCCCCGGGCGGGGCGGCCGGCTACTCGGGCACACCGCTCTGGAAGAAGCTCGGGCTGAAGCCGGGGATGCGCGCGACCGTCCTGCACGCGGACGCGGGCTGGCGCATCCCGCTGGAGGACGGCCCCGAGGTCACGTGGACCGACGACGGCGCGCGGGGACTCATCCTCGCCTTCTACCGGACCGCCGCCGTGTTCCTCGCCGAGCTCGACCAACTGGGCGAGCCGATCCGCCCCGACGGGATGCTCTGGGCGGCCTGGCCACGCAAAGCCGCCGGGCACGTCAGCGATCTGGACGAGAACCTCATCCGCGACGCCGCCCTCGCGCGGGGGCTGGTCGACGTGAAGGTCGCCGCCCTCGACACCGACTGGTCGGCACTGAAGCTGGTCTGGCGCCGCGAGAACCGCTGACGGCTGCAACGGGACGCGCGCGGCCTGACGCGAGCGCGCGACGCGAGCGCTCAGGCGAACGGCACGTGCTGGCGCACCCACGAGTGCATGGCGACGGCGGCCGCCGCAGAGGCGTTGATCGACCGCGTCGAACCGAACTGCGAGATCTCGACCACCGCGTCCGCCGCCTCCAGCGCCTCCGGTGACAGGCCTGGGCCCTCCTGCCCGAACAGGAGGACGCAGCGGAACGGGAGGGCGAACGTCTCGATCCGGACGGACCCGGGCACGTTGTCGATCGCGATGACCGGCAGTCCGGCGCCGCGGGCCCAGGCGACGAAACCCGCTACATCGTCGTGGTGCACCACGTGCTGGTAGCGGTCGGTGACCATGGCGCCCCGCTTGTTCCAGCGGCGGCGCCCGATGATGTGGACGGTGTCGGCCGCGAAGGCGTTGGCGCTGCGGACGATGGACCCGATGTTCATGTCGTGCTGCCAGTTCTCGATGGCCACATGGAACGGGTGGCGGTGCTCATCCAGGTCGGCGACGATGGCCTCCATCGTCCAGTACCGGTACCGGTCGATCACGTTGCGGGTGTCGCCGTGCCGGAGCAGCTCCCGGTCGTACCGCGGGTCGTCGGGCCATTCGCCCGGCCACGGGCCGACGCCGTACGTGGTCAGCTCGTGCGTCGGGTTCGGCGTCTCATCCACTCGTTCAGCGTATCCACCGCGGCCGCCCGCCTCGGCGCCGCCGGGGCACGGCCCCTAAGCTGGACGCATCCGCTTCCCGGTGAAAGGGGTCCCACGTGACGCGTCGCGACGAGATCGAGTGCTGGCTCACCGACATGGATGGCGTGCTCGTGCACGAGAACCAGGCGCTTCCGGGCGCCTCGGAGCTCATCCAGCAGTGGCGCGACCAGGGGACCCCGTTCCTGGTGCTGACCAACAACTCGATCTTCACGCCGCGCGACCTCGCGGCCCGGCTGCGCACCTCCGGGCTCGACGTGCCGGAGGAGTCGATCTGGACCTCCGCCCTGGCCACCGCCGACTTCCTCAAGTCGCAGATGCCCGGCGGCAGCGCGTACGTGATCGGCGAGGCGGGCCTGACGACCGCCCTGCACGAGGCCGGCTTCATCATGACCGACACCAACCCGGACTACGTGGTGGTGGGCGAGACCCGCAGCTACTCGTTCGACGCGATCACCAAGGCGATCCGGCTGATCGGCAAGGGCGCGCGGTTCATCTCCACGAACCCGGACGCCACGGGCCCGAGCGCCGAGGGACCGCTGCCCGCGACGGGCGCGGTCACCGCCATGATCACGAAGGCGACCGGCCGCGACCCCTACGTCGTCGGCAAGCCGAACCCGATGATGTTCCGGTCCGCGATGAACCGCATCGGCGCGCACTCCGAGAACACGGCGATGATCGGCGACCGCATGGACACCGACGTCGTCGCCGGGATCGAGGCCGGGCTGCACACCATCCTGGTGCTGACCGGCATCAGCGACCCGGCGGAGATCGAGCGCTACCCGTTCCGCCCGGACGAGGTGCTTCGCGGGGTGGACGAGCTGGTCGTCCACGACCCGCTCGAGACCGAGCTCTGACCGACGCCCCGCGGCGGCCCGGTGGCGATGGTGGACGACTTCGCGCGCATCCGCTCCGCCATCCGCGACGCCGCCCGGACGGCATGGACCCGTCTGCGGGACGAGCGACCGTCCGAGAGCTTCTACTACTTCGGCCTGTGGACCACGCCGCTCGCGCACCGTCCGGTGCCGACCGCGTGTTCGGAGGAGGGGCTGCGGCGGGCCGTCGCGGATGGGGATGGGGATGCTCTGCGGTGGTCGGTGATGGATTCGCCGTACGACCTGTTCGGCGACGAATCGTTCGCGCGGCTGGAGCCGCTGTTCGAGGAGTTCGGTGAACCGTACGACCGTCCGCCGGTGATGAATGCGGCGCTCGTCGATGCGATGGCCGGTGCTCTCGCCGAGTTGGACGAGGAGGGGTTCTTCGGCGTCGGAGCAGCCCGGGATGCAGTGGTGGTGAACGTCACGCTGCCTGGCGCCGACGATATCGGCGCGGCGATCGAGTCCGCTCGCCGCCTCAACCCGCCCGGCGCGCTGCTGCGGTACGAACGCGACCTGCGCTCGGGCTCGGGCGACTGACCTGGGAGTCGGGGGATCAGGCGGTCGGGCCGGGGCCTGCGACCGACGTCGTGAGCGGTTGCCCGCTCGAGCGGGTGGCGAAGCAGTAGTAGGAGCGCTGGCCGTCCTTCCACTGCTGCTCTGTGGCCGGGAACGAACCGACCACCTGCAGGTCGGGATAGGCGCCGGCCGCGCCGAGGTCGACCACGCCTCCGGCGGTGCACAGCCCGGGGATCTGCTGGGCGAGGGCGTCGGCCCCGGGATACGCGGCCGCGGGGTCGGCGGAGAGCAGGTTCGTGTAGACGAGCTGCGCGGTGTGCGGGGTGGTGCAGTCGACGACCGTGAAGTCCTCCGCCCAGACGGAGGTGAAGGGCTGGATGCACTCGCCGCCGCCGAGCGTGTCCCAGGGGTGGGTGCCCGGTCCGACCGCGGCCGCGGGCTTCGGGGTGACCGTCGGCACCGGCGTGGGCGTCGGCGTGGGGGTCGCCTTCGGAGTCGGCGTCGTCGAGGCGAAGGGCTGCGCCGCAGGCGCGGCGGCGCCGAACCACGAGGGGATGCGGGTCCCGAGTGCGAAGAGTCCGATCAACACCAGGATGACCGCCAGGGCACCGGCGACGGTGAACAGGATGCGGTTGTTGCGAGACCCCCAGAGCCCCGGGGTGGTCGGGCCTGTGGGGCCGGCCGGCACTCCGGTCGACGTTGCCGGGATCGCGGCGACGCCGGCCGCCTCGTCGGAGGGAGCGCCTCCCGATCGCCGTCTCAGGTCGTCGCGCGTGTCCACCGGCGCGATGAACGGAGCGGTGGCCGGGAGCTGCGGGCCCTCGACACCGGCGGCCGGTTCGGGCTCTGGCTTGTCCTCGAAGGGGTCGACGGGCGCCGAGTGGTCCTCCTCCGGCTCGTCCGGGCCGCCGAACAGGTCCGCCAGCGGGTCGGCATCCGGCTCGGACTGCTCCTCGCCCGGCTCGGACTGCTCCTCGTCCGGCTCCGACGGCACCGGCTCGTACGGAACCGGCTCGGAGGCCGCTGCGATGCTGGCGGCGTCGATCGTGCTCGTGGCCGGGGACGGCATCCCGCCGAGCGCGACTTCCGCCTCAGCCGCCGGGATCGCCGGCTCGGACGGCAGGACGACCTGGGGCTCGTCAGGCTCCGCTCGGAGCAGCGCCGCGAGCTCCGCGGCATCCAGTTGCTGCGTCGGAGTGTCCTCGACGCGGGTCGGCGGCGCCTGCGGCTCCGTAGGCGGCACCTCGGGCTCCGCTGCCGGCGTTTCGGGCTTTGGAGGCGGCATCACGAACGACGGGTCGAGCGGAATGACGCTGGTCGTGTCCCCGATGATCGAGCGGCCGGACGGCTCGTCCGTATCGGGCGCTCCGAAGCCCAGCAACGCCGCGAGGCCGTGACTCTCATCGGAGTCATCATCTGCCGTCGCGTCCGCGGCGGGAGGCGCGTCGAAGATCGTGCGTGGTTCCTCGACCGGCGCGGGTGGCGTGGGCAACGCCGGTTCGATCACCCAGGATCGGACGGGCGCAGGTGCTTCCTGCTCCGGCTCGTCCGGCTCCGGCTCGTCCGGCTCCGGTTCGACAGCCCGCGACTCCTCCGCTTCCGGAGTCGGCGCCGCCGCACCGACGAACGGAACGGTCTCGGCGGGGCCCGTCTTCGGCTCGACGTAGTTCGAACGGTGAACCGGAGGCGCGACGACCTCGGACTCCTCCGATGCATCCTGAGTGCTCGGGGCGTCAGGCGCGACCGGCTCGAACAACGTCGGGGTCTTCTCCGCCGCGGACGCCGGCTCCTCCCGAACGAGCGGGTCGCCGCCTTCGCCCGGCTTGAGGTTCCAGCTGAAGGCGACGGGGAACTCCGTGACCGGCTCCTCTGCGGCCGCCGGTTCGTCCGCATCGCTGGTGAGCAACTCGTCGAACGCCGCCGGCTCGTGTGGAGAAGACTCGCCGGACGTGTCCGGAAGCCCGGGATCTACAGAAGCCGCGGGCTCCTCCTCTGCAGGCTGCTCCTCGGCAGGCACGGCCCCAGGCGCATCCGGGACCTCGGCACGACGCTCGATGCGCCGGCCACCGGTCAACTGCTGCAGGAGCCAGTCGTCGGACTCCGCGCCCACCTCGGCATCGGGGTCGCGCGGGCGCCCGTCGTCCTCCGCGCCCCTCCCGCGCTCGTCGGACACTACGCCAGCCCCAGATCCTTCAGGCCGATGGCGGCGAAGTACGGGTACCCGGCACCCTCGATGACCTCGCGGGCGCCGGTGTCGCGGTCGACGACCACGGCGACGGCGGCGATCTCGGCACCGACCTTCTTCAGCGCCTCGATCGCCTTCAACGGCGAGCCGCCGGTGGTCGAGGTGTCTTCGAGGACGATGACGCGCTTTCCTTCGAGGTCGGGGCCTTCGACCTGCTTGCCCCGGCCGTGGTCCTTCGGCTCCTTGCGCACGACGAACGCATCGTAGGCGAGCCCCTGGGCGGCGCCCTGGTGCAGGATGGCCGCGGCCACCGGGTCGGCGCCCATCGTCATGCCGCCGACGGCGACCACGTCGGGGACGTCGCGGATGAGGTCGATCATGACCTGGCCGATCAACGGCGCCACGCGGTGGTCAAGGCTGACCTTGCGCAGATCGACGTAGTAGGTCGCCTTCTTGCCGCTGGTCAGCGTGAAGTCGCCGTGGAATACGGCCTCGGCCGAGATGTAGTCGATGAGCTGCTGTCGTGCGTCCGTCACATCCCTGATTCTAGAGGGGAACGTCGTTCCGACCGGGAGTTCTCCACAGGGCCTTGACACTCCCCGGCCGCCGGGCCGACGCGGGCCGCGTCGGTGGCGGCCGATACGATCGGGTCATGCGCGTCGCCACCTGGAATGTGAATTCGATCCGCACCCGCGTCGGCCGGGTGGTCGATTGGATGGTCCGCGAAGACGTCGATGTGCTCGCCATGCAGGAGATCAAGTGCAAGCCCGAGCAGTTCCCGTACGCCCCCTTCGAGGAGGCGGGCTACGAGGTCGTCCTCCACGGCCTCAACCAGTGGAACGGCGTGGCGATCGCCAGCCGGCTGCCCATCGAGGATGTGACGATCGGCTTCCCGGACATGCCGGGGTTCCTGAAAGATCACGACGGGCCCGAGCTGCCGAAGGAGGCTCGCGCGATCGGCGCCACCGTCGAGGGCGTGCGCCTCTGGAGCCTGTACGTCCCCAACGGCCGCGCGCTCGCCGACCCGCACTACGTCTACAAGCTCGACTGGCTGGCGACGCTGGCGGCCGACACGGAGCAGTGGCTGGCCGCCGATCCGAACCTGCAGCTGGCGCTCATGGGTGACTGGAACGTCGCCCCGCTCGACTCCGATGTCGGCGATCCTGCGCTCGTCCCCGGCCTCTCGACGCACATCTCACCGCCCGAGCGCACGGCCTTCGCCGCGTTCGAGAAGGCGGGCCTGACCGACGTCGTCCGGCCGCTCGTGCCCGACGGCTACACGTACTGGGATTACAAGCAGCTCAGATTCCCGCGCAACGAGGGCCTGCGGATCGACTTCATCCTGGGCTCCCGGGCGTTCGCCGACCGCGTGGTCGGCGCGAGCATCCACCGCAACGAGCGCAAGGGCGAGGCGCCCAGCGACCACGTGCCGGTGCTCGTCGAACTCGCCGCGCCTCCCGCGGCGGCCGATGATGACGACGACCGGCCGATGATCTTCGGCTGACCGGCCGCTGCGACGATGACGACCCCGCCGCCCGGCCCGGGATACCCGCCCCAGCCTCCGGTCCCGGGTCCGGTCCCGGGCTACGCCATACCGGCACCGCGCCGGCCGGTGATCGTCTGGGATCTGGTGACCTCGATCATCCTGCTCGTCCTCGCGGTCGTCGTCGCCGCGGTGCTGACCTTCGCCGCCGTCTTCCTCGTGTTCGCAAGCGACCCGTGCGGCGGGTCCACGGTGTGCGACACCGGCCGTATGGGTGCCGGCTTCTTCGTCGCGCTGCTCGGCCCCGGGGCCGTCACGCTTGTGGCCATCGTCGCGGCCATCGTCCTGCTCGTCCGGCGCCGCGTGAGCTTCTGGGTGCCGCTCGCCGGCATCCTGCTCTCGGCCGGCATGTGGGCGGCCGGCGCGGCGCTCGTCGTCTCGGGCGTTCCGGGCGCGACGTTCTGACGGCGGCGGCACGAGGCCGCCACTTTCGTTACGTCGCGTTTCAGCGGGCCAGCGGGGTGCGCGGCCCTGTCGGTAGCGTCAGAGCACCATGACCGCCGCCTCCTCCGCTTTCGCCGTCGAGTTCGACCGTGTGACGCGCACCTTCGCGACGCCCGGCCGGCGCGGCGCGCGCGGAGCGGCGAGCGCCCCGGAGGACCGCCCGGTGCTGCGCGACGTCTCGCTCCGCGTCCGCGCGGGCGAGGTCGTCGCCATCCTGGGCCCGAGCGGCTGCGGCAAGTCCACCCTCCTGCGGATCGCGGGCGGCCTGGACGCCCCCTCCGCCGGCACCGCGCGGATTGACGGCACCGCCGTCGCCGGGGTGGATGCGCGGTGCGCGGTCGGCTTCCAGGAGCCGCGCCTCCTCCCCTGGCGCTCCCTCGAGGACAACGTCGCGCTCGGCCTCCCGCGTAGACTCGACCGGGCTGCCGGCCGCGACCGCGTCGCCCGGCTGCTAGACCTCGTCGGGCTCTCCGGCTCCGCGGCCCAGCGCCCGCGGGAGGTCTCCGGCGGCATGGCCCAGCGCGCCTCCCTGGCCCGCGCACTCGCACGGAACCCCGGCGTTCTGCTGCTCGACGAGCCGTTCGGCGCCCTCGACGCGCTCACCCGGCTCCGGATGCAGGACCTCCTGCTCGACATCCACACCGCCGCGCCGACCACCATCCTGCTGGTCACGCACGACGTCGACGAGGCCCTTCAGCTCGCTGACCGGGTGGTCCTGCTCGGGAGCGAACCCGGCCGCCCCGGCTCGACCGTGACGAGCGTCACCGACGTCCCCGGCGACCGCCCGCGGGACCGCGGTTCGGCCGAGCTCGCCGAGCTGCGCGCCGAACTGCTCGACGGCCTCGGCATCGACCGCCACGGCCGGGCCCACGGCGACCAGCGCACGGAAGCCGTCCCGGCCCTGCCGTACTGACCCGCACACCGCACCACAGCATCCCCGCACCGCACCGCAGCATCCACAGCATCCACATCGAAAGAGGCATCATGCGCCGTAAACCCGCCATCCTGACCGCCGCCGCCGGCATCGTCGCGGCCGCCAGCCTGCTGCTGACCGGCTGCGTGTCCGGCGAGGGAGCCGCCGCCGGCGCCACCAACAGCGCCGGAGTCACGCACGGCGGCACCCTCAACATCGACTTCGCGACGTACAACCCGCTCAGCCTGGTGATCAAGAAGGAGGGCTGGCTCGAGAAGGCGCTGAAGAAGCAGGACATCACCGTCAACTGGGTGCAGTCCGCCGGCTCCAACAAGGCCAACGAGGCCCTCCGCTCCGGGGCCATCGACGTGGGCTCCACCGCGGGTTCCGCCGCACTTCTCGCTCGCGCGAACGGGTCGCCCATCAAGACCATCGACATCTTCTCCCAGCCCGAGTGGTCCGCCATCGTCGTGGGACCGAAGTCCACCATCACCTCGGTGAAGGAGCTGAAGGGCAAGCAGGTCGCGGCCACCAAGGGCACCGACCCCTACTTCTTCCTGCTCCAGGCGCTCGAGGCGAACGGTCTCTCGGCGAAGGATGTGACCATCCAGAACCTCCAGCACGCCGACGGCTGGGCGGCTCTGCAGAACGGCTCGGTGGATGCGTGGAGCGGCCTCGACCCGATCATGGCGAACGCCCAGAAGTCGGGCGCGAAGCTCATCTACCGCAACGTGAAGTTCAACACCTACGGCTTCCTCAACGCGACGGAGTCGTTCCTCTCGTCGAAGCCGGACGTCGCCCAGACGGTGGTGAACACCTACGAGTACGCCCGCGCGTGGGCGCAGAAGCACCCGGCCGACACCGCCAAGATCCTCTCCGACGTGGCCGGCATCGACCCTGCGGTCGCGACCACGGTCATCACCGAGCGCAGCAACCTGGATGTGTCGAACGTCCCCGGAAAGGCTCAGCTGACCGTGCTGAAGAAGGTGGGCCCGATCTTCGTGCAGTCGAATGACGTCAAGTCGCAGTCCGACATCGACAAGGCGCTCGACTCGCTGCTCGACCCGTCCTTCGCGAAGAAGGCCGACCCGAGCGCCATCGCCGGCTGACGCATCCCATGACCGTCCAGAACGCTCCGGAGGCCGTCGCGACGGCGCGCACCCGCATGCCCGTCCTGTCGCGCCGCGGCGTGCGGATCGCCGCGGGCTTCCTGATCCCCGTGGTCGTGCTCGCGACGTGGCAGCTCGCGTCGACCTCCGGGGCGTTCACCTCCTCCCAGCTGCCGTCGCCCGCCATGGTATGGGAGGCGGCCGTCGACCTGGCGCAGCGCGGGCTGCTGGGTCAGTACATCGCCATCTCCACGCAGCGCGTGCTCATCGGCTTCGCCTGCGGCGCAGCCCTCGGCATGCTGCTCGGTGCGCTCGTCGGCCTGTCGCGCTGGTCGGACGCGCTGTTCAGCCCGACCCTCGCCGCCCTCCGCGCCGTCCCCTCGCTCGCCTGGGTGCCCCTGCTGATCCTGTGGTTCAAGATCGGCGAGGACTCGAAGATCATCCTGATCACGATCGGCGCGTTCTTCCCCGTGTACACGACCGTCGCCGCCGCCCTCAAGCACGTCGACCGCCACCTGGTGGAGGCAGGCCGCGCGTTCGGGCTGAACGGCGTGCGGCTGTTCAGCACGGTGCAGCTTCCCGCCGTGCTGCCGTCGGTCATCTCCGGTCTCCGGCTGGCGCTCGCGCAGGCGTGGCTGTTCCTGGTCGCGGCCGAGCTGATCGCGTCGTCCATGGGACTGGGCTTCCTGCTGACCGACTCGCAGAACAACGGCCGCACCGACCGGCTGTTCCTGGCGATCATCCTGCTGGCCATTCTCGGCATCATCACCGACTCGCTGCTCGGCCTGTTCGAGAAGTGGGCGGCCCGCCGCTGGGGCTGAGCCCCGCGGGTTGCCACGTTCACCCTGGGAATTCCAGGCCCTATAACCGATCCGGTACCGCGCCTACCGTCGCCGATGACTCAGAAGACGACGAAAGGAGCCGTAATGGCTGCAGTGACCCAGTCCATCGACGTGAACGTGCCGGTCTCGACGGCGTACAACCAGTGGACGCAGTTCGAGTCCTTCCCGCACTTCCTCGACGAGGTCGAGGAGATCCGCCAGGTGGACGACACGACGAACCACTGGCGCGTGAAGATCGGTGGGGCCGAGCGCCAGTTCGACACCGTCATCACCGAGCAGCTCCCCGACGAGCGCGTGGCGTGGAAGTCGGTCGCCGGCGACACGGAGCACGCGGGCGTCGTCACGTTCCACCGCCTCTCCGACGCAGAGACCAAGGTGACCGTCCAGCTGGAGTGGGCACCCTCCGACGCGCTGGAGAAGATCGGTTCTGTGTTCGGCCTGGATGACCACGCCGTCAAGAAGGACCTCGAGAACTTCAAGAAGTTCATCGAGTCGCAGGGCGCCGAGACCGGCGCCTGGCGCGGCGAGGTGGACCGCGGCGAGACGGTCTGACCCGTCCCTTCGAACGAACCGCGGCGCCGATGGATCCCACCGGCGCCGCCGTTTCGTGTGCGAGCGCTACAGGATCGGGCGGCCGCCGGTGACCGAGATCCGCGCGCCCGAGATGTACGACCCCTCGTCCGATGCGAGGAGCACGTAGACCGGTGCGAGCTCGGCGGGCTGACCGGCGCGGCCCAGCGGGGTGTTACTGCCGAACTGGGTGACCTTCTCGTTGGGCATCGTGGAGGGGATCAACGGCGTCCAGATCGGACCGGGCGCCACGCTGTTGGCCCGGATGCCCTTCTCCCCGAGCAGCTGCGCCATCGACGCCGTCATGTTCGCGATGGCCGCCTTCGTCGCCGCATACGGCAGCAGCGTCGGCGAGGGCATGTCCGAGTTCACCGACGACGACCCGATGATGCTCGCCCCCGGCTTCAGGTGCGGTACGGCCGCTTTGGCGAGGTGGAAGAACGCCGAGATGTTCGTCGCGATCGTGTGGTCCCATTCCTCATCTGGCGTCTCCTCCAGCGATTCGCGGGTCATCTGGTAGGCCGCGTTGCTGACGAGGATGTCGAGGCCGCCGAGCTTCTCGACCGTCTTGGCGACGAGATCGCGGCAGTGCTGCGGGTCCGCCACATCGCCCGGCAGCAGGAGCGCCGTGCGCCCCGCCTCGCGGACCCACTTGGCGGTGTCCTCCGCGTCCTCCTGCTCGTTCAGGTACGAGATGGCGACATCGGCGCCCTCGCGTGCGTACGCGATCGCGACCGCCTTGCCGATACCGCTGTCGGCGCCAGTGATGAGGGCGACCTTGCCGCTCAGCCTGCCGTTGCCCCGGTAGGTCTCCTCGCCGTGGTCGGGCCGCGGGTCCATCGCATCCGTCGTGCCGGGCGGCTGCTGCTGTTGCTCAGGGAAAGACATCCTGACCTCCTGTTCGTGTGGCACAACGCAACACCCGCACGGCCCGGCGGTCAGGGGCTTGGGCGGCTCGGGTTGTGCGCGTACCGTCCTCGCAATGAATGCAGCAGCCGACGCACCCGACGAACACCGGAGCGACGCCGACCAGACGGCGAAGGACCGCTCCTACAGCCCGTCCAGCGAGCGCGAGACCGAGGCGAAGCAGGACGAGTCCACCGGTGCCGCGGTCCGCCCGGGCACCGGAGGCCCCGACGACGTGGGCGACATCCCGGTCCCGCCCGAGGACGACCTCGACCCGGCGACGATCGTCGAACGAGGCGACCCCGGGCACCGCCGCGGCGACGGCTGACCCGCCGCCGGCCGCTCGCTAACGGACCTGCGACGCGGAGCGCTCCTCACGGCGCTTCGCGGCTGCGGCGTAGATGCGCTCGACGACCCAGAGCAGCACGCCGATGGCCAGCAGCCCGAGGGCGATCGAGTACTGCCCGGCCGGGCGGCCCGACGTCCACGGGAACACCAGGTACAGGCACGTCAGCGCGCCCACGATCGGCAGCACGGTCGGCGAGCGGAAGTGCTTGTGGTCGACCGGCTGCTTCCGCAGCACGAGAACCGCGACGTTGACCACCGCGAACACCGCCAGCAGCAGCAGGGATGTCGTGCCGCCGAGCAGGGCGACGATCGATCCCTTCGGGTCGAGCGAGACATAGCCGATGAGGCCGACGGCGAGCGCTGAAGTGAACAGGATGGCCGCCCACGGGGTCCGGCGCTTCTCCGACACCTTGGAGAGGAACGGCGGCAGCACCTTCTGCCGGCTCATGCCGTAGAGGAGCCGGCTCGCCATCATCATGTTGATCAGCGCCGTGTTGGCGACGGCGAACATCGAGATGAACGGAAGCAGGTCGTTGATGGGGAAGCCCGGCGCAGCCGCTTCGACAGCCGTGACCAGCGGGGCCTCGCTTCCGGCGAGCTGACCGATCGGGACCAGCGCGACGACCGTGATCGACACCAGCACGTAGATGACCGCGGCGATGCCGAGTCCGCTGAGCATCATCTTCGGGAAGATGCGGCTCGGATCCTTCGTCTCCTCGGCCATGTTGACCGAGTCCTCGAAGCCGACCATGGCGAAGAACGCCAGCGAGGTCGCCGTGCTGACCGCCAGCAGCACGCTCTTGTCCTCGGGCGTCTCGAACGCGACCACCCGCGACCAGTCGGCGTTGCCGCCGAAGATCGCCCACATCCCGATGAAGATCACGAGCAGCAGGCCGGACAGCTCTACGAGGGTGAGCACCACGTTGAGCCAGACGCTCTCCGTCACGCCGCGGAGGTTCACCAGCATGATCAGCACGATGAACGCCAGCGCGATCAGCAGCGTGGTCAGGTTGTCGTCCGGGATGCCGAAGCCGAGCGTCAGATTGACGGCGAACGCCCGCGACGCCGTCGACGCCGACGTGATGCCCGAGGTCATCACCACGAAGCAGACGATGAACGTGAAGAAGTGGATGCCGAACGCCTTGTGCGTGTACAGCGCCGCGCCCGCGGCCTGCGGGTACTTCGTCACCAGCTCCAGGTACGAGAACGCGGTGACCGTCGCCACGGCGAACGCGAGCAGGAAGGGGAGCCACGCCGCTCCGCCGACCTCCGCGGCGACCTGGCCCGTCAGGGCGTAGACGCCGGTTCCGAGGATGTCGCCCACGATGAAGAGGAGCAGCAGCCCCGGACCGAGGGCCCGTTTGAGCTCCGGCTGCTCCGGCTCGACGGTCTTGACCACCTGGGTCCACGACGGATCGCTCACGATCGGCTCCCTTCGACGTCACTTCGACGTCACTGGGGAGCCACTGTATGTGAGTTCTCTCAGAAAAGGGAGCCCTCCGCCGCGATCACTGCCGGCCGGTGAACTCGTCCATCGAGTCGTACACGCCGAAGACCCGCCCGGCCACGGCGTCCCAGGCCCGGGTGGGGAGGATGCCGCGCAGCGTCTTGGCGAGTCCGACCGTCCAGGGAAGCATCAGCATCGGACGGCCCGCGAGCATCGCCCGCCACACCCGGTCCACCACGTACTCCGGCGTCATCACCGGGGTGAGCAGCGGTCCGCGAGCGCCCTCGAACATCCCGGTGTCGATGTAGCTCGGTGCGACGGTGGTGACCTTCACGTGCCCGAACCCCTGGCGCTCGAGCTCGAGCCGGACGCTGTCGCTCCAGCCGATGAGCGCCCACTTGCTTGCGGCGTAGACGCTCATGCGCGGGTTCGCGATGGTGCCCGCGGCGGAGGCGATGTTGACGATCCGGGCCTCGCGCGCGCTCTCCAGCATCCCGGACAGGAACTCACGCGTGACGTACATCGGCGCGAGTGCGTTCACCTGCATGGTCGTCCGGGTGTCCTCGCCGTTGTCGTGCTCCCAGAAGAACTTGCCGCGCACGATCCCGGCGTTGTTGATGAGCACGTCGACGCCGCCGAGCTCCTTGCGGACGGCCTGCGCGCTCTGGGCGATGGCACCGAGTTCTGAGAGGTCGACGACGTACGGGAGGACGCTCGTCGCGGGCCGGCCCACGGACGAACTGGGCGACTTCGGCGGTGCGCCCCAGGCGGCGGCGGTGCGCCCGGCGAGGATCTCGCGCCGCAGCCGGTGCGTCAGCTCCGTCAGCGCCGCCTCGTCGCGATCCCACAGCACCACAGCGCGCGCACCCTCGAGCACCGCGCGCTCGGCGTAGAGGCGGCCCATCCCCGAGGCCGCGCCGGTGATCAGTACACGTGCGCCCCGGACCGTTCTCGCCATGAGTCCATCATCGCAGCGGGTCGGCCGAGTGGGGAGCAGTGGCCGGCTTCCGCAGCTCGATCAGGTGCCGGCTCGAGGTCGCGACGAACACGCCGTCGCGCCGGAGCTGCGCATCCAGCTCGCGGAGCCGGTCGCGGTACGCATCGACCGTGAAGCCCGGAACCCACCAGATCACCTTGCGCAGCAGGTAGACCACGGCGGCGATGTCGTAGATCTCGATGCGCGTCCGCGCGGTCCGGAGGTCGACCAGCTCGAATCCGGCGCGTTCGGCCGCGGCGACCTCGTCGTCGTGATGACGTCCGCGCCGGGCCTCGGGAAGCGGCCCGAGGAAGAACTCGATCAGCTCGAACGCACTGGCCGGACCGACGTGCTGCGCGAAGTAGCAGCCGCCCGGGCTCAGCACGCGGAAGAGCTCATCCCACCAGATCGTCGCCGGGTGGCGACTCGTGACGAGATCGAACGCGTCATCCGCGAACGGGAGCGGCGGCTCGTCAGGATCGGCCACGACGACCACGCCACGCGGATGGAGCAGCCGGGTCGCCTTCGCGACGTTCGGCGGCCAGGACTCCGTTGCCACGGCGGTGGGCGGGAAGACCTCCGCCTGCGACAGCACCTCGCCGCCTCCGGTCTGCACATCCAGCGACGCCGTCGCGGTCGCCAGGCGTGCCGCGAGCTGCCGCGAGTACCGCCATGGCGGCCGCTCCTCGGTCGCGCGGCCGTCGAGCCACGAGAAGTCCCAGCCCGAGACGTCCACCTGCTCGCCCAGTGCGATGAGCTCGTCGAAGGGGGGTATAGCGGCGGCGCGCGCTTCCGTATCCACGCCGCCACGGTACCCCGCGACGTACCGGCGATTCCCTGCGTCTCGTCGAGCGCTCGCGCAGTTTTCCGCCGGAATGGACAACAAAACGCTTGCGATCCCCGGATAGGCTCGTCACATCCATCACACTGCCGCGTGCGAGCGGCCGACCAGCGACGGGAGGTTCGTCATGTCTCAATTCGTCCAGAACTTCACTTCAGACGCCATTGTCGGGGAGCCCGAGGTCGTCGAGGACGGCCGGCCCGTTCGCGAGGTGGCGAACGATCCCGCCTGGCTGCGCCTCAAGGAGGCCGCCGTCGCACTGCAGGCGCTTCAGGTGAAGGACGGCTCGGTCGAGCAGGAGTCCGACCGACCCGACGCCGCCGAGCACGTCCGCACCATCGTCGACTCGATCGCCGCACTCGCACCGGCGTTCCCGCACGACGCGTCGTACCTGGCCGCGCTCCGGCGCGACTTCGGCCGCTGGGCCGATCAAGGCTTCGGGGTCCCTGACTTCCTCGACGCCCTGAACGAGTTCCAGCCGCAGCAGCACCGCGAGGATGGGCTGGGCCACCTGGTCGTCTTCCCGATGTACACGCAGAACGGCAGCTCGAACCGCCTGATCGAGGCCGTGCTGGTCGAGGTCATCTGGCCGGAGTTCGTGGCGGAGCTGGAGGCCGGCGAGTACGGCAACAAGCTCTTCGTCGCCCTCCGCTTCGTCGACTTCACGCCCGGCTACGACACCAACTCGGCCGTGCTGTTCCCCGAGACGGTCGCGATGCGCGAGATCCCCTCGTTCACCTGGGGTGCGATCTTCCAGGACCGCGAGGCGGCGCGCTACCGCCGTGTCGTCCGCGCGGCCGCCGAGATCACCAAGCTGGAGCTGCCGGCGGACGCCGCCGCAATGCTGGACGACCAGCACCTCACGGAGGAGACCTTCGTGATGTGGGACATCATCCACGACCGCAGCCACATGCGCGGCGACCTGCCGTTCGATCCGTTCATGATCAAGCAGCGGATGCCGTTCTTCCTCTACTCGCTGGAGGAGCTGCGGTGCGACCTGACCGCGTTCCGCGAGTCGGTGAAGCTCGAGCGCGAGCTCAGCGCCCTGCCGGACAGCGAGCTGTCGGAGGCGCAGCGCGAGATCCGCGACCACGCCCATCTGGTGCAGTACGCGGTGATCTTCGACCGGATCTTCCGGTTCGCGATCACCGGCAGCCGCGTGCGCAACTACGACGGCCTCGGCGGACAGCTCCTGTTCGCGTGGATGCACCAGCACAACGTCCTGCACTGGACCGACACCCAGCTCACCATCGACTGGGAGAACGTCCCGGACGTCGTGATCGCCCTCAGCGACCAGATCAACGAGCTGTACTGGCGTTCGATCGACCGGCCGAAGGTGGCGCACTGGCTGGCCGCCTACGAGATGCTCACGCGGACGCTGACGCCGCATCCCGCCTCCAACTGGGCGCGCGGACTCTCGGACGAGGTGCTCTCCGGTCCGCCGAAGGGCTACACCGACCAGGTGCTGGACGACGAGTTCCCGCTGTCGATGTTCTACGAGGCGCTGAACAAGAAGATGACCGCCGTCATCGAGTCGACGGCCGGCATCACCGGCACCACGGACGCGGCGCCCGCGGACGCGGCATGACCGACGCCCCCACGGCGCACCCGGCGGCCCGGACCTCCTCGGAGTCCGGGCCGTCGGGCGTGGCCGGACGGCTCGTCCTGATCGCAGGCGCCACCAGCGCCTCCGGCGAAGCCGTCGCGCGCGCTCTCGTGGCCGCCGGTGCTTCGGTCGTCGCGGTCGGCACCCGGCAGGAGGCGCTGGCCACGCTCGAGGCCGCCGTGCCCGGCGTCCAGACGTACGCCTGCGACCTCGCCGATCGGGATGCGGTGGCCGAGCTCGCCGCGCGCGTCCACTCGGAGTCCGGCCGGGTGGACGGCCTCATCCACCTCGTCGGAGGCTGGCGCGGCGGCGGCGGCCTCGCCGGGCAGAGCGACGAGGACTGGGACTTCCTGGAGCGCGGCTTCCGCACCCTCCGGAACACCACCCGCGTCTTCTTCGACGACCTGGTCGCGTCCCCTGCCGGGCGTCTCGCCGTCGTGTCGTCGACCTCGGTGGAGAAGCCGTTCCCGGGCGGCGCGAACTACGCCGCGGCCAAGGCGGCGGCCGACGCCTGGGTGCGCGCGATCGCGCAGGGCTTCAGCAAGCAGGCGCCGCAGTCCGCCGCCGCGATCTTCGTGGTGAAGGCGCTGGAGGGCCTCGAGTCGCAGCTCGGCGACGACGTCGTCCGGCTGTGGGAACAGGACGCTGCGACGGTCAACGGCCGTCGCCTGCCGCTGGAGCCTGAGAGGATGGACGGGTGACGCTTCAACTCCACGACCTCGCCCTCCGCGGTTTCGCCTCCGACAACTACGCCGGCGTGCATCCCGAGATCCTCGACGCGATCGCGGCGGCCAACAACGGCCACCAGATCGCCTACGGCGAGGACGTCTACACCGCCCGCCTGCACGAGGTGTTCGCCGAGCACTTCGGCGAGGGCGTCGAGGTCTACCCCGTCTTCAACGGCACCGGCGCGAACGTGGTCGGCCTGCAGTCGATGCTCCCGCGGTGGGGTGCCGTGGTCTGCGCGAAGACCGCGCACATCAACACGGACGAGGCCGGGGCGCCCGAGAAGGTCGCCGGCATCAAGCTGCTGCAGGTCGAGACCCCGGACGGCAAGCTCACTCCCGAGCTCATCGACCGCGAGGCGTGGGGATGGGGAGACGAGCACCGCGCGCAGCCGCTCGTCGTCTCGATCACGCAGACCACCGAGCTGGGCACGGCGTACACGGTCGAGGAGATCCGCGCGATCGCCGATCACGTGCACAAGCTGGGGATGAAGCTCCACATGGACGGCTCCCGCATCTCGAACGCCGCGGCCACGCTCGGAGTGCCGCTGCGGGCGTTCACGACGGACGCGGGCGTCGACGTGCTCAGCTTCGGCGGCACGAAGAACGGGATGCTGTACGGCGAGGCCGTCGCGGTGCTCAACCCCAAGGCGTCCGAAGGTCTGGTGTACCTCCGGAAGCTGAACATGCAGCTCGCCTCCAAGATGCGCTTCATCTCGGCTCAGCTGATCGCCCTGCTCACCGACGACCTGTACCTGCGGTCCGCGTCGCACGCCAACGCGATGGCGACCCGGCTGCGCACTGCTCTCGAGGCGGGCATCGCCGACGGCAGCATCGAGGGAGTCGGCTTCAGCCAGAAGACGGAGGCCAACGGCGTCTTCGCCACGCTGCCGTCCGGCGTCGCCGACCGCCTGCGCGAGCACTTCCGCTTCTACGACTGGGATGCGGCCAACAACGAGGTCCGCTGGATGTGCGCCTTCGACACGACGGAGGACGACATCGACGCGTTCGTCGCGGCGCTCACCCAGGAGCTGAAGGCGTAGGAGCCCGTGCCCCTCAAACTGGGGGCAGGCCGGGGTACAAAGATGTCCTCCAAACGACCGACACAACGGGCACTTTCGTGTAGTCTCGAAGAGCGCCGGAGGAACCCGAATATCCATCCGGAGTAACCCCGAACGTATGCCGGGCCGTGTGAAGAAACCCTAGTCTTCCCATAGCCCGGCATCGTGGGTTTAACGGGAAATGCACGGACGGGAAATGCGCGGCCGCCGCGATGGCTTCAGGCGTCGCCCATCATCAGGCCCTCGATCGTGTGCTTCTGCGTGATCGGCGTGAGCTCATCCACCACCGGGCACACCAGGTGGCGCTTGACCCGCTCCGGGAGCGCGTCGTAGAACCCGTGGGTGACCTGCATGTCGTGATGCTCCGCGTTGCCCGCGCCCGGCGCATCCACGCCGAGCACCAGGACGGGACGCGACTTCTGGGAGGTGTTCTCCGTGCCGCGGTGCAGCGTCAGCGCCGAGCGCGCGGAGATGTCGCCGCGCTGCGGATACTTGCGCACGGCGCGCTCGAGGAAGCGCGGGTAGAGGCTCGAGTCCGGGAACATCTCGTGCTCGAAGCCGACGGGCAGGTCCCACTGGGTCCCCGGCGCGATCTCGAACGGCCCCATGTCCGCCTCGGTGTCGACCGCGGTCAGGTTGAACGCGAGCGAGGTGAGACGCCCGGTCTGCTTCGTCTCGTCCGGCATCGGGAAGTCGCGGTGCCACGGCTGATCCTTCGCGCCAGGGCCGGGGACGTCGAAGCCGAGCTCGATGATCTGGTAGTCCGGGCCGAGCACGGCCTCGCAGACCCCGCGGACCCACGGGTGGTCGACGAGCTCCAGCCACCCGCGCATCTGCTCCGGGTGGATCTCGACGTAGTACCGCTTCGTGCCCCGGCCGACGGCGCCGCCGGGACGCTGCAGCGCGTCGTCGAAGGCGACCTCGATGTCCTCGCGGAGGCGGTCGGCCCATTCCGGGGTGAAGGCGCCCTTCATGCCGACCGTGCCGTCGGTGTACAGAGCGGTGACGGCCTCCCGAATCTCCGGCTCCAGCCCGGCGGTGTCCGGGATCGACGGGGTCGCGCGGGGCACGTCGTCGCTCATGATGCTCTCTCCTTCTCGGTGTCTTCGATCCGCAGCGAGCCCAGGTGCAGGCGCCGCGCAGTCTCGTCGGCGTCCCAGGAGTGGAACGCGATGATGTCCGTGCCGTCCGGCGCGACGGTGAGGGAGTTGTGGCCGGGACCCCGCAGATCGCCGCCGCTGCGGAGCAGGGCCGGCTGGTCGACGTGCGACCAGGGTCCGAGGGGGTGCTCGGCGGTGGCGACGCCGACCGCGTAGCCGGGACCGGTCCAGGCACCGCCCGAGTAGGTCAGCCAGTAGCGTCCGTCACGCTCGACGACCGCGGGGCCCTCGAGGGTGTGCCAGTCGAAGCGGCGGCCGTGGATGAGGCGGTCGCGCTCGTAGAGCTGCCAATCGGCGTTCGGCGCGAGCACGGGGACGACCGGGCCGGCGAGGGACGCCATTCCGGCATCCAGCGGGGCGACGGCGAGGTGCGTGCCGGGTCGCTCGTGGTCGAGCACGTCCCGGGCGAAGAAGAGGTACCAGCGTCCGTCCGCATCGCGGAACGGGTGCGCGTCGATGGCGAACAGCTCGTCCGGCGTCAGATCGACGCCGAGGTCGCGGAACGGTCCGGTCGAGGCGTCGGCACGGGCGACGCGCAGATGGTGCCCCTCGATCCCGCGCCCGACCGAGTAGTACATCCAGTAGGCGCCGTCGACCTCGGCCACCTCGGGCGCCCAGTAGTCGTCGCCGAGCTGGTCGGGCACGCGCTCGAGCACCGCGCCGGCCGACTCCCACCCGACGAGGTCGTCGGAGACGAGCGCCTCGAACACCCGGTCGCCATCGCTGCCCGGGTGCGTGCCGTAGGCGACGTAGCCGCCGTCCGCCAGGCGCAGGACGAACGGGTCGGCGAAGTACCCCTCCCAGACCGGACCCCAGTGGCGCGTCACGCGCACGGCGGTGTCCGTCACGACGACAGCTCCGGGAGCCCGTTCCGCCAGGTGACCGGGACGGCGTGCATCCCGCGGTAGGCGAACGCCTCGTCCCAGGAGTGGAAGAGCATCCAGTCCCTGCCGCGGAACGTCACCAGGTCCTCCCCGCCGGGCCCCAGGTAGCGGCCTTCGGAGCCGGGCGTCGACAGCAGCGGCTTCGTGGACTTCGTGTAGGGGCCGAGCAGGCTCTTGGCCGTCGCGACGCCCGTCACGTAGGAGGAGTTGGAGTAGTCGTTCGCGGAGTAGAGGAGCACGTACTCGTCGCCGTGCCGGACGATCACCGGCGCCTCTACGAGCGTTCCCTCCCACGACTCGGTCTGCTTGATCAGCTTCGTCGGCTCGCCCGTGAGCGAGGCGCCGTCGGCCGAGAGCGGCTGGACGTGGATCCAGGTGTCGTAGCCGCACTTCCACACCAGGTAGCGCTGGCCGTCGGCGTCCGAGGTGACGCTGGCATCGATCGCCCCGCCCTCCTCGACCGGGCAGACCAGCGGCTTGTCGGCGGTCGACGCGAACGGACCCTCGGGCTTGTCGGCGAAGGCGACGCCGATGCACTGGTACCTGCTCGCGGCATCCGATGCCGTGAAGTAGAGCGCGAACCGGTCGTCGGCGAGCTTCGCCGGCCCCGGAGCCCAGGTCTTGCCCGGCAGCGCCCACGACGGCAGCGTCGGCAGCGCATCCTGGTCGCTCATCTTCCAGGTCTTCATGTCGCCACTGGTCGCGACCTGCACGTTCAGCGCCGGGGTGTTCGTGGCGTACGCGTAGACCCGGTCGCCGACGACGAGCGCGCCGGGGTCGGGGAAGTCGCTGTCGATCTGGAACGGCGCGATCGACGGCGACGGCTCCGCGCTGGGGCCGGATCCCGCCGAGCAGCCGACGAGACCGGCAGCGAGCGCGAACGCGGCGCCGATCGCGGCGGCTGCCCGGCGGACGGTCATCCCTTGACCCCGCTGGTGGCGACGCTCTCCACGATCTGCTTCTGCGCGAAGAAGAACAGGATGAGCACCGGCACCGACGCGATGACCGCGCCCGCCATGACGATGGCGTAGTGGGTGGAGTAGGCGCCCTGCAGCTGGGACAGACCCGGCTGCAGCGTGAGGTTCTCCGGGCTGAGCAGCACGTAGACCGGCCACAGGAAGTCGTTCCAGTTCGCCAGGAAGCTCAGCACGGCGAGGGTCGCAAGAGCCGGCCGGGCGAGCGGGAGGACGATCTGCAGGAAGATGCGGAAGTCCCCCGCGCCGTCGATGCGCGCGGCCTCCTCGATCTCGGCCGGCAGCCCCACGAAGAACTGGCGCAGGAAGAACACGCCGAAGGCGCTCGCGGCTCCCGGGATCGTGATCGCCCAGATGGTGTCGAGCCAGCCGAGGTTCTGCACGATGAGGTAGTTCGGGATCAGGAAGATCACCGGCGGCACCAGCAGCGTCGAGATGATCAGGCCGAAGACGATCCGCTTGCCCCAGAACTCCAGGCGGGCCAGCGCGTAGGCCGCCATCGAGGCGGTGACCAGGATTATCACCGTCTGCAGCGCGGCCGCCGCGAGGCTGTTCAGGAACCAGCGGAAAACGGGCTGCTGCCCGCTCGCGAGCGTGGTGTACGCCTCGGTCGAGAACGGGTTGGGGAAGGCGGAGTACGGGTTGCGGATGGCGTCGCCGTCCGTCTTGAACGACGTCAGCAGGATCCACGCCAGCGGCAGGATGACGGCCAGCGCCAGCACGATGAGCACGGCGTAGAGCATCGTCTTCCGGAGCGAGGCCTGCGGCGTCGGCTTACGACGGGCGCGGATGTTCCGCGTCGTCGCGGTCTTCTCGGGAGCGGTCGTGGTCGTCATGGCATGTTCTTCTCTGCGCGCTCCCGCTGCAGGCGGAAGTTGATGATGCTGATGATCGCGAGGAAGGCGAAGAGCACGTAGCTCATCGCTGCCGCCGCGGCCAGGTTGTTCTGCGACAGGCCCTGGTCGGCGATGTACATGATCGCCGTGCGGGTCGTGTTGCCCGGGCCGCCCTTGGTGATCAGGAACGACTGACCGAACATATTGGCGCTCGCCAGGATCGTGATTGTGATGACGAAGGTCATGACCTGGCGGAGGCCCGGGAGCGTGACGCTGATGAACTGGCGCCAGGGGCCCGCGCCGTCGAGCGCTGCGGCCTCGTAGAGGTCGGGGCTGATGCCCTTGAGCCCGGCGAGAATGATCACGGTGTTGAAGCCCATGGTCCACCAGACCGTGACGCCGGCCAGGGTGACCCACACCCACGGCACGTCGACGGTCCACGGCAGGTTGTCCGGCAGGCCGAGCATCCCGAGCAGGTGGTTGATGATGCCGGCCTGGGTGTCGAGCAGGTACTTCCAGATCACGCTGATGACGGCGACGCCGAGCACGTACGGGGCGAAGAAGACGCCGCGGAAGAATGAGCCGGCGCGGATCTTCTGGTTCAGCAGCACCGCGACCAGCAGCGGAATGAGCAGCAGGAACGGCACGCTCGCCAGTGTGAAGATGCCGGTCGCGGCCATCGACTGCCAGAAGTCGCCGGAGGTCGCGCTATCGGGAGTGAACAGGTCGAGGTAGTTCTGCAGCCCGATGAACTTCTGGGTGGCCCGGAACGGGCTCCAGTTCGTGAGGCTGATCCACAGGCCGAAGACGGCGGGAGCCAGCACGAACACGATGAACAGCACGAGGAACGGTGCCAGGAACAGGTAGGCGATGCCCGTGCGGCGCGGCGCACCCGGGCGCCGGCCGGCTCCTCTGCCGGAACGGGACGGGCGTGGCGCCCCGGTCTCCCGGGGCGCCACGATCGAAGTGGTGTCAGTCACCGTACTTCGCTTTGTTCTGCTTCAGCAGGGTGTCGGCCTTCGCGGCTGCGTCGTCCAGCGCCTGCTTCGGCGACTTCTTGCCGGTCACGGCCTCGTTCACGGCGGTGGTGATGGTGGCCTCCACCGTGGTGATCCCGGGGGCGATCGGCTCGTAGTGGGCGTACTGCAGCTCGTCGAGGAACGGCTTCAGGTTCGGGTAGTCCTGCACCAGCTTCGGGTCCTCGCGGACCGAGTTCTTGGCGGGGAGCTCACCGGTCTGCGGCCAGTCGGCCGAGTTGTCGTTCATCCACTTGACGAAGGTCGCGGCGGCAGCGGTCTTGTTCTTGTCCTGCCCCTTGTTGTTCATGAACATCCAGTGGGTGGAGCTGGACCAGACGGCCTTCTGGTCGCCGATCTGCGGCACGGCCACGGCCTGCCACTTCAGCTTGTCGAACGCGGTGTTCGTGGTCTGCCAGACGCCGTTCCAGTTGAAGGCGGTCTTGCCGGCGATGAGTGCGTTGATGTTGCCGTCCTGAGCGACGTTCGCCGGGCTGTAGCCCTTCTTGATCAGGTCGGTCATCCAGGTCAGCGCCTTGACGCCGGCGTCGGAGTTGAAGGTCGCCTTGCTGACGTCCTTGTTGAAGAGGTCGCCGCCGTACTGCCACAGCAGGCTCTCGAACTCGAAGGTGCCGGTGAAGACGTAGCCGTCGACCCATTCGCCCTGGACGCCCGCCGCCTTCAGCTTGTCGAGCGCGGCGAGGTACGACTCCTGGTCCTGCGGGATCGCGTTGGGGTCGAGGCCGGCCGACTGCATGACGTCCTTGTTGACGTACAGGCCGAGCGGGGTGACGCTCCACGGCACGGCGTACTGGCCGCCGTTGTACTTGCCTGCGTCGAGCAGGCCCTCCGGGAAGTCGCTGGCCTTGTAGCCGAGCGACTTGACGATGCTGTCCGACTTGAGGACGAGCCCCTGAGCCGCGTAGGTGGCGATGTCGTCGCCGTGGCCGACCGCGACGTCCGGGCCCTTGCCCGCCTTGACCGCGAGCGGCATCTTGCGGGCGATGTCCGCCCACTCCATCGGAACGTCCTTGACCACGATGTTCTTGTGCTCGGAGTTGAACTTGTCGATCAGCTTCGGGACCAGCACGGGGGCCGCGCCGCCCGTCCAGCCGTTCCAGAAGCTGATGTTGACCTTGGGTCCGGTGTAGTCGCCCGAGGCGACTTCGGCGCCTCCCGACCCGGCGCTGCTTCCGCAGGCCGTCAGCGCGAGGCCGAGGCCCGCTGTGACGGCCAGCGCGATCGCGCGTGCGGCGAATCGCTTCTTCATGTGATCTCTCCCTTGAGTGGTCCGTTCACGCGCTCTCCGCTGTGGCAAGAACGTGATCGATGGTGCTGGAGCCGGTACACGCGGCATGTCCCGTGAATTTACAGCGCTGCACATGGCATGTCAACCCAGCCGATGCCGCGGTGCCCAGCCCACTGTAGAGTGACCCCGCGAGCAACGCTCCGACGGACAGGGAAGGAGGCACCATGGCAGTCAGGCTCCAGGATGTGGCCGAGCACGCCGGCGTCTCCATGAAGACGGTCTCCAATGTCGTCCGCAATTACGCCCATGTCAGCCCGGCGATGCGCGAGCGCGTACAGCGCGCGATCGACGAACTGGGCTACCGCCCCAACATCATGGGCCGCCGTCTCGCCACGGGCCGTACGGGCCTCCTCGCGCTCGCATTCGCCGACGTGACGCTCCCCTACTTCGCCGAGCTCGCCCGCGTCGTCGCCGACGAGGCGGAACGCCGCGGCTACCGGGTCCTGCTCGAGCAGACCGAAGGCACGATCGAGGGCGAACGGGCCGTCGTCCAGGCCGGCGAGTCGGGCCTGGTCGACGGCATGATCTTCCAGCCGAGCGTCATGAACTCGTCGGAGCTGGCGCAGACGCGCACGGACATCCCGCTGGTCGTCCTCGGCGAGAACGCGGCCCCGCTGACCGTCGACCGCATCATGATCGACAATGTGGAGGCAGCCCGCACCGCAACCGAGCACCTGCTGGCGCAGGGCCGCAAGCGGATCGCCTTCGCCGGGCACGAGAGCTCGCGTCCGACGCGCACCTCGAAGCTCCGCATCGCGGGCTACCAGCAGGCGCTCGAGGAGGCCGGGCTGACGCCCGAGCCCGAATTGCTGATCTCCAGCGTCGCGGTCTCCGCCGGGAACGCCGTGCGGGCGGTCGGGGCCGCACTCGACGACGGCCTGCGCTTCGACGGCCTGGTCTGCCGCGACGACCTCGCGGCGATCGGTGCGCTCCGCGCCCTGCAGGAGCGCGGCATCCACGTGCCCGACGACGTCGCCGTGACGGGATGGGACAACACCCCGATGACGGCCGTCACCTACCCGTCGCTCACGTCCGTCGCCCCCGACATGCGCGGCCTGGCGTCGCGAGCGGTGGAGATGCTGCTCGAACGCATCGACGGCTTCGACGGCATGGGGCGCCACGAACTGGCGCCGTTCTCGCTGGTCACCCGGGAGAGCGCCCCCGCGCTGCCCTGAGCGGGATTTTCCGACTTTACAGCGCTGCACGGATCGGGCATGCTGAGGGGATGCTCACCGAGGAACGCCGCGTGGATGCGGCAACCGCCCAGGACGGCCGCTACCCGCGGCCGCAGCTCGTGCGGGCGGACTGGCTCGACCTGTCCGGCCCGTGGACGTTCGCGTTCGACGACGAGGACCGCGGCCGCGGGGAGCACTGGGAGCGGTCCGGCGCGCTGAGCGGCGTCATCCAGGTGCCCTTCCCGTTCGAGTCGGAGGCGTCCGGTGTCGGCGACACCGGCTTCCATCCCGTCGTCTGGTACCAGCGCACCGTGTTGCGGGACGAGCTCCCGTCGGGTGAGCGCCTCATCCTGAACTTCGGCGCGGTCGACCACTCGTGCGAGGTCTGGGTGGAGGGCCGCTCGGCCGGCCGTCACGAGGGCGGGTCCACCCCGTTCTCGCTCGACATCACCGACCTCGTCGGCGACGGCGACTTCTCCGTCACCGTCCGCGCCGAGGACGACCCGGCCGACGTCGCGCAGCCGCGGGGCAAGCAGGACTGGCGGAACCACCCGCACTCGATCTGGTACCACCGGACCACCGGCATCTGGCAGCCCGTCTGGCTCGAGGCCGCCGCGGACGTCCGCGTCGTGCAGCTGCACTGGCTCACCGATGTGCCGGCCGGCGAGGTGACCGCCCAGCTGCGTCTGAGCCGCCCGGCGCCGGCCGGCTCCACGGTGCGGATCACGGTCGCGCTGGGCTCCGAAACACTGGCGAGCGTCGAGACGACGATCGCCGGGCGCGAGGCGGAGGTGCCGTTCCGCATCCACCGCCAGACCAACGGGCAGGCCTACGAGGAGCTGCTGTGGTCGCCCTCGCACCCGACCCTTCTCGATGCCACGGTGAGCCTCCTCACTCCCCGCGGTGCGGGCGACGTGGTCACGTCGTACTTCGGTCTCCGCTCAGTGGCGGTCGAGGGCGGCCGCTTCCTGCTCAACGACCGCCCGCTCTACCTGCGCTCGGTGCTCAACCAGGGCTACTGGCCCGAGTCGCACTCGGCCGCGCCGAGCGCCGATGCGCTCCGCGCCGAGGCGCAGCTCATCCTCGACCTGGGCTTCAACGCCACGCGTCTCCACCAGAAGTACGAGGACCCGCGGTTCCTGTTCTGGGCCGACAAACTCGGCCTGCTGGCCTGGGGCGAGGCGCCCGCCGCCTACGCCTTCAGCCCGGAGGCGATCCGGCGCAGCGTGACGGAATGGTCGGCCGTGCTCGACCGCGACCGGTCGCATCCCTCGATCGTCACCTGGGTGCCGCTCAACGAGAGTTGGGGTGTGCAGCACATCGCGCACGACCCGCGGATGGTGTCGTACGCGAAGGCGCTGGTGCACCTGACGAAGACGGTGGACCCGAGCCGGCCGGTCATCTCGAACGACGGGTGGGAGCACGCGGCGTCCGACATCCTGTCGATCCACGACTACGACCACGACCCGGAGCGGGTGCGCGAACGGTACGCGAACCGCGAGGGCATCCTCGCTGCGCCGTTCACCCTCCCGGGCCGCCGCCTGATCGTCGACGGCGAGCAGCGGCTCGACGCGCCGATCATGCTGACCGAGTTCGGCGGCATCTCGTACACCGAGAACGGTCCGGCCGACGCGTGGGGCTACTCCACCGCCACGAGCCAGGCCGACCTGGTGGAGCGACTGCGCGCCCTCGTCGGCGCCGTGCGTTCGTCCGCTCCGCTGGCCGGCTACTGCTACACGCAGCTCGCCGACACCGGTCAGGAGACGAACGGGCTCGTGTTCGAGGACCGCCGCCCGAAGGCGCCGATCGAGGAGCTGCGGACGATCTTCGGAGCGTGAGCGCTGTCGACGGGAGCGGCCGCGGCGTACCGTGCATCCCATGACCGAGAGCACCACCGCCGACCTGGACGTCCCCGCCGGCGCCAGCCCGAAGACCGTCGCCCACGTCATCCACTACCGCCGGAAGACGTACGTGACGAAACCGGCCGAGGGATACGCGCTGCTGAAGCGGGTGCGGACGCTGCTGCGGGACGGCACGACGGACCTCGTTCCGCTGACGCACCGCGACGGTTTCGTGTGGCTGGCCGTCGGCCCGAGCATCCCGATCGCGATCGACGAGATCGAGACGGATGCGTGCCACACCGAGAGCCACACGCTCAAGCGGCTGGGACTGGGCTGACGGACGCGGCGACCAACGTAGGAGACGCGGCCGCTTCCGTCGGATAACCGTCCCGGGATCTCCTACGTACCGCGGTACGGGCGGACCGGAGCGGTCCGCGCGGGGGGCGTGGGGGTTGAGGGGGTCGCCTCCCGCGCGGACCGCGTTCAGGCGCCCGCGGTCGGGACGAGTTCTCGGGGTGGGGCCTCGACGTCGGCGGCCGGCTTCGCCGGAGTGGCCTTCGCGGGCTTCGGCTTCGCAGCGACGTCGGCCGACGACGATGCGGCCGCGGACGGCGAAGCCGAGGACACCGCCACAGCCACCGCCACCACCGGCACCGCCGCGGGCGCCGGCATCGCGGGGAACGTCGGGATGGGCGCGGTCTCCGCCGGGCCGGCGGTCGTCGCGAACTCCTTCAGCCAGGGCAGGAGGTCCGGGCCGAGGTCTTCGCGGGCGACGGCCATCTGCACGATGGCCTTCAGGTAGTCCAGCCGGTCGCCGGTGTCGTACCTGCGTCCGCGGAAGATCACGCCGTGCACACCACCGGTCCAGGCCGGCGCGGTCGCGAGGCCCTGCAGCGCATCCGTCAGCTGGATCTCGCCGCCCTTGCCCGGCTCCGTCTTCTCCAGGATGTCGAAGATCTCCGGACGGAGCACATAGCGGCCGATCACGGCGTAGTTCGACGGCGCGTTCTCGCGGCTGGGCTTCTCGACCAGGCCCGTGATCCGCACCACGTCGTCATCGTCCGTCTCGACCACCGCGGCGGCGCCGTACAGGTGGATGGACTCGGGCGGCACCTCCATGAGGGCGACGACCGTGGTGTTCAGGGCGTGCTGCACCTCCAGCATCCGGGACAGCAGCGGGTCGCGTGCGTCGATGATGTCGTCGCCGAGGAGCACGGCGAACGGCTCGTGCCCGATGTGCATCTTGGCGCGGAGCACCGCGTGGCCGAGGCCCTTCGGGTCGCCCTGGCGGACGTAGTGCATCTCGGCGAGCGAGGTCGAGTAGCTGACCTTGAGGAGCCGGTCCATGTCGCCCTTCTTGGCGAGGGCGTCCTCCAGCTCCGCGTTGCGGTCGAAGTGGTTCTCGAGGGCGTTCTTGTTGCGGCCGGTCACCAACAGCACATCGTTGAGACCGGAGGTCACGGCCTCCTCGACGACGTACTGGATGGCCGGCTTGTCCACCACCGGGAGCATCTCCTTGGGCATGGCCTTGGTGGCCGGGAGGAAGCGCGTCCCCAACCCGGCGGCGGGGATGACCGCTTTGGTCACATAACTGGTCATGGTTCTCTCCTGAGGTCGACGGGGTTCAGCGGACGGGGGCGAGGGCGGCGAGGTCGTCGGCCAGCGGCGCCACCTCGGGCACGGTGCCCATGGCGTAGACGCTCCAGCCGGCGCGGCTCCACGCCGTCGCGTCGAGGCAGTTGCGGCCGTCGATCACGCTGCGGCCGCTGACGATGTCGCGCAGGGCGGCCGGGTCGGCGGTGGTGAACTCGTCCCACTCGGTGAGCACGACCGTCAGGTCGGCGCCGGTGAGCGCCTCCTCCATCGAGTCCGCGTAGCCGAGCGTCGGGAACAGGCGCTGCGCGGTCGCCCGGGCCTGCGGGTCGTAGACGACCACCTGAGCACCGCGCAGGTGCAGGGCCGCCGCGACGTTCAGCGCCGGGGAGTCGCGCACGTCATCCGTGTGCGGCTTGAACGCGGCGCCGAGCACGCCGATCCGGCGGTTCAGCACGGAGCCGCCGAGCGCCTTCAGCGCCAGGTCGATCACCCGCTGCCGTCGGCCCATGTTGATCTCGTCGACCTGCTGCAGCAGACCGACAGCGCCGTGCGCGCCGAGCTCGTTCGAGCGGTGCATGAGTGCGCGGATGTCCTTCGGGAGGCAGCCGCCGCCGAAGCCGAGGCCGGCGTTGAGGAACTGCCGTCCGATCCGCTTGTCGTGACCGAGTGCGTCAGCGAGGAGCGAGACATCCGCCCCGGCCGCGTCGCACACCTCCGCGATCGCGTTGATGAACGAGATCTTGGTGGCGAGGAACGCGTTCGCGCTGACCTTCACCAGCTCGGCGGTCGGCAGGTCGGCGACGAGCACGGGCGTGCCCTCGGCGATCGGCTTCTCGTAGACGCGGCGCAGGGTCGCCTCCGCCGCAGCGGACGTGCCGCCGAAGACGAGCCGGTCGGGAGACAGCGTGTCCTCGACGGCCTTGCCCTCGCGCAAGAACTCGGGGTTCCAGACCACCTCGACATCGATCCCGGCGGGGACCACGTCGGCGACGATCGCACGGAGGCGGGCGCCGGTCCCGACCGGGACGGTGGACTTTCCGACGATGAGACCGTCGTGGGTCAGGTTCTCGGCGACCCCGCGCGCCGCAGCCTCCACGTAGGAGAGGTTCGCGGCGAACGAGCCCGACTGCTGGGGCGTGCCGACGCAGATGAAGTGCACGTCCGAGACGGCGACGGCCTCCGCGAGATCGGTCGTGAAGGTGAGCCGGCCGGCGGCGACGTTCCGGCGGATGAGCTCCGGCAGGCCGGGCTCGAAGAACGGCGCGCGTCCCTCCTTCAGCTCCTCGACCTTGCGGGGGTCGGTATCGACGCCGACGACGTCGAAGCCGAGCTCGGCCATGGCGGCCGCGTGGGTGGCGCCGAGGTAGCCGGTGCCGATGACGCTGATGCGGGGAGCGGGCCGGCCTTCGGCCGCCTGCGGGGTCTGGGTCTTCTTGGGAGCGGTCATGATGATCGTCCTTTCCGGTCGTTAGGGAGCGGGAGTGAGCTCGAAGTCGTCCTCAGGTCTGGTGAGGCCGGCGATGAACGCGGAGAGCGAGTCGGAGCGGGAGTCGATGCGCCAGTCGTTCGTGGCGCGCTCCCCCTGCACGTAGCTCGTGATGGCGAGGTTGAACCAGCTGAAGCCGATGATGTCCGAGTTCTCGGGACGGCCGAGCGACTCGAAGAACGAGCTCACCCAGGTCGCCTTGTGGCCGCCGATCTCCGAGGCTCCGACCTCCGAGAGCAGGATGGGCTTCTTGGCGATCGAGCGCAGCATGTCGAGGCTGGTCTTGAACGTGTAGTCGAACGTGTACTGCTGGTCCGCCCGGTACGGCGGGCGCAGGTAGCCGGAGAGACCGACCCAGTCGACGTACGCGTCCCCCGGGTACAGCGAGCGGAGGTACTCCTCCGACCGCAGTGACGGCGACAGCTTGTTGACGATGTTCGGGGACCAGTCCCAGATCACGAGGTCGTTGGCGCCCTCCTGCTGGAAGATGTCGTGCACGTGCTGCCACATCTTCACGTAGTCGCCGGGGTTGTTGCCGTTGATCGTGCCGCCGTTCCCGTCGCTCTCGGACCACGGGTACCAGTTGCCGTTCATCTCGTGGTCGAGACGGATCGCGAGCGGGAGCCCGGTGGCCACGATGTCCTTGGCGTACTGGTGCAGGTAGGTGTCGAATTTGCCGTCGATGATCTTGGGCAGCGAGTACTCCGGGGAGTTCACGACGTTGTTCGCGTCGCCGATCGGGCGCGATTCCCAGGTCAGCAGCGGGAGGCGGCCCTGCTGCCAGGAGCGGGTCACCGCGTTGGCGCGGAAGTTCTCATCCCAGCCGCTGAAGTAGCCGACCATGTTGGGCGAGACGCCCACCTTGGCGCTGGTGGCGTCGAAGGTGGCCCAGTTGAAGGGAGCCTGCTCGGTGTACATGCCGTAGTAGCGCTTGGCCGGTGCGACGAGGTCGGCGCGGGCCGGGGCGGTGATGGGTGCGGGCGCGCTTCCGCCGCCGCCGCTGCCGTTCCCCGACGAGCCGGAGCCGGTGGCGGAATGGCTGGACCCGGCAGCGGTGGAACCCGAGGCGTGCGAGCCCGAGGCGCCCTTGGCCTGCGCGGCGGAGAGCTGCGCCTGGACGCTGGCGAGCTGGCTCTGCGCGGCCGAGGCCTTCTGCTGCGCGGTGGCGAGCTGCTTCGCCGTGGCCGCCTGGGAGGCCAGGCTGGCCTTCTCCATCGCCGTCAGCTTGCCCTTCTGAGAGGCGATGGTGGCGGTCGCGCGGTCGAGGTTGCGCTTGAGTTCGGCGTTCTGGGCGGCGAACGGCGTCACCACCTCGGCGGCCTGGTCGACCGCCTTGCGCAGCGGCGCTCCGGTCGGGGAGACCCACACGTAGGCGGAGATGCCGACGAGCACGGCGGTGAGGACGATCGCGGCGGCTGCTGTCGCCTGCGATCGCGCTTTGGACTGGGACCACCACACGGCGGCCCGGGTGGGGGCGGTCTGGTCAGACAAGGAAGAGAGCCTCCAGGGTCAGGATCGCGATACCGATCAGGTACGGGATGGCGGCGAGCGGGTTCAGCCGGCGTCGCGCCTTCTTGGTCACGGACGGGGTGGATGCGGCCTTGGCCTGGGCGCGAGTGGTGACCTCGGTCCGGGTGGTGACCTCGGTGCGGGTGGCCAGCTGCGTGCGGGTCGCGAGCGCTGTGGCGGTGGTCATTCCGCCCACGGAGTCAGGGAGAACGGGACCGGACGCCGGCAAGACGTCCGACTCGGCCGTACCGGAGGCGTGCGCCGCGATCTCCGCCTCGGAGCTGATCTCGGCGGGACCGCCGGCGTAGGCGCCGGCGCGGGTGCCCCATCCACTCGCATGCGCCATGCGGAAGAACCCGAGCAGGCGGATCGGCATGAGGAAGAACGTCGAGACGATGATGAACACCGGCAGCCGGAAGAAGTCGCTCGGCTTCTCGGAGAGGTGGCGGATCTGGCGGATCGACATGCTGATCACCGAGGAGGCGACCATCAGCGCGACAACCGTCAGGATGCCGCCCTCGATCCCGTAGGACTTCAGGAAGCCCTCGTAGAAGTTGTAGCCACCGCCGGTGATCGACCGGTAGATCCAGCCGCCGATCACTCCCGCGAGCATGAACGGGAGCAGGATGTCCATCACGAAGAAGAAGGCCAGCAGCGGCGCGTGGCCGAGCATCCACGGGAGCATCCGCATCGTGTTGTACTGGCTGCCGCGCGCCCAGCGGAGCTGCTGCTTGAACAGCTTCTTCACCTTGAGGGGCGCATCCGTGTAGACCAGGCTGGTGTGCTGGTAGACGGTGCGGTAGCCCTCCTTGAGGGTGAGGTTCGTGAGCGTACGGTCGTCCGACACCTCGAGGAAGACCCCGAGGAACTTCTCGGTCATGAACTTGTCCATGACCCGCATCAGGATCGAGCGGCGGAAGGCGATGGTGCGGCCCGGGAGGCAGCCGATCTGCCCGACGACGCTCTGCGCGGGCATCGAGTAGAGGGCGCGGGAGTTCTCCAGCCAGTCCGCCCAGCGGGTGATCCAGCTGCGGGTCGGCTCGAGGATGCGCTGCTTCGTCGTCACGCCGCCGACGCGCTGGTCGGCGAACGGCTTGACGAGTTCGGCCAGCGTCCCGTCGGTCCAGATCGTGTCGGAGTCGACCAGCACGGTGATCTCACCGGTCGACATCTTCGTGCCGATCATGACGGCGTTGCGCTTGCCCGGGATGGGCGTGTGCACCCAGCGCACCAGGGGCGCGAACTCCTCGCAGACCTCCGCGAGCTCCGGGTTGGGGGCGCCGTTGATCACGACGATGATCTCGCCCGGCTTCTGCTCGACCATGCGGCCGAGCACGTCGCGGAACAGGTCGAGCGGCTCGTCGACCACGGGGACGACGACGCTGGTCGTCCCGTGGAATTCGCCGGTGTACGCGCGGTAGCGGCGCGACATCAGGACCTTCACGATCCAGATGACCCAGATGAGAGCTGAGTAGATCGCGAAGAGGTAGAACTCCGGGTGCCCGCCGAGCATGTGGCGGAGCTGTAACAGAAAGATGAACACGGACGGGACCTCTCACGTGGGGTGGGGTGGGCATCCGCAACGCTGGGGATCTGGTCGGGTTCGGGTGGGTTGTGGATAGTTCTACGTGGGGTACGCACCGACCCGCAAGTGGGGGTGGAACGGGTGTCTTCCGCGTGTCGCGTCGTCCCCCATTGGAGGGTGTCCGCAGACACGCGGACACTCGGCGGACGGCTTCGACCGTCGCCGACCGACCCGGGTGACGAATGGAGAAGTCCCGATCAGGGTGGCATTCGCCCAGCCGGAGCGTCCCGGGCGATTCGCCGCGACGGCGCGCCCGGGATGCGCGCGCCCTGTACCCCGGTCGCGCGGCCGAGAGAGGGCCGCGGAATGTTACGAACTTTTACACGTGCGACATATGCCGTTCACATCCGGGCGTCCGATCGGGACGACGAGAAAGCCCGCCGGCACATCGCGTGCCAGCGGGCTTCGTCGTTTCTGGGGTCTCGGTTCAGGGACGCACGAGCGTCTTGATCGCGCGGCGCTCATCCATCGCGGCGTACGCCTCGGCGATGTCGGTGAGCGGCACCTCCAGGTCGAACACGCGTCCGGGGTTGATGGCGCCCGACCAGACGTCCTGGAGGAGGTCCTCGACGTAGTTGCGCACGGGTGCGACGCCGCCGTTCACGCCGATGTTGCTCTGGAACAGCGGGCGCACCGGGAGCTCGGGGCCGCCGTTCGGCACGCCCACGTAGCCGACCATGCCGCCGGGACGGGCGGAACGGATCGCCTGGTCCATCGACTCCTTCGTTCCGACCGCCTCGAGCACGCAGTCGGCGCCGATCCCGTCGAACAGCTCCTTGACGGCGGCGACTCCGGCGTCGCCGCGCTCGGCGACGATGTCCGTCGCGCCGAACTCGCGGGCGAGCGCCTGGCGCGTCTCGTGGCGCGACATCGCGACGATGCGCGAGGCACCCAGCCGCGCGGACGCCAGCACGGCGCAGAGACCGACAGCTCCGTCGCCGACGACGACCACGGTGCTCCCCTCGGTGACACCGGCGGAGACCGCGGCGTGGTGTCCGGTTCCCATCACATCCGAGAGCGTCAGCAGGCTCGGGATGAGTTCAGCGCTCGGGTACTCGGGGGTCGCGACGAGCGAACCATCGGCGTGCGGGACGCGGACGAACTCGCCCTGGCCGCCGTCGGCGAAACCACCGATGCGGTCCTCGGAGCCCCACCATCCGCCGTTCAGGCACGAGGTGCTGACGCCGTTGCGGCAGTTCACGCACGTCATGTCGCAGTCGTAGAACGGTGCGATGACGAAGTCGCCGGGCGTGATCGTCCGCACGTTCGCACCGACCTGCTCCACGACGCCGACGAACTCGTGCCCGATGCGGTGCGGCTCCTTCGTCGGGGTCACGCCGCGGTACGGCCAGAGGTCGCTCCCGCAGACGCACGCGGCGACGACGCGGACGACCGCGTCGAGCCCGTCCGAGCCGGGACCGGTGTACAGGGTGGGGGTGGGGACGTCTTCGAGGCGCACATCGCGCTCTCCATGGATGACAGCAGCACGCATGATTCGAGCCTACGCGCACGGCGGGGCCGTCTCCGACGTGGGAAAAGGAGGAGAACGGCGTCCTGGAGGGGCGGAAAACGCGAAAGGGAGGAATTCACATCCGCAGATGGACGGGAACTCCTCCCTTTTTGGCAGGAGGCGGACGCGCGCTAGTCGCGGACCGGTACGACCGTGAGGTGGTCGGCCTCGCGGTCGAGGTCGACGCGCACCAGGTCGCCGTCGCGCACCTCGCCGGCCAGGAGCTCGGTCGCGAGCCGGTCCTCGATCTCGCGCTGCATCAGCCGGCGTAGCGGCCGCGCGCCGTAGATCGGGTCGTAGCCCCGCTCGGCGAGCCACGCCCGCGCATCGGGGGTGACCGCCAGCTCCAGCCGCCGCTCGGCGAGGCGGCGCATGAGCCGGTCGATGCCGAGTTCGACGATCTCGCCCAGCTCCTCCTGTGTCAGCGTGGAGAACACGACGATGTCATCCAGCCGGTTCACGAACTCCGGCTTGAACGCCTGGCGCACCATCTGCAGCACCGCCTCCTCGCGCTCGGCCGGGCTCAGCGTCGGGTCGACGAGGAACTGGCTGCCGAGGTTGGAGGTGAGGATGAGGATGGCGTTCCGGAAGTCGACCGTGCGGCCCTGCCCATCCGTGAGCCGGCCGTCGTCGAGCACCTGCAGCAGCACGTCGAACACCTCGGGGTGTGCCTTCTCGACCTCGTCGAGCAGGATCACCGAGTAGGGTCGCCGGCGCACGGCCTCGGTCAGCTGACCGCCCTGCTCGTACCCGACGTATCCGGGAGGGGCGCCCACCAGCCGCGAGACGGAGAACTTCTCGCCGTACTCGCTCATGTCGATACGGACCATGGCCTTCTCGTCGTCGAACAGGAAGCCGGCGAGCGCCTTCGCGAGCTCGGTCTTGCCGACGCCGGTCGGGCCGAGGAACAGGAACGAACCCGTGGGCCGGCTCGGATCGGAGATGCCCGCGCGGGTGCGGCGCACCGCATCCGCGACCGCCTGCACAGCCTTCTTCTGGCCGATGATGCGGCGGCCGAGCTCCTGCTCGAGGTGCAGCAGCTTCTCGGTCTCGCCCTGGGTGAGGCGGTCGACGGGGATGCCCGTCCAGGCAGCGACCACGGCGGCGATGTCGTCGGCGGTCACCTGCTCGTTCACCATGCGCGGGTGCTCGTGCTCGGCCTGCTCGGCCTCCGCCAGCTCCCGCTCGATGCCGGGGATCGTCTCGTACTCGATCCGCGACGCCTCCTGGTAGCGGCCGTCGCGCAGCGCGAGGTCGCGCCGGGTCTTGGCCTCCTCCAGCTGCGACCGCAGCTCGCCGACCCGGTTCAGCGACGCCTTCTCGGCGCGCCACCGGGCCTGCAGCTCCTCCAGGCGGCGTTCCTGCTCCTGCAGGCGCTCGCGCAGCTGCTCGAGGCGCGCCTTGCTGGCGTCGTCCTTCTCCTTCTTGAGCGCGAACTCCTCCAGCTTCATCCGCTCGACCTGACGCTGCAGCGTGTCGATCTCGACGGGGGCCGAGTCGATCTCCATCTTGAGCCGGGATGCGGCCTCATCGATGAGGTCGATGGCTTTGTCCGGCAGCTGGCGCGCGGTGATGTACCGGTTCGACAGGGATGCCGCCGCGACGAGCGCGGAGTCCTCGATCGTCACACCGTGGTGCGCCTCGTAACGGCCCTTGAGCCCGCGGAGGATCGCGACGGTGTCCTCGACCGACGGCTCACCCACGTACACCTGCTGGAAGCGGCGCTCGAGCGCCGCATCCTTCTCGATGAACTCGCGGTACTCGTTGAGGGTGGTCGCACCGATCAGGCGCAGCTCCCCGCGGGCGAGCATCGGCTTCAGCATGTTGGAGGCCGCGACCGAACCCTCGCCGCCGCCCGCACCCATCAGGATGTGGAGCTCGTCGACGAAGGTGATGATCTGCCCCTCCGCGTCGTTGATCTCCTTGAGGACCGCCTTCAGGCGCTCCTCGAACTGGCCGCGGTACATCGCGCCCGCGACGAGCGCGGACAGGTCGAGAGCGACGAGCTGCTTCCCCTTGAGGGAGTCGGCCACGTCGCCCGCGACGATGCGCTGGGCGAGGCCCTCGACGACCGCCGTCTTGCCGACGCCGGGCTCGCCGATGAGCACGGGGTTGTTCTTGGTGCGGCGGGTCAGCACCTGGCTGACGCGCCGGATCTCGGCGTCCCGCCCGATGACCGGGTCGAGCTTGCCGCTCTTGGCGATCTCCGTGAGATTGACGCCGTACTGTTCGAGAGCGCTCTTGGCGTCCTCCTGAGTGGAGGGAGCGCCCTGCATGTTCGCCATGTGGTTCCCCTTTTCGTTGCGATCAAACTTGAGTCTACTAAGCTCAACTTTGTCGCGGGAAGAGCAATTCCCGAAATCCACGAGGAAAAGCAGGGATGCGGCGAGCCGCAGGACGCTCCCCTGTCAGTCCTCCACCAGGCGATCGACGCGAGCCCGGAGGCGGCGGCGCTGGGGCACCGCGGCGACGATCAGGCCGGCGACTGCGAGCGCCGCGCTGAGGTAGAGCCCCGGCAGGAAGTGCTCCAGCTGCGCCGCGATCCCGGTGCCTGCGCCGCCCGATCCCGCGATCAGGGCGGAGGTGACCGCCAGGGCGAGGGCCCCGCCCACCTGCGAGCTGGTCTGCACGAGCCCGGCCGCGAGTCCCTGCTCGTCGTCGCTGACCCCGGTGGTCGCCTGCACCTGGATGGACGGGAAGCCGATCCCGAAGCCGACACCCAGCAGCAGCACGGACGGCAGGATGTCGAGCCAGTACACCGGGGCGGTCCCGAGCCGCAGGAAGAGCAGGTAGCCGGCCGACAGCGAGGCCAGCGCCACGATGATCAGCGGCGGCGGCCCGAAGCGGTCGATCAGGCGGTCGGTGAACGGTGCGCTGAAGGCCACGACGAGTCCCGTGGGCAGCAGGGCCAGCGCCATGCTCAGCGGCGACCAGCCGAGGACGTCCTGCAGGTACAGCGTGAGGACGAACTGGAAGGACACGTACGACCCGAAGAGGGTGATGGCGGCGAGGTTGGCGCGGAGCACCGAAGCGACGCGGAAGATCCCGAACCGGATGAGCGGATGCCGCACGCGCAGCTCGACGACGACGAACACCCCGAGCAGCACTCCCGCGGCCACGAAGCCCAGGATGGTCTGCAGCGAGCCCCAGCCGACGCCCGGCGCCGAGACGACGGTGTAGACGAGCGCGAGCATCCCGAGCGCCAGCGTCACAGCACCGGCGATATCGTGACCGGCGCCGCGCTCGCGGGCGTCCTTCGGGACGAAGAAGAAGCCGAGCACGAGGGCGAGCAGAGCAAGCGGAACGGAGAACAGGAACGTCCAGCGCCAGCTGAACGTGGTCATCAAGCCGCTCATGATCAGGCCGAGCGAGAAGCCGCTCGCAGCGAACGTGGTGAAGATCGAGATGGCGCGATTGCGCTGTGGACCCTCCTCGAAGTTCGTCGTGATCAGCGAGAAGGCGGCGGGCGCCGTGAACGCGGCCGCCACTCCCTTCACGAACCGGCTGGCGATGAGCAGCCCGGCGTCGGCGGAGAGCCCGCCGGCGAGCGACGCGACGGTGAACACGGTCAGCGCGACGAGGAGCACGGTGCGGCGACCGAGCAGGTCCGCGAGGCGGCCACCGAGCAGCAGGAGGCTGCCGTAGCCGAGGACGTACCCGGAGACGATCCACTGCAGCGAACCGGTGTCGAGGCCCAGCTCCTTGCCGATGGAGGGGAGGGCGACACCGACCATGGAGACGTCGAGGCCGTCGAGCGCGATGACGATGCAGGTGGCGAGCAGGAGCAGCCAGCGCGCGCGGCTCCAGCGGACGCGGTCGCCTGCGGCGGAGGTGGGCGTGGAGGACGTGGAGGACGTGGAGGACGTGGAGGACGTGGACGGCGCGGATGCGCCGGGGCGGACGGCCGGACGGGATGCGGTGTCGGAGTTGAGCACGAGAGCAACTCTATGACACGGAATAGATTGTGTCAGCAACCTATGCACATTCATCGAAATCTCATGGAAGTGGCGGTATCGTGAAGGCATGAACATCCAGGGCGACGTCTCGGCCCGCTGGCGCGAGCTGCAGAGCCTCTACCTCAGCACCGCGGCCGAACTGGATCGCACCCTCCAGCAGAGCATGCAGCTCGGCCTCAGCGAGTACGAGGTGCTCGACCTGGTGGCCGGCTACGCCGACGACGAGTGCACCATGCGCAACCTCGTCGACGTCATGCCCATGACGCAGAGCGCGCTGTCGCGGATCGTCGACCGGCTGGTCAAGGCCGGACTCGTGGAGCGGAACACCTGCGACTACGACCGCCGTGCGCTGTTCGTGGGCATCACTCCGGCCGGCGCGGCCACCCACCGCGAGGCGAAGCGCACGTACGACGGCCTGCTCGAGAAGGCGTTCGCCGGCGCCGAGGACGTGGCCGCGCAGTAACGCCGCGGCGCAGTACTCTGGGCGCCATGGTGGATCCGGCCGAACTGCGCGTCGTCCTGATGGACAGCGCGACCGCTGCGACCCTCGCACAGGTGCTGCCGCTGCTGCTGCTGACGCTGATGGTGGAGCTGCGGCGGGTGGAGGTGCACCGCCGCGGGCGCAACGTCCGGCTCACACGAGTGCTCCTAGGCGTCTTCTTCGTCGCGTTCGGGGTCGTCGAGACGGTCTTCGTGCTGTCGATCGACGGCACGTTCATCCCGTTCACCTGGAGCGACCTCATCGCCGCACTGAGCATTTTCGCGCTGCTGGCACTGCTGTTCGTGCTGTCGCTGCTCGAATCGCCGTACCACCGCCGCCACGACGAACTGTAAGTACTGGTAGTGACACTACCGGTAGTGACACTACCGGTAGTGCTACTATCACTGCGTGCTCATCACCGAACTCGCCGAACGTTCCGACACCGCCCCCACCACGATCAAGTACTACGTGCGCGAAGGGCTGCTTCCGGCGGGTGAGCGGGTCGGCGGCAACCGCACGCTCTACGGCGAGGAGCACGAGCGACGCCTGCGGCTCATCCGCGCGATGCTCGAGGTCGGCAAGCTGTCCATCGCCTCGGTGAAGAACGTGCTCGACGCGCTCGACGAGCCGGATGCGCCCATCGCCCACACGTTCGACGTCGCGCAGCAGGCGCTGTCCCGCTCCGCGGTTCCGCTGGCCGACCCCTCGCCCGCGTCCCTGGAGCGCATCGACGCCGTCGCCGAGCGGGCCGGATGGACAGGCTGCGAGGACAACGTCGGGCGTGACATCGCCGCGCGCGTGGTCGACGCCTTCGCCGCGTCGGGGTTCCCGCTGCCCGACGACTACCTCGACCGCTACGCGGCCGCCGCGCGCATCCACGCCGACGCGGACCTCGGCGCGGTCGCAGTGCTCCCCGACGCGTCCCGGATGACCGAGCTCATGGTGATCGGCACCGTGCTCGGCGACTCGCTCGCGCTCGGCCTGAGGCGCATGGCCCAGGCCGTCGTCACCGAAGAGAGAAGAAGCTCATGAAAGCCGTGTTCACCTGGCACCGCCCGTTGATGACGGTCGCCGCCCTGATGGTGGTCAGCACGCTGGTCTGCCTCGTCGGCCTGCTGGTCGACCCGCGGCAGGTCACCGGGCTCGACGTCTGGGCCAAGCCGCTGAAGTTCTCGCTGTCGATCCTGCTGTACAGCGTGACCTGGGCGTGGCTGATCGCGCACCTCCCCCGCTGGCGCCGGATCGCGCACGCGACCGGAACGGTGGTGGCCGTTGCGCTCATCGTCGAGCAGGTGCTCATCGTGGGCGCCGCAGCGGCGGGGACCACCAGTCACTTCAATGTGTCGACGCCGGTCTCGAGCGTCGTCTGGGGCGTGATGGCCGTGTCGATCACGACTCTCTACGCGTGCACGTTCCTGACGACGATCGCCGTGTTCTTCCTTCGCCTGAGCACGCGGTCGACAACACTCGCCGTCCGCGCCGGGGCCGTCATCGCGCTCGTCGGGATGGGGCTCGCCTACCTGATGACCAGCCCGACGGCGGCCCAGCTGGCGGACTTCCGCGGCATCGCAGGCGCGCACACCGTCGGACTGGCCGACGGCGGTCCCGGGCTGCCGGTGCTCGGGTGGAGCACCGTCGGCGGCGATCTGCGCATCCCGCACTTCATCGGGATGCACGCCCTGCAGCTGCTCCCGCTGTTCGCGGTGCTGCTGGGCTGGCTCGGGCGGCACTGGCGGCCGCTCGCCGACGACCGCGTGCGCACGCGGCTGGTCTGGGTCGCCACGGCCGTCTACGCGGGCGTCGTCTCGCTGGTGACGGTGCAGGCGCTGGGCGGCCAGTCGATCGTGCGCCCCGACGGCGTCATCCTCGCCGCCGGGACGGCCCTGGCGGTCGCCGGCCTCGTGGCGGCCGCCCTCGTGCTCACCATCCACCCGCGCGCGCACGCCCCGCTCGCGCCCGCCGCCTAGCGAGGCGGCTGAATCAGCGGGCGGCGGGGTCGCGGTCGTCGATGTTGGCGGGGGCGGCGGCGTCGAGCTCCTCCGGGAGTTCCAGCGGACGGCGCGTGTAGTAGCCGCGCGCCTTGCGGTAGAAGAGCACGATCGGCACGATGCCCACCAGGATCAATCCGAGGCCCAGGACGTTGACCACGATGGCGTCGCCCTGGAAGTTCTGCACGATGCCGACCACGAAGATGACGCCCATGAAGATCGCGCCGACCGCCGGCCACAGCCCGATCAGGATGAAGTTCTTCACCGACTTCAGCAGCACGCGGCGGTATGCGACCACCACTGCGACGCCGGCGAGCGTGTAGTAGAACGCGATCTGGATGCCGATGGACGCGATGGCGTTCGCCATGATGTCGCCGACGTTGCCGATGAAGTTCGATCCGATGAACAGCACGATCGAGACGCCCACGATCACGAGCGTCGCGAAGGCGGGGGTCTTCCACTTGGGGTGGATGCGGCCGAACGCCTTCGGGATGGTGTTGTCGCGGCCCATCGAGAACAGGGTGCGGGTGACCTGGATGAGCGTCGTCTCCAGCGTCGCGATGGTGGACAGCGCGACCGCGACCACCAAGAGCTTGCCGCCGATGCCGGGCCAGACGGCGTCGCCGAGCACCGACAGCACGTTGGCACTGTTGGCCTCGATCGTCTTCGCGGGCAGGATGACCAGGGTCGCGATGGTGAAGATCTCGAACAGCAGGAAGACGATGATCACGCCGATGATGCCAGCGGAGCCGGCATTCTTGTGGCCGTCCTTCGTCTCCTCGTTGAGGTTGGCCGCGACATCCCAGCCCCAGAAGTAGAAGGCGGCGATGAGGGCGGCGGACACGAAGACGCCTTGGCCGGTCAGGTGCTGGAAGCCGAGCCAGTCCCAGGAGAACGACGGACCGGCGTGCGCCGACGTCGCGGCCCGGACGATCATCAGCACGGCGAAGAGGATGAGGATGCCGACCTCGATGACCGACATGATCCACTGCGCGCGGGCGGTGACGTGCACGCCGAAGAGGACGCACGCCGCCATCACGAGGAACCACACGGCACCGACACCCGTGATGAGCGGAACGTTGTCGGCCTGTTCCGGCGCGAACAGCGTGACCGTCATGGCGCCGGCGGGCAGCGCGCCCGCGACCATGAAGATGGTCGCGGAGATGACGAGCGCCCATCCCGACAGGAAGCCGAGGATGGGGTGGAGCGCCCGAGCGACCCACGAGTACGCGGCGCCGGCGTTCACGTCCAGGCGGCCCAGGTACAGGAACGCCCACGCGATGCCGAGCATCGGGATGCCGCACCAGAGCAGGGCGGCCGGAGCGCCGAGGGCGGCAGCTCCGACGAGCGTCGCGGTCGTGGCCGCGATCGAGTAGGCCGGGGCGCTTCCCGCGACCGCCATCACGATGGAACCGGCGGCGCTCACGCCGTCGGCCTTGAGCGCGTGGTCGCGCTCGCTGCGGTTCTGCTCGGCGCCGCCTCCGTGCGGGGCGTCCGGCCGGGAACTCGTCTGCGTCATTGCTCTCCCTGGCTTGAGGGTCGCGCGTTCGGCGGCGCGAGGCGCGACGTCGATGTGCAACAGGGGGACGTTAGCAACAACGGGCCTGAAGAACAAGAAGATTACGACGGATTCGGTTGCCGATCTGCTGATCGAACCCTGAAAACGTTGCGAAAAGCCACATCCGCGGCCGAAAGCCGCTCTCAGTCATCCTGGTGCGACGCCGTGACGGTGAACTTGGCGTTCCGCGCGATCTGGCGCGTCGGCCCGACCGAGCGCTCGAGTGCGGGGCGGTAGCCGAGGTGCGAGTTCCAGACGGTCCAGAGTTCGCCGCCCGGAGCGAGCACCCGGCCCGCCTCGGCGAAGAGCCTGAGCGCGATGCCGGTGTGCACGGCGCCGCCGATGTGGAACGGCGGGTTGAGCAGGATCAGGTCGGCCGAGGCGTCGGGCTGCGACGCGAGGCCGTCGTCGCGCACGACGGTCACGCGGTCGGCGACCCGGTTCGCGGCGGCCGTCGCGGCGGCGGAGGCGACGGCGGCGGCGGACTGGTCGGTGGCGACGACGCGGAGCTCCGGCCGGGCGACGGCGAGCGCGGACGCGAGCACGCCCGTCCCGCAGCCGAGGTCGACGGCCGTGCGCGCATCCGGGACCGCCCGGTCGAGTACGGAGAGGAGGAGGCGGGTTCCGATGTCGATGGAGGTTCCGGCGAACGCGGCGCCGTGGGCGCACACCCAGAGGCCGGTCTGCGCATCCTGTGCTCGCTCCGGCCAGCGGTCGAGCACGGTCGCGGCGGCGGGATGCGGCTCCCGCGCGGTCAGAACGCGCGCCTTCTGCCGCGCGAGGGACGCCTCCACCGAGCCGAACACCTCGCCGAGCACGCCGTTCATCGCGGTCGTCATGTGCTTCAGCATCCCGCCCGCGTAGACCACGGCATCGGCGCGGGCGTGCTCGGCGATCAGGGTCGCAATCTCCGCGAGCGCGTCGAGGCTGCGCGGCAGGCGGAGCAGCACGGTGCGGGCGCCGCGGACGAGGGACTCGTCGAGCGGCCGGTGCTGGTACGTTCCGGCGAGGTCGAAGCTCGCGGCGTTGGCGTCGAGCGCGCGCTCGCCGGTGAGGGCGTCCTGGTGCACACGGATGCCGCGCGCGCCCCGCGCGGCGGCCGCGAGGGTCAGCGCGCCGTAGGCATCGCCGATGACGACCAAGCCCGGGGCGAGGACCGCATCGCCCGCGAGGTCGGCGAGCAGCCGGTCGGCCGCGTCGGAGGCGAACAGGTTGGGCGCCTCGACGTCGGGCCGGCGGCGGAGCCGCTCATAGTCGAACATGCCGTCCATCCAACCAGAGCGGTCAGAGCAACGTGCCCGAGTGCCGAGGGACGGCATGGGAGGCGACTCGGCGATATCCACGGCCCGGATTCCTCCGTTTGCCGACCTCGGCCGTCGGCTGTCACACGATCGCCTCCCTTTTCGAGGCGGTCGGAAAGGGAGGCGATCGGCGATGACACGCCGGCCGGCGACGGCGAACGGAGGACGCTGAGGTGCCTGTGGGCTGCAGGTTCCTCCCTTTTCCCCGCGAGCACCGGCCACGCTCGGCCGAGTGCCGGACTCAGGCGGCGGGGGCCTCCACGAGCTCCTCCTTCTCGGAGAAGTCCATCGTCGGCGGCCTGCGGCGGAAGCCGCGGGTCAGCACCGCGAGGTAGATGACGCCGACCAGCATCCACGAGAGCCCGACGATGAAGGTGGTCGCGGTCAGCGACGTCCACAGCCAGACGGTCAGCACGAACCCGATCGCGGGCAGCACGCCGTACCGCACCCACTCCCCCGCAGACGGCGCGGTGCGGCCGCCCTTCGGGAAGAGGTGGTGCCGGATCACGGCCAGGTTCACCATCGAGAACGCCGCCAGTGCACCGAACGAGATCATCGTCGCCGCCTGGTCCAGCGTCAGCACGAGCGCGAGCAGCGACACGATCGACACGGCGACCGCGGCGACCCACGGAGTGCGGAAGCGCGCGTGCAGCGTGCCGAAGATGCGCGGGAGCACACCATCCCGGCCCATCGAGTAGATGATGCGCGAGACGCTGACCTGCGTCGTCATGCCGGAGCCGAACGCGCCGACGACGTAGACCGCGACGAAGAACGAGGTGAGGAACGTGCCGCCCACCTTGGCCATCAGGTCGACACCGGCCGAGTCGACCTGCGCGAAGTCGCGCCAGTCCGGGTACACGAGTGCGCCCACCCAGGAGACCACGATGAAGATGGCCCCACCGATGAGGGTGGTGAGCATGATGGCGCGGGGGATGTCGCGCTTCGGGTTCTTCGCCTCCTCGGAGAGCGTCGAAACCGCGTCGAAGCCCAGGAACGACAGCGCCAGCACGGCGGCACCGGCGAAGATCGGCCCCAGACCACCTGAGCCGGGCAGGAACGGCTCGATCAGGCTCGGCGTGTGCGAGGACGGGTTGGTCGCCAGCTCCTTGATCGAGAGCACCACGAACACGACCACCAGCAGCACCGACAGGGCGACGATGGCGATGTTCAGCTTGTGGACCAGCGTGATCCCGAGCACGTTGAAGACGAGGACCAGCAGCAGCGAGGCCAGCGCGAACACCCAGCCCGGCACATCCGGGAACTGCGTGTTCAGGTAGAGCCCGATCAGCAGGAAGTTGATCATCGGCAGGAACAGGTAGTCGAGCATCAGCGTCCACCCGGTGAGGAACCCGATGTGGCCGCCGAACGTCTGCTGCGTGTAGGTGTAGGCCGAGCCGGAAACCGGGAACGCGCGCGCCATCGCTCCGTAGCTGAGCGCGGTGAACAGCATCGCGACGAGCGCGACGACGTACGCCGACGGCAGGTGGTTGTCGGTCGACTGCGTGACGATGCCGTAGGTGGTGAACACGGTCACGGGCGCGAGGTAGGTGAGCCCGAACAGCACGAGGGCGGTCGGGCCGAGCGCCCGCTTGAGCCTCGGCTGGACGGGGAGATCGGTCTGGGTCATGTGGTGCTGCCTCTCTGGTGAGTGGTGCAAGTGGGGGCGGGGTATCAGCTCCGGACGGTGGCCGCTCGGCGGACGCCGGCGACCCAGGTTCCGAGCACGCGGACGGATCGCAGATCGTGCGGGTCCACGTGACGCGGGTCGGTGTCGAGCCACACCAGGTCCGGGGCGGACCCCGGACGCAGCTCGCCGCGCGCGGTGCGTGCGAAGGCCTGGTGGGCGACGCCGGAGGAGTAGGCCTCCAGCGCGTCGGTGAGCGGGATGCGCTCGGCGGGGATCCATCCTGCAGCGGGCACCCCGTTGTCGGTCTGGCGGGTGACCGCCGTCGCGACGCCCGGGCGCCAGTCGGGGCTGCTGACCGGCCAGTCGCTCCCGAAGGAGATGCTCGCCGAGTCCAGCAGGGTGCGGATGGGGTACTGCAGTCGCTCGCGCTCGGGTCCGAGGCGAGGGATGGTCAGGTCGAGCATCATCGGGTCCAGCTGGGCCCAGAGCGGCTCGAAGTTCGCGATGACGCCGAGGCGCGCGAAGCGGGGGAGGTCGTCCGGGTCGACGACCTGGACGTGCGCGATGACGGGCCGGCGGTCGCGGGCGCCGTTGGTTCGCTCGACCTGCTCGAAGACGTCGAGGGCGGTGCGGGTGGCCGCATCGCCGATGGCGTGCAGATGCAGCTGGAAGCCGAGCTTGTCGAAGGTGACCGCCGCCGCGGTGAGTTCGGCCGCATCCCAGTTGGGGAGGCCGCGGTCGCCGGGGGTGTCGGTGTAGTCGGCGAGCATGGCGGCGGTGTGGTTCTCGATGACGCCGTCGACGAACACCTTCACCGTGCCGGCGCTGAGCAGCGGGTCGCCGAGCTCCTCGACGCGGCGGCGCGACTCGACGAAGGCCGGCACCTGGTCGCGCCAGCGCAGCGGGTCGGCGCGCAGCGCCAGGTTCACCCGGGTGGACAGGAAGCCGCGCCCGGATGCCTCGAGGTATGCCTCGACCTCCGCCGGCTCGACCCAGGCATCCTGGATCCAGGCGATGCCCAGCTCGGCGTAGTCGGCGGTCGCCAGGCGCAGCGCCTCCACGCGCTCCTCGTGGCTGCGCCCGGGCTCGACCGGGAGCAGCAGATCCACGGCGCCGGGCTCCTGCAGGATGCCGAGCGGCGACCCGTCGGGGCGACGCGGGATGCGGCCCAGCGCCGGCTCCGGCGTGCTCGCGTCGATCCCCGCCCGGCGCAGCGCCTCGGAGTTGACCCAGACGGTGTGGTAGTCCCAGGCCCGCAGCACGACCGGCCGGTCGGGGACCGCCTCGTCGAGCCAGCGCGCGTCGAACATCCCCTCGGGTGCGAGCGTGGCGTCGTAGCTGCCGCCATAGATCCACTCCTGCTCGGGATGCGCGTCCGCCCACTCCTTCACGCACGCGACGACCTCGGCGACCGAGCCGCAGGCGCGGACCTGCGGGCCGAGCTTCTCGAGGCCGCCCTGCAGCGGATGCGCGTGACCGTCGCCGAACGCGGGAGCGAGCACTCCGCCCAGCAGGTCGACCGTCTCGGCGCCTCCGGCGCGGAGGGCGACGGCGTCCGTCCCCGTCGCGATGACCCGGCCGTCCTCGACGGCGATCGCGGAGTACTCCTCGGCGTCGGCGCGATAGCTGCTCAGGATGGTGCCACCGGTGAAGACGGTCGTGCTCATACAGCCTCCGTGTTACGAATAAATGAACGACATTCTTTTATTTCGTCAGATACTAGGGTGTGATCGAGCCGGAGGGGAAGAGCATGGCGGAGATCGATCGCCCGGCGCGGCGGGTGGGCCGCCCGAAGACGACGGTGCTGACCCGCGAACTCATCGCCAACGCCGCACTCGGGCTGCTCGACGAGTCCGGTCCGGACGGATTCACGATGGCGCGGCTGGCGCAGGCGCTCCGCGTGCGGCCCAGCGCCCTCTACAACCACGTCGACGGCAAAGAGGATGTGATCGCGAGCGTCCGCGAGCTCATCTCCGACCGCATCGACGTGCACGGGTTCGAGACGCTGCCCTGGGATGAGGCGATGCTCGACTGGGCGCACTCCTACCGCGTCGCGTTCGCGACGCATCCTCCGACGATCGCGCTGCTGGCGACCCTTCCGCTGAGCGGCGCGCGCCGCACGATGCGGATGTACGACGCGGTCGTCGCGGCGATGCTGCGGGCCGGCTGGCCGGCGCACGAGGTGCTGCCCACGATCGTCGCGGTCGAGTCGTTCATCCTCGGCTCGGCCCTCGACGCCGTCGCACCCGGCGACATGTTCGACCCGGCCGGATCGGAGGACGAGGTCCCGGCTTTCGCGTCGGCGTACCACGCACGGGCGGACGCGCTCGGCGATTCGCCGCCCGCGGACGCGGCCTTCACCGTGGGACTGGAAGCGCTGCTCGACGGCCTGCGGCTGCGCTACGCGCGGGTGCGCGTCGCGACGCCGTGACGGGCCCGGCTAGATCCACCCCTTGCGCTTGAACACGAAGTACAGGCCCACGCCCATCCCGAGCATGAGCAGCAGCGCGAACGGATAGCCGAACGCCCAATGCAGCTCCGGCATCACCCGGAAGTTCATGCCGTAGATCGTGCCCACCAGCGTCGGGGTGAACAGGATGGCGGCCCAACCCGAGATCTTCTTCACCTCGTCGTTCTGCTGCTGGCCGACGAGGGTCGTGTGCACCGTCAGGGCGTTCTGCAGGATCTGGCGGAAGCCGTCCGCGCGCTCGGTGACACGGATGACGTGGTCCTCCACGTCGCGGAAGGCGTTGCGGAGGCTCTCGTCCGCCTGCTTCGCCAGCAGTCCCTCGCGCAGGCTCATCATCACCTCCCGCAGCGGGTCGACCGCGCGCTGGAAGTGCATCACCTCGGTCGACAGCTCGAAGATGCGCCTCGAAACGCGCCGGTCGCCGGAGAACAGCTGGTCCTCGATCTGGTCGATGTCGTCCTCGAGGCCGGCGACCACCGGCGTGTACTCGTCGACGATCTCGTCGAGAACGCCATACAGGGCCGCCACCGGGCCATGCGCGAGCAGAGCGGCGTCGTTCTCGAGGCGGTGACGCACACCCGCGAGGTCGGGGGTGTCGAAGTGCCGGATCGTGATGATGAAGTCCTCGCCGAGGAACAGGTGCACCTCGCCGAACTCCACCTTCTCGGTCTCGTCGACGTAGCTCGCCGGCCGCAGCACCACGAACAGCATGGAGCCGTACTTCTCGACCTTCGCGCGCTGGTGGCCGGCGAGGGCGTCCTCCACCGCGAGGGCCGGGAGGTCGAACTCCTTGGCGACGGCATTCAGCTCCTGCTCGGTCGGGCGGTACAGCCCCACCCAGGCGAAACCTCCCCGGTCGCGGACCGCCTCGCTGGTCTCCTCGAGCGACGGCGGCTCGGTGCGGATCCCGTCCACGTACACGGCGTTGTCGACGATCATCACGCCTCCTTCCGGCGAACACGCTAGTCCCCCCGACCGGATGATCCGCCCGCGCCGTCCGTAGACTGTTCGGGATGCCCGCCCTGACCTGGCTCGCCGCCACCCTCGTCGTCGTCGGCGCGTATCCCGCGTACCGGTTCGCGCGCCGATCCTGGCGATTCCGGGCGGGGCCCACCGTGATCGCCGTGGTCGCCGGCCAGGTGCTCGGCCTCCTGCTCGTGGTGCTCGGCGTCGTCCTGCTCCCGCGCCCGGACCTGACGGGATGGGGGTGGTTCGTCCTCCTCCTGGCCGCGACCGTTCTGCCGCTGGCCATCGGGGACGCCGTCCAGTCGGAGGGGCGCGCGGGCGTCCGCAGCGCGCTCGCGGGTGTGGCGGCGGCGCTGATGGTCGCCGCACTCGGCCTGGCGGCCGCGCCGGCCTTCGCGCGGCCGACCGTGGCCGGCCGCAGCATCCCGGTCACCGCGACGACGCTGGCGGACGGCTACCAGCTCGCCGTGCGCATCCCGCCCACGGCGTCCGGATTCGAGGCGCGCGACGCGCACCTGTTCGTGCCGCCGGGATGGCTGCGCGACCCGTCGCGCACGCGACCCGTCGTCGAGATGATGATGGGCCAGCCCGGCAACCCGACCCTCGGAGCCACCCTCGACGCGCTCCACAGCCTCGGGGACGACCGGCTCGCGCAGGCCCCCTTCGTCCTGGTCGTCGATCAGCTCGGGTCGGTGGACGCCAACCCGCCCTGCGCCGACACCTCCGCCGCGCGACTCGACACGTACCTGGCTCAGGATGTTCCGGCCTGGATCGACGCGAACCTGCCGGTCTCGCGGGACCGCACCCAGCGTGTGATCGCGGGCTTCTCGCACGGAGGCGAGTGCGCCGCGTACCTCGGCGCGCAGCATCCCGAGAAGTGGGGTGCGGTCATCGACGTCTCCGGACCGGACAGGCCGGGCGAGTACCGCCCGCCCGCGACCCGCGACCAGTACTTCGGGGGCGACCAGGTCGCCTACGAGAAGACGTGGCCCGCGAACGTGCTCGCCTCCCGCGACTACCCCGAGCCCATGGTCGGCATCTTCGTCGCCGGGCAGGAGGATCCGAGATTCCGTGCACAGGTCGAGGACACCGCGACCGCGGCCGAGAACGCCGGCTGGAAGGTGACGTACTGGGCCGTCCCCGGCGAAGGGCACTCGGGGCCGACGCTGGTGAAGGGTCTGTCGACGGGCTACAACCACCTGATCGGATCGTGGCTCCGGTCAGGGGCGACGGGCGCGGGCGACCGGTTCCTCTGCGCGGCGGACGAGACGCCGCGCGAGTGCGGCGCGATCCAGGGGGCCGCCGTCGGCGGGACGGTGGCGATGGTCGACCTGTCCGTGCTCGCGGCGTTCCTGGTGCTCGCGCTCGCGCTGTTCTTCGCACGGAGCGGGGCAGCGCTGCGCGCCCGCATCCCCCTCGACGACTGACGCTGGCGCACCCTCACCCTCGCGCGATTTGCGCCGAATCGCGGTCTGGGCGACCGACCCGGCGACGATTTGCGCCAAATCGCGGTTCTGAGCGGCGTATGACCGAGATTTGGCGCAAATCGTAAGGGGAGGGGGCGGCGTCAGGAGGCGGTGACGGCGGCGCGGGACGCGACGAACGCATCCACGCAGCGACGGATCTCCTCCTCGGTGTGCGCCGCCGACAGCTGCACGCGGATGCGCGCGCGACCCTTCGGCACGACCGGGTACGAGAAGGCGGTCACGTAGACGCCCTGCCGCTGCATCTCGTCGGCGATGCGGGCCGTGAGCGACGCATCCCCGAACATCACGGGGACGATGGGATGCGCTCCCGGCAGCAGCTCGAAGCCCGCCTCGGTCATCAGGCGGCGGAACAGTTCCGCGTTCGCGACGAGCTGCGCCCGGAGGTGGTCCGACTGCTCCAGCAGGTCGAGCGCCGCGAGCGTCCCGGCGACGATCGACGGCGCGAGCGTGTTCGAGAACAGGTAGGGACGGGACCGCTGACGGAGCAGGTCGACCACCTCACGGCGGCTGGAGACGTAGCCGCCGGAGGCGCCGCCGAGCGCCTTGCCGAAGGTTCCCGTGTAGATGTCGATGCGGTCGGAGACGCCGCAGAACTCGGGCGTGCCGCGACCATGCTCGCCGACGAAACCGACCGCGTGCGAGTCGTCGACGAATACCAGTGCGCCGAACTCGTCGGCGAGGTCGCAGATCTCGGCGAGCGGGGCGATGTACCCGTCCATCGAGAAGACGCCGTCCGTGACGATGACCGTGAACCGCGCGCCCGCCTCCCGAGCCGCCTCGAGCTGCGCGCGCAGATCGGCCAGGTCGCGGTTCTTGTACCGGAACCGCTGCGCCTTCGACAGCCGGATCCCGTCGATGATGGAGGCGTGGTTCAACTCGTCGGAGACGATCGCGTCCTCCGCCGTGAACAGCGTCTCGAAGACGCCGCCGTTGGCGTCGAAGCACGAGGAGAAGAGGATGGTCGCCTCGGTTCCGAGGAACCGGGACACCCGGCGCTCCAGCTCCAGGTGCTGCTCCTGGGTACCGCAGATGAAGCGCACCGACGCCATCCCGTAGCCCCAGTCGTCGAGCGCGGTCTTCGCCGCGTCGACAAGGGCCGGATGGTCGGCCAGGCCCAGGTAGTTGTTGGCGCAGAAGTTGAGGACCTGCTGCCCGTCGGCGGTGATCAGCGCCGACTGCGGACCGTGGATGCTGCGCTCGCGCTTGGTGAGGCCGGCCTCCTCGATCTCCTCCAGCTGCGTCGCGAGGTGCTCGCGGAAACTCCCGTACATGTCTAGACCTCCGTCCAGTCGAGGATGACCTTGCCGCCGCCGGCCGCGGCCGCCGCCGCGAACCCCTTCTCCCAGTCGCGCGCGGGGAAGCGGTCGGAGACGATCGACGCGATCGCATCGTGCAGCTGCGCCGAGGTCTGCAGCATCGCGCCCATCGCATTCCACGTCTCGAACATCTCACGGCCGTAGATGCCCTTGAGCGTGAGCATGTGGGTGACGACGATGCCCCAGTCCACAGCGATCTGCTTCGACGGCAGGCCCAGCATGGCGATCCGTCCGCCGTGGTTCATGTTCTCGATCATCGACGGCAGGGCGGTCGGAGCACCGCTCATCTCGAAGCCGACGTCGAAGCCTTCGCGCATCCCGAGCGCCGCCTGCGCCTCCCGGATGTCGTGCTGGGACACGTCCACGGTGAAGTCGGCGCCCATCCCGCGGGCCAGTTCGAGCCGCTGTGCGCTGATGTCGGTGCCGACGATGAACCGGGCGCCGACATGACGCGCGACCGCGATCGCCATGAGCCCGATCGGCCCGCAGCCGGTGACCAGCACGTCCTCGCCGACGACCGGGAAGGCCAGGGCGGTGTGGACGGCGTTGCCGAGGGGGTCGAACAGCGCGCCGACCTCGGGCTCGACCGCGCTGTGGTGCACCCAGACGTTCGTCGCCGGGAGCACGAGCTGCTCGGCGAATGCGCCGTCGCGCTGCACGCCGACGCCCTGGGTGCGGATGCACATCTGACGGCGGCCGGCGCGGCAGTTGCGGCAGGTCCCGCAGACGATGTGGCCCTCGCCGGAGACGCGGTCGCCGACCTCGACGTCGTGGACCAGCTCGCCCACCTCGACGACCTCGCCGAAGAATTCGTGGCCGGGGATGAGCGGGGCTTTCACAGCCGACGCCGCCCAGTCGTCCCAGCGCTGGATGTGCAGGTCGGTGCCGCAGATGCCGGTGCGCAGGACGCGGATCCGGACATCCTCGGGGCCCATCTCGGGCTCGGGTACGTCGACCAGTTCGAGGCCGGGCGCGGCCTCGCTCTTGAACAGGGCTCTCATCGTGCTTCCTCGTGGGGAGTCGGTGTGCTTCATCGCGTGGGCCGGGGTCGCCTTGTGGGCGGTCCGGCCGCGCACCAGCCTACCTTCGCGCGGCGGCGAGCGCCCTGTTGCGTCGCGTCACGCCCGTCGTGGGTCAGGCAAGCAGGGCCGGCTCGGGAGGCGCATCCAGTGGCAGCGTCACCGACACCGAGAATCCGCCCGCCGAATGCTCGGCGCGCACCTCCCCCGCGTGGGCCTCCGCAATGGCGCGGACGATCGCGAGACCGAGACCGGCTCCCGTTCCCATCGCCGCCTCCAAACGTGGTGTCCGCGCGACATCGCCGCGCCAGCCGACCTCGAACATCCGCTCGAGGTCGGCCGGCGGCACTCCGTCGCCCTGGTCGCAGACGCTCAGGCGGAGCATCCTGCCGGACCGCTGCGCCGACACCATCACCGTCGTCCCCTGCGGGGCGTGGCGTACGGCGTTCGCCAGCAGGTTCACGACCATGCGGCTGAGCAGGTGCGGATCCACCCACGCTTCGCCGTCCGCGACCTCGCCGTGGACCACCGTGACCCCGCGGCTGAGCGCTGCCTGACGCAGCTCGGAGGCGGCGTCGGAGACGAGGTCCATGAGCGCCACCGGTTCACGCCGTGGTCGCATACCGCCGCTCTGCAGGCTGGAGAGCTCGAACAGGTCGTTCACCAGGCGGGACATCGAGTTCGCCTGCTGGCGGATCCGGCGCACGTAATCGGCGGGGTCGGCGGCGAGCCCGTCGTCCAGCGCCTCGGCCAGCGCCTGCACGCCGGTCAGCGGTGTCCGGAGGTCGTGCGAGATCCACGCGAAGAACGTGCGGCGGGACGCGTCCAGCTGTTCGAGTTCAGCGCGCGCGAGTGCGAGCCGCTCGGAAGCCTCGGCCAGCCGTTCCGAGATCTCCGTGAGCTCGCGCCCCGCATGCGCGCCGGCCTCGATGACTTCTCCGGCGCCGACACGGCGGGCCGAGTCTCGCAGAAGTCGCGCCGAACGCCGAAGCTGGCGGGCCACGATCCACGCGCCCAGAAGGCTCAGCAGCGACGACACGGAGACGACCCACAGCAGCACGGTCAGATCGTGATGCGAGAAGTACATCTCCGCAGCGATGGCGATCGTCGAGCCCGCGATGGCAGCGACAGCGGCGCCGACCACGACGGCGAACCGCGACGCGATGGATGCGCCGCGCCACCGGCGCAGCACCAGGATCGCCACGAGGTTTGCAGCGACGGTGCAGCAGACGGTCGTCAGGGCGATCAGTTGCAGGTCGGCGAAGCTCAGCATCACGCCGCCTGCGCGACGGCGAAGCGGTAGCCGGCGCCCCACTCGGTCAGGAGGTAGCGCGGGAGATTCGGGTCGTCCTCGATCTTCTCCCGGAGGCGCCGGACGTGGACGGTGACCGTCGACGCCTCGCCGAAGTTCCAGTCCCACACCTCGCGCAGGACCTCCTCGCGGCTGATGATCCGATCGGGATTGCGGACGAAGTAGGACAGCAGGTCGTACTCCCGCGGGGTGAGGCTGAGCTCCGCGTCGCCCGACCACGCCTTGCGCCGCACCGGATCGAGCCGGAAGGGGCCGCCCGCGACGGACGCCGCCCCGGAGGAGTTGCCACGACTCCGCCGGATCAGGGCATTCACCCGGAGCAACAGCTCGCGCAGCGCGAACGGCTTGGAGAGGTAGTCGTCGGCTCCTCGCTCCAGGCCGTCGATGCGATCGCCGGTGCTTCCGAGCGCGGTCAGCATGATGATCGGGAGGTTGGGCGCGACCGCACGGATCGCGCTGCACACCTCATCCCCGCCGTAGCCGGGCAGCATGCGGTCGAGCACCAGCACGTCGGGAAGTGCAGCCTGAAGCGCACGGAGCGCTTTCACCCCGTCGGTGTGCGCGACGACGGTGAAGCCGTCGGCCCGGAGGTAGTCGCGGACGACACTGAGGACGTTCGCGTCGTCCTCGACGATCATCGCCACCGGTCTGCGCTCTTCGATCACGTCCACAAGCCTTTCGTGCGACGCCCCGGACAGGGGCGATTCTTACGGGCTCGAAAGAAACGGCCCTCCGGCCCCCGGCCCCGCCTAGCTTCAGTGTTGCCGAGCCGACCGGGAGTCTCCTCGGCGTCCACCGGAACACCAAGGAGTGAATAACCCATGCGCAAGACACTGTTCGCAGGCGCCGCCATCGTCGCCCTGTCCCTCTCGCTCACCGCCTGCAGCGGTGCATCCACGGCGAGCACCAGCTCACCGTCGTCGTCCTCGTCTTCTTCGTCCTCGTCCTCGTCTTCGGCCGCTTCCGCCGACGCGCGGACCGGCTCGTTCGCCGGGCTCAATGGCAAGAAGGTGGCGGGCACCGTGAGCATCAAGGACGGCAGCCTGGTCCTGAGCGGGTTCTCGTCCGACGAGGGCCCCGACCTTCACGTGTACCTGGCGAAGGGCACCGACGAGGCGACTGTCGTCGCCGGCAAGGAGATCACGGGCGTCTCGTTCGATACGGCGTCGCAGACCATCTCGCTGAACGGGGTCGACGCGTCCGAGTACACCTACGTCGTCATCCATTGCGACAAGGCCAAGGCGGTATTCGGCGCCGCACCGCTGTCGTGAGCACCCGCGATCTCGCCGCGCCGATCGTGGTCGGCGCGGCGAGGGTCGCCCTCGGAGGGCTGTGGCTCTATGAGGCGATCATCAAGTTCCGGTCCGGTTTCGGCTCGGCGGACATCCTGCTGGTCGCGAACGGCGCCGGTTCCAACGCGAGAGTCCCCGGGTACTTCCAGTGGTTCGCGACGTCCGTCATGCAGCCGGCCTCCGGCCTCTTCGGCTTCGCGATCCCTCTGCTCGAGGCAGGCCTCGGCGTCGCCCTGATCCTCGGCGTCCTGACGCGGGCCGCGGCGATCATGTCGGTCGTCACCCTGCTCCTCTACTGGTCGTCCGACCAGCTGACCTGGGAGTACCCGCCGATGATCGGCCTCGCGGTGGTCGTGATCGCGTTTCCCTTCGCGGCACGCCGCCTGTCGCTGTCCCTGCTGCTCGAGCACCTTCTGTCCCGGCGACGACCGGACGGACTGACCGTGCCGTCGTCGCTGGCGCTGTGGCTCTGATCCACGACGCCGCCGTAGAGTGCACCCATGAAGCGCGCGCTGATCGTGATCGACCTGCAGAACGAGTACGTGACCGGGAACCTCCGGATCTGCTTCCCCGATCTGATGACGTCCATCCCCAACATCGAGGTCGCCTGGGATGCAGCAGACGACCACGGTGTGCCGGTGGTGGTCGTGCAGCACATCGAGGACGAGGGCGCCCCGGTCTTCGCGCGCGGATCCGAGGGGGCCGCCCTGCACGAGTCGATCGCCGACCGGACGCCGGCGCACGGCGTCGGCAAGGGCAGCGTCTCCGCCTTCGCCGGGACCGACCTCGAGCAGTGGCTGCGGAGCAGCGGCATCGACACGGTCACGATCGCCGGGTACATGACGCAGCACTGCTGCGCGGGGACCGCCCGGGATGCGCACGAGCTCGGCTTCACCGTCGAGTTCCTGTCCGACGCGACCGGGACGCTCGACCTCGTCAACGAGGCCGGCGCGATCTCCGCGGACGCGCTCCACCGCAGCGTGCTGGTGACGATGCAGTCGGAGTTCGCCGCCGTCGCGACGACCGAGGAGTGGACCCTCGCGGTCGAGGCCGGCGACAGCCTCCCGGTCTCGAACCTGTGGGCGAGCACGGGGCACGCGCGACTCCCCGAGAAGCACGCCGAGCTGCACAAGCTCATGCGGGAGGTGCGGGCGGGCATCGACCACGACATCGCCGAGGGCGAGGCCCACAACATCCAGAACACCCTCTACGTCGGCCAGGGCGTCTCGTCCCTCTGACCGCTGCGGTGAAGTGCTCGTCGTTGCGGACTCGCGCGGCGTGTCGGGCGCAACGACGAGCACCTCGCGCCTGAGCGTCAGCGCTCGAGCGGGCGCCAGACGACGAGCTGGTTGCTGCGACGGATGCGGGTGCCCGCCCGGAGCGAGACGACCTCGCCCTCCGAGCCGGCCGCGAACACGCGGCGGCCGGGGCGGTTGAGCAGTTCGTCGGCCAGCGCCGACTCCAACTCGCGCACGCGGCCGCGGAGCTCACCCACCTGATCTTCCAGTTCGAGGATGCGGCGGATGCCCTCCAGAGAGACCCCCTCGGAGCCGAGCCGCGCGATCTCCTGCAGCTTCTCGACGTCGCGCATCGAGTAGCGGCGCGACTTGCCGGCGGTCCGGCTGGGGCTGACGAGTCCGAGCCGGTCGTACTGGCGGAGCGTCTGCGGGTGCATGCCCGCGAGCTCCGCCGCGATCGAGATCACGAAGACCTGGCTGTGCTCGTCCATCGTCAGCTCCGGGCCTTGGCCAGGATGTCGTCGCGCGGGTTCTCGTCGGGCAGCTTGGCGGCGAACGCCTCCAGCGCCTCCTTCGCCTCACCCGAGAGGTGCGACGGGACGGCGACCTGGACGACCGCGAGCAGGTCGCCCGTGCCCTTGCCGGTCTCGACCCCGCGGCCCTTCACGCGCAGCACCCGGCCGCTCGGCGTGCCGGGGGCGACCCGCAGCTTGACGGGGTCGCCGCCGAGGGTGGGGACCTCGATCGTCGCACCGAGCGCCGCCTCCGCGAACGTCACCGGGACGTTGACGCGCAGGTTCAGGCCGTCGCGCTCGAAGACGGGATGCTTGCGCACGGACACGGTGAGCACGATGTCGCCGGCCTCGCCGCCGTCCGGGCTGGGCTGACCCTTGCCGCGCAGCTTGATCTTCTGACCGTCGGCGACGCCCGCCGGGATCTTGACCTTGATCGGCTTGCCGTCGGACGCCTGCAGCGTGATGGTCTCGCCGCGGGTCGCGGTGACGAAGTCGATGGTGGTGTGCGCGGTCACGTCGCGGCCCCGGGTCGGCCCGCCGTAGCCGCGGAAGCCGCCGCTCGTCTGACCGAACCGGCCGTTGCCGAACAGGCCGCCGAACACGTCGTCGAACTCGCCGCCCTGCTGGAACGTGTAGCGCTGGCCGCCGGCGCCGCCCTGGCCGAACATCCCGCCGAAGACGTCGTCGAAGCCGCCCTGCGCACCGGACCCGGGCGCGGTGAACCGGGCGCCGGTCCCCATCGCGCGGATCTGGTCGTACTCCTTGCGCTCCTCGGGGTCGCTCAGCACCGAGTACGCCTCGCTGATCTCCTTGAACTTCGCCTCCGCGGCTGCGTCGCCGGGGTTCGAGTCGGGATGGTACTTGCGCGCCAGCTTGCGGTACGTCTTCTTGAGGTCCGCGTCGCTGACGTCCTTGGAGACGCCAAGCACCTTGTAGAAGTCCTTGTCGAACCAGTCCTGGCTAGCCACGGGCGCCTCCTCTCAGTCGTTGTGGTTCGTGGATGAAGTCTGCACGAATCGTGCGTGCACCGGGAACGGAGCGGCGGGAATCCTTCCCCGCCGCTCCGCCGGTGATGTGTCGCCGGGTCAGGCCGGCACCGAGACGACGACCTTCGCCACCCGGACGGTGGTGGAGCCCAGCCGATAGCCGGTCTCGACCACCTCGGCGACGGTGTCCGTCGTCACGTCGGGGGTGGGCTGCTGGAAGATCGCCTCGTGGATCTGCGGGTCGAAAGGGTCGCCCTTCTCGCCGTAGGGGACGAGGCCCAAGCGCTCGACCGCCGAGCGGAGCTTCGCGGCGATGGTCGAGAACGCGCTGCCCTCGCCCAGGTCGCCGTGCTTCTCCGCGCGCTCGAGGTCGTCGAGCACCGGGATCAGCCCCTTCACCGCGTCGCCGACCGCGCGCTCCCGCTCGATCTCGCGGTTCGCCTCGGTGCGCTTGCGGTAGTTCGCGTACTCCGCGGTCACCCGCTGGAGGTCGGCGAGCCGGTCGGCGGCGAGGGTCTCCGCGGTCGTCTGACCCGAGAGGATGTCGAGGTCGTCGTCGCTGAGGACGGTCTCCCCGTCGTCGCTCTCGGCCGGGCCGACGTCGACGAGCTCCTCGTGGGCGAGGTCGTGCTCGTCGTCGCCGGCCGCCGCGTCAGCGTCGGGCTGCCGGACCTTCCCGGTCTCGGGGTCGATCCTCCGCTTGTCACGGATGATCGGCTCCTCGCGTTCGGGCTCCTGGGAGCCGCCGTTCTGGTCCGACATGGTTACTTCTTCTCCTCGTCCTCGACGACCTCGGCGTCGATGACGTCCTCGTCGTCCGAGGACGACTCGCCGGCCGGCTGCTCGCCGGCGTCACCGGCCGGAGCCTCCGACCCCTGCGAGGCCTGAGCCTGCGAGTAGATGGCTTCGCCGAGCTTGCCCTGGCTGGCGTTGAGCTTCTCGAAGGCGGTCTTCACAGCCTCGTCGTCGTCGCCGGCGAGAGCGGTCTTCAGACCGTCCACGTCGCCCTGGACCTCGTTCTTGACGTCCTCGGGGAGCTTGTCCTCGTTGTCCTTGATCAGCTTCTCGATCGAGTAGACGAGCTGCTCGGCCTGGTTGCGGGTCTCGGCGGACTCGCGGCGCTTCTTGTCCTCCGCCGCGTGCTCCTCGGCCTCGCGCACCATGCGCTCGATGTCGTCCTTCGGCAGGCTGGACCCGCCGGTGATCGTCATCGACTGCTCCTTGCCGGTGCCCTTGTCCTTGGCGGACACGTGCACGATGCCGTTGGCGTCGATGTCGAAGGTGACCTCGATCTGCGGGATGCCGCGGGGGGCCGGGGCGATACCGGTCAGCTCGAAGGTGCCGAGCGGCTTGTTGTCGCGGGTGAACTCGCGCTCGCCCTGGAAGACCTGGATCGCGACGGACGGCTGGTTGTCGTCGGCCGTGGTGAAGGTCTCGCTGCGCTTGGTGGGGATGGCCGTGTTGCGCTCGATGAGCTTGGTCATGATCCCGCCCTTGGTCTCGATGCCGAGGGACAGCGGGGTGACGTCGATGAGGAGGACGTCCTTGCGCTCGCCCTTCAGGACACCGGCCTGCAGAGCGGCGCCGACGGCGACGACCTCGTCCGGGTTGACGCCCTTGTTGGGCTCCTTGCCACCGGTCTCCTGCTTCACGAGCTCGGAGACGGCCGGCATACGGGTCGAACCACCGACCAGCACGACGTGCGCGATGTCGGACACCTTGATGCCGGCCTCACGGATGACGTCCTGGAAGGGCTTCTTGGTGCGGTCGAGGAGGTCGCTGGTCATCTGCTCGAACTGAGCGCGGGTGAGCGTCTCGTCGAGGTTGGCCGGGCCGTTCTCGGTCAGCGAGAGGTAGGGCAGCTGGATGCTGGTCGACATGCTCGACGACAGCTCCTTCTTGGCCTGCTCCGCCGCCTCCTTCAGACGCTGGAGGGCGATCTTGTCCTTGGAGACGTCCACTCCGGTGGTCTCCTTGAACTTCTTGATCAGCCAGTCGACGATGCGCTGGTCCCAGTCGTCGCCACCGAGGCGGTTGTCACCGGCGGTGGAACGCACCTGGATGGTCGAGAAGTCGTCGTCCTTGCCCACCTCGAGCAGGGAGACGTCGAAGGTACCGCCACCGAGGTCGAAGACGAGGATGAGCTCGTCCTCCTTGCCCTTGTCGAGGCCGTACGCGAGCGCAGCGGCGGTCGGCTCGTTGATGATGCGGAGCACGTTGAGGCCCGCGATCTCACCGGCCTCCTTGGTGGCCTGGCGCTCGGCGTCGTTGAAGTACGCCGGAACGGTGATCACCGCGTCGGTGACGGTGTCGCCGAGGTACTGCTCCGCGTCGCGCTTCAGCTTCTGCAGGATGCGCGCCGAGATCTCCTGGGCGGTGTACTTCTTGCCGTCGATGTCGACGGTCCAGGTGGTGCCCATGTGGCGCTTCACCGACGAGATGGTGCGGTCGACGTTGGTCACCGCCTGGCGCTTGGCGGTCTCACCGACGAGCACCTCGCCGTCCTTGGTGAAGGCGACCACCGACGGGGTGGTGCGGAAACCCTCGGCGTTCGCGATGACCGTGGGCTCTCCACCCTCGAGCACCGAGACGACGGAGTTGGTGGTTCCGAGGTCGATACCTACTGCACGTGACATGTGTGCTTCTCTCCTTTGTTGCTGGCTTATGGCCATGAAAGTCTGTGGTCAAGACTTGAGCCTCGACGACTCAAGACTGTCATCCGTGCGGGATGCTGTCAAGACGTCGATTCCAAAACTTGAGTACATATGACTCAACTTTGAGTGAGCAGTTGGTATTCCCCGAATTCAGGGTTGCAGGCGCAGAACGGACCAGCCGCCGTCGCCCCGGTCGTAACGCAGACGCCGGTGCAGCCGGTCGGGGCTCCCGTGCCAGAACTCGATCGTGGACGGCACCACGCGGTACCCGTACCAGTGCTCCGGCCGGCCGATCGGGCCCTCCGCGGCGAGGACATCGCGGGCCGCGGCACGCAGGAGGTCCAGGTCGTCGAGGGGTGCATCCTGCTCGCTCACCGTCGTCGCCGCCTGCGCCTCCCGGCCGCGCCGGGCGAACATCGCATCCGAGCCCGCCTCGTCCATCCGCTCCACCGTTCCGTGGATGCGGAGCTGCTGCAGCAGTTCGCGCCAATAGAGGACCACGGCGGCGCGCGGGTCCGCGGCGAGCTCGCGTCCCTTGCGGCTCAGCTCGGAGGTGCCGAAGGTCACACCGTCTGCGGCCAGGCCCGTCAGCGCGACCGTCCGCGCGTCCGGGGCGCCGTCGCCGCCCGTCGTCGCGAGCGTCGCGGCGAGCGCCTCCCGAACGCCGCGCCCGCGTGCGCGCTCGAGCCACTCGGCGAGGAGTCCGCCCGGCTCGGCGGGCGGATCGTCGAACTCGGGCAGGAACAGGTCGGCATCCCCGGTCAGCGTGTGCGCCATGACGCCACAGTAGGCCCGGCGCCGATCAGCCCGCGAGAGTTCCCTCGGCCGCTTGGTTGGGCGCAGGATCGGGCAGGCGGCGCATCCGGAACGCGTTGGCGACGCCGATCAGGCCGGCCAGCACCGGCACGAGAAGAGCGACCTGCAGCGAGATCGGCCGGGCCTCGTCGTTGATGCGGATCACCTCGTCCCGCACCGCCGGGGGCTCGGTCGCCAGCAGCTCGGCGAGCTTCGTGTTCGACATGACCTCGGCATCCGACTCGAGCACGTGCGAGATCTGCGCCTTGTCGTCCGGGGGCAGCACAGTGCTCGCGTCCGTCTTGGCCTGGAACGTGAACGCCAGCGTCGCCAGCATGATGGCGCCGGCGAACGCGAGGCCGAAGGAGAGACCGAACGAGCCCGCGGCCGAGTTCACCCCCGCCGCCTCGCTCACGCGTTCGTCGGAGATCGGCGACAGGGTGTAGTTGTTCAGCTGCGAGACGAGCAGCCCGAGCCCGGACCCCGCGATGATGAGCGGGATCGTGAGGTACCAGCCCGAGGTGGCGATCGGCACCAGCGGGATGATCGCCGCCACGCCGATCACCGCCAGCGAGAAGCCCCACAGGATGAGGGTGGCGGGGCGCCGCTTCAGCCCGCGACCGGCGAGCAGCGCGACGGCGAACATGCTGAGCGAGAGCGGAGCGATCGAGAGGCCGGAGAGCAGCGCGTTGTACTCCAGCACCATCTGCAAGTAGATCGGCAGCGCGATCATCGTGCCGCCGAGCGCGATCTGCTGCAGCAGCTGACCCGAGACGCCCGACTGGAACAGCTTCGAGCGGAACAGCCCAGGGTCGAGCAGCGTGGGCTTCTGCCGCTGCGAGCGCGAGCGCAGCCAGATCGCCAGCGAACCGAGACCCGCTGCGCCGATCAGGATGATGAGCAGCACCCGCTCTCCACCCTCCTGCCAGACGAGGATGCCGGTGACGATGCCGCCCATTCCGATGACGGACAGCAGGGCGCCGACGATGTCGACCGAGCGCTCGCCCGTGTACTTCACGTCCTTGACCAGCCCGATCCCCGAGAGCACCACCGCGATGATGACGGCCTCGAGCAGGAACCCGACGCGCCACGACAGGAACGTCGTGATGAAGCCGCCGAGCAGCGGTCCGACCGCGGCGGCGATCGCGGCGGACGCACCGACGAGGGCGTACACCCGCTTCTGGTCCGCGCCTTCGAAGTTCCCGTGGATGAGCGACTGCATCGCGGGCAGCAGCAGCGACGCGCCGATCCCGCCGATCACCGCCCAGAAGATGATGATGGCGGTCAGGCTCTGGGCGAGCGTCATCGCGATCGCCCCGACCGCGTAGGCGAGCAGGCCGAGCACGTACGCCAGCTTGCGGCCGATCAGGTCGCCGGTCTTGCCACCGATCAGGATGAACGCCGCCGACACCAGCGCCTCCAAGGCGATCGCCGACTGCACCCCGCTCACCGTCGTGTGCAGGTCGTGCACCACGGCCGAGATCGAGACGTTCATCAGCGACGTGTCGACGACGAGGACGAACATCGCCATCGCGAGCAGGATCGCCAGCCGCCCGTTGAAGCGCACCGGCGCCGCGTTTCCACCGGCCATCACGCCACCTCCCGACGTCAGAGAAGCACGGACGGGGCGCGTTGGGACTCCCCCAAATTCACACCGACCCCACAAGCACCGTCGATAGCGTCGAAAGCATGGACACGGACCCCGCCTCCGCCCCGCTCCTCTCGACCCGCACGATCGAGGCGCTGCAGAGCATCGACCCCGCCACCTTGAGCGAGGTCCAGGCGTTCCGGGACGACTTCGCGCGGTTCATCATGCCGTACAAGTTCGGCATCGACGAGATCGCGACGAAGGTCGGCATCCTGCGCGAAGAGTTCTCCGAACTCCACGAATACAACCCGATCGAGCACATCTCGAGCCGCCTGAAGTCGCCCGAGAGCATCGAGCAGAAGGTTATCCGCAAGAACTGCGAGCCGAGCTTCGACGCGATCCGCGAAGAGATCACCGACATCGCGGGCATCCGCATCGTGTGCAGCTTCGTCTCGGACGTGTACCGCGTCTTCGACCTGCTCACGGCACAGCAGGATGTGCGGGTGCTGCGGGTGAAGGACTACATCGCGCACCCGAAGTCGAACGGCTACAAGAGCCTGCACGTGATCGTCGAGGTTCCCGTTTTCCTCAGCGAGGGGCCGGTGATGGTGCCGGTCGAGATCCAGCTGCGGACGGTCGCGATGGACTTCTGGGCGAGCCTCGAGCACAAGATCTACTACAAGTACGACGGAGAGGTCCCGGAGGGGCTGCTGCGCGACCTGACCGCCGCGGCCGGAACGGCGAACCAGCTCGACGTCACGATGGAGAACCTGCACCGCCAGGTGCGCGGCGACGACCGCGGCACCGTCTACAGCCTCCCCGCGTCGCGCTGAGCCGCGCGCCCGCCATCCATCGCTGAGGTGCTCGACGATGCGGCCCGATGCGGCGTGTCGGGTGCCGTTGCCAGCACCTCACGGGACGGGACGGGACGGGCGGGACGGGACGGATGCGTCAGTAGCCGGCGACGCCGGTGAAGTCGGGCGAGCCGTCGGGGCGCGCGGGCAGCGGTTGGCCGTTGATGTAGCGGGGCCATTCGAGGCGCAGGCCCGCGGTCGCGTCGAGACGGGGATAGGCGGTGGAGGGAGCGGCTGCGGGCGCCACTGCAGTCGCGGGTGACGGCGCCGGACCGCCGATTGCGGTCGGCCCGGCCGCAGGAGCGGGCGCGGGCGCGGGCGCGAACGTGGCGGGTGCCGGCGCGAACGTCCCGGCCGGCGCGGCAGGCGCCCTCTTCGGGCCGAACAGCGAGTAGGTGAGCGGGATGAGCACGGTGCCGAGCGCATCCAGGATCGCCACCACCGCGAGCAGGCGCCAGTAGGTCTCGCCGAAATCGGTCCGGGTCCAGATGAGCGGGAGCGACAAGCCCGCCGTGAGCAGCCCGACGAGCACGAGCGTCGCCACTGTCACCTTGCTCATGACCGGGCCGGTGAACCGCCGCTGCGTGTTCAGGACGAGGTGGATGTGCAGCAGACCGAGGCGCGTCACGAGCACCAGGAGGAACCACGAGAAGGGCGCCCACCACGGGTCGTAGACCTCGTAGCCCGCGATGCCGTCCACCGGTCGGACGTCCGGCATCCACACCTTCCAGAGTCCGATGCCGAACAGGTACGCGGACGTGATCACGCTGACGGCGCCGAACCAGGCCGCGCGCCGGGCCGAGACATCGGCGTCGTACCAGGAGATCAGGGCGAAGAACACGAACAGCGCGATCGTTCCGATCAGCCGCCAGCACGTCTCGTCGAAGCGGCCGAGGATGACGGCGTAGACGCCGACCAGGGCCGCCGCGATGAGCGCGCCGATGACGACGCGCGGCAGCAGGTGCCGCACCCAGGCGTACGGGTTCGGGGCGGACGGGGCGATGCTCACGGGGACCTCCACGGGCTCGGGTGCTCGCCACGATACGGGCGGTGGCCGGGGCGCAGTATCCGTGCATCCACCGATTCGCATACCGTGTGCTCGCGGAATGCGATCGCGCCGTTCACCGGCCGTTCCCCGCCACCGCCTACGCTGTGCGTATGACAGGTGCCGAGCCCTCCGGCGGCGTCGACGGCGACGCGCTGGTGACGACCGCGAGTCCGCTCTTCGCCGACAGCGCGACCGACCGCCGCATCCCCCGCGGCTGGGTGGTGTCGTGGGCGCTGTGGGACTGGGGCGGCGCCGCATTCAACGCGGTGATCACGACGTTCGTCTTCACCGTGTACCTGACCAGCAGCCTGTTCGTGGATCCGTCGGTCGTCGCGGCCCGGAACGCGGAGGCCGGCACCTCCGGCCCTGCGCACACCGCGTACGACGCAGCGGTCGCCGTGCTCTCGAGCGGACTGGCGTGGGGCGTCGGGATCGCGGGCGTCATCGTCGCGCTCATCGCCCCGGTGCTCGGCCAGCGGACGGACGGATCGGGCCGGCGCAAGCTCTGGCTGGGCGTGAACACCGGCGTGGTCGTCCTCGTCACGGCCCTCATGTTCTTCGTCGTGGGCGAGCCGTCGTACTTCCTGCTCGGCGTCGCGCTGGTAGCGATCGGAACCGTGTTCTACGAGATCGCGACCGTCAACTACAACGCCATGCTCGTGCAGGTGTCCACGCCGAAGACGGTCGGCCGGGTGAGCGGGTTCGGCTGGGGCGCGGGATACCTCGGCGGGATCGTGCTGCTGCTGATCGTGTTCTTCGGGATGGTCACCGGCAACAGCGACGGGACCGGCGGCCTGCTGCACGTTCCGACCGAGGGCGGCCTGAACATCCGCATCATCGCCCTCATCGCGGCGGCGTGGACGCTCGTCTTCTCGCTCCCGGTGCTCTTCGTCGTGCCGGAGATCCCGCCGAACGACCGGACCCCGCGGGTCGGGTTCTTCGCGTCGTACAAGGTGCTGGTGCGCGACATCGGCCGGCTGTGGAAGGAGAGCCGCAACACGGTCCTCTTCCTGATCGCGTCGGCGTTGTTCCGCGACGGACTGGTCGGCGTGTTCACGTTCGGCGGCATCCTCGCCCAGGGCACCTTCGGCTTCACCGGCGGGCAGGTGATCATCTTCGCGATCGCCGCGAACGTGGTCGCCGGCGTGAGCACGCTGCTCTCGGGACGGCTGGACGACCGCTTCGGGCCGAAGGCCGTCATCGTGACGTCCCTGATCGGCTTGATCATCGCCGGCCTCGCGGTGTTCTTCACGCACGACCTCGGGGCGGCGGCGTTCTGGGTGGGCGGATTGGTGCTCTGCCTCTTCGTCGGGCCCGCGCAGTCGGCGAGCCGCACCTTCCTGGCCCGGGTGACGCCCGCCGGCCGGGAGGGCGAGGTGTTCGGCCTCTACGCGACCACGGGCCGAGCGGTGTCGTTCCTCGCGCCGACGCTCTTCGCCGTGTTCGTCGCGGTCGGCGGGGCGCAGTACTGGGGCATCCTCGCGATCGTGCTGGTCCTCGCCGCCGGCCTCGCGCTGCTCATCCCCGTCCGCGCCCCGCGCCGCTCGCTCTCCGTCTGACCCGCGCCCCAACGCCAGGCCGCCGGACGGGCGGGGCGGGTCAGGGCTCGGGGTCGGGTGTGGGGCGCGGCCAGGCGCGGACGAAGCGGTCGAAGAGAGCGGCGAACGTTTGAGCCTCCTCGGGGGTGAAGCCGGCGAGCGCGGTCTCGACGGCGGAGCGGCGGTGAGTGCGCAGCTCCTGCAGCTGGGCGCGACCGGATGAGGTCAGCTGGATGAGCGCCCGGCGCGCATCCGAGGGGTCGGGGACGCGCCGCACCAGACCGCGCTCCACGCCCTCCTGCACCAGGCGGCTCGCTCGGGGCTGATCCACGCCGATCGCCTCCGCGACGCCGCTCACCGAGAGACTGCGTCCCTCGGCATCGGCCGCCTCGAGGGCTTCGAGCATGCGCACGCGCGCGATGCGGCCGAGTGAGCCGTCCCTCCCCCGGCGTCCCGGACCGGGCCGCGCCGAGTCGCCGAACGGGACTCCGGCGAACGGACCCGCGCCGAAGGGTCCGGGCCCGAACTGGCCGGCGCCCCAGTGGCCACCGCGGTGACCGTGCGGATGGCCGCCCTCATGCGCGTGCATCCCGTCGGCCCACGGCGGTCGCCGCCGGGACTGGTCGCGGCGAACCGCCAGCAGTGCGTGCTCGATCACGGCCACGATGTCCGCTTCCGGCGGAATCGGCTGATCTTCTTGACGTCCGTCGTTCATGCATGTAACTATACATTCACTTGTAACAGTACATACATCGAAAGGAGAGCTCGCGATGACGAACATCGACGACTCAGCACAGACGCCGCCCGGATATTGGTTCGGCGTGATCGAAGAACGACTCCACGAGCGGATGCGCGACGCGCTGTCCGACCTCGGACTGCGCCGCGGAAGCTGGCGCATCCTGCACACCCTGGCCGACGGGCCGGCGACCGCGCAGGAGCTCGCAGACCGGCTGCCCCACGGCGACCGCGGTGGACGCTTCGGCCATCCGCACCGGGGCGGGCCGGCCCAGGGAGGGCGCCGCGGCGGCGACCCCCGGCACCCGGAGTGGAACGCCCAGCGCCCCGGCTTCCGTGCGGGCTGGCGCAGCCAGGAGCCGCGCGACGAACAGCCCGCGACGGCCGAAGGACAGCGTCCCGTGGGGGATCCGGCCCATCACGACCACGGCCACCACGACGACCACGGCCACGAGCACCACCACGGCCGCGAAGGCTTCGAGCACGCGTTCGAGCGCGGCTACGAGCGTGGCTTCGACCGCGGCTTCGCGTTCGGCGCCGCCCGCACCGGGCATCCGTTCGCTGCACCGTTCCCGCCCACCCCGTTCGGCGGGCCCTTCCCCGGCGGACATCCGCAGTGGGGACCTTTCCCTGGCGGCGACGACTTCCGGCGCCGCCGCTTCCCCGTCGACCGCGAGAACCGTCGCGGGCACCGCATCCACCGTGTGCTCGCCGACTTCGTCGAGCGCGGCTGGGTGTGGTTCGACGGCGACCGCGCGACGCTGACCGACGAGGGACGCGCTGCGCACGACGCCGCGTTCGAGCGGGTCCAGTCGGTGCGGGCCGAGCTCGCGAACGGCATCTCCGAGGGCGACTACGCGACCACCATGAGGACCTTGGAAGCCATGGCCCGAAACCTGGGCTGGCACCCGGCCGCATCTCAGGCCGCCCCCGAGTCTCCCCAGGACGGCGCGCCTAATATGGACGCATGACGCCAACCCGCGAAGAGGTCGTGCTGCTCGCCGAGGACGGCACGCCCATCGGCACGGCGGACAAGGCGACGGTGCATACGACCTCCACGCCGCTGCATCTCGCCTTCTCCTGCCACCTCTTCGACGGCGAGGGACGCATCCTGGTGACCCGGCGAGCGCTGGGCAAAGCGACCTGGCCGGGCGTATGGACGAACTCCTTCTGCGGGCATCCCGCGCCGGGCGAGGCGATGGAGGAGGCGATCCGCCGCCGCGCCGCCCAGGAACTGGGCGCGCAGATCGACAACCTCACCGTGGCGCTGCCGGACTTCCGGTACCGCGCCGTCGACGCGGCCGGGATCGTCGAGTACGAGATCTGTCCCGTCTTCACCGCCACGATCGTCGGCGAACTCGACCCGGCTCCGGGCGAAGTCGCCGAGTGGGCGTGGGCGGACCCGCGCTCGCTGCTCGCGTCGGTGGAGACCACACCGTGGGCGTTCAGCCCGTGGCTGACGCTGCAGCTTCCGGCCCTCTACGCCGACTGCAGCGTCGAAGCTTCGGGTCAGCTGTGAGTCGGACTCATTATTTTCCACCTGTGAAATGAGTTGTGGATAACTTCCGCCGCGTATGCCGGAGGCAGCATCTCAGCGCGCACGAATCAGTTCGCCCAGACCCGGTCCACCGATAGCGTCGGGACGAACGCACCGCCCTGGGCACGGTCGTCCGGCCACTCCGGGAAATCGAACACGGCCAGCATGAGTTGAAGCGGATACTGCGGCGGCGCATCCAGGATCCGCACCACCCGCCCATCCACGCGGAAGGTCGCTTCGTCACCGTCCCAGTGCACCTCGTACGCGTGCGGTTCGGTGACGTCGATCGGGAGGGGCACCCGCTCGAAGTCCTCCGCCAGTCGCGGGTCGCGGAACGCGTGGAAGCCCATGCCGACGAGCGCGTGGTCCGGACCGACATCGCGACCGAACACCTCCATCACGCAGAGCTCGCCACTCCGCTCGGGCGCGTCCTCGAAGCCGACCAGCCAGAGCGACGCCATCGACCGCGCGCTCAGGTAGAGCGAGGCGCGCATCCCCACCGTGCCGTGGTCGACCAGGCACCCGCGGAACTCCTCCTGCCCCTCGCGCACCGTCACCCCGTCGCGGAACGGCTGCTGCCCGAGCGTGGACCCGACCGGACCCGAGAAGTTGCCGGTCTGCATCCCGGACACCCGCAGCGGCGGCTGATGCTCCCCGGGGCACCAGAGGCCCTGCTCGGGCGGGATGCTCAGCTCCAGCTGGGAGTCGTGGATGAGGTAGCTCGCCCGCGTCTCGGCGAGCGAACTCCACGCGGGCAGGTAATGCGGGAGCCAGACCGACCGGTCGAGCTGCGGAGCATCGAAGTCGTCGAACACCGCGACAACCTCATCCCGTGCGGGTGGCGTCGATGTGCTGCTCGAGCCACCAGGTGCGGCCTTCGTCGTCGGAGACCCAGCCGTCCCACTCGAACGAGTCGTCGGTGATGCTGGAGAAGTTCCACCGGATCGGGCGGCCGTCCGTCTGCGTGCCGTCCTGACGGATGCCGTCGCGGCGGTGCGGCGTCGCCACCAGCGTGCAGAAGTCGCCCGCCGCCGCGCCGAACCAGCTGACGCGCCAGGCGCCCAGCGTCGTGTCGTACACCCGCACGGTGGAGCCACGGCCGCGCAGGCCCTCCGGGTCGGTCTCGTCCCGGATGACGAGCACATCCTGAACCGCCCGGCCTCCGAGTGTGTAGGCGAAGATCCACTCATTGACCGATTCGCGCCACAGCCCGGTCTCCTCGTCGAGGAGGCGGACGTCTGCACTCCAGCTGCCGACGAGCCGGCCGAACAGGTGCATCCGCTGCGGGTTCTCCGGCATCGGCCCCGAGCTGATCAGGGCCCGCGCGAACGCCGCGTCAGTGGTCTCGCTCATGGTGCCCTCCCGGTGCGGGTCGGTGGATCCGGTCAGGCGGGTCTACCCGCCTCGGTGGTGGAGACGTCGGTGCGGTGGAAGTTCAGGTACGAGCGGGATGCCGTCGGCCCGCGCTGCCCCTGATACCGCGACGAGTACTCCGCCGACCCGTACGGCCGCTCCGCTGCGGACGACAGACGGAAGAAGCACATCTGGCCGATCTTCATGCCCGGCCACAGCTTGATCGGGAGCGTCGCCACATTGCTCAGCTCGAGGGTGACGTGGCCCGAGAAGCCGGGGTCGATGAAGCCGGCGGTGGAGTGCGTGAGCAGTCCCAGCCGGCCGAGCGAACTCTTGCCCTCGAGCCGTGCCGCGACGTCGTCCGGGAGGCTGACCAGCTCGAACGTCGACCCGAGCACGAACTCGCCGGGGTGCAGGATGAACGGCTGGTTCGCATCCACCTCGACGAAGCGCGTCAGCTCGGGCTGGTCCTCCGCCGGGTCGATGAACGGGTACTTGTGGTTGTCGAACAGCCGGAAGAAGCGATCGAGGCGCACATCGATGCTCGACGGCTGGACCATCTCCGGCTCGTACGGCTCCAGGGCGATGCGCCCGGCACCCAGTTCGGCCTTGATGTCGCGATCGGAGAGAAGCACGGGGTCAGCCTACCGGGTGGGTTCGTCCGCCCGAACACCGGTGGCGTACTGTGGCGCGTTGAGTTCCATCGCCCGAAGAAGAACCACTGGAGACACCGTGCACGCCGCAACGAAGCGCCCGCGACCATGAGCGATCCCACCCCGCGCCGTTCCGGACGGTGGTCCGAGTGGCACGAGAAGTTCGTCGTCGAGGAGCGCTCCCTCCCCGCCTCCGCGCGTCGCCGTCTGTACATCACGGCCGCGGTGCTCGCGGTCGTCGGGCTCACGGTCTTCCTGATCCTGCTCGTCGCCGTCGCCACCCACACCGGCGCCCAGCGCTGGGATCAGCCCGTCGAGGACTGGTTCGACGCCCAGCGGTCGAAGGAGGCGACGGGCTTCATGATCGTCCTGGCGATCATCTTCGGCCCCATAGCGATGCCGGTCATCGTGCTCGTGGTCGTCGTCGTGTGGACGGTGATGGCACGCCACATCTGGCGCCCGTTCCTGCTGGCCGTCGGGATGCTGACCGGCGTCCTGCTCGCCGGTGCGCTCGCTCCCCTGGTGCGGCATCCCCGTCCGCCGGTGGCCGAGATGCTGTTCGGCCCCGACCACAGCTTCTCGTTCCCGTCGGGTCACGTGCTCGGGACGTCGGACTTCCTGCTGATCCTCGCCTTCCTGCTGGCGAGCCGAAGGCAGCGCCCCTGGTTCACGGTGACCGTCTTCGCGCTCGCGATCGCCGGAATCGTCCTGCAGGTCTACAGCCGGCTGTACCTCGGGTACCACTGGATCACCGACACCTCGGCGTCCGTCGCCCTGTCGCTGGTGGTGCTGGGCGGGATCATCGCCCTCGACACCGTCCGCACGGTCCGGGTCGACGGGGAGAAGGTGGACGGCGACCTCTCTCAGAAGCAGGTCCACGGCACATGAGCTCGGCGACCTCCGCCAAGCGCGAACTGCGCAGGGCGGCGCGGACGGCGGGTGAGAGCACGATCCTCGAGATCCTGGCGCGCACCGGCTTCGCGGCCAGCGCGCTGCTGCAGGTGCTCCTCGGCGCGCTCGCCATCCAGCTCGGCTTCAACCGCTTCGCGGAGGCAGACCAGAGCGGCGCGCTGGGCGAGGTGGCCAAGGTCCCCGGCGGCTTCGTCGTGCTGTGGATCTGCGTCGTCGGGCTGCTCTCGCTGGCACTCTGGCTGCTCATCCAGGCGCTGCTGGTGTTCGGCTCGACGCGCCGGAAGTGGCTCGCACGGATCGTGAACATCGCCAAGGCTGCCGCGTACGCGACCCTCGGGCTGACCGCGCTGGCCTTCGCACAGGGGCACCCGACGCACGCCAGCGAGTCCACCCGGCACCTCAGCGCGGGCATCCTCTCGCTCCCTGCCGGTCCCCTCCTGCTGGGCGTGGTCGGCCTGGTGACGGTCGGCGTCGGCGGCTATTTCATGGCGAAGGCCGTGCGGCAGACGTTCACCGAGGACGTGGTCATGCCGTCCGGTCCTGCGCGACACGGGATGCTGGTGCTCGGCACCCTCGGCTACCTCGCCAAGGGCCTGGTCGTCGCGGTCGCGGGCGTGCTGTTCGTGATCGCTGCGATCCAGGCCAGGGCGGACGACGCGACCGGCCTGTCCGGCGCGCTGGAGACGTTCGAACAGTTCCCGCTCGGCGCCCCGCTCCTCTTCCTGGTGGGCGCCGGGCTCATCGCGTCCGGCGCGTACAACGCCGCGCGGGCGTGGTTGGCGCGGTTGTGACCCCGGCGACCGAGATGCGCACCTCGAACCGAGTGGGCCAGCGATCCCTCCTCGTCCTGTACTGCGGTCTGCCGGGATCGGGCAAGACGACTCTGGCGCGCGAGCAGGAGCGGCAGACGGGGGCGATCCGGTTCAGCACAGACGAGTGGATGGCATCTCTCGGCCTCGACTACTTCGATCCGATCCGCGACTCCCTGCAGGCGCGCCTCGACACGCTGTGGAGAGAACTGCTCGCACGCGGGCAGAGCGTCATCCTCGAAGACGGGACGTGGAGACGCAGCGAGCGGGATGAACTCCGCCGCGTCGCTCACAGCGTCGACGCCGTCACGGAACTGCACTACTTCGATCTGCCGCTGAGCGAGCTCTGGCGACGACTGGAGCTCCGCAACGCGAACCCGGCGCACGGAGTCGTCCCGATCACGCGGGAGCTGCTCGAGGAATCGCAGCAACGGCTCGAACGACCCGATGCCGCGGAGCTGGAACTCTTCGACCGCGTCATCGTGCACCGTTCCTGAATCCGTCATCCGGAGGATCTTGTGCCGTGGGGGAACCACCCAGCAGACTTCGAGCCAGCATCACCGTTCATCCGCTGATCGGTTCCCCGACCCGAAGGAGACGCACCATGCCCTTGACCTCCGCCGAACGTGACGAGATCGACGCCGCCAACGCCTCCGGCCGCACGCCGGTCGTGTTCATCCACGGCCTGTGGCTGCTGTCGAGCAGCTGGCAGCCGTGGCGGGAGCTCTTCGAAGCGCAGGGGTACGCGACGATCGCGCCCGGCTGGCCCGACGACCCGGAGACGGTGGAGCAGGCCAAGGCCGATCCGGATGCGTTCGCCGGCAAGATGGTGCGTCAGGTCACCGACCACTACGCGGAGGCGATCGACCTCCTCGACCGGGACCCGGTGGTGATCGGGCACAGCTTCGGCGGTCTCATCGCTCAGAAGCTCGCCGGCGAGGCCAAGAACGACGTGACCGTGGCGATCGACGCGGCCCAGTTCAAGGGCGTGACGGCGCTGCCGGCGTCGGCGCTCAAGGCCGGGGCGCCCGCGCTGCTGACCTTCAACCACTCCAAGCACGGCGTCACACTCACCTACGAGCAGTTCGCCTACGGCTGGACCAACGCCGTCTCCGACGAAGAGGGCCGCGCGCTGTACGAGAAGTACCACGTCCCCGCATCCGGCGTGCCGATCTTCCAGGCGGCGACCGCGAACTTCAATCCCTTCGCCGAGACCAAGGTGATTACCGACAACCACGACCGCGGCCCGCTACTGCTGATCGCGGGCGGGGAGGACCACACGGTCCCGCAGTCCGTCGTCGAGAACGAGTACCGCATCCAGCAGAAGAACCCCGGCGTGACCGAGCTCGTCGTCATCCCCGGCCGCGGCCACTCCCTGATCATCGACTCGGGTTGGCGCGGGGTCGCGGACGAGGCGCTGGAGTTCGTGCAGCGGCACGCCTCGTGAGATGAGGCCGCTCCGCTACTCGATCAACGTCACGCTCGACGGCTGCTGCCATCACGAGGAGGGGCTGCCGCCGGACGAGGAGTCGATGCGGTTCTGGGCGGCCGAAATGGAACGGGCGGACGCGCTGCTCTTCGGCCGGGTCACCTACGGAATGATGGAGTCGGCCTGGCGGAGGCCCGCCACGGGCTCGTGGCCCGGATGGATGGCGGAGTGGCAGCTCCCGTTCGCCGAGGCCATCGACCGGGCGAAGAAGTACGTCGTGTCGAGCACCCTGGCGGAGGTCGACTGGAACGCGGAGCTTGTGCGGGGCGACCTGGAGCACGCCGTCCGGCGGCTCAAGCAGGAGCCGGGCGACGGGCTCTGGGTGGGCGGCGTGACGCTCCCCACGGCGCTGGCGGAACTCGGCCTGATCGACGAGTACGAGTTCCTCATGCAGCCGGTCGTCGCCGGCCGCGGGCCGAGGCTGCTCGACGGTCTGCGCGAGCGCCTCCGGCTCGAGCTTGTGGAGCGGCGCGAGTTCCGGTCGGGGGTCGTCGCCGTGCGCTACCGGCCCGCGGGGGATGCGACCGGAATCGGTTGACCTAGCCCGCGCCTCGAACGTATGATCGCCTTCTGGTTATATAAACGGATGGTGATTATCAGTGCAGACCGCAGAGCTCGACCGCACCTTCCGGGCGCTCGCCGACCCCACGCGCCGGGCGATCCTGGCGCGACTGACCAAGGGCGAGGCGACCGTCGCGACCCTCACGGAGCAGTCGGAACTCACCCAACCGGCGATCTCCAAGCACCTCCGGGTGCTGGAGGACGCGGGCCTGGTGTCGAGGCATCGCGACGCCCAGCGCCGGTTGTGCCGGCTGGAAGCCGAGCCGCTGCGCGAGGCGACGCGATGGCTGTCGGACTACCGCGAGTTCTGGGCCCGCAGCTTCGAGCACCTCGACGCGCTGCTCGCCGAGCTGAACCGGGCGGAGGCTGAGGATGCACGATGACGCACCCGGCGGGCACGGGCGTTTCGGCGCCCTGGACATCCGCAGCGTCGGCGAGCGCGACATCGTCCTGTCGCGACGGTTCGCCGCGCGGCCCGCTCTCGTGTTCGAGGCGCTGACCACTCCCGAACTGCTGTTGCGCTGGATGCACGGCCCTGACGGCTGGCGGATGGTCGAGTGCGAGTTCGAGGCGACCGTCGGCGGACGCTACCGGTACGTCTGGCACGGACCCGGTGGCCGCTCGATGGCCGCGGCCGGCGTCGTCGAGCAGCTCGCTCCTCCCACCCGCCTGGTGACCGTCGAGAGATTCGAGGACGACTGGACCGGCGGCGACGTCACCTCCGTGATCACCCTCAGCGGGGATGTGGAGAGCACACTGCTCACCGCCACCTCCACCCACGTGTCCCGTGCCGCGCGCGATACTGCACTGGCTTCGGGCATGGAGCGAGGCGTGGAGGCCGGCTACGTGAGGCTGGACGGCCTCCTCGCCGAGCGAACCGCGTCCGACGCGCACACCGATCGATGAAAGGGATCACCCCATGGACATGAAACTCGAACTCATCCCCCTCCCCGTCTCCGACGTGGACCGCAGCAAGGCGTTCTACGGCGACACGATCGGGTTCCACCTGGACCACGACGTCGAGCCCGGAAACGGCATGCGGATCGTGCAGTTCACCCCGCCGGGATCCTCCTGCTCGATCGCCTTCGGCACCGGGATGGGCAACAACAATCCTGAAGACGGCACCGTGAAGGGCCTCCACCTGGTCGTGACGGACATCGCCGCCGTGCGAGAGCAGTTGCTCGCACGCGGCGCGGATATCGGCGAGATCCGCGACATGGGCGGCGTGAAGTACGCCTCCTTCAGCGACCCCGACGGCAACACGTGGGAGCTGCAGGACCTCGAAGGCCTCGCGAAGGGCTGACGCCTGCTGACCACCTCGCCGCCGTGCTGCGACCGAGCGGGCCGTTATGCTTTCGCCGTGTCGCTGCTTTCGATGTTCGGGCTCCAGGGTCGTGTCGCATTGGTCACCGGCGGCAGCTCGGGCATCGGCCGCGCCATCGCCCTCGCCCTCGCGGACGCCGGCGCGCATGTCATCGTCGCCGCCCGCACCGAGCCGAACGTCTCGGCGACGGTGGAGGAGATCCGGTCGGCCGGCGGTTCCGCCGAGGGGATCCGAGCCGACCTCGCATCCAGCTCGGGCGCCCACGCCCTCGCGGACGCGGCAGGTGCGGTCGACGTGCTCGTGAACTCCGCCGGCATCAACCTGCGGCCGCCGATGGATGAACTGGACCAGGCGACGTGGGACTCGGTCATGGCGGTCAACCTGAATGCCCCGTTCATCCTCGGTCAACGTCTGGCGCCGCAGATGGCGGAGAGGGGCTTCGGCCGGATCATCCACATCAGCTCGCAGCAGGCCCACCGGGCGTTCGCATCGAGCGGCGCCTACGGGGTGTCGAAGGCGGCCCTGGAGGGGCTGACGCGGTCGCAGGCGGAGGCGTGGTCGGCACGGGGAGTGACGGCCAATGTCCTCATCCCCGGGTTCGTGCAGACGCCCCTGAACGAACGCCTCAGCTCCGACCCGGCGGCCGTCGCAGCCCTGGGGTCACGGACGCTCGTCGGCCGCAACGGTCTCGCCTCGGACTTCGCCGGCGCGGCGGTGTTCTTGGCGAGCCCCTCCGCTGGGTACGTCACGGGCCAGTCGATCGCGGTGGACGGCGGATTCTCGGTTCATTGAACCGACGAACCTAGGCGCTGCCCGAATGGGACACGGATGGGTTTGGCCAATAACCATTCACCGGGTACTCTGGGCTGCAGCCCTACTTCCCAGTGTTTTACTGGGATTCCGGGCCGCGCGAGTGTAGTTCAATGGTAGAACCTCAGCTTCTCCTACTCGGGATATCAGAGGCCCACACTCGATCTCGTAAACCTCGTTGACCGGGGCTTTTCCCACTATTGACGTACTCCTGTGATCTCAATGACACGCCGCGGAGCACGCTCAAAGCGGTGAGTAAACGGTGAGTCACGAGAGCCCGGGTCCGGAATCGCCGCGAACGTTGAACCGTTCGAGGATCGCCGTGGAATCGGGCACCTGAACCACACGCGGGAGGTAGGACTGCTCGGTCGTTGCGTACGTCGAATGGCCCAGCTGATGCTGCGCGCGCTCAAGACCGACAGCGTCGCGGATCGCGGTTGCGACAGTGGATCTGAACTCCTTGGGAACTCGACCTTCGAACCTGGTGCCCTTCAGAGCAATGTGCCACTGAAGGCGGAAATTGTCCGGGATCCGCGGCGTGAGCGTTGATGAGGGGAAGACCAACTCGGAATACGACTCCACACGTCGGCGGAGGAGCATCTTCCCAACGAAAGTGGGCAGAAACAGCCGCCGTCCGCCTCCAGTCTTGGTCTTATTCTGAACGGTCCAGCGGCCCTCCCGGTTCTTCGCCATCGTCCGGTGGATGTCGACCGTGAACGGCTGGATGGTGAAGTCGACGTCCTCCCACATGAGGGCGAACACCTCACCCGGCCGGCAGCCGGTGCCGAGGAAGAAATCCACCGGGTCCGCGAGGTCAGTTCCCCGGCGACGACCGGATGCGTCCAGGCCAGCGTCCCAGCGGGCGAGGATCTCGCGCAGCTCGGCGACGTCTTCTAGCGTGAACGTGGCGACCTGGTGATCGGGCTCCTCGACAGGTGCGACCGACTTCATCGGGTTTGCTTCGATGGCATCATGCCGGGCCGCCATCGCGAACATGCCCGTCAGCAACACCACGGCGATGCTGGCGTTGGAGTATCCGTTCAGTCTGGTGGTCTGTTTGATGAACCGGTCGAGCTTGGACACGGAGGCCTCGCGGATCATCCAGCCGCCAAGATTCGGGACGATGTACTTGTCTAGGACAGTCTCGTACCGGCGCAGCGTGCCGTTCGAACGTGTCGTGTGGCTGAACTCATCCCACCAGACGATCGCCAACTCGGCCAGCCGAGTCTCAGGCCCGAGCTCGCCGTCGCCGAACGGCTTGATTCGGTCGCGCATCGCTTCGCGGAGGAGAGATTCGGCCTTCTGCTTGGAGCTGCCGATGCGTTCGATTTGTCGGGTGCGGCCATCGACGTCGCGATACCGGGCTCGCGCGGCCCAGCGTCCATGCTCGAGCATGCGCGTGGAGACGGTTCCCCAGGTCTCGGAGACGAGCGGAGGACGGGACATGATCACCGCCCCCCGTTCTCGACACGCGAGTCGGCCAGCCTGGCTCCGCCGATGCGGGTCCCGGGCCCCAACGCGGGAAGCGGCGATCCGTCGAGGTCAGCGGAATCCCGCTCGGGACTACGCGTGGCCCTCATGGTACGCGCGGCACGATGCGCCAGGCGAGCGTTGTCGAGCCGCACAAACGGGACGCACGCCGCCTCTGCGGTCAGCGCGGCGAGTCGACCGATCGGCGTGAACGGGTCAGCAGAAACCGCCCAGCCGTCCACGGCGTACCGACTGAGAGTCTCCACGCACTCGTACTTCTCTTCTTGGCTCGGGCTAAGCGAGCCGACCACTCCAATCAGCCCTCCCTGCAGTTCCGGACCCATGTTTCTGGTGTCGATGATGAATACCCGCAACACGATCACTCACCCCTGTCTCTCGTTCTTGTTTGCCTTCCGGCGGAGAGATCGAGAGCGAGTGGAGGGGCGGAGTGCCGGGACCGTGGAATACCGGACCGAGCTTGCGAGGGAGGATATGCCGCGAAAGCCCGGCACGGAGAACCGGGAACGAGCTACGATCGGGCGGCGGAAAGACAAACAAGGCAACAGGTGCAGCGCCGCCGGAGGCGGCTCCTCCTGCCGTCGCTAGCGCCGTGGCGCACGGGGGAGATTCCAGTCGATCTCTGACGCCCGTGACTTGCTTATTTCCTTCGGGATCGGCTGTCGCGCGGACGACGCGAGCCGGTGTCAGCTCTTTCAACGACGCCCAGAATGCCTAGGGCACTTAAACCCGCGGTCCCCTTATGAGGACTCCACCTCTACAGGGTCGAGTAAGCCGACGAAGTGCCGCATCTTCGAAGACCCGGTGCAACGAAAACAACGCCCTGCACGACTTGGGGATGAGTGCGACTGTCCCCTGGCTGTCCCGCTCTGGTGTCGAAGAGAGAAATGTCGCCCGCGGGAGTCAATAGCGGATCAAGAGATTCGTACAATGCGGCCCTGTCATCGCGGGATTTGGCCCAGCGACTAGGACGTCGTTAGAAGAGCCGGTGGCCGACCCGCTTTGGGGGGAGCGGGTCGGCCACCGGGGTCTAAAGTCGCGAGCCGAGATCGGACACGACTTTATGGTCTAGCTCTGCGGTTGCGGGATAGAGATGGTGTCTATTTCGGTGTCACTGCTGCTCGATGGGGCTCCAATGACGATCGAATTGCTGCCGCTATTGAGGTTGATAGTGGCTATGGCAGTTCCGGTCGCGTTCGAGCTACCAGTCGGAGGCAGTGCGATGGTTGTCGACGTGCCTCCATTCGGAGTGACGGTCGCGTACTGATCGGCAGCGTTGGGGTTGACGTAGCTGATCCTGAGGCTATACGCGCCGGTGTTGGGAACGCTGACATTGTTGTAGGTCAGCGTGCCACCAGCGGGACTCCGTTGGTCCGTGGCATGCAGGTCGACGGCGTCGACCGAGATGTACGTACCCGTTGACGGTGCGTCCTTCGCGCCGTCCACAGTGAGTACCAACTCGTGGGACCCGGTACTGAGCCCGGAAGTTACATACATGACCTGGTCGTGCAGCTGAGTCGTCGCATAACCATCGAACGTTCCAACGGTGGTTCCGTCGATCTTGATAGTGGCAGTGCCGTAGTTGGGACCCTTGAGACCAATTAGGCGGATGGTCGATCCGGTGAAGTCGACGGTCATCTTTGAGCCGGCCGCGGATGCGAACGACTTTGTGCTGTCGTACTCGGTTGCGTAGGAGACTCCGCTGCCGTGCGTCCATCCGGTACTGCTGTAGACGAGGTGCGAATCCGCATCGTCGTAGGTGAAAGTGACCGGCCCTGATGCCAGACCAGACACTACCGACGGTAGTCCGGGCCGATATGGACGGGGGCCCCGCGTGCCAGGAGCTCGGTCACGGCGGCGGGGAGCGCATCCGTGTCGGCCAGGCCTTTCCGTGCCACTATTCCCGTCCCGTCGTCGATGAGCGCCACCGCGTGGGTGGCGGGGAACCCGAACCGGACGGCGGCGGCCTGCGCGTCCTCTGCGCCGGCCACCGTCGTGGTCCCGTGCCCGCGGACCGTCACGACGGTGTTCTCGGTGAGTGTCATCTGGCGGTGACGGTCGTGGAAGAGCAGCAGCTCGTGATGACGTGCAAGCACACCCCATGTGGTGGTGTACGTCGCCTCGGAGGCGAGCGCGTAGGGTCGTCCGGTCAGCGCTGTCCCCAATAACGCCTTGTCGAGGGCTGCGCGGAGCGGTGTCCGGGTGCGCTCGATATCGCCGGTGAAGGTGCCGAATTGGTCGGTGTCGATCTCGTCCGGGGCGATCACGTGCGCCGCGAGCTGTGCGTGGAACGGCGCGGCCGCCTGGCGCTCTTTGCCGTGCCGTGTGGCGAAGACGATGGTCGCCTCTCGGTAACTGTCGGCGGCTTCGCTCACTGGAAGTACTCCGGCCGCGAGACGCGGGTCTCCGTGATGAACATGACCCCGCTGCTGCCGTCGAGGAGCGTGCGGAGTGCTTCGATGAGCGTCCCCGCCCGCTCCGGCGGCAGGACGGTGATGGTCATGCCGAGCGCGTCGTGGTCGTTGAACAGGTGCGGGCCGTTGTGGGCGCCGGAGTGGCCGACGCCGGAGACGCCGGAGACGCTGGTGTAGCCGGTGGCTCCGGCGGAGCGGACGAGTTCGCGGACGGCCGCGCTCGTGTCGGTGGGCGCGATCACTTCGATCCGGGTCATCGGGGCGAGCTGCGTCATCAGAGAGTCCTTTCGTCGGTGGTGAAGCCGTAGCGGCCGTAGCGGCGCCAGGGATGGTCGGCGTCCTCGCGGGCGTGGAGGCTGATCCACTCGCCGTCGAGGAGCGCGCGGAGGGCGTCGGTCACAGAGATGATCCGCCCGATGCGGTCGAGGGGTGCCTGGATCAGCACGCTCAGCCGCAGCGGGGTGTGCAGCAGGCGCTCTCCGGCAGCGACGGACTGCCACGGGAGGCCCGTCCGGAGGTCGCCGGTGTGCCCGGCGAGCACGCCGAGGTCGCCGACGGGGTTGTGCACGGTCTTGCTGCCTGCTCCGTACCGCTCGGGGTGGATGGTGGAAAAGTAGTACTGGGCGTTGATCCACTGGGCGACGATCAGCGGTGCGGTCATGATGTTCTCCAGCGCCTGGCCGTCGGGGTCGGCGGCCGGGTCGTAGTCGTGCAGGAAGACGCGGCGCTCGAGGTCGATGCCGCGGCTGACCGAGCGTGGGGCGATGAGCAGGGCAGCGTTGTTCGCAAGGCCGAGCTCGGGATACATCTCCGACCAGTCGGTCGCCCGACGCCGCGTCCGCGCGAGCGGGGTGGTTTCGCGGGCGCCGGGGAGGTCGGCGGCACGCTCGCGGGTCAGCTCATCCGCGGCCTCCGCCGCCGCGGCCTCGAGCCGGGCCACGGCGTCGCAGTGCGAGTCGGGGATGAGCTGCCGATCCAGGATGGTGAGGGTGTCGGTCGTCGTCTCGTGTTCTGCGGCGGCGAACCAGGTGGTCGCCGGGATGCTCAAGCCGCGGTCGCCGAGCCGGTGCCGGACGTCCGGGTTGTTGAAGATCGCTGCGGCTGCACGGGCGTTGGCACCGCCGGGGTTCCCCCCGCAGGCCCCGCAGTCGAGCGCCGCCCGGTAGAGATTGTTCACCGTCCCGGTGCGGTGTCCGGTGAGGACCACCAGCGGGGCGAATCGGGTGAGGCCCATCATGCGGAGGATCGCCTCGGCGGCGGCGGCCTGCTCGTCGAGGCTCATCCGTTCGCAGACGTCGACGACCGAGTCGACCGATTCGTAGCGGTCGATGCTACCGCTGCGTGCGACAGTCCGGCCGAGCGAGGCGAGCAGGCCGCCCCAACCGGACAGCTCGGCCCAGCTGAACGCCGAGGCGGGCGTTGCGGCGACCTGCTTGACCGTGCTGCGGGCAGCGCCGGCCAGCGCGGCGCGGGTCTCGGCGCGGTGGGCGTCGTCTGGGTCGATGGCTCGTTCTCCGGTCGCGTGGCCGGAGCTCAGCAGCGCCGGGTACTGCTCCCGGGCCTCCTGGGCGAACAGCGCGGTGTGGCGAAGGGGCACGCCGAAGAACCCGGCGAACCCGAAGGTCTGCACGTCGGCGCGACGTTCGAGACGGCGACGGATGCCCTCCGACCGGGTGTCGATGCAGAACGCGAGCTGCGCCTCCGCTGTCGGCGCAGCCCAGGTGGGCTGGTCGAGCGCGGCGAAGAGCCGATCGCGGTAGGTGACCTCCACCGCCGTCTGCCACACCATCAAGCGGGTCGTCGCATCCAGCAGCATCAGCACACGCCTGGTCACGGCGGCGGCCTCCCCGGCGTCCGATCCGCGGTGGCCGAAGCACGTCCGCGCGATGCGTGCCACCCATTCCGGGTCGATTCCGGCTCCGGCCGGCCTGGCCGCACCGGTTTCCGCCAGCTCGATGCCGAGGGCGTAGGCCAGGCTGAGCCGGCACGCGACGAGGTCGGTCAGTGTGGCGTCGCCGACATGTGTCGCACGCCACGCGAGGTGGCTGGTCCAGCCGGGGAGAGCGCGCAGCTGCGCCGTGAGCACGGCCTCCATACCGCCCGGATCGCCGGTGCGCTGGTGCAGGATGCGGGAGATCGCATCCTCCGGGCTGTCCGGCAGCGCGGCCAGGACCCGGCGGACGCGCCCTGGCAGGGTCCGGTCGTGCGCGGTCAGCTCCCGGAAGCGGCTGTACAGCGTCCCGGAAGCGGGTGGCGCCCAGATCGGGTCCGCGTAGAACCTGCCGAGCGCACCGGCCAGGTACTGGTCCACCGGGGTGCCGGCATCGTCTCCGCTGCCGCCACCGGACGCGGTCGTGTCGGACGGGGGTTGCTGCAGCCCAGCCATCGCCACTGCGACGGCGGAGACGCTGCGCCCGGCGGCCGTGAGTTTGCCCATCCCGGCGAGCTCGGGCAGCAGCTGTCGGAGGGCGGCCTGCAGCGCGGTCGCGGAGATCTCGCCACCCTCGTACGACCGGAGGTAGTCGCGTTCGGGTCGGGTCGGCATCTCCCCCAGTGCGGTCGCCAGCTCGCTCATCGGGCGGCTCTCGTAGCCGGCGACCGGGTTGACTGCGATGAATGAGGTGAGCGGCCACGTGGGGGTGACGGTGCGCGCGGCGCCGGCGACGCGGGCACGGATCTCGGGTGCGGACAGCAGGCTCATGCGATCTCCTGAACGGGGTTCGGGGTGAGGGGTGAGGTGGGTCGTGAAGTTCGGCGGGGTCTCAGCCGAGGCACGGGCGATCCTGCGATGAACGTCAGCCAGCCGTAGGCGCGGGCGGCGTGCCCGGCGCGGAGCCGCAGTAGCAGGGACATAGCGGCGGCGAGCAGCAGCGGCACGAGCACCGCCCAGCCGGGCACCGGGAGGAGTGCGGGCGGTACATCGGAGGAGACAAGAAGGTCGAAGGCATGCACCGCAGCGAAGTACACCGCCGCCGTCGCCGCGGCGACCGGTGCGGCCGCGATGCGAGCCCAGCCCGGCCATCCCCCGAGCGTGAGCACGCCGTAGAGCAGCACCGCCAAGGTGGTCCACCCGTAAGCGGCCAGCAGCAGAGCGGAGATCGTGACGGGGACCGGGAACAGAAGCACTGCGGCCGCGATGCCGAGACCGGGGACGACCGTCGCGACGGCCGCCGCGGTCGCGCGCTGGAGCGCGGAGGCCGGGGCGGGAAGCGGGACGGCCTGGGCGCGGCGCTTGTCGTCGATGTGGTCGCCGGCGCGGAGGAACAGCGTCGCCTTGTAGATGCCGTGGCCCATCAGGTGGAACACCGCGGCGCCCCACGCCCCCACGCTCAGCGTCACCAGCATGAAGCCCATCTGTGCGGTCGTTGATGCGACGAGGCGCCCTTTGAGGTCGGGCCGCACCAGATAGCCGGCGGCGCCGGAGAGCATGCTCGCAGCGCCGCAGACCGCCAGCAGGATGGTGGCGGCCAGGCTCGCTGTGAGAGCGTCGGAGAAGCGGATGACGAGGAAGGCGGCGGCGTTCACCAGCCCTGCGTGCATGATCGCCGAGACCGGTGTCGGAGCAGCGAGCGTCACCGGCAGCCAAGTGTGGAATGGCACCTGTGCCGCCCGCGAGGCACCGGCCACGACCAGCAGCAGCGCCACGGTTACCGCCGCCCATCCGGGCAGGGCGCCGGTCACTGTGCCGAGCCGGCTCCACGCCACGTCGCCCCCACCCGACGTCATCAGCGCGGCGGAAGCAAGCCAGAGCGCGACGTCGCCCGCCGCGAGCTGGCCGGCAGTGCGCGCCAGACCCTGCCGCGCTTGCCGCGATTCCGGGTAGGTGGCGAGCAGGAGGAGGAGCGCTGCGCCCGCGGCCGTCCAGGCCACGGCGAACCAGAGCACCGACGGGGAGAGAACCACCCCGATCGTCGCCGCCGTGAGCACGTTGACCCAGACCACGAACCAGCGTTGTCCGGTGTCCGCACGCAAGTGCGCCACCGAAAAGCGCTGGATCGACACACTCAGGCCGGCAACGAACACGGCACCGATCGCCGCGAACCACCCCACCCTGATGTCCCCCGTGCCCTGGAGGACGAGCAGCACTGCTGCCGCGAGGATGCCGACGGCACCGATCGCCACGGCCGCGCGCGCCGACGTGGCCGCGCCGACCCATGGCACCGCGGCGACAGCAGCCCCGAGCAGCCATACCGGCAGTGCAATTCCCGCAACGATCATCAGCGCCTCCGCTTTCCGGCTTCCAATTACGCGTTAAACATAACCGGAAATGGAAAACGTGTAAACCATCTCTCCGAACAGAAGAGGATCGCCCTACGCTGTTACGGTGACGCACTGGACATTCCTCACCAATCACGCGCACGTGCTCTTGTGCGTGGCGGAGATTCCCGATGTTCGTGTGCGGGAGATAGCCGCGACCGTGGGCGTGACCGAACGCGCGGCGCAGCGCATCCTGACCGAGCTGGAAGAAGCCGGCTACATCTCCAAGACACGCGACGGACGACGCAACCGCTACGCCATCAACCCCGGCGTGCGCATGCGGCACCCGATGGACCAAGAGCACCACATCGGCGAACTCGTCGACCTTCTCGCCAAACCGCCGGCCGATCCTCCAGCCCGGAATAGCTAAGCAGTTGTGGAGGGAAGCCCGAGTGAACACTCAGCCCGCGCCTCCTCCAAACACTCAACCCGCCCATTCCACGCCTGACGCATCTACGAGGACACCCTGACTGATTCCCGCGCCTCCTTCGGTCTCCGGTGATGGGTCACACCGCTGTGCTGCCAGATCTGATACTCGCGGTCACTTCTTCGTCGATTTCGCTTGAGGAGCGTAAGCGCGACCCACCCCTGGACGCGCACAAATGCCGGAAGGGACCTCGCCGACACCGATCCGAATAGCGACGTCAGACGGTAAGCGGCGCGAGGGCCCCGCCACTCGGGACGTGACCCCTTGCTGCCACATCCGCGGCAAGCGTCAGAGCAGCTCACGCTGCTGCTGCATGCCCGCCGATGGCGCAGCAATCACAAGACCGTAGGGTCCGGCCACCCGGCCCAACCCTACGAACGGCACACACGCGGTCTCCGCGGTCAGTGCGGCAAGCCGGCCGATCAGCGTGCGCGGATCGGCCGCGATCGCCCACCCGTCGGTGGCGTACCGGCTGACCGTCTCCACGCACTCCCGTTTCTCCTCCGCCCTCGGGAAGAGCGAACCAACCACGCCGATCAGTCCGCCTTGCAGTTCCGGCCCCATGTTTCTGGTGTCAATGACGAATACCCGCATCCCAACCACTCCCCTATGTCGATCGTTCTTGTTTGCCTTTCCGGCGGAGAGATCGATTGCGAGTGGGAAGGGGCGGGAGTGCCGGGACCGTGGAATACCGGAGGGAGCGCAGGGAGTGAGGACATGCCGCTGTGAGTCTGGGCTCGGCTGGTCTGGGACTGGCTGGCAGGGTTGGCGTTGGTCGTCGTCGTCCGGTCGTGGCTCGATATGCCGCTGGCCCCGTGTGGGCCTTGCTTTCGACATGTCCGTCCGGGCGAGGTCGGCCGGCGCCACCCGGCCCACCTCGATGACCTGATTAGAAGCCTGCCCGACCTCAACGGTCGTGGCCCGTCACAGTGCTGCCTCGAAGTGACTTCCTCCTGGGCCGGCGCCGGCCGCCGTGCAGCCGAGCCCGTGTTCCATCGAAGGAAGGATCCGATCCGCAATGACTATCGTCGCGCATTCCCGTTCGTTCGTCATCGGCGTGGATACCCACGCGAAGACACACACCTATGCCGTGATCCAGACGGCATCCGGGCAGATGCTGGGCTGCCAGCAGTTCCCGACCACCCCGCAAGGCATTACCCGCGCGATCGCCTGGGCTGGCCGACTGAGTGGAGGCGACGCCGAAGCTCTCTGGGTGATCGAGGGCTTCGCCACCTACGGGGCGAAACTCGCCCGCACCGCCGCCGAGAGCGGATACGAGGTGATCGAAGCACCCCGGATGAACGCGAAAGCCCGGCACGGCATCGGCAAGTCCGACCCGTTGGACGCACACGCCATCGCGACCGCTGTTCTGCCGGTGGAAGAGGACCGGCTGCGCCGTCCCCGCGCCGATGACGGGACCCGTCAAGCGTTGCGGGTGCTGGTGACCGCCCGCGATCAGATGGTGCAGGAGAAGACGATGAACGTTAACGCGCTCACCGCGCTGGTGCGCCAACGGCCTCGGCATCGACGCCCGCCGGCCACTGACCGCAGCCCAGATCGGCCAGGCATCCCGGTGGCAGCACCGCACCGAACCGCTCGCTATCGCCACTGCACGAGGCGAGGCCGTCCGGCTGGCCCGACGCATTCTGGAGCTGGAGGATGCGCTAACCGTCAACCACGCCCGGCTGGCGGAGCTCATCACCGCGAGCCCCGCCGCGCCGCTGCTGGAGGAGACCGGCATCGGCGCATACACCGCCGCGGTCATCATCACCGCGTGGTCCCACCCCGGCCGAGTCCGCAACGACGCCGCGTTCGCCGCCCTCGCCGGCGTGAACCCCATCCCCGCCTCCAGCGGCAACACCACCCGGCACCGCCTCAACCGAGGCGGAGACCGACGTCTGAACAAGGCACTGCACTACATCGCGATCACCCGCATGAGCCGCCACCCCGGCACCAAGGCCTACCTCGAGAAACGCCTCGCCGAAGGACGCAGCCGACGCGAGATCCGCCGCTCCATCAAGGGTTACCTCGCCCGACACCTCTACCGAACCCTCAACACCCTCTACGCCGCCCCCGAGACAACTTGACAAACATAGAAGCGTCGAGAGCCCGGCGCGGAGGACCGGGAACGAGCTGCGATCGGCCGCCGGAAAGACAAACAAAACAGGCCAGGTCAGCGCCGCCGCAGGCGGCTCCACTAAAGGGATGCGACTCTCGGCCCACGGTGCCCAACGGATTACGCGACCAACACTGGTCTGCATCCGACGTGGTCCTGCTGCGCTGGGCAGTCCTATCTAGTGCGGTGTGGGCTGTCCGACCGTTCATCGTAGGTCGCTGACGCACCTTGCCGTTCCAACCGCGCTCTGACGCGCCCTCCGGGCTTATCTCGCCAGAGCGCGGTGGGCACTCCCGGTGCTCCCGCTCCCACCGACTCCCTCTGTCGAACAACCCACACCAAACAGGTTGACCACCAGGGAGCACCGACCATGAAGGACACGACCAACGGGCGGACCGCCGAGCAGCGCAAGGCGCAAGCCGAAGCACTACAAGCATCGCTCATCGAGCAAGTTCAGCTGCTTGCGGACAGCGGGCAATGGCGCCGATTCCTCGACTTCGCCAGATCCTTCCACACCTACAGCCTGAACAACATGCTCCTGATCCTCGCCCAAAACCCGGACGCGACCATGGTCGCCGGGTTCCGGCAATGGCAGGCCAAAGGTCGTCAAGTCCGCAAAGGGGAACATGCGATCAATATATTCGGCTACAGCGCGAAGAAGACCGTCGGAAACGACGACAGCGACTCCGACGCAGTGGAGCGCATCGCGCACTACTACCCCGTGCTGTCCGTGTTCGACATCTCCCAAACCGACCCGATCGACGGCATACCGCTGCCACAAAACCCGATCCACCAACTCACCGGTAAGGGCGATCACGGCGTCATCCGCCCCCTCACCGCACAACTCGAGGCGCTCGGATGGACCGTCGCACGCGCGCCGCTCACCCACGCGAACGGACACACCGACCCCGAGCAACACCGCATTACCCTGAGCCTCGACCTTGCGCCTGAGCAGGCAGCAAAAACCCTCATCCACGAGACCGCCCACCTTCAACTCGGCCACGTGGACGACCTCGATGAGTACCGACACCACCGGGGGCGGATGGAAGTGGAGGCCGAGTCTGTCGCGTACGTCGTCGCCGGCCTGGCCGGTTTCGACACCAGCGCGTACAGCGTCGGTTACATCACCGGATGGGCCAACGAGGACGTTCAGCAAATCCGCGACACCGCATCCCGCGTGCTTCACGCCGCGCACGCCATCACAAGCCTCATCTGCGCTTAGGCTCGCCCGCGAGTGCGCCTAGGACCCCTTCACGTGCAGTTGAATGCTGCCCCGCGCGCTGGACGCTCTCGCGCCCGGCGTGCCGGTGCTTTGATGCCTGCTCGAGCCGCACGAAAGAGCCGGACCCAGCTCCGCAGATCATCCACACTGGCGGGGACGGAACGCGACGCTACGGTTGCGTACACGCAACTACCCGGGGTTTTCAAGGCCGTTCTTCACGCCAACCCAAGGCGTAGCGTGCGGACGTGGATTCACGAGAGAGGACGCTCATGCACGAGGAAGTTGGCGCTCAGTTCGATCGCGCGGTTGCCGCGGCGGTACAGCGATGACCGGATGGCCGATCTGGCTGCTAGTGCTGATCTTCGTGGTGGCGGCTGCGGTGGTTTGGGTTGCTGGCATCCAACTTTCCCGGACCACCGACGTGCTGGACTCTCGCCTGCACATCGGCAGTGCACTCGGCGGCCTCATCGTCCTAGCCGTCGCCACCAACCTGCCCGAAATAGCGATCACAGTCAGCGCCGCACTTTCCGGTGACCTCTCCGTAGCTCTCGGCAATATCCTCGGCGGGATCGCATTGCAAACAGTTGTCCTCGTGATCCTCGACGCGTGGGGAAAGCGCGGTAAGAACGTCCCCCCGCTCACCTATCGGGCGGCATCCCTGGTGCTGGTATTGGAAGCGGTGGTCGTCGTCGCGGTCCTCGCCATCGTGATGGCAGGCAGCCAACTCCCCGCCTTGGTGTTCCTGCGCCTCTCACCGGACGTCGTTCTGATCGCCGTCGTCTGGGTGATCGGACTTCTACTGGTCAAGCGTGCCGGGTCGTCCCTGCCGTGGGAACGAAAGGGAAACGCGCCGGACGCGTCGCCTCATGTCGCGGGGCATCGGCGTAGCAAACCGGAATCTCCCCACCAGCAATGGAGCACCGGGCGGGTCTGGCTGGTCTTCGGCATCTCCGCCCTCGCCACCCTTGCCGCCGGCGTCATGCTCGAAGCCAGCGGAGACGCCGCCTCCAAACAGATCGGACTATCCGGGGTACTCTTCGGGGCCACTGTCCTGGCACTGGCGACCTCGCTTCCCGAAATCTCCACCGGCCTGCAAGCGGTCAAACAAGGTGACGATAACCTCGCCATGAGCGACATCTTCGGCGGCAACGCGTTCCTGCCGGTACTGTTCCTGGTCGCCACCCTCATCTCGGGGCGAGCGGTGCTCCCCCACGCGAACGCCAGCGACGTGTACCTGACTGCCCTCGCCGCACTGCTCACCCTGATCTACTGCGTCGGGCTGGTGTTCCGGCCGACCACACGGGTGCTCGGCATGGGAGTCGACTCGGCCACCGTCTTGGTGACCTACCTTCTCGGGGTCGCAGGACTTTTCGCGGTCACAGGAGCCTAGGCTCACGGAAACGGCGGACATGGCGCCAAGGACGCCGAGAGGCAGCCGCACGGTGGCAAGCAATAGCCACCCGGCCTCAACAGTGGGACAATTGCGTTATCGCAAGCAAGGAGGCGGTGACCATGCTTCAGCATGAACGCGACGAACTCGAAGGCCACTACACACAGGCCGACCCCGAAGCACCAGAAGAGCGCCAAGTGCACGGGCAATACACCGAGCGCGGCGGGATCGGACCCGACGCGGACGTATCCGGAACCTATGTTGGAGCTGACCACGAGGGCGAGGAGCCCCTGGTTCGGAGCACCCACCAGCGCGGCGGCAACTACCCGAAAGCCGACCACAACAGACACGGGAGAACCCGCGGAAGCGCAAACTCGGGATCGGGCGATTCGACCGAGGCCTGACCGCCGTCGCTCGGCGAAGCTTGTCAGTACCTCAGGGTGGATCCTCACCGTTCCCCGGATAGCCACGTCTACGCGCGCGCAAATGATTTTCGGGCTAGAACTGAGAGGGTGAATGCCCAGAATGTGGAAAAGCAGGATGTGAACGCCGCGCTCATCGCGGCGGACGTGATGATGGGCGTCGCAGCGCGATCGGTGGCGGAGGTGGAGGATATCGTCACGTCGCCACAACTGCGGGTGCTGGTGACGATCGCGACCCGGGGTCCACAGAACCTCGGCGAGATCGCCGCCGAGCTGGGCGTTCACGCTTCCAACGCCACACGCACCAGCGAGAAGCTGGTGCACGCCGGTTTGATCGCACGGGCGGAGGATCCGGCCGACCGGCGGTTCGTTCGGCTGACACTGACTCCTCAGGGCGCCGCGCTTGTCGACCAGGTGATCGGGCACCGTCGCGCGGCGCTGGCTGAGGTCTTGGCAGCGATGGAACCTGAGGATCGGGCGCGCGCCACCGACGGCTTTCGTGCCTTCGCCCGTGCCGCCGGGGGGCGACACGGCGACGACGGACGCTTTACCCTGGTGCGTCCCGTCCTCAGCGGCGATGCGTAGCGTAGCCTGACTGGCCCCGCTCGTTTCAGGGCGTCGTGCCTGTGTGAGCGGTTAGCTAGCCGCTTCACAGCAGCGGCATGCGCCGGGCGCCTCCCCCACCGCACCACAATCTGGGCAGATCAGGGCAAGCCAGCAGGCCGGGTCGCCGCCCTCCGACTCAACCGCGCCGCCCACTTTCTTGCCCTCTTCAGCGGGCTCGGGAAGGGCGGCGCCGCGTGCGCCGACCGGTTCGCCGAGCTGGAAGTAGGTCCGGAAGCTGTAAATCATCGGCCGCCATGCCAGCGGGTCGATTCGGTCACCCTCACGAATGATGCTCCTGTCGGCGTGCACCCGGACAACCTCCGCCTCGGCAATCGCATAGTCACCGCTCACCCCTGGCGTCACCCGCCGCACTTCCGCCTCAATCTGCAGCGAGCATTCACGCACCCGCGGCGGGTCGACTAGGTCGGAAGTTTGCGGCGTCAGGCCGGCCGCCGCAAACTTGTCGGCACAGTATGCGTACCGCCCGAGCTTCCCCTCCGGCACCTCCGACCTCCCCGTCAGGTCAGCGATCCGCTCGACCGCAGACCATAGCGCCGGCGACGGGAAGTTCACCGTCAGCTGCGGACGATCGAGAATGTTGGCGAGAGTCTGACCGTCGGTCTCCAGGCCGAGAGCGAGCATCCGTCCGAGCGCCCAGTACGAGGAAGCGGGGGCAAGGTTGGCGGTGCCGTCGCCGTTACTCGAGGCCAGCAGCAGCACGGGAGTGCCCGCGTAGAGATTGGGTGGGCTCACCGCCTGATGCACCCGAGCGTGACCTCGGCCCGGTGCGCCGAGCGGATCAGAAGCGTTCATCGTCGATCCATACGCGTACGCTTCATGTCCCACATCACTTCCATTGCGCAATCGCAAACGTTGCGTGACAATCATCATAGCGATGTGGAAGTGCGCCGTTTCGGTCGGGAGACACTGAATGCCCGATCTCAGCATCCACGCCCGTGTGCCAAGGGCAGCCCGGCGCTTTGGAGTGGCCTCGACCGCAGGGCGAGTCAGCCGCTGCGGGCCGACGGGGCAGATCACCGCAGAACCTCATGCGCGTGCGCATGAGCCACCGGTTGTGTAAACCAACCCGGTGCGGGCGGGGAGGGGACGCCCCAACCCCCTCCCCGCTTCGGTCGGTCGCGACGCCTTCGACGCGGCCAAGCGCGCCTGGAGCGCCGGTTGAGGGACACCGAGGGCCGGAGCGACCGCCTCAGCCTTGCCGGCAGGGAGCCGTCCATCGGGCCACACCTCCTCAATCAGCTTCGCCATCGCTGCCGACCATCACACGCGCCGGGGAGCCGCTGGGTGCTCCCCCGAAAACAGTTGCATTTGCGCAAACGCATGGTTCAATGGGCGGCGGACCGAGGAGGACCATCGTGGACTTGAGTGGCAAGAGCGTTGTCGTGACCGGCGGCAACAGCGGGATCGGCGCAGCGATCGTGCGGTGCGTGGCAGCGGCCGGGGCCGCCGTGGTCATCGATTACGTGGCCCGGCCGGAGGACACGGCGGACTTAGTCGCGGAAATCACTGCCGCCGGCGGTCGCGCCGTCGGTGTCGAGGCCGACGCGAGCTCGCCGGCCGATATCGACAAGCTCATCCAGACCGCCGTCGACGAATTCGGGCACCTGGACGCCTTCGTTAACAACGCGGGCATCGAAAAACGGCACAGCCTTCTGGAGGTCACCGAGGATGCCTTCGAGGAGGTGATGGCCGTCGATCTCAAGAGCGCGGTCTTCGGCACCCAGCGGGCAGCGAAACGGTTCATCGAGCAAGGATCCGGGGGCATCGTCGTGAATGTGTCGTCGGTGCACGAGGACTGGCCGATGCCCGGCAACCTCAGCTACTGCGTGGCGAAAGGCGGGATGCGGATGCTTACCCGCACCGCCGGAGTGGAGCTGGGCCCGCACGGCGTGCGTGTGGTCAACGTGGCGCCCGGCGCGGTGAACACGCCGATCAACAGCGCCACCATGAAGGACGACTCGCTCCGCCAGAAGCTCGAGAACAGCATTCCCCTACGGACGGTGGCAGATCCCGCGCAGATCGGTGACGTCGTTGCCTTCGTGATTTCCGACGGCGGCTCGTACCTGACCGCCACCACCGTTTTCGTGGATGGCGGCATCATGCACGGAAGTGTGGGCCTGTGAGCGCACCGCGGATCGAGGACTATGCGATGATCGGCGACCTGCACACGGCGGCGATGGTGTCGGTCACCGGGTCGATCGATTGGCTGTGCCTGCCCCGGTTCGACTCCGCCGCCTGCTTCGCCGCCCTCCTTGACACCGAGGCGGCCGGACGGTGGCGGATCGCACCCGCCGGTAGCGGTCGTTGCACGCGTCGCCGCTACCGCGGCGACACCCTGGTCCTGGAGACTGAGTGGGAGACCGCCGACGGGGTCGTGCGCATCATCGATTTCATGCCGGTGCGTGACCGGGCGGCCGACCTCGTACGGATCGTCGAGAGCGTTTCCGGGACGGTGGCGATGCAGTTCGAGCTGATACTGCGCTTCGACTACGGGCATGTCGTTCCCTGGGTGACGAAAACGGACCGCGGGGTTCGAGCGGTCGCCGGGCCGGACGCGGTGCTGATCTCCTCAGACGTGCCCCTGGGCGGCCGCGACTTCCGCACCGTCGCCGACTTCACCGTCAACCCGGGCGACCGCGTCGCATTCGCGCTCACCTGGTACCCCAGCCACGAGGAGGAACCAGAGCCAACCGATCCGGAGACGGCGTTGGCCTCGACGGAATTGTTCTGGACCCGTTGGAGCAGTCAGAGCAACGCGTACGGCGCGCATCGCGATGCCATCCAACGCTCACTGATCACCCTCAAGGCGCTGACCTACCTCCCGACCGGCGGCATCGTGGCCGCGCCGACCACCTCCCTGCCGGAGCAGCCCGGCGGGCCACGCAACTGGGACTACCGTTTCTGCTGGCTGCGCGATGCGACCCTCGCCCTGCAGTCGCTTCTGACCGCCGGCTACACCGACGAGGCCAGTTCGTGGCGCAACTGGTTGGTCCGCGCGGTCGCCGGTGACCCCGCAGACCTGCGCATCATGTACGGACTCGACGGCCGGCGCCGCCTCCCAGAACAGGCACTGGACTGGCTGGCCGGGTTCGATCATTCCACGCCCGTCCGTGTCGGAAACGCCGCCGCGGAACAGCTGCAACTCGATGTCTGGGGTGAAGTTCTTGACGGCCTCTCTCTCACCCGCACCACCATCGGCGCAGGCGAGGACGCGTGGGACGTACAGCGCGCCCTCGTCAGCCATCTGGCTGAGCACTGGCAAGAGCCGGACAACGGGCTGTGGGAGATGCGCGGCCCACGCCGCCATTTCACCCATTCGAAAGTCATGGCATGGGTCGCCGTCGACCGCATGATCGACGGCGCCCACCAGTTCAACCTTCCCGGCCCGGTACGCCAGTGGGAGCGGCTGCGGGCGAAAATCCGCCGCGACATCCTGGAAAACGGCTACGACCCGAAGCGGAACACGTTCGTGCAGGCATACGGGTCGAACGATCTGGATGCCTCCCTGCTGCTGATCCCCCGGGTCGGGTTCCTCCCGCCCGACGATCCACGAGTCGTCGGCACAATCGAAGCCATAGAGAAAGACCTCACCGACGACGGGCTGGTGCTGCGCTACCGCCCCCAAGCCAGCGACGACGGCCTCCCGGGCGGGGAGGGGGTGTTCCTCGCCTGCTCGTTCTGGCTGGTGGACGCGCTCATCGGCGCCGGCCGAAGAGACGACGCCGAAGCCTTGTTCCAGCGACTTCTGGATTTACGCAACGACGTCGGCCTGCTCAGCGAGGAATGGGACCCGCACACTGCCCGGCAGCTGGGAAACATGCCCCAGGCGTACAGCCACTTCGCGCTCGTGCGCAGCGCCTTCCACCTGCTCTCCGGCACCACGACCACCACCCAAGACCGCATCCCGATCGGCAAGGAGTGACCGATGACCCCACCCCACGTGCTCGTGCTCGGCGCCGGGTTCGGCGGCTTCACCCTGGCCAGGGCGCTGCGACGGGAGGCCGCCCGGAACCGGCTCCGCCTCACCGTGGTGGACCCGCAACCGTATCTGACCTATAAACCGCTGCTACCCGAGGTCGCCGGCGGCGAGACGCAGCCCCGCGACACCGTCGTCCCCCTCCGCCGCCCTCTCAAACACACCGAGCTGGTGCCGGGGTCGGTCGCCTCGGTTGACACCAGCGGGAAAGTCGCCGTCATCCGCACCCTCGACGGCACGCAGCGGCCCATCCACTACGACCACGTCGTGTTCGCGCTCGGCGCGGTGACGAAGACGCTGCCCATCCCCGGTCTGAGCGAAAACGGAATCGGGTTCTCCAGCATCGAGGAGGCCGCCTTCCTCCGCGATCACGTCCTTGACCGCATCCAGTTCGCTGCCGCCACCAGCGACCCGGCAGAGCGGCGCCGGGCGTTGACCTTCGTGTTCGTCGGCGGCGGCTACACCGGAGTCGAGGCGATCGCCGAGCTCCAACGACTTGCGGTCACGGAATTCCGTCGCTACCCGAAACTGTACGGGGAACGCATGGACTGGGTGCTGGTCGAGGCAGCCGGGCGCATCGCCTCCGAACTCACCGAAAAACTGTCCGGCTGGACGCTCGACCTCCTCCGCCGCCGCGGCATCAGGGTGCTGCTCCACACCGAAATGAAGAGCTGCCATAACGGCGAAGTCGTCCTGAGCGACGGCTCCACCCATGCGTCGGACACCATCGTGTGGGTCGCCGGCGTCACCCCGAACCCGGTCCTCGATCACACCGACGTGCCGCGTGGGCGAAAGGGCCACGTGCAGTGCGATGCGTACCTGCGCGTCGTCCGCAACGACGGGAGCCCCGTCGATGGGGCCTGGGGTCTCGGCGACGACGCGCAGGTGCCCGACCTGACCGCGCAGCAACAGCCCGCGTTCTACCCACCGAACGCGCAGAACGCCATCCGCCAAGCGCGGACACTCGCGCGCAGCCTCCGGAATGTCCTCGTCGGCGACGCGCCTGTCGCATACCGGCACCGGTCCCTGGGCACGCTGGCCAGCTACGGCGGCACGCGCGGTGCCGCAGTCCTGCGCGGGCTGCCGCTGCATGGTCTGCCCGCCTGGGCCGTCGACAAGGTGTACCACGCCCTGGCACTCCCCGGCCCCGGGCGCCGGCTTCGGCTCGTGCTCGGTTGGATCGGCAACGGACTCACCGCCAACCAGACCGCCCCGGTCAGCTCCTTCCCGGACCCGAAACACCGTTTCCGCCAGGCAGCGAAGGAACAGGACAGCAAATGACCCCACGCAAAACCACCACCGCCCTCCATGGCATCGACCGCCTGGTGCGGAACATCGAGACCGGGCGGTTCGAGCGGTCGCTCTCCGGGTTGACCGCGGCCGGATCGCTGGTGACCGCGGCGGAGATCTACTTCGAGCACGACAAGGCGAGCTTCGGCAACCCGTGGATGTGGGCGCCGGTCGCGCTCGGGCCGATCGGCGCCGCGGCCGGTATCGCCGGCGTATTCAGCAAGCGCGCCGCGAAGACCCTGCTGCCGATCGCCGCGGCGACCATCGTCGCGAACGGCCTCCAGGGGACCTACCTGCATGCACGCGGCGTCGCCCAGAAGCCGGGAGGCTGGCGCAACGCCCGGTACAACCTGGAGATGGGACCGCCCCTGCTGGCGCCCCTCCTGGTCACGGTGGTCGGCGGGATGGGACTGCTGGCCGCGATCCTGAGGCGCGAGAAGTGAGCATCCCGCCCGTCCAGCGCGGCGACGACGTGCCGGAGCGGTTCCCCGGGTTCCGCGTGCTGGACGAAGCCCCGCACTGGGACGAGGAGACCCGCGCCGTCGTGCTCGCGCGCGTGGGCCGCCCCTCCGACATCCGCTTCTTCGACGTCGCCGAGCAGGCGACCGCGACCGCGCTGTTCGACGAGCTGCTCGGCCAGGAGGGCGAGGACCGAATCCCCGTGACGGCGATGGTGGATGCGCGGCTCGCCGAGAAGCAGACCGACGGCTGGCACTACGACACCATGCCGGCGGACCAGGAATCGTGGCACCGCACCCTCGCAGCGCTGGACGACGATGCCCGGGAGGCGCACGGCTGCGTCTTCGCAAAGTGCGACCACGAGCAGCGCCGCGACGTGCTGGAGGCCGTGCACACCGGCGACGGCGACTGGCACGGCCTCCACCGCGGCCAGGTGTGGAGCCTGTGGACCCGCTACGCGTGCACCGCGTTCTACAGCCACCCCCGCGCCTGGGACGAGATCGGCTTCGACGGCCCCGCCTACCCACGCGGCTACAAGAACCTCGGCGTCGGCAAGCGCGAGCCGTTCGAGGTGGAGGATGCGCATCCCGCGCAGCTGCCTATCACGACGGTGGGAGGCTACTCGTGACCTCACTCCGCGGAGCCGCGACGGCGGCTCTGGACGGGGTCCGCGACCGCAACGCGTCGGCGTGGCTGCTCACCGCCGACGGGTCGCGCGAGCGCCCGGACCTCCGCGACAGGATGCGGCGCTACGCCGACACGGACGAGGTGGACGTCGCGATCGTCGGCTGCGGCGCCGGAGGTTCGGTGCTGCTCCAGCGCCTGGCGCGTGCCGGCTGGAGCGCGGTCGCGTTCGACGCCGGCCCGTTCTGGGACCCGGGGCGCGACTGGGTCAGCGACGAGGCCGGGTCGCACCACCTCTACTGGACGGAGCCGCGCCAGATCGGCGGCGGTGACCCCGTCCCGCTCGGCTCCAACAACTCCGGTCGCGGCGTCGGCGGGTCGATGGTGCATTACGCCGGATACGTGCCGCGCTTCCACCCCAGCGACTTCCGCACCCGGACGAACGACGGCGTGGGCGCCGACTGGCCCATCGCCTACGACGAGCTCCGCCCGTTCTACGAGGACATCGAGAACGAGCTCCCCGTCGCCGGCGAGGACTGGCCGTGGGGCGACCCGCATTCCTACTCGCACGGTCCGCATCCGGTCTCCGGCAACGGCGAGACGTTCCTGCGTGGGGCGAACGCGGCCGGGATCACGGCGAAGGTCGGCCCGGTCGCGATCACGAACGGGCGATTCGGGCACCGGCCGCACTGCATCTACCGCGGCTTCTGCCTTCAGGGATGCAAGGTCAACGCGAAGGCGTCGCCGCTCATCACGCACATCCCGGACGCGCTCGATCACGGCGCCGAGGTGCGTGCCGACTGCATGGTCTCCTCCATCGAGGTGGATGAGCGCACCGGCCGGGCGATCGGCGTGCACTACTTCCGCGACGGCGTCGCGCGGTTCCAGCGGGCGCGGATGGTCGCGATCGCCGGGTACTCCATCGAGACCCCGCGGCTGCTGCTCAACTCTGCGTCGAAGCGCTTCCCGGACGGCCTCTGCAACGACTTCGACCAGGTCGGCCGCTACCTGATGGTGCAGGGTGCACCGCAGACCGCGGGCCGGTTCCCCGACGAGATCCGGATGTGGAAGGCGCCGCCCCCGGAGGTCTCCACCGAGGAGTTCTACGAGACCGACCCCACCAAGCCCTTCAAGCGCGGGTACTCCATCCAGACCGTGTCGCCCCTCCCGATCACCTGGGCGGAGCACGTCATGGCGCAGGGCCACTGGGGGGCCGACCTGCGCCGATACATGTCCGACTACGTGCACTGGGCGTGCCTCGGTGCGCTGTGCGAGTTCCTGGCCCAGCCGGACAACCGCGTGACGCTGGCCGACGAGACCGACCGCTACGGCCTCCCCGTCGCCCACTTCGCCTACACGCAGTGCGACAACGACCGGGCGCTCGCAAAGGCGGCGCAGGCGACCATGGAGCGCATCCTCGAGGCCGCCGGCGCACAGGAGACCATGACCGTGCAGCGCTACGCCCACCTCGTCGGCGGCGCCCGCATGGCCGCCAACGAAACGGAAGGGGTTGTGGACAGGGACTGCCGGACGTTCGCCGTCCCCAACCTGCTCATCACCGACGGGAGCGTGCTGCCCACCCAGGGCAGCGCGAATCCCGCCCTCACCATCATGGCCGTAGCCGCCCGCGCGGCCGACCGGATCATCGAGCGCCCGGAACCCTGAATCGGGCGACCTAAGGAGAGACACACATGGCACAGACGGTCAGCGAGTTCGTGATCGGGCGGTTCCGGGAGTGGGGCGTCCGGCGCGTGTTCGGGTTCCCCGGTGACGGCATCGGGGAGTTCGACGGGATGCTCGGCAAAGCCGAGCGGGCGGGCGAAGGCCTCGAGTACATCCGGCCCACCCATGAGGAGATCTGCGCCCTGATGGCCACCGCGCACGCCAAGTTCACCGGCGAGGTCGGCGTCTGCATCGCCACCTCCAGCCCCGGCGGCTTCCACATGATCAACGGCCTGTACGACGCCAAGATGGACAACCAGCCGGTCGTCGCGATCGTCGGGCAGCAGGGTCTCAACTCCTTCGGCACGTTCAACCAGCAGGAGAGCAACCTCGAGCAGGCGTTCTCGGACGTCGCCGAGTACGTGCAGACCATCGTGTCGCCGGAGCAGGCGCAAGCGGTCGTCGACACCGCCTTCCGCGTCGCCATCACGCGCAAGCAGCCCTGCGTCATCATCCTCCCCCACGACGTGCAGGGCATGAAGATGGCCGAGCCCGGAGCCGAGATGTGGGTGTCCCGGTCGAGCGCCGTCGCACCGTCCACCGCCATCGCGCCTCCGGTCGAGCAGCTGCAGGCCGCCGCCGACATCATCAACGCCGGCGAACGCGTCACCTTCCTCGTCGGCGCCGGAGCCGACGGCGCCACGGATGAAGTCCTGCAGGCAGCCCGGCTGACCGGTGCCGGCGTCATCACGACGCTCCGCGGCAAGCAGGTCGTGCCCGGCGACGTCCCGTTCCACACCCAGCAGGTCGGCCTGCTCGGGTCCCGGCCCAGCTACGACCAGATGCAGGACTGCGACACGCTCGTGCTGCTCGGCACCAACTACCCCTACGGCCAATTCCTGCCGAAGACCGGCCAGGCCCGCGCAGTGCAGATCGACCTGCGGCCGGAGCAGCTCGGCCTCCGCTACCCGACCGAGGTCAGCATCTGGGCCGACGTCAAGACCGCCCTCGCCGGCCTCCTCCCGCTCCTGCGTCAGAAGGAGGACCTCTCCTGGCAGGAGAATGTGGCCGACAAGATGCGCGACTGGGACGGCGAGCTCGCCGCCCAGGCCGAGAAGCACTACGACGACGGCGTCAACCCGCGCAAGGTGTACGCCGAACTGAACAAGCGCCTCCCGGCCGGTGCGATCGTCACCTGCGACGCCGGCACCACCGCCGACTGGTACGGCCACTACATCCGGCTCCGCGACGGAATGCGCGGCGACCTCTCCGGACGCCTCGCCACCATGCTCGCCGCCATGCCCTACGCCGAGGCCGCCAAGTTCGCCTACCCCGACCGCACCGTCGTCTGCACCATCGGCGACGGCGCTTTCCAGATGCTCGGGATGAACGAGCTCATCACCCTCAAGAAATACCTGTCGCGCTGGGACGACCCGACATTCGTGGTGCTCGTCCTCCACAACGACGACCTCACGCAGGTCTCCTGGGAGATGCGCACCGAGGACGCCAACCCCGTCTGGTCGACCTCGCAGGACGTCGAATCCGTCGACTACGCCGGCTGGGCGCGCCTACTGGGCTTCCAGGGGATCACCGTCACCTCAGACTACGAGGTGGAGGCCGCCTGGGACACCGCACTCGCGCACCGCGGCGTCACCGTCATCGACGCTCACACCGGCAAGAACATCCCCCCGCTGCCACCACACATCACCTACGAGTTCGCAAAGAACACCGGCCTCGCCCTGCTGAAGGGCGACCCCGACGGCCTCGGCGCCATCAAGGACTCGGCCACCTCGCTCATCACCGAGGGGGTGGAACGGGTCAAGGACGCCCTGCACCCAGACCACGGCGACGACCATGGGAACTGAGGACGGGGCGCGGCTCCGCGCACTCACAATTGACGCGTTCCACATCCCCACGGCGACCTTCGGCAGGAAGCGGCCCGAAAGCGACGGCACCATCACCTGGAACTCCACCGGCCTGATCGTCGTACGCCTGACGGCCGGCGACACGACCGGGCTCGGTTTCAGCCACGCCCCCACCGCCACCCTGGGAGTCATCCGTGACATCCTCTGGCCAGTGATCGATGGGATGGACACCCGCGACACCGAGCGCATCTTCTGGGCAATGGCGCGGGCCGTCCGCAACACCGGGTGGCGGGGTCTCTGCGCCGCCGCGATCTCGGCCGTCGACATCGCGGTGCACGACCTGGCCGCCCGCCTTGCCGGAGTACCGCTCACCCAGTATCTGGGCGGCGCGCACCACACCATCGCCGCCTACGGCAGCGGCGGCTTCACCGACTACACCGACCACGAACTGACCGAACAGCTGGGCTTGTGGGCCGAGCACGGACTGCGCGCCGTCAAGATGAAAGTCGGATCCCAGCCGGACGACGACCCGCGCCGCGTCGCCCTCGCCCGCGAAGCCATCGGGCCTCACGTGGAGCTCTTCGTCGACGCGAACGGCGCCTACGAGCGCAAACAAGCCCTCCACCTTGCTGATCGATTCGCCGACCTCGGCGTGACCTGGTTCGAAGAGCCGGTGTCCAGCGACGACCGCACCGGTCTGCGCCTGCTCCGCGATCGGATGCCCGCCCCGATCCGGGTCGCCGCCGGCGAATACGGGTACACACCCGCCGACTTCCGCGACCTCATCACACCAGGCTGCGTCGACGTGCTGCAAGCCGACGCCACCCGCTGCGGCATCACCGGGTTCCGCATCGCCGCCTCACTCTCCCGCACACACGGCATCCCCCTCAGCGCCCACACTGCTCCCGCCTTGCACGCTTCCGTGGCCGCCGCATTCGACGGCGCAATCAACGTCGAATACTTCCACGACCACGCCCGCATCGCCGGAGCCCTCTTCGACGGTGTCCCAGCCCTCCGCGGGGGCGAACTCGTACCGGACCGCTCAGCTCCCGGGCACGGGCTCGAGCTCAAGGAAGCGGACGCCCAACCGTACCGGGTCGCATCGTTCACCCGGTCAACTACTGACACGGCCGCCGGGAACACGCCGCACACCGAGTAAGAACGACCAGAGAGGAACACAATGACGTATCGGCTGGTTCGGCTTCCCAGCGGCCGAGAAGTAGGTATGACCGGGCTCGGAGATCCCGCCGGCGAACGCCTTGCCGTACTCCTTCACCCGACCCCCGGCGCCTCCGGTTTCGACCCGGCACCCGATGTGACGGCGCGCTCCGGCCTTCACCTACTGACCTTCGAACGCCCAGGCTACGGGGCAACGGAACAAGAAATCATCAGCGTGGCCGGATGGGTCGACGACCTCGCCGGTTACCTGCGCGAAGCCGAAGCGAGCGCGCGAGAGCGCCCTGCGCACACCACCTACGGTGGAATCGGCGTCATCGGGTGGAGAGAAGGCGGAATCTACGCAGCCGCACTCGCAGCCCGCCACCCGCAACTCGTCGACAGGCTGGCCTTGGTGGCAGCACCCGCGCCATCACGAGCAGCAAACGGCCACCCAGTAGAAGGCCCCCTCACCGCAACGGCGATGTCAGAGCAGCCCCTCGGCTACCCCGACCGAGTGCGGCGCATGCTGGCGACCGCTTCCACGCAAGGAGACGCGGGAGCAGTCGCCGACCATCGGGCCTTCGAAGAACGCGGCGCGTCCGAGCTTCGGATCGAAGCCGACACGCTGATCCTCTACGGTACCAGTGACCCATACGCGACCGTACAGGACGCACAGTGGTACGCCCACGCCGCGCCCCGAGCACAACTCCAGCGGGTGGACGGGGGTGCAGACATCATCGGACGGCACTGGCAACGCATAATCGACTTCATCCACGCTGACGCCACCCGCGCATGACGGAGGACACCGGCGAGCAGCTCTATCACCCGACCCCCGTGCGGTCTTCTGACTACCACCCGGTGGTGTCATCGTGCACGCGAACCAGACCTCTGCGCAGTGGGTTCAAACCGCCCGAACGAGACGGCGACAACGGAATCCTGCGCGCCGCTCAACGCCGCGCCACAGAAACCGAAACCAGGACGCGCGTCCTCCAAAACGCCGCCGCCACGTTCGGCATCAGCGACTCGATCGATGACGTGGCCAGCGCCCTGACGCAGATCGCACGCGAAGACGTCGGCGCCGAAACAGCAGCAGTGTTTCTCAACAATCGGCAAGCTCAGTTGCTCGCCGGCGCCGTCCCATTCGACTCTGAGTCGTTCCCCGTAGTGCCACCTGGTGGGTGGATCTCTTCCGAATCCCGAACCTGGTCGCGCAGCATTGCCACCACGGACCCGGATGTAGTGGCGGCACTCGACGGCGCCCATCTCGAATCCCTGCTCATTGCGCCGCTTCTTCGCGGGCGCGAAGTCGTCGGTTCCTTGGCTTGCTTCTTCTCCCGCGAACAGGCAGCGGACCCCCACACCGTCTACCTGGTAAGCGCGCTATGTCGGCAGGCCGCGCAAGTCCTGGCGCAGCTCAAGCTGCAAGCCGAGCTCGCGGCGCTTGCGTTGTACGACCCGCTCACCGGGCTCGCCAACCGGATCCTGCTGCGAACCCACATCAGCAGCAGCGTCCAAACGGTCGGCAGTGACCTAGAGTCACTCGCGTTGATCTTCATCGACCTAGACAGTTTCAAATCGATCAACGACAAGTTCGGCCACAGTGCCGGCGACGCCGTCCTGGCCACCGTCGCATCCCGCATCACCGGCAGTGTGCGATCCGGAGACCTCGTGTGCCGGTTCGGAAGAGACGAATTCATCGTCGTCTGTCAGCACACCACCCAAGTCGAAGCACTCGCCGTCGCCGAGCGCATCCGCACCGAGATCAAACACCCAAGCCAGGGTGACGGGTGGACGACGCCCCTTACTGCGAGTGTCGGCGTCACCGTCCACCCCCCGGACACCAGCAACACCCTGACCGCAACGGACCTGCTTCGCACCGCGGACCAAGCCATGTACCGATCCAACAACCGGGGCAAAGACCGGGTCAGCCTTATCACTCACCCGTGAATTCGAGAACCGAAATCCGTTTAGTGACTCCGGTTGCCGCCGAATGCGCTTCTGACTTGGGGACCAGCTAGATCCGCCACTCGCCGAATGCGTCCTCGTCGAACACCACGGTCTCCACTCCGACCGCGCCAGCCGACTCCACCTCGTCCTGAGGTGGAGCGTCTCAAACCGCACTGGCACACCGCGCGTCACCAAGACCCGAACCTCTCGCCCATTCAAGGGACGCGCGATGAACTCGCCACCGCGCGCAATGGCAGAACGGATCGCGACTTCTGTGGCCTGCGGATCCGCCAACGGACCGTACCGAGTCCCGTGGACCCTCACATACGACCAAGTCACTCCAACTCAACTCATCCTCGGGATAGGCAAGACCGCCCCACGTAGGACGACAACGCTTGCGCACGCGCAATTTCGGGTAACCTTACCAGTGGCCCTCGCTTCGGCGCAGAGGCGCAACAAGTGCCCGACAGCGCACCGGCTGGCGACGCTCAACCGCGGCCGCTTCGGACGCGGCATCGAGCGCGCGGGCTAGTGAAGGATCTCCACGACGTGCGCCGGCTCGACACGGCGCCCCGTGAAGAAGGGGACCTCCTCGCGCACGTGACGCCGCGCTTCCGTCTGCCGCAGGTCGCGCATCAGGTCCACGAGGTCGGTCAGCTGATCCGACTCGAACGCGAGGATCCACTCGTAGTCGCCTAGCGCGAACGACGCCGCCGTGTTGGCCAGCACGGAACGAAAAGCGGCACCCTTCCGGCCATGCTCAGCGAGCATTCGCCCACGCTCCTCAGCCGTCAGGAGATACCACTCTCGACTACGAACGAACGAATAGACGGTGAGCCACGCTTTCGGCGCGTTACCGCGCAAGAAACCGGGCACGTGCGTCTTGTTGAACTCAGCCTCGCGGTGCACAGCCATGGCGTTCCACGTGGGAAGCAACCGTCTGAACAGGCGGGTGGCGCGCAGCTGACGTAACCCCCACTGCAGCCCCTCTGCATCGGGACCGTGCAGCCAGATCATGATATCAGCGTCGGCGCGCAGGCCTGAGACATCGTACAGGCCACGGGTGGTGACGTTCTCCCGCCCCAGTTCGGCGATCACCCTCTCGAGCTCCTCGACGACGTTCGACACGTCCGCGCCCACGAGATGGTCGACACGGACCGGAGCCTGGCGCAGCACAGCCCACAGCGCAAAACCACCAGAGACCTCGAAAACGTTAGCTTGATCCGTTGTCCTGGGAGCTGGGTTGCTCACGGTTAAACCCTTTCCTCGTCTGCGTAGGCGCGCGCGGGCACCAGATCAGCAACCGCAGTTCTCCTAGCCTGGCGACCCGCATGCGGGAACACCACGCGTCTGCGGTTTCGCAATCTTTGCGTGCCCGCAATTAACACTACTAGGATAGTGGCACCGCCGTCGGAGACCGCCGCGCAGCCCCACGACGATCAGGGTCCGCGCCCGAATGCCTCGAAAGTAGACTCCAAGTGATCCTCGCCGACTCCGGATTCTCCGGACCGTCCATCAACGAGTTCTTTCCACCCGCTCTCTTGTTCGCAGGAACTCCGTTCGAGATCAACCGCGTCACAGTCATCCGCCTGGTAGCCACCCTCGCCGTCATACTCGTGTTCGGTCTGGGCACATGGCGGCTGAAGCTCGTACCCGGGCGCTGGCAGAGCATCATCGAATTCGGCCTTGACTTCGTCCGCGTCAACATCGCTGAGGACCTCTTAGGGAAGAAAGACGGTAGACGCTTCCTCCCCCTTCTGACGACGATCTTCTTCATGGTGCTGTTCTTCAACCTCACCAGCATCGTCCCGGGCCTTAATCTGGCAGGCTCGTCGGTAATCGGAGTGCCCTTGGTGCTCGCCATCGCCAGCTATGTCGCGTTCATCTACGCCGGTATCCGGCACAGCCCGGCCGGCTTCTTCCGCAACGCACTCTTCCCACCTGGGGTGCCATGGCCCCTGTACATCATCGTCACACCCATCGAAGTGATCTCGACGTTCCTGATCCGGCCAGTGACCCTGATCCTCCGGTTGATGATGAACATGGTTGTTGGTCACTTGCTGCTCGTGCTGTTCTTCTCCGGCACCGAATGGTTCCTGTTCGAGGCCCCCGGCTTGTTCAAGCTGTTCGGCATCGGCACCATGGTCTTCGCGTTCGCGTTCACGCTGATGGAAATCCTCGTCGGCGTATTGCAGGCGTATATCTTCGCCCTGCTCACCGGTGTCTACATCCAATTGGCGGTCGCGGAAACCCACTGATCTCGCGGTCGTCCTGCTTGAAATGGCCCCGCTGTTTATCATGGGCCTCACCCTCGGTAGGGTGGCCGCGCGCACAGCTGAATCGGGACGGCTTGGATACCATAACCGACCAGTCGACGATCGAAAAGCTCGAGGGCCGGCCTGATTCCAGATGCTTTCCGCTTGATCACGTCTCCTCGGTGCGAGGAGAAAGCCTCCGTCGCGATCGCCTCCAACGAGCGTTCTTCGGCTGGACCAAGACCTTCACAGATCCCAGCCTCTGCGCTGCGATCGTCGACTGGCTCACGTTCAACGGCCACATCATCAAAACCGCCACCGACTCCTGCTGACCCCAGCACACCCGGACCGCGAGAGGTCGGCCGAGTTAGTTGACCCGGCAGAACGCGAACCGGTCTGCGGGCGAGTGAACATACAAGTCGTAGCATCGACAGCCGGGCAGCCACTGCTGGCCATCGACCGCACGCAAGTAGAAGCCCTTGGGATATTCGACATCATCACAGCGCGGGGCTGAAGCCACTACCAGAGCGCCCTCCGGGGAATGTCCAGCGGACAGCACAGAGTTGGGCTATTCGGCCTGCACGGACCCCGCCGACCTCAAATATGGGTCCGTCTCGGGTGGACACAGTTTGAGCCCCTGATCCGCCGCAGCGGAAAAGATCTCGGGCAGCGTCCCGCCATCCGTCAAACCAAGTTCGTCAATCGCACGCTCAACCACGCGAACATGCTTCCCACCTTGTTCGTCAAAGACCGGATGAAGAAGGAGCGTCTCGGCATGAGCATTCAGCGCCATGCCATGGGGTCGTAACGATTCGAGTAACTGGAGGCGAAATAGTCGTCAATCTCAAGCTCGAAGAACTCAAACCAACGTCCGCCTGCAGACGCTTCCAGGCGCCCAACAGTTGATCACTCACCAGGCAAGCCTCAACGGGGGCCGGTCAACTGGCGCCGAAGACTGGGCATCTCAAAGCGACATACCTTTGCCAGGTCAGCTCGACAAAGACATGCGATCGGGCACAACGGTCGATACAACACCGACAAAGAAGCAAGGTCGAACGGAACCAAGGCATACAAGCCAGAGAAACGAAGGAAGAGGGAACCAACGAAGGAAGAGAAATTGATCTTCCCCCGGTTCCGCGGACAGTTTGATGTGTCGTTTCAGGCAGCCAGGGTGACTGTCGTCGGGACGATTTTCTCGTAGTCCGCCGGGGAGTGGTAGCCCAACGAGGAGTGCCGGCGGCGGGGGTTGTACCAGGCTTCGATCCAGGAGAACATCGCCGTCCCCAGTTGTCGCCTGGTGGCCCAAGGGTGGCTGTCGAGCAGTTCGATCTGCATGCCGTACCAGAAGGATTCCATCATCGCGTTGTCGTAGCAGTCGCCAACCGAGCCCATGGAGGCGATCAGGCCGGCTTCGTGGACACGGGAGGTGAACGCCCAGGAGGTGTATTGGGAACCGTGGTCAGAGTGCATGATCGCCCCGCGGACCCCGAACCTCCTCCAGCGGGCCATCTGCAACGCATCCACGACCAGGTCTGCGGTCATCCGGGATCCGATCGACCAGCCGATCGCCAGCCGGCTGTAAGCGTCCAGGACGACGGCGCAGTAGACCTTGCCCTCAGCAGTGTGGTGTTCGGTGATATCGCCCAGCCAGAGCCGGTTCGGGCCGGGGACGTGGAAGTTCCGGTTGACCTTGTCCTCGCTGGTGGCCGCGTTGGTGCGGAACCGGAACTTGCGTTTGACGGCGCCGGCCCAGCCGCGCTCCCGCATGATCCGCTCCACCCGCTTCCGCCCGATCGCAAACCCGTGTCCCATCCGCAGCTCGGCGTGCATCCGCGGCGACCCGTAGGTATGGAAGAACGCGCCTTTCTCTGATCGGAGCCGGGCGATCACCGCGGCGATCTCCTCATCCCGGGCTTTGCGGGCGCTGATGTGGTGCTTGGCCCAGGTGTAGTAGCCGGAGCGGGAGACCCCTAACAGCCGGCTGACCGTCGCGACCTTGAACCGGTGAGGGTCCTCAGCCGTCAGCTGCTCGATCAGTCGGAAAGATGTTTTGGGAGCACGTTCTCCTTCGCGAAATACGCCGCCGCGCGTTTCAGGATCTCGTTCTCCGTCTCCAGGCGGCGCACCTCTCTGCGCAACCGGACCAGCTCCGCCTGCTCGTCCGCGTCCAGGACCGGGACCACTCCGGCGGCTTTCTCCGCCTCGGCTTTGGCGAAGTCGTCCTCAGCCCCCCACCGATACAACGCAGAGTTCGAGATGCCGAGCTCGCGGGCGACCTGCGACAACGGGCGGTCACTGATCCGGACTAACTCGATCGCACGAACATGGAACTCCCGAGGGAAACGTCTAGCCATAAAGACCAACCTCCCGAACCAAACAAGGCCGATGATAAGTGACCGAAGAAACGGCGGAACACCAAAGAGAAAAGGAAGGGAAGAGCAAATGCACGCAGGCACTCTTTGAGTGTGCGCGCTCCGTGCGCGCCAAAAAGCGCGCGCAAACGGAAGTTCTAAGTGTGAGAGGTGGAGTGGCGCGCTGGAAGCGCGGGCAGTCAGCCCAAGGGGTCAAGCAGGCGGTCCACTACGCCTTCGGCGGCGTCTGCGACGCGACCTTGACGGCGAAGACTGCCGACGGCGCGCTGGCCGCCGCCGGCTACGCGAATGCGGTCATGACCCGTTACATCGTGGAGAACGGCGCCATCCGCGACGACCTGCTCACCCGCTCCCAGTTAACGGATTGGGTCGACGGCGTCGACCCTCTCACCGGTGAGCGTCGCGGCCGGGATCTGGAGTCGCCGGTCGCGGACCTGGTTCTGGATGCGACGATCAACGCGCCGAAGTCGTTCAGCATCGCGGCGATGCTGGATCCGGAGTTGAACTCCGCGTACGAGGACCTTCAGGACCGGGTGAGGGACCGGATCATCCACCTCTGGCAAGAGGAACTCAACGCGCGGCGTGGGAAGGGCGGCTGCATCCGTGAAGACCTCGCCCGCATCGAAGTCGTTGAGCTCCGACACGAACGCTCCCGCTCGCTCGACCCGCACAAGCACCGCCACTTATGGCTGAACGTCAAGGTCAAGGGCGGCGACAGGAGGTGGTCCAACGTCGACACTCGCGTCGCTCTCCGGTTCCAGAACGTCGTAAACGCCGAAGGCGACCTCGCCGCCCGCACCGACCCCGCCTGGATCGCCGCTCTGGCAGCGAAAGGGTTCACTCTTAACCCTGACGGGGAAATCGCCCAGTTGCACCATCTGGTGCGTCTAATGTCGAAGCGGTCCGCGCAGATCGAAGGCAACAGGATCGCCCGGATCGCCTGGTGGAAGGAACAGCATCCCGGGCAGGAGCCGTCCCCCGATGTGTTGAATCAGATCGACCGATGGGCGTGGGCAGCCAACCGACCGAACAAGCCCGGGCACCTCGACGAAGAGGACTGGGCAGCCCTCGTCCGCCACGAGCTTCTCGTCGCGGACCCGCGGCTCGATCACGAGCGTGCTTCAGCCGATCTGGGTAAGGTCGCGGTCGGGGATCTCGACCTCGAGCTGCTCGCGGCGAAGGCGATCGTGGACGCGGACATGCGCTCGACCGGCACGGGAGGCCGCTTCAGCGTGATAGACGTTCGGGCTGGAGCAATCCGCGCTATCGCCGCCACCGGCCTCATTGCAGAGCGTGACGAACTCGCGCCGCTGGTTGAGAAGGTCGCTGCAGATGCGACCCGCGTCCACACGGTGACACTGCTCTCTGAACCGACTGTCCCCAATCACATCAAGCACCTCATGGCGACCAACACGGCGACCCTCAAAGCCACGCTCGCTCACCGGATCGACGCCCTGTCCACGACGGGGACGACCATGAATCCTGACGAGGTTAGGAGAATCGCGCACGTCATCGAGCCCGAGCGAACGCTCGACGCCAGCCAGGTCGACGGGGCGAGGGCGATCGCAGGAACCTCGCGAACTGTAGCGATCTCCGGAGCTGCCGGGACGGGCAAGACGACCATGCTCAAGGTGGCCGGCGCCGCGCTGCGCCGACAGGGTCGCAACATGATGATCGTCGCTCCGACGAAGAAGGCCTCCGCCGTCGCTGGCAGAGAAACTCAAAGCGACTCATCCTCCCTCCATCAGCTGCTGCACGACTACGGCTGGCGCTGGAGAACCGGCGATGCCGGAGCAACAAGCTGGACTCGGCTCAGCCCAGGTGACACCGATCCGGCCACCGCGAGAACCTACGCTGGTCCGCGGATAAGGATGCGCCCGGGCGATCGCATCGTCGTTGACGAAGCCGGCATGCTCGACCTCGAAGCAGCCAGCGCTCTCGTCGACGTGCTGGAGCGCACCGGTGCAGGAGTGGCACTGGTCGGAGATGAACGCCAAGCGCTGCCGGTTGGGCACTCTGGTGCGATGGCACTCTTCTGGCGTGCCGCTGCAGACCAGGTAGAGCTTTCAACAATTCACCGCTACAGCGATCCATCATGGGCCGACCTCAGTCTCCGACTCCGGGAGCCCCGTACCCAGGAAGTCGCAGCCGGAGTCGCCGACGAGCTAGTGAGGACCGGACATGTAGTGCTCACGAGTAACGACGCCGCGGCGCAGCAGGCAATGGTCGACGGGTGGATTGACGCAAGCCGCCGCGGACAGACGATCGCGCTGGTCACGGCAACGCACGCTGAAGCCCAAGCTGTGAGCGAGATCATCCAGGCGCGTCGGATGGAAAGTGGAGCCGTCTCGACCGACGGCTGCGTTCTCGGCCAGGAAGGTCAGGCGATCTTCGTCGGCGATGTTGTACAAACCCGCCGAAACGACGGCCACTCCGACGTACAGAACCGCCAGAGCTGGATCGTGAAGAAGATCACTTCTGAGAGGGTGGTGCTGGTGTCCGCGTTCGATTCGTCGGATCTCCGGAACATCAGCCACGACTATGCCGGCTCTCACCTTCACCTCGGGTACGCAACGACCGTATACGGCGTCCAGGGTGAGACGACCGAGCTCTCTATCGTCGGCCCTGGCGTGGACGCTGCTGGCCTCTATGTCGGGCTCACGCGCGGCAAGCAAAGCAACTCGGTCATCCTCGTTGCCCCGACTGAGGCATCGGCGAAGTCGCAACTCACGGAGATGATGCAGAGAGGATCCATCGAGGAGACGCTTCAAGCGTCGCGCAGGGCTGCTCGGGTCGAGTTCAACCGTGCCGCACAGGCCAGCCCTGGTCCCCGTGCCCCGGTGCCCGGTGCGATGGTTGGGCCGGCCCCCTTACCCTGACCGAGTGTCGGTTCAGGCTGTCGCCAGACCACTCGCGCACAGTTTTCGGCCAAGGGCGTTGGCTCCGTCCAGGGCGCCGTCCAACGCGCGATATCGCAGGAGTGCGATCCCAAGGGTGTCAGCGCGCTCTCTAGCGGCCGGGCGCACACCGCCGGGCACAAAGATTAGGGGGTGCCGACCGTCGCTGGATGCGACAATCGCAGCTTTCTCAACCGAGTCGACGTCGAGGTTGCCGCGATCATCGCGAACCCAGGCCAGGTAACGACGGCTATATAGATCGCAAGTCTCCCGCGTTTCGTCGGTAGCCACGACAGTATCTGCCGCGCCCATGAACACCATCCATTCGCGGCACAGGTCGATTGCTCCCTCGCCGGAAGCCCCATATTGTCGCGGCGCTGGTGCGTCATGTGTCACGTCTCAAGTGTGCATCCGACCGCCGATCGACATGAAGTCCGTCACTCGTTCCCCTGACCCTCGACGGCGAGCTTTTTGGGGTGACGCGGATCCTCGAGTCTGCGCTCCCGTATTGAAGGAAAGACTGCCTCCAGCCATCGCCCGCTCGAACCCGGATCGTCTAGCCTCTGCGCATGAGCTATTCGCGCGGGCCTGACTACGCAGATAGCGGTGATCCCGAGTGGATAGAACCAGAGATGAAGGCGGGCGGTGCACTCGAACCCGACTTGTACATGGGCTGGGGGCGGTGGCGCGCGCGCATCTTCCCGTCTGATGATCACGTCAGCGATAACCAACCGCTCGCCCTCGGGCTTAGCGGATTGGCCGTAGCAGTGACCCGATTGTTCGAGATCCTCGCAAACTTACCCAGTCCACTACCCGACGAGAACGGGCAAAATCCCGGTGGGACGCCAACGGTCAAGGCAATCGTCGCAGTGTACGACGCGCTGGAGTGGGTTCACAGCCTGAACGACCATCTAACCAGCGCTAATGCATACCGACCCGCCTCTGAAATCGACGCTGAGCTTGGCCCGTATGTGGAAGGACTTCTCGCCGCACGCAACGCGTCTCACCATGGGCTTCGGAGAGTCGTTGGGTTCGTGCCAGTTGAGATGTCGATCTACAAAGTCCACGGAAACCGCTGGATCCACACGGGTACATACACAGATGGATCGGCGATCACGCAGCTCCGGTGGGTGCGCGCCCTACCGCCGCGCCCCGAACCCGGGGAACAAGACAAGCCCGTTCTGCGCTACGCCGACCAGATCGCCGCATACGTCGAGCATTTAGCGGGACGCGACGTTCACAATACTTTTCGCGCCGCAGGGGCCTTCTTCTTCGATGCTGTTCGGGGGCGAGACGCCGATCCCGACACTCTCTACGGCCCAGCGCATCACCCTCCGCCCATCGACCCGGTTGTACTGCAGAGGTTTTCCACCGACCTGCCGACTCCGCCGAATCTGCCCTAGTCGTCTTAAGTCGTGACATAAAAGAGCCGCCCTGATCCTCGACCTTGGCACGATTGTGCTGCGCAGGATCGGCGGCATTTGGTCGAACACTCGTCTCCGACCAAAACGCGGGCGTTTCCCTTGGCCTGATCCGCCGTCGCCACGGTCAGCGGAGTCGTTCAGGACATCGACGAGCTGGCTGGCTGCAATTCTCAAAGCGGTGAGTAAACGGTGAGTTTGGCCAAAAACCATTGAGCGGGTAGTCTGGGCCGCAGCCTTAGTTCCCAGTGATTTACTGGGATTCCGGGCCGCGCGAGTGTAGTTCAATGGTAGAACCTCAGCTTCCCAAGCTGATAGCGCGGGTTCGATTCCCGTCACTCGCTCCACTTGTCACTTCTTGAGCAAGTTGGGCTGCTGAACACGCGCCTGGTTGGCATTAACGCGATAGTTGCGCATTACGCGCCTATGTGGTCAGCAAGTTAGCGATACTCGCCGTACTGTCGTTAGGTGCGCTGAGCACACATGGCATCGGTGCCTGCCGGACACGCGGAGCCGGACGCGTGTCCGCTCTGGCTCGTCGAGACTGGCTCAGGCAGCCTCGAGCCCTTCTGATCGAGCGAGTTGATTTGCCGCATTGCGAAGCACGTCGTCTGTTCCTTCGAACCAGTCACGCAGCGTCAGATCCTCGCTTACCCGGCGAGCGAGCGCGTTCGCTCCGCCGTCGATGAGCTTCCGGTTCGGCTGTTGCTTTACGCCGGCTAGACGCAGGTACCAGCCAGCACGGAGGCGGCCGATGTACGAAGCGCCCTACCTCCGCCTCCCCGATCACGTCATCTTCACGGGACACACTGCAACACGACGATGGAGTCAGCCATGAACTGGGCCCCGCAACCGCTACGGGCGCCGGGTCAAGCCCCAGCAGAGGTTAAGTGAGGGTGAGGCAGCCGACTCGTTGATGGCTGCGCCAACAGGGCCCGGGTCTGCCGTTCTGTTGAGAGGGCCTTGTTGCCCTCTCTGGGTTGGCGCCGACCGGCCAAACGCTCAACAACCCGCTAGTGTTCATCAACCAAGAGATATGGGAAGCGGGGTAAAGCCTGTGCGCAGGAGGCGGCTGAGATTCTGGATACCTTGGGTGATTGCGGCAGTCGCAGCGTGCGTCACCATCGTGCTCATCTTGAAGGACTTCAATCTGGGCCCGGCGTGGACCTGGGCGGCGACCTTCGCCCCTGTTTTTGCCGTCGTGATTGCCCTCGCTTCATTTGTTCTGCTGTCCCTTACGTCCTGGGCTAACTGGAGATCCGCCAGGCGGCAAGCAACAATCGAAGCCTGGAACGATTGGTCTGAGGGATGTACCGAAGCGCGCAGGCGTCTGAGTCAGACGCTAGGCATGAGGACAATCTCGCCCGATCAGGCGAGAGCGCTTGCCACTCAGGGCGAAACGCTTTTCGACCGCGATGGGAAGCCGATCAGCCACGATGATAAGCAAGCCGTCTTGAACGACGTGGTGGAAGTGCTGAACGGACTCGAGAGGCTAGCTGTAGGGGTTCGCCTTGGCCTGTACCGGCGCGAGGTGCTCGTACTGGTCGGAGCGACCATCATCAAGAGAACTTACGAGCGGTTTGAGCCCTACATCACTTTCCGCAGGACATCGCCCGATTCCGACAAACGCCAGGAACGGGCCTTTAGCCAGTTGGACTTGCTTGTCGGTCACATCAGACAGAACGAAGTGGACAGCCAAAGGCTGCGCTCACTCCGCGATTAGTCGACGTCTTCTTCTTCGCGGCGCATCTTGTCTCCAGTCACGAAATTGATTCTAACTCACGCGAGCTAGCGATGCGTGTGAGCGGTCGTTTGGCCGCGCCCCCTGCGTACCGCTCGGCCGACGGTCCGCACAGAAGTCGGTGTCACGCGACCCGCGGCGACCGTGCCAAGGCGGCTAGTCACCAACACCGACGTGGCCGGCCTCTCGGCGGCCGGCAAATGCTGTCGCCGCACACGGTCGATTCGCCCGTCGAAGTCAGAAAAGGCGTTACCGGTGGTCCGCGCCAGAGCTAGCCGGCCGGGTGCGGGTTAGGCGGCCCATCCCAAAACCCGTGAGGCACATTGTTGTCCCAGCGCACGAGTTCGTCGGCTCGTTCGAGCGATTCGCAGACGCACATCAGCCGACGCTTAGCCGGGTCCAGGTCCCACCGCAGCACGAGATACTGATCGCGACCGCGCCGGTCAACGAAGCGCTTCACGACCGCTTTCGGCACGACCTTGTCGTCGCGCATTAGCAACCACGTGTCGTGGTCGTAGCGGATGGGACGCGGGTGGGCACCTTTCAAGTACACCACCTAACCGAACACCAGTACGAATCAGGGTTGTTATTTCACGGTGCTGGGAATGAGAAATCCCCCGACGTTCGGGGCACCCGCCACTCAGAGTGCGCCAGCGCGCTCATTCGTGGCTGACCGATGCGTGCGCGTGACGGATCGTCGAGAACTTACTCGGGCTCAGGACACCCGTACGAAGTCGCCCGGCTTGTACTGCCGGTCGAAGAACTCCTGTTTCGGCCCATACCAGCGCAGCAGCCCGAACCATCCGCGGCCCGGGACCGTCTCCAACCAGTTCGTCGCCTCGGCCGGTCGTTCCGGCCCCACGAAGATCGTGAATGTGCCGTCGTCGTTGGCGGCGATCGGGTCGATCGAGTTCAAGGACGGGTACGTCTGGCCTGCCGCGTCGACGCCGGAGGCGGTTTCGGCGTCGTAGACGGTCAACGACCAGAGGATGTTCGCCGGCGGGTCGGCGGGCAAGTCGATCCGGTACGTGTTCTCGCCGCGTAGGTAGTCACCCTCGGCGTCCTTGTACGCGTTGCAGTACTTCGCGCCTTTACCGGGGGTGACGCTCATCATGCCGGTGGAGATGGAGAAGTGGTTGATGAACATGTGGGCCTTCGCGTCCACATCGGTGAACCCGGTCTCCCGATCGCTGAAGGATTCATCGATGAGGGTGCGGTAGAAGTCGTCGGTCGTCGTGCGAGCGTGCGCGACCCACCGTCGATCCGCCCACCAGAGCACATTCTTGGTCTCGTCGAAGTCGCCGGCGATACCTTTCGCCATCCGCCACGCGGTCTTCGCCGCCAGATCGAGCAACTCGCGCTGCTCGTCGGTCGGGGCAAACTCTTGCCCACGGCGAATGCCGAGCGCGGCGAGAACTCCGTGCATGTACGGGTCGACGGCGTCGTCTCGTTCGGACTGGATGACACGGTCCAGCATCTCCCAATAGCTGAAGTCGTGCGCGAAAATCGCATCGGCCGACTGATCGGAGGCGTGGGCGTGGATCATCGGCTCGGCGTCCCCGTGGAGCGGGTGCAGGGTGATTCCCTCGATGTGCGCTACTCCGGGCGTCAGGTCGTCGACCGAGCGGAAGAAGCCGCGCAGCAAGATGTAGATACCGTTCGTCGGGCTCGTGTAGACGAAGTAGTCGCTGACGTCCACGCCCGGATCTTCACCCTCACGCACGATCAGGTACTTGCCGCCCTTGCCCTGATCGGGCCCGGGGATGCCGACGTCCGCGAGGTACTGCACACCGTCAATAACGGGTCCAATCAGCGGGCGATGCCAGGCATCATCGACCAGGCCCTGGACCATCTCGGGCGCCTCGATCACAAGCGGACCCGTCTCCGACAGATCGATGAAAACGAGCCCATAGATCACGTCGGAGTTCGGCGTCGTGATGAGCGTGTTCGGCTTCAAGCGCTTCTCGTACACGGCCATGACGTTGTAGCCGCGGCCGAAGTCACGTCCAACGCTCTCCCTCATCGCGAACAGGTTCACCGCCGGCAACGCCCACAAATACGTCTGCACCGCGCGTTGGAAGTACAACTCCGCGCGCAGGGCGGCTGCGCTCTCCGACGTCGGGTAGCCACCCTGAAAAGGAAGCTCGGCAAGCTCGCGGTACCGCTCCAAATAGTCAGGCACGCTCTCTCCTTCGATCACCAGCCGGGGCTGGGACCGCGCCCCAAACCCATCCTGGGTGCCATCAGAGTTCCTGTCTAGAGAGACCGCGGACACCCGGCTGGGACCAGGTGATTGGCGGAACCCGTGGACAAACTCTTCGCGGCCGGGCGCGAAAGAGAGCGGATCAGGACAATATCTCTGACCGCTCCTTCCCCCGATCCGGGCGGCTTCGCCAGCCGCTCATGTTCGAGAACATGCACCGCCAGCGGCGCAGATTCACGAGTCGGTGGGCGGGTCGGACTCGCCCTGCCAGAAGTTCCACCGGTAACCCCACGGGTCCACGACGGTGAACGTCAACGGCCCGTACGGCTGCTTCTGCACCGAGCTGATCGGGGCGTTGCTGTCAGCTGCTGAGACTCGTGCTCGGTAGGCGTCGATGTCGTCGACGTGAACGATGAGCAGAGCCCCGGCGCCGTGGCCGACGCCGGGCGGCCGATGAGTGATGGAGACACGGCTTTCCCCGATGAGGATGTCGGCCTCCTGAGTCACCGGGGCACCGAGCCGCCACCGGGTGGATGGGCCGAACTCGAGCACCCGTTCCAGCCAGTCGAGCGCGGCGTCCGCGTCCTCGTAGTACAGGTACGGGATCACTTCGCTGAACGCCATAGGTTGCTCCTTTACCGGCTGATGATCTGGGCCAGGCGGTACGACGCCGTTTCGTCGCTGGTCCTTTCGCACAGCTCCCACAGCTCGTACTGCGGCCCGTCCGGGGTGTCGATGGGCAGCTTCAACCGGATGGGCGCTTCGGTCTCCCCGGCCGGCATGGGGATGTCGAGCACCTGTGGGTATCCGCCCTCGCCCGGCGCGAGGAGTGTGGCGACGAGATGGCGCATCAGCCCCTCCACTCTGCGCACCGTTTCCCTGAACGCGGGGACTCTACGCGGGGGCGGGGAGGGGCGGCTAGCCCGTTATTCGCCGCTTGTCGCAGCGGTAGACGCTCGGAGCAGCGACGGGTAGATTCCCGTCCAGGACGCCACCACCCTGACCCAGGTGCATGAGACCGTCGCGCCCGCGCAAGGGTTGCCGCCGATTGGCGCGAACTGGCTACCTGCCCCGGCCGGCGCCTTCCGGCCGATCCTGCGGATGTACATGCCCGACGCCGCGGTCCTCAACGGCTCCTACGAGATCCCTGCGATGGTCAAAGTGCGCTGACCCACCACGGTCACGGGATACCCCTAGACGGTCGTTATCCCCGGCGGTAGCCTGCCTGAACCGCCGGCAGGGAGGGAAGGCGAATGGTCGACGCGCAGACCCGCTCTCAGCGCCGCATCCTGCCGGGCCTCACGGGGAAGAACCTGGTCCGGGAGCTGCTGGCCGGTGTCACTCTGCTCGCCATCGCCATCCCTCTGAACATCGGGTATGCGCAGATCGCCGGGCTACCCGCGACCGCGGGGCTGTACGCGCTGGTGCTTCCCGCGATCCTGTACGCGCTCACCGTCTCCTCCCGGCAGTTGGTCGCGTCGCCGGATGCGGCGGCCGCGGCCCTGGTCGCCTCCTCCGTCGGGGGCTTGGCGGTCAGCCAGGGCAACTACATCGCCTTGACGCTGGCCCAGGCCCTCATCGGCGGGGTGCTGTTCCTGGCGTGCGCGTTTCTGAAGCTCGGGTTCCTGGCGAACTTCCTCTCCAAGCCGATCCTGGTCGGGTTCGTCGGCGGCCTCGCGCTGGACATCCTGGTGTCGCAGGTGGCGAAGATGCTCGGTGTGAAGATCGACTCCGGAGGGGAGTTCTTGGACAAGGTCGCCGGGCTGGTGACCGGCCTGCAGAAGCTGAACGGCTGGTCGGTGCTCATCGCAGCGGGGGCGCTCGTCGTCCTCCTCGCCGGCCGGATGGTGGCGAGAGCCGTGCCGTGGGCACTGGTCGTGCTCGTCGTCGGCACGGTCATCGTCGTCGTCACCGACGCCCCGTCGGCCGGGGTGTCGGTCCTCGGGAAGGTGCAGGCCGGACCGCCGACGCTGACCTGGCCGGTCATCGACTGGGGACAGTGGCTCGCGGTCATCCCCTCGGCCATCGCATTGACCCTCGTCACGATGGGCGAGGGACTCCTCGTCTCCCGCTCCTACGGGGAACGCCGCCACTACCCGACCCGAGCCAACCGAGACCTGTTCGCGTTCGGGCTGGGCAACCTCGGCGCCGGGGTGACCGGTGGGTTCTTCGTCGGGTCTTCCACCTCCCGCACCGCTGCGATGGATCAAGCCGGGTCGCGCACTCAACTGCCGACCCTGGTGATCGCCGTCGGCACGCTGGCGTTGCTCATCTTCGGCACCGCCCTGCTCGAAGACATTCCCTCGCCGGCGATCGGCGCCATCGTCGCCGTCGCGGTCGTGCCCGTGCTGGGCATTCCAGACTTCATCCGGTTGTGGCGGCTGGACAAGTTCGAGTTCGCCATCGCCGCCGCCTGCTTCCTCGGTGCGGTGTTCATCGGACCGATCGCCGGCATCGTCATCGCGTTCGTCCTCGCGGTGGTCAATGTCACCCGGCGGGCGGCGAACCCGCCGATCGACACGCTCGCCGCCGACGGTGACCCCGCCGACTCCCTCCTCGACGAAGCAGAACCCGACTCGGTCACCGTCCCCGGGGTGGTCGTCATCCGCCTGGCGGCGCCGCTGTTCTTCGCCAACAGCACCATGTTCGAGCAGGCTGTGAAGCGCGCAGTGACCACGACCGGCGCCGTCCATGTTGTCCTGGATATGGAGGCCGTCACCGACGTGGACGTCACCGGCGCGGAGGCGTGGGAGAGCGTTCAGGAGTTCCTCACCGAACGCGGCGCGGACCTCGCTCTCAGCCGGGTGCGGCCAGGCATTCGCGACCGGCTCGCCCAGCTCGAGATCACCTCCGGGCTCACCTACTTCGGCACCAACCGCGCCGCAATCGCAGCGCTCCGCACCGACACCCCCGAGCACGCGTAGGAGGACGACGTGCCACAGGCCATCGGCGAGGTACTGCCGCTCGCGGTCGGTATCGCCATCAGCCCCATCCCGATCATCGCCGCCATCCTCATGCTGCTGTCTCCGAAGGCACGCAGCACCAGTGTCGGGTTCCTCCTCGGCTGGGTGCTGGGCATCGTCGTCGCGGTCGTCGTGTTCACCCTGCTCGCCGGGATCCTGCCCGCCACGGACCCGGACGCTTCCAAGCCAGTCGCCGGGGTGATCAAGATCATCCTCGGGCTGCTCCTGCTGCTGCTCGCGCTGCGGCAATGGCGTTCCCGCCCGAAGTCCGGACAGGAGCCCGCGCTGCCGAAATGGATGGACGCGATCGACTCGATGACCTCCGGCCGCGGGCTGGGCCTCGGGTTCATCCTCGCCGCGGTCAACCCGAAGAACCTGCTGCTCGCGGCTTCGGCTGGCATCGTCATAGGCACCGCCGGACTGTCCGCTGGGGAGGCGGCACTCGTCATCGCCATCTTCACCGTCATCGCCGCTATCTCCGTCTTCATCCCCGTGATCGGCTACCTCGTCGCCGCGGACCGGATGCGCGCACCGCTTAACGCGCTCCGCGGCTGGCTGGTCGCCCACAACGCGGCAGTCATGGCCGTGCTGCTGCTGGTCATCGGCGTGGTCATGATCGGCAAGGGGATAGGGAGTTTCTGACATGCTGGCGACCGCGGCGACACCGTCCGACGCGGCCGGGTTCTTCGCCGGCCTGGATCAGTGGAACGTCGTCTTCGCGCTCGCCTCAGTCATCGCCGGCGTACTCCTCGGCATCGCCGTCCACCGAGGGACGGAAAACCTCTTGCGCCGGCTCGGCGGGCTCAGCCCCGACCTGGTCCGCCGTGTCGCGCGCTCCCCCCGGCTGGTGGTCATCCTTCTCGGTGTCGGTGTCGGGGTCGCCATCGCATTCCTCGGCGCACCGATCCAGCCGGTGCTCGCGTTGGCGATCATCGTCGCTGTCATCGCCGGGCTCGCCCTCCGCGGGATCAGCGAGAACTTCTCCGCCGGAGTGGTCCTACAAACCCGGCGCCCGTTCAAAGTCGGCGACGTCGTCGAAGTTGCCGGGTTCACCGGTGTCGTCCGCGCCGATTAACGGGCGCACCGTCGTCCTCCGAACGATGGACGGCAGGGTCGCCCACGTGCCGAACTCGGACGTGGTCTCGCACGGCGACCTGACGGGGTGAGGTCGCGGCGGCCATCTGCTCCACCCGGGCTCTCCCGCGTCGTCCTGTACCGCCGGCGCGAGGTTCAGCGGCCGGTCGAGTAGGTCCGTAGGGCCGCGTCCGCGGAGCTCGACGGCTCACTCGACGCGGCCCTGCTCCCGCAGCTCCGTGAACCACCGGGTGCGCTCCGCGACCTCCCGGGCGCCCGGCGGCATCCCGGTGATCCGCATCGTCACGTGCCGGCCCGCGAGCTCGCGGTCGAGGTCGCGCAGGGCGAGGATGACGGTGACCGAGATGTCCTGCAGCGTCGAACAGTCGAGCACGAGCCCGGTGAGACCCTCCTCGCCGTCGACCGCATCCAGCACCGCCTGTTCGGTCGACTGGACGTTCGCGGTGTAGAGCGGGCCCAGCAGGGCGACGTGCAGCACCGTCCCGTCGCGCTCGCTCCGGATGCGAGGGCGGTTCAGCGCGGCGAGCACGAGCACCAGGGTGAACAGCACCCCGACCGCCACGGCGGCCAGAAGTCCGGCGGTGAGGCCGATCACCATCGTGACGAGCGCGATGGCGAAGTCGCGCCGGCTCACCCGCCAGAGCAGCACCAGTGAGCGCACGTCGATCAGTCCGAACACGGCCACGAAGACGAGCGCGGCGAGTGTCGCCTGCGGCAGCAGGGAGATCACCGGGCCGAGGAACAGCCCGATCAGCAGCGCCAGCACGACCGTGACGATCGAGGCCAGCTGCGACCGGGCTCCGGCCGCCTTGCTCACGGCGCTCTGCGAGAAGCCGCCGGCGGCCGGGAGCGTCTGGAACCATCCGCCGACGAGGTTCGCCGCGGCCGTCGCCAGCAGCTCGCGGTTGTTGTCGATCCGGGGGTCGTCGAGGTCGCGGATGCCGCGCGCGACGGCCGTCGTCTCCAGGAAGGCCATCACGGCGATGGCGAGGGCGCCGGGGATGAGCGCGAAGACGTGCGCGAAGCTGGGCAGCGCCGGCAGCGGGAAGGCCTGCGTCACCGGCGTGATGAGCGCGACCCCTGCCTCCCGAAGCCCACCGAACGCGACCAGGAGGATGCCCGCCGCCACCACGATCAGCGGCGCCGGGACGCGCGGGAGGAACCGCTTGAACAGGAACAGCACCGCGATCGAGCAGGCCGAGAGGGCCACGGTCGCCGGGTTCGCCTGCGGGACGGCGAGGACGACGGCGTTCACCGAGCGCACGAACCCCTGGCCGGTCGTCGCATCCGTCTCGCCGAGTAGCTTCGGCAGCTGGCCCACGGCGACCGTCGCACCGACGCCGACCTGGATGCCGAGGAGCACCGGCCGGTTGATGATCTCGACCAGCGAGCCGAGACGCAGCAGCCGCGCCACCAGCAGGACGGCGCCGACCAGCAGCGTGAGGGTGACGAGATCGCGCGGGATGTCGTGCGAATCCGCGACCACCCCGGCCGAGACGAACGTCGTGGCCGTCAGCGTCGCGATGGTGGAGGTGGTGGACACGCTCATCGCGCGCGACCCGCCGATCAGCGCGTACACGAGCATCGGTACGCTGGCTGTGTACAGGCCGACCTCGACCGGGAGGTTCGCGATGGTGGCGTACGCCATCGCCTGGGGCACCACGACGGCTCCGGCCGATACCCCCGCCACGACGTCACGACCGAGGGACGAGCGCCGGTACCCCGCGAGCGTGGGGAGCAGCCACGTGCTCGCCCCGGCTCGGGACGGACGGGATGGTCGCGTGCCCGACCCCATACGGTCCCCTTCCGTCGTCTTGACGCGACTCTAGACGCACGCGGGCCAGCGGCGTTAGCCTCCCGCGTACACGGGTCCGAGCCGACCGAGGGGGTCACGATGACGCGGGAGTTCCGGGGCAAGATCGAGTTGGATGTGCGGGACTCGACGCCCGACTGGGAGGCGTTCCTCCCACCGAAGACGCCGGAGGGCGCGCCCAACGTGCTGCTAGTGCTCTACGACGACACCGGACAGGCCGCGTGGTCACCGTACGGCGGTCGCATCCAGATGCCCACGATGGAGCGCCTCGCCGCCAACGGGCTCACCTACACGCAGTGGCACACGACCGCTCTGTGCTCGCCGACACGGTCGACCCTGCTGACCGGGCGCAACCATCACTCCAACGGCTTCGCCACGATCTCCGAATCGTCGACCGGCTTCCCGGGCTACAACTCCCACATCCCGCCTACCAACGCGACCATGGCGAACGTCCTCCGTGACGCCGGCTGGGCGACCTTCTGGGTCGGAAAGAACCACAACGTCCCGATCGACGAGTGGACCGCGGGCGCCTCCAAGAAGAACTGGCCGCTCGCTCAGGGTTTCGACCGCTTCTACGGTTTCATCGGCGGCGAGACCAACAACTGGTTCCCGTCGCTCGCCGAGGACAACCACTACATCGACCAGCCGTACCTCCCCGAGCAGGGCTACCACCTCTCGAAGGATCTCGCCGACCAGGCGCTCCACATGCTGCGGGATGTGCGGCAGACCGAGCCGGGCAAGCCCTGGTACCTCTGGTTCTGCCCGGGAGCGAACCACGCGCCGCACCATGCGCCCCAGGAGTACATCGACAAGTACAAGGGCGTCTTCGACGACGGCTACGAGGCGTATCGGGAGTGGGTGCTCCCGCGCATGATCGAGCGCGGCCTCCTGCCGGAGGGGACCGAGCTGACCGAGATCAACCCGATGCCGCCCGGGACCTTCACCCAGACCGACGAGGTGCGGCCCTGGGACACCCTCGACGATGAGGAGAAGGCACTCTTCAGCCGGATGGCAGAGGTCTACGCGGGCTTCTCGGAGTACACCGACGCGCAGGTCGGCCGGATCATCGACTACCTGGAGGAGTCCGGTCGGCTCGAGAACACCCTCGTCATCTACTGCGCCGACAACGGGGCCTCCGGCGAGGGCAGCCCCAACGGCTCCGTCAACGAAGGCAAGGTGTTCGGCGGGTATCCGGACGATCTCGAGCAGAACCTGAGCATGAAGGACCGGCTCGGATCCCCGGACACCTACAACCACTACCCGACGGGATGGGCGACGGCGTTCTCGACCCCGTACCGGATGTTCAAGCGCTACACCTACCAGGGCGGCGTGTGCGATCCGCTCGTCATCTCGTGGCCGAAGGGCATCGCCGCACGCGGCGAGGTGCGCAACCAGTACCACCACTCCACCGACATCGTCGCGACGATCCTCGACGTCTGCGGCGTCGAGATGCCGGATACGTACGCGGGCGTCGAGCAGCGCCCGCTCGACGGCGTCCCGATGACCTACAGTTTCGAGACGGACGGAGCGACCACCAAGGAGACGCAGTACTACGAGATGCTCGGCAGCCGCGGCATCTGGCACGACGGCTGGAAGGCGGTCGCGGAGCACGGGCCGACCAGCGGGATGAGCGGCTTCGACCGCGACGTGTGGCAGCTGTTCCACACCGACGTCGACCGGTCGGAGGCGCACGACCTCGCAGCCGAGCATCCCGACAAGGTGGAAGAGCTGAAGGCCCTCTGGCTCGAGGAGGCGAAACGCAACTTCGTCCTCCCGCTCAACGACCTGCAGATCATCGGCAATGCCAAGGACTTCGAGACGTTCATCGGCATGGAGTTCAAGGTGCCGGTGCCGCCGAGCGGCCAGTACACCTACTATCCGGGAACGAGCGAGGTCCCGGAGCGCTCGGCCGCGAACACGCACGGAGTCTCGTACAAGGTGCTCGCGGAGGTGGAGACGACGGCCGACGCCCAGGGGGTGATCTTCGCCCACGGCTCGCGGTTCGGCGGGCACTCGCTGTTCCTGAAGGATGGCCGGGTGACGTACGTCTACAACTTCCTCGGCATCCCACCGGAGAACGTCATCTCGGCGCCGGTCCCGGAACCCGGGCGGCACATCCTCGGAGTCTCGTTCACCAAGGAGCGCACGGGCGACTACCGGGAGGCGATCGGCCCGCTGGCCCTCTACATCGACGACGAGAAGGTGGCGGAACAGGAGATCCGGACGGTGCTCGGGCACTTCTCGCTGTGCGGCGAGGGACTCTGCATCGGCTACGACGGCGGAGACGCGGTCTCGGACGCGTACGGCGGCTCGCGGTTCGACTTCACGGGCGGCGAGATCGTCAAGGTCGTGTTCGACATCGCCGACGACGCCTATGTGGATGTGGAGGGGCACCTGGCTGCGGCCATGGCGCGGGACTGACCCGCCGTCAAGCGGCGACGACCGCGGCCTCCTCGTCCGCCGTGGCGGCGACGGTGTCGTCCGCCGCGCGCCGGCGACGGACGGTGAGCAGGTGGCCCAGCCCGATCAGGCCGAGACCGGCGGTCGCCCAGAGCGCCAGCCGCAGGCCGTCGAAGCCGAACGCCTGGCCCGGGAAGTAGGTGAGCGCTCGCACGGCGTCGAGCCACGCGGCACCGTTCCAGAAGGTGTTGAGCCCCGCGAAGAACGCCGGCTGCAGGTCCTGCGGGAAGATACCGCCGCAGCTGGTCACGTTGAGCATGACGAACAGCAGCGTCAGGGCGGGCGTGGTCCAGCGGCCGAGGAACGGGTGCAGTCCGACGCCGATGGTGATGATGCCGAACGTGTAGAGGGAGGCGAGCAGCCAGATGCTCCACTCATTGCCGTTCAGCACGTGGAACAGCGGCCCGGCGACGACGGAACCGATGCCGGCGACGACGAGGGCGGTGGCCGCCGAGACGGCGATGCGCCACCCGACCGCCAGCTTGGCCGTCACCGCGGCGAGCGCGATGGCGCTCGAGTAGCCGCCGACGCTGAGGGCGACCATGAGGAAGAACAGTCCCTGCCCGGTGCCGTCGTCGGTCGGGACGGGGTGCACGTCGTCAATCGTCACGGGCAGGTGCTGCTGATAGGCGACCGGCAGGAAGAGCTTCTCGGCCGCCGACGACTGCGTCTCGGACGCGGCGGTGGAGACGAAGATCGTGGCGTGCGTGGCGTCGGCCTGGTACGCAGCGGCGAGCTTCTGGTCGGTCAGCTGCCGCTTCGCCTCGGCCGCCGTCTTCACCGTCGTCACGTCGAGCTCCGCCGGGGCGGAGTCGTTGAGGGTCTGCGCGAACACCTGCGCGGCCGGGCCCTCGCCGACGATGGCGACGGGAATGTCGTGCGGCTGTGGCGCGTGAAAGGCGCCCAAGTACGCCAGCGCCATCCCGCCCGCGAGGAACAGCGGGATGAGGAGGTGGGAGCCCAGCGACTTCCAGAAGGCGGCGGCGGGCCAGAAGCGCGGGCGGGCGATGCTCGGCGGTACGGGTGCGATGCGGTGAGTCGACATGCGGTGGTGGGATCCTCTCGAAGTTGCGTAGTGCAACATACGGGAACGCGTTGCACTCTGCAACTCGGCGGGCGGTAGACTGCGGCCGATGATCAGGGACGGGCGCGACGCATCCATCGACCGGGTCCAGCGCGAGCTGACCACGGTCGGGCGCCGCGGCACGGCCCGCATCCGCCGCGAGAACGAGGCGATCTCGGCGGTCGACCGGTCACTCCTCGCCTACATCCGCAGTCACCCGGGATGCCGGGCGGTGGAGATCGCGGCGCACTTCCAGCTCAATCGCTCGACGGTCTCCCGCCAGCTCGGCGCACTGCTCGACCACGGACTGGTCACCGCGGCGGGGACCGCTGCGCCGTCCACCGGACGGGGCGTCGCCCTCCACCTCACCCCCGAGGGCGAAAGCGTGCTCACCTCGGCCGCGGAACTGCTGCACCGGGACATGACCGAACGGTTCGCCGAGTGGACGGAGGAGGAGATCGAGCAGTTCGCCCGCCTCCTCGAACGGTACAACGGCAACGCTGGGAACTCCGTCGAACACTGATTTGTGAAGGCGCTCGCCCGGTCGTTCTACCGTGTCACCCGCGAACCCAGGATCAGGCGGCAGGTGAGCATGCGGAACGAGCGACCGGTTACTTGTCTTGGACGGTCGCGTACCAGAGGGTCGGCGCGGCCGGGTCACCGTAGAACTCCTGCTCTGTGTCCGCGTACTGCGCTTGAGGCGCGCCCCGGGCTTTTCTCCTGCCACTCGGGCTTGGGCGCCTCTTGGGGGGCGAGAGTTCGGCCTTCTATGGCAGAACGATGTTGAAGTCCGGGTCGCCCGGCTCGAGCACGCCGGTGAGCGTGGCGAGCACGCCGCCGTCACCGTCAACCGTGAGTCCTTCGGCTGACGTGTCGCCTCCGAGCAGTGCGAGGAATCGAGGTTTGGTGAGCGTGAGGTGCAGCTGTGCTTCGCCGGTCGGTTCCTTCTCGGTGTAGATCAGGGCGCCGTTGCTCAGGGCGACGTTGAAGCTGCGATGCAGGTCGCTGAACGTGATGTCCAGGGACAGGTCGAGGTCCCACGCTTTCGGCCCGTTGACGGTGATGGCGATCGAGTCCAGTAGCTGCTCCGGGGTGAGCTGGGCGAGCACCGCCGGAGCCGAGGCGGTGGTCGGTGTCCCGAAGTTTCCGTCGCGGAGCTCGGTCGCTCCGGAGAGGAAGAAGTTGCGCCAGGTGGCGTTCTCGGAGCCGTAGGCGAGCTGCTCGAGCGTGTCCGCGTACAGGCCTTTGGCCGACGCATTGTCGGGTTCGGCGAACACGGCGTGGTCGAGAAGGGTCGCGGCCCAGCGGTAGTCGCCTTCGTCATACGCATCCTGCGCGAGCTCGACCACTCGATCAGTACCGCCGAGCGCTTTCACGTAACGTTCGGCCTGCTGCTTCGGCGGGTGCGGCCACAGTCGGGCGGGGTTGCCGTCGAACCAGCCGAGGTAGCGCTGGTAGATCGCCTTCACGTTGTGGGAGACGGAGCCGTAGTAGCCGTGCGTGCTCCACTCCTTCTCCAGCGACGGCGGGAGGGTGATCTCCTCGGCGATCTCCGCGCCGGTGAGTCCCTGGTTCAGAAGCCGCAGGGTCTGGTCGTGGAGGTATCCGTAGAGGTCGCGCTGCACCCGCAGGAAATGCAGGATGTTGTCCTTGCCCCAGGTGGGCCAGTGGTGGGAGGTGAAGAGGACGTCGGCCTTGTCGCCGTAGCGTTCGATCGCTTCGTTCAGGTACCGCGACCACTCATGGGGGTCCCGGACGAGAGCGCCGCGCAGAGTGAGCAGGTTGTGAAGGTTGTGAGTGGCGTTCTCTGCCATGCAGAGGGCGTTGTAGCGGGGCACGTAGAAGTGCATCTCGGACGGCGCCTCGGTGTTCGGCGCCATCTGGAACTCGATGTCCACGCCGTCGATCGTGTGCGTCTCACCGGTCGCGCCGACGTCGAGCGAGGGCACCAGCAGGGTCGTCTCACCGGTGGAGAGGGTGAGTCCGAGGCCCGCGCCGACCTGTCCCTTGGGGCTGCGGTCCAGCACTGCCCCGTACATGTACCCGGCGCGGCGGGCCATCGCGGTTCCGGCGTAGACGTTCTCGGAGATCGCGTGCTCCAGGAAGCCGGACGGGGCGATCACCTGCACGCGGCCCTCGGTGACATCCTCAGCGCTGATGATACCGAGCACGCCTCCGAAGTGGTCCAGGTGGCTGTGCGTGAAGATCACCGCGTGAATCGGCCGGTCGCCGCGGTGCTTGCGGTACAAGGAGAGCGCGGCAGCACCGGTCTCCTTCGTCAGCAGCGGGTCGACGATGATCACGCCCGTGTCGCCCTCGATGAACGACATCACCGACAGATCCAGGCCGCGTACCTGGTAGAGGCCGTCAGCGACCTCGAACAGGCCGTTCTTCAGCACCAGCTTGCCTTGCCGCCACAGGCTGGGGTTCACCGATTCCGGTGCGTCCCCGTCCAGGAAGGCGAAAGTCGAAGCATCCCACACGACGTCGCCGGCTTCGTTCTGGATCGCCGAGTCATCGAGAGACCCGAGCCATCCTCGCTCGGCGTTGTCGAAGTCGGTCGTGTCATCGAACGGGAGATGCTCGCTCAGTGTGCGATGCGCTTCACGGACTGAACCTGACGGGTCGTTCTGCTGCATTCTCATCCCCTTCGTCGGAGTGTCGTTGCCGCAAGTCTCGCCGCGCGGCGGGCGACCGTCTAGAGACGAAAGACGCGGCTGGGCGCGATCAGTCCGGCCAGCAGCAGGTCCATCAGGCGCGAGGCTTGCTCGCGCTGGGATGCGTCGGGGCACGTGACGCAGATGCCGACGAGCGCCACCACGATGTCCTCGCCCCGGATGTCAGTGCGGAGCTCTCCGCTCTCGATCCCTGCCTCGACCAGCACCTGCGTGGCTTCGGCCAGGCGCGCCCGCGACCTGTCCGCGGTCACCGTGCCGCCGCGGACAAGGGACCAGACCGCGTCCCCCATCGCACGCTTCATGTCGAACCGGCGGGCGAACCGATCCATCCACAGCCGGAGCGCCTCCACGGGAGGGTGGGTCCGCAGCAGCTCGGAGGCGGCGACGGCGACCTGCTCCAGCTCGTCCTCGTACACGGCCGCCGCCAGCGCCTCCCGGTTCGGGAAGTGCCGGTACAGCGTGCCGACCCCGACGCCGGCGGCCCGCGCGACCTGCTCGGGACCCGCCTCCCCCGACTCCTCGTAGAGCCGCCGCGCCGCAGCCAGGATCTTCGTCCGATTGCGCGCGGCGTCGGCGCGGAGGGCGGGCTTCTCGCTCGCGGACATTGACAACCGGAACCTCTTCCGTTTAGCTGGGCCCATGAAACGGAACAGATTCCGTTTGACCGATTCTCGCACGATGGAGGGGTCGACATGACCGTTCTCACACACCTCGCCGGAAAGCCGGTCCGCCGCGTCGGCTATGGCGCCATGCAACTCGGCGACGTGCACCGCCTCTCGATGAGCCACGCGGACGCCGTCGCGTTCCTCCGCGATGTCCTCGACCGCGGCGTGAACCACATCGACACCGCCGAGTTCTACGCGGCGGGTGCGATCAACCGCGCGATCGGCGACGCGATCCGCGGGCGCACGGAAGACGTCGTGGTCGCCACCAAGATCGGCGCGGTGCACGACCCTGATGCCCACCTCCGCCCCACCCAGAAGCCGGAGGAGCTGCGGGAGAACGTGGAGGCCAACCTGCAGCAGCTCGGGCTCGACCGCATCGACCTCGTCTACCTCCGTCGCCTCGACGTCGCCCCCGGCATCGCGGCCTCAGGCGACCAGCTCGTCCCCCTCGAAGATCAACTCGCCGAACTCGCGGCACTCAGGGACGAAGGCAAGCTGGCCGCGATCGGGCTCAGCCACGTGAGCCGGGACCAGGTCGAGGCGGCGATCCCGATCGGGCTCGCCGCTGTTCAGAACGCGCACAGCCTCGTCGACGCATCCAGCGAGCCGGTGCTCGAACTCGTACGCGCGGAGTCGATCGCGTGGGCCCCTTACTTCCCGCTCGGAGGCGCCTTCCCGGGGATGCCGAAGGTGACCGAGCAGGACGCCGTGATCTCCGCGGCGTCCCAGGTAGGAGTGACGCCCTCGCAGCTCGGACTCGCCTGGCTGCTGGGTCAGTACGAGGGCACGTTGCTCATCCCCGGGACCAAGAACGCCGACCACCTCGCCGAGAACATCGCAGCGGGCGAGCTGGTGCTACCGCCGGAGGTGATGGAGGCGCTTCGCCCCGTCGCAGATGCCGCCCGCGCCGCCGAGCGCTAGAAGCGCGGCGCGAGCAGTGAAACGTGGACCCGATCCCGGAAGCAACGCCAGCCGCGCGCCGAATGCCCCGCGCGCCGACCGACCGGGCCGGCGCGCGGAGCGACCCGTCCGTCAGAGCGCGGCGATCCCCTCCCCGCCGACGGCGCCCGGCACGACGACCGAGCCGACGCTCGTCAGGCTGCCGTCCGGGTTCACGCGGAACTCGTCGACGCCTCCGTTTCCGCCGGTCTGCACGTACAGGAACCGTCCGTCGGACGAGGCTGCCGCATCCACCGTTCCCGGTCCGGTCGGGGTCGTGCCGACGGCCGTGAGCGTTCCGGCTCCCGGGTCCGCGTAGCCGGAGAGCGAGGCGCTGCCGGCGTTGGATGCGTAGAGCAGCGCGCCGTCGCGGGCGATCCAGCAGGTGGCCGCCTGACCGGTCGCGGCTGCGGCGATCGGCGTGAGGGTGCCGCTCGGCGCGATCGTGAAGGTCGCGACGGAGTTGGTGCCCGCCTCCGCGATCACGAGGTGTCCTCCCGCGTCGTACGTCACCGCGAACGGCACGGCGCCGGACAGCACGTTCGATACCGGATGCTGCGAGAGCCCGCCCAGCCTGTCCACTCCGAACACGTCGACGGCGCTTCCGTTCGCCTTCGTGGTGACCACCAGCTTCGAACCGTCAGGGGTGAAGGCGACCTGTCCCGGCGTGTGCGTGAACTCGGGTGTCAGCGACGGGTCGAGGCCCAGGGGCCGGTTCCAGACGGGGACCCGGACGAGGAAGTCGGCGACGCGCACGTATCCCTGCACCGATCCTCCATTGCGCGCGTTGAGCACGTACACGAGACCTCCGTGCGTGGTCACGCTCACCGGGAACGCCCCTCCGGAGCCGATGACCTGGCGCCGGATCAGGTGGTCGCCGTGCACCGCGAACACCGTGACGGTGTTGCTGCCGGCGTTCACCGCATACAGCAGGCCCCGGTCATAGACGAGCGAGCCCTGAGAGGCGAGGTGATCCACGACGGACCCGGTGAGGACGCCGCCGAGGCCGCCGGTCGGGTACGTCCCGGCGGGGTTCAGCGACCCGCCGGGGCCACGGTCGTAGGCGACGACGGCGTTGCCGTTCACCCCGTCGGTCTGCACGAAGACGGCGGACGACGCGCGGCCGCCGAAGTCGGGTGACGCGTCGGACGGGGATGGCGCAGCCAGCGCGGGGGCGGCGAAGAGCGCGGTCGCGGCGACGGCGGCCGCCGACGCGAGGGCGAGACGAAGTGCGGTTCTCATGGTTCTCCTTCGGTCCTTCGATGGACGGCGCCGGAGCGGCACCGGATGCCGAGCGCGCCGTTCAAACGGGCGCTCGACCGGTTAGTGGCCGCTCGCCTCGGATCCTTACCGAATCGCGATGAAAACCGACACGGAACCTCGGTGCGATCTTCGCGCCGTAGCATCGACCCCATGAGTGTCGGCGACGAGGTGCCCGAGTTCCGGCGCCCGTCGCTCGATGCACCAACGGATACCGACGGGTGGCGGCGCGCACTCACCTCCGGTGGGGCCGTCCAGCGATCTGCCGAGGGGCACCTCTACGCGCTGCTGCTCCGGGTAGCCCGCGGCGAGGTCCGGCGGCGCGCGCCGTCGCTGCCCTTCTCCGGCCCCGAACTCGACGACATCGCGCACCAGGCCGCCGGGGATGCCGTCGTCGGCATCCTGAGGAGGTTGCACGAGTTCCGCGGCGACAGCCGGTTCACCACCTGGGCCTACACGTTCGCGATCTTCGAGGTCTCGTCGAAGGTCGGCCGCCACTTCTGGCAGCAGCCCACGGTGTCGCTGGACGCGTCCGGGTGGGACCGCCTCCCCGACCGCCTGGGCATCTCGCCCGAGGAAGCGGGCGCGGCACGCGACCTCCTCGCTGCACTGCAGGAGGCCATCGACACCCTGCTCACCCGGCGACAGCGGGAGGTGCTGCTCGAGGTGGTGGTCCGGGGCGTTCCGCTGGATGCTCTCGCCGTCGCGCGCAAGACCACTCGCGGCGCCCTCTACAAGACACTCTTCGACGCCAGACGGAAGTTACGGGGCTACCTTGTCACTCATCATTATCTGGACGACGACGAGGGGGTGACATGAGCGCTCACGACCGGCTCCGCCGGTTCCTGGACACCGAGGCGGCCGACGCCGGCTGTGCGAAGACGATGTCGCTCATGCACGTCTTCGCCGACCTCGCCCTCACCGGAGCGGACCCCGGCGCCCGCTACCCCGACGTCGCGGTGCACCTCGCGCACTGCGCGGCGTGCGGGGAGGACTACCGCGGGCTGCTCGCCGCCCTGCAGTGAGGGGAGTCAGCGGATGGTGATGTCGACCGCATAGCCGGCGCACGATCCGTACCCCTCCTCGGCACACCGGTCGAAGGGGCTGCCGGTCACCACGATGACGGCGTCGCCGGCCGGAAACGACTCGGGGATGACGACCCTCGTCAAGAACCGTCCGCTCGGTTCCACCTCCACCACGGTCGGAGGTGACGCGAGCTGCCGGTGCATGACCTTCACCGAATAGGTGTGGCCGCGCTCGTAGCCGAGGTCGCATCGCGCCGGCCCGCTCGCGAGCGTGACGCTGCCGCCGGCAGCGACCACCGCAGGGTCGACGGACAGCCGGCCCGGGAGACAGGCGTGCGGGGAGAGGAAACTCGAGCCGGTGCACCCCGCGAGTGCGAGCGCCAGAGCCAGAGCCGGCGCGGCGACCGAGACACGGAGCAGCGCGACCACCGATCCCGGTCGGACCGTCATCCGGCCGGGCCCGGCTCCAGCGGAGCGACGGTGAGGGTTCCCGACCCGAAGGGGAACGGGAAGAACACGGTTCCCGGGGTGGTCGGCTGGGGCGTCGCCGCGAACCAGAGGATCGAGACGGCCGCCGACACGACGACGATGGCCACGACCACGATGGCGCCCCGATTGAGGCGGCGGAGGGCCGTCTCGACGTCGACCGCGCGTGCCGCGCGTGAGAACGCGACGATGACGGTCAGCGCGATCGCCAGGTACACCACCGGACTGGGATGCAGAGCGAGGGTGATGCATTGCGGCGCCGTATCGGTGGGGGTGCCGGACGCATCGACGAAGCCGTCAGTGCCGAAGCCGCCGGGGCAGGCACCCTTCGACGCGTTCACCATCGAGTAGACGAGAGCGGCGCCGAGGGCCCAGAGGATGAGCGTCCTCGCACGCCGGAGCAGCGGCGGCCCGGCATCCGCTCGGTCCGGGCCCCTGTCTGCTGCCACGGTCGTGGCCGACCCCGCCCCCGGATCCATCGTCATCGGCTCCCCCGTCCTTCGACGAGCCTATGGTTGCACAGCCGATATCGAGAACAGAAGGGCTACGGCCCGGCCGCGGCCTCCGCGTCGGGTGCCGCCACCGCCAGCCGGAACCGCGGGGCTGCCCGCTCGCCGTGCAGGGCGAGCCGCGCGAGGACGTCACCCAGCGCGGGCCCGAACTTGAAGCCGTGGCCGGAGAAGCCGGTCGCGACGACGACCGGGCCGACACGGTCGAGGACGAAGTCCTCCTGCTCGGTGCTGTCGTAGAGGCAACTGATGGCGGCGGGGAGGGAGGCGTCGACGCCGGGCACCCAGCGGGCCACGTAGTCCTGCAGGTCGCGCAGCCGGGACGGGTCGATGGTGCGGTCGCGGTGGTCGGGGTCGACGGCCGGGCCGTACCCGTGAAAGCCGACCTTGACGCCTTCGCCCGGGGTCAGCAGGCCGTACGCGCTCGGAACCGAGCCGTCGATGGGATGGTGCACGAAGCTCGGCCACACGCTCTCGTCGTCCGCCGCTCCCGGGAGGAGCGGGAAGTGGGCGGGCTGCTCCTCGGTCACCGTCACCGGCGGGAGGGATGCGCCTCGCGCTTCCAGCAAGGACCCGACGAGGCCGGGGGTCCAGGATCCGGCCGCGACGATCACCCGGTCGGCGGTGTGGGTGCCGTCGGAGGCCGTCACCACGACGCGCTCGTCGCCGTCCACGTCGCCGTCCACGTCGACTCCGGAGACCCGCGTCCCGAAGCGCAGCTCCGCGCCGGCGGCCTCGGCGGCAGCGAGCAGCGCATCCACCGCCGCGTCCGCGTGCAGGCGCCCGCCGCCCGGGCTGAAGAGCACGTGGTCCCCGAACCGCAGGCCGGGCCAGCGGGCCTCCGCCTCGGCGGCGGTGAGCCACTCGCAGGGAAGGTCCGCCGCATCCTGCGCCTGCGCGATCGTCTTCAGCACCGCGAGGTCGCCGTGGTCGACAGCGCCGGTCGCGTCCAGCAGCGGGCGGCCGCTCACCCGCTCCAGGTGCTTCCAGCCCTGCAGCGCCCGGACGGACAGCTCCACGTAGTCGGCCTCGGCGTACCCGTGCCGGAAGATGCGTGTCGCACCGTGGGACGATCCGCGGTCGTGGCCGCGCTCGAACGCCTCGACCAGCAGCACGGATGCGCCCTCACGCGCCAGCGACCAGGCCGCCGCAGCGCCGACCACGCCGGCGCCGATGACGATCACGCGGGTGGGCATGCCGCCCACCCTAGCGGCAGAACCGAGCGTTCCCGGATCGACGCCCGCGCAGTAGCCTCGCACCGTGAAAGACGACGCCACGCGCTTCTCGGGCTCGATCCCCGAGCACTACGACGCCGGCCTCGGGCCGGTGCTCTTCCGTCACTACGCCGACGTGCTCGGCCGGACCGTCGCCCTGACGCATCCGCGCCGGGTCCTGGAGGCGGCAGCGGGCACCGGCATCTCGTCGGCGGCGATCCTCGAGCACAACCCCGGCGTCGAGCTCGTCGTGACCGACCTCAACGACGCGATGCTGCAGGTCGCTCGCCGGAAGCTGCCGCCGGAGACCCGCATCCAGGTCGCCAATGCACAGGAACTGCCGTTCGAGGACGCGAGCTTCGACGCGGTGGCGTGCCAGTACGGGATCATGTTCCTGCCGGACCCGGGCGCCGCCTTCCGTGAAGCGCGCCGAGTGCTCGCGCCCGGCGGCGTGTTCGTGTTCAGCGTCTGGGACAGCCACGCGAAGAACCGGTTCGCCGCCATCACCGACGGGCTCCTGAAGGAGACCTTCCCCGACGACCCGCCGACCTTCTATCGCGTGCCGTTCTCCATGAGCGCCGTCGACCCGCTGCGCGACCTCGCACAGGAGTCCGGCTTCGGGGAGCTCATCGTCGATGTGCTCCCGTACGATTCGCCCGTCGCCTCCTGGGCGGACTTCGCGGACGGGGTGATCGCGGGCAACCCCGTCTCCGAGCAGGTGCGCGCGCGCTCCGGCGACGTGGATGCGCTCATCGCCGAGGTCGCCGCGCGCCTGGAGGCCGAGTACGGGCCCGCACCGACGACGATCCCGCTGCAGACGATCCTGTACCGCGCGTTCCCACGATGACGCGAGGCTAGCGCGGGTACGGTTCGATCCCCGCGGCGACGGCGACCTCGCGGTACGCCGCAGCGAGGTCGTCCTGCGACGCGTGCGCGTTGAGGCCGCTGGGATTGGGAGCCACCCAGAGCTGGGAACGCCCCCACTCCTCCGGCTGACGGCCGACCACTGCGCGGGGCCGGTCGAAGGCGACGCGGTAGGCCGTGATGCCGAGGAAGGCGACCACGTTCGGCGCGAGCTCCGCAACGCGCTCGCGGAGTGCCGCTCCGCCCTCCCTGAGCTGAACGGGCGTGAGCTCGTCCGCCCGCGCGGTCGCCTGCGGCACGATGCACGTGATGCCGATCCCGCGCTCCTTCAGTTGACGAACGTCGGCCGGGTCGAAGCCCTCCGACGCGTCGATGACGTGGTCGGTGATCCCGGCCAGGTACAGGGCTTTGTAGAAGCGGTTGCCTCTCCGTGCGAAGTGCGCCTGCACGGCGACGGTCAGGAGGCCGGGGTTGATGCCGACGATGAGCAGGCGCGTCGGCTCGGCGATGAGGTCGGGCAGCGTCCTCCCGGTGAACTCACGCAGCTCCGCGCGGCTGTACGTCATGCGTCCACTCTCGCAGGAACCTCCCCGCGCGTTCCACGGCGTCCGCGGCCTCCGGCGTGCCGGCGTTCAACTGGTACACGTGCGGGAGTCCCTCCCCGATCTCCAGGGCCACGTCGACTCCCGCTCGGGTCGCCGTCTCCACCAGCCGCTGCGCGTCGCTCAGGAGCAGGTCGGCGGTCCCCACCTGGATCAGCAGCGGCGGCAGGCCGTCGAGCGGCGCGAACAGCGGGGAGGCCAGGGGCGTCGTCGGGTCTGCCCCGTCCAGGTAGTCGGCGGCCAGCGTGCGGAGAAGCGCGGGCGACGAGATGGGGTCCTGGTCGACGCGCTCGCTCATCGAGGCACCGGAGCTGGTCAGGTCGACCGTCGGGGACATCAGCACGGCCGCCGCCGGCAGCGGGCCACCCGCGTCACGGGTCGCCACGAGCAGCGAGACCGACAGCCCTCCGCCCGCCGAGTCGCCGGCCACGGCGAGCGCGGACGCGGCATGACCTTGGCTTTCGAGCAGCCAGGCGTACGCAGCCCGGACGTCGTCGAGTGCCGCCGGAAACGGGTGCTCCGGCGCGAGCCGGTACTCCACGAAGAGGACGCGCATCCCGGCCGCCCGCCCCATCCGAGCCGCCAGTTCGCCATCGCTGGCCAGAGAGCCGAGCTGGAAGCCGCCGCCGTGCAGGAAGAGCAGGATGCGTCCCGCGTCGGCCCCCGGAGCGTCGAGCCAATACGCCCTCACGCCACCGGCGCTGACCTCGGTCACCCGGACGTCGTCCGGGATGGGGTGCCGTGCGTCCGCCGGTGTGAAGCCGGCCCGCAGCTCCTCGAGCGGCGGCTCGGATGCATCGGCGGCCGCCGCCTGACGCTGTCTCAGCGTGGCGAGCACCGCATCCATCTCCCGGCTGGGCATGCGCTGGTCAGCCGACGGTCGACGACTCGGGCTGCACTTCGCTCAACCGGCCCGTGCCGACGTCGAAGAGGAACCCACGCACGGGGACGTCCGCCGCGATCCACGGGTGCGACCGCACCTTCAGCATCTGCTCGCGGGTGTTCTGCTCCGCGTCGGTGAACGTGTAGAAGGTGACGGGCGCGATCGGCGCGGAACCGGTCTCCGTGCGCAGACGCTGCGCGAGCTCATCGCCCGAGAACCGGGACAGCCCGCAGTCGTTGTGGTTGATGATCATGATCTCGCGGGTGCCGAGCATGCGCGTGGAGACGATGAGCGAGCGGATGGCGTCGTCGTCGATCACGGTCCCGACGTTGCGGATCAGGTCGACGTCGGCATCCGGCAGCCCCATCAGCTGCACGACCGCGGTGAGCCGGGGATCCGCGCAGGTCACGACCGCGATCCGCGGCGCCGGCGGTTTGCCGCGCTCGGAGTCGTAGCCGTCGGCGAGGGTGGCGTTCGCGCTGAGTGCGTCGTCGATGATGCTCATGGGTGCAGCTCCCGTCCGGGCCGGCCATCGTGTGCCGGCCACGCAGGGCCGACACTACGACTCGTGGCACGCGCTGGCTCCGGGGGTTCCCGCCAACAACCCGGCGCAGCGACGCGGATGTGAGGGGTATTGCCCACGCGCGGGCTAGACCGTCAGGCCGCGCCGGAGCGGCGCCGGGTCGAGCCGCACCCACACCACGGAGACGAGATCGCCGCTGAGATCGACGGCGATGGCCGCGGTCGGCCGGCCGTCGCGGCTGACGAGGAGGCCCGGGCGGTCGTTCACCGGCCGCTCCGCGACGACCATCCCGGGCCGCGCCGACAGGGCATGGGTCAGCAGGAGGGAGGCGTCCTCGACGCCGCGCACCACCCGCTTGCCCACCCCGGCGCGCTCCCCGGCATCCACGACGACGGCGACGGCCGGATCGAGCAGGGAGCGCAGCCGGCGGAAGTCGCGGGCGGATGCCGCCGCGCCCAGCTGCCCGACCGTCCGCCGCCGGCTGGTGGTGCGCAGGGCCGACACCCGCTCCGCGATCGACATCAGCGGAGCGCGCCGACCTGCGCGTCGAGCCACTGCTCGAAGGTCGTCGGGTACACCTCGGCGTCCGGTGCGGGAACGAGCTCGCGGTCGGACAGGTGTGCGCCGAAGTAGCGGGCATCCGGGTCGGCGACGACGGTGCGGGCGTCTCCCCGCGCCTGCAGGCCCCGCGCGATCAGCTCGGTGAGGCGGAACTCCTCCGGGCCCCTCACCTCGTGCACGCCTCCGGCCGGGGAACCGGCCGCGGCCCGGGCCACCGCCGTCGAGACGTCCTCGGCCGCCATCGGCGCGATAAACACGGGTGCCAGCCGTACGGTGTCGCCGTCCGTCGCCGCGTCGGCGATCGACTTCACGAACTCGAAGAACTGCGTCGCGTGCACGATCGTGAACGGGATGCCCGACTCCCGGATGAGGACCTCCTGGGCGACCTTGGCGCGCATGTAGCCGCTGTCCGTCATCCGCTCGGTCCCCACGACCGAGAGGGCGACGTGGTGCTTCACTCCGGCCGCGCGCTCCGCGGCGATGAGGGTGTTGGTCGACGTGGTGAAGAAGTCCATGACGGCCTTCTCCTCGAACGAGGGCGAGTTGGAGACGTCGACGACCACGTCCGCCCCGGCGAGCGCCGCATCCACCCCCTCGCCCGTCAGCGTGTTCACGCCCGAGTTCGGTGAGGCCGGAACCGCTTCGTGGCCGTGCTCGGTCAGCTTCGCGACCACCTTCGAGCCGATCAGCCCGGTTCCTCCGATGACGACGATCTTCATGGTTCTCTCTCCTCCAGCTGTCGGAACGACCGCACCGCGCGGCCCCGGTAGCTAGGACCGGATGGACGCGCCGGCTGTGACAGACGCGCCCGCTGTCACAGACGCGCCCGCTGTCACAGACGCGCCCGCTGTCCGGTCGTAGTCATCGAGCGCGCGGACGGACCGCGGGCCGGGAACGGAGAACGTCATGAGGATCGTCGTCATCGGAGGAACCGGGCTGATCGGCCGCAGGGTCGTCGAGCTGCTGCAGGAGCAGGGGCACGACGCCGTCGCCGCCTCTCCCTCGACCGGGGTGGACACCGTCCGCGGCGACGGGCTGGCCGAGGCGCTGCGCGGCGCCGACGTCGTGGTCGACACTCCGAACGCGCCGTCGTTCGAGGACGGCCCGGTGCTGGAGTTCTTCGAGCGGTCCACCGGCAACCTGGTCGCCGCCGAGAAGGATGCCGGAGTCCGCCACCACGTCGTCCTCTCGATCGTCGGCGCCGACCGTCTGCCCGATATCGGCTACATGCGGGCGAAGGTCGCGCAGGAGCGCATCGTGCGCGAGAGCGGCATCCCGTTCAGCATCGTGCGGGCGACCCAGTTCTTCGAGTTCATCGGCCCACTGGCGGATGGCGGCACGAAGGACGGGACCACGGTGCTGTCGAATGTGCTCATGCAGCCCATCGCAGCGGCCGACGTCTCGGAGGCGCTCGCCGAGGTAGCCGCAGCCGAGCCGCTGGACGGCATCGTCGAGCTGGCCGGACCGGAGCCGCTGCGGCTCGACGATGCCGCAAGGCGGCTGTTCGCCGCGACCGGCGACAGTCGCACGGTCGTGACCGAACCGAGCGCCGGGTATTTCGGCGGCACCGTCGACGACCGGTCGCTCACGCCGGGCAACGACCCGGCGGTCACGGACCAGCGATTCGGCCGGATCACCTACTCCCGCTGGCTGGAGAACGCTCGCTAGCATCTGACCATGCCCGGGGAGACGAAGCACCACGATGATCTGGACGCGGCCGCGCGAACCTTCGCGGCCGTGCGCCCCCGCCTGTTCGGCATCGCGTACCGGATGCTCGGAACGGTGGCGGATGCCGAGGACATCGTGCAGGACACCTGGGAGCGGTGGCAGCAGACCGACCGCTCGGTGGTCCGCGAACCCGCGGCGTTCCTGGCGACCACGGCGACGCGGCTGGCCATCAACCAGGCGCAGTCGGCGCGGGTGCGGCGCGAGACCTACATCGGGCCGTGGCTTCCCGAGCCGGTCGACACCAGCGCCGACCCGCTTCTGGGTGCAGAGCGCGGGGAGGCGCTGGAGTTCGCGGTGCTCGTCCTGCTGGAGAAGCTGACGCCGACGGAGCGCGCGGCCTACGTCCTGCGCGAGGCGTTCGACTATCCCTACGGGCAGATCGCCGAGATCATCCAGGGATCGGAAGCCTCTGCCCGCCAGTTGGTCAGCCGGGCGCGCAAGCACCTCGCCGAGGAGCGGGACGTGCGCGAGGTCGACCATGCGCAGCAGAAGCGGATGCTCGAGGCCTTCCTCGAGGCCGCGAAGTCCGGAGACATCGGCGAGCTGGAGCGGATGTTCACGGCCGACATCGTCAGCTACGCCGACGGCGGCGGCCTGGCGCGCGCCTCTAGGATCCCGGTGTTCACGCCGGAGACCGTGGCCAAGTACCTGCACGCGTTCCACGGCCGGTTCTGGGAGGGGACCGTGCACATCGTCGAGGCGAACGGCGCCCCCGCTGCGGTGCTCGTCCGCGACGGCGCGCTGGTGGCGTTCCTGACGCTGGACGTCACTCCGGACGGCATCCGCCGGCTCCAGTGGGTGCTCAATCCCGAGAAGCTGGAGCGCATGCCCGTCCCCGCCTGATCGCGGCTGTCACAAACGGGCGGCCTGTCTTGTCATAGCTGGTGAACGCACCAGTCAGGTGAGACAGGAGGCACACCATGCGCCGGATCCTCGTGGTGGGCGGCGGCTACGCCGGTTTCTACACTGCATGGAAGCTGGAGAAGACGCTCCGGCGGGACGAGGCCGAGATCGTCGTGATCGACCCCCGGCCGTACATGACCTATCAGCCGTTCCTCCCCGAGGTCGCGGCCGGCTCGATCGAGGCGCGTCACGCGGCGATCTCGCTGCGCAGCCACCTGCGGCGAGCGCGCCTCATCCACGCGTCCGTCACCCGCATCGACCACTCGTCGAAGACCGTCGTGGTGCAGCCGCAGGATGGGGATGCGTTCGAGCTCGGCTACGACATCATCGTGGTCACCGCGGGCGCCGTGACGCGCACCTTCCCCATCCCGGGGGTGATCGAGAACGCGATCGGGATGAAGCATGTCGAGGAGGCGGTGGCCATCCGCGACCGCCTCCTCGACGCCTTCGACCGGGCGTCCGTGCTCCCTCCCGGACCGGAGCGGTCGCGGCTGCTGACGGTCGCCTTCGTCGGCGGCGGCTTCTCGGGCGTCGAAGGGTTCGGCGAGCTGCTGTCGCTGGCGACGGCGCTGCTGAAGTCGTACCCGGAGCTGCGCTTCTCCGACCTGGCGTTCCACCTGGTGGAGGCGCGGGACCGCATCCTGCCCGAGGTCACGGACGAGCCGGGTCGCTGGGTGGTGCGGTCGCTGGAGCAGCGCGGGGCGCACATCCATCTCGGCGCGCAGCTGATCTCGGCGGACGGCGGCCACCTGGTGCTCTCGACCGGCGAGGAGTTCGATGCGCACACGATCGTGTGGACGGCCGGCAACGGCGCCAACCCGGTCGTCGCCAACCGCACCGACCTGCCGGTGACCGCGCGGGGTTCGGTCACGGTCCGCGCGGACCTGCGCGTGGCCACGCCCGAGGGGATCGTCCCGGATGCCTGGGCCGCCGGCGACGACGCCGCCGTGCCGGATCTGGCGTCGCCGATCGAGGGCGCCCTCACCGTCCCCAACGCGCAGCACGCCGTGCGGCAGGCGAAGCGCCTGGCCAAGAACATCGTGGCGACGCTGCGCGGCGAGGAGCCCACGGACTACGTGCACCACAGTCTCGGCGTGGTCGCGACGCTCGGGCTCGGGAAGGGCATCTTCCAGTGGCGCGGGATCGTGATCACCGGCTTCCTCGCCTGGGTGATGCACCGCGGATACCACGTGCTCGCCATCCCGACCTGGGAGCGCAAGGTGCGGGTCCTGCTGGTCTGGGCGAGCGCCGTCGTCTTCGGACGCGACATCATCTCGCTGCTCTCGGTACAGCATCCGCGCCGCGCGTTCCTCGGCGGGACGCGGCCGGTCCAGGAGCGCCCGGCGGATGCCGAGCCCGAGACCGCCGGGAGCCCGCGATGAACGTCGACCGGAGGCCTCGCGTCTCGTTCACCGCACGCGCCGGGCGGGTGCTGTCCGGAACGTCGGCCGGCCGGCGCGCGGCCGCGCTCGCCGGCGAGCTGCGCAGCCGCCGCGTGCCGCTGCACTGGACCAGCATGTTCGGCGTGATCGCGCTCGCCTGCATCGTCGTGCTGTTCGTCACCGGGTTCGTCCTCATGTTCGTGTACACGCCGTCGAGCACCCGCGTCACCTACGACGGTCCGTACCTCCCGCTCGCGGGCGCGGAGATGTCGAAGGCCTTCCGGTCGACCCTCGCGATCTCGTTCGAGTTCCCGGGCGGACTGCTACTGCGTCAGGCGCACCACTGGGCCGCACTGCTGCTGCCCGCCGCGGTGATGCTGCAACTCGCGGTCTCGTTCTTCACGGGCGCCTTCCGCCGGCCGCGCCGGCTGTCCTGGCTGCTGCTCTTCGGCATCCTGCTCGTCGCGCTGCTGGGCGGATGGAGCGGCTACGCACTCCCCGACGACATGCTCTCGGGCACGGGGCTGCGGATCGTCGAAGGGATCGTCCTCGGCATCCCCGTCGCCGGTACCTGGCTGTCGGCCCTGCTGTTCGGCGGTGAGTTCCCCGGGCGGATCATCGAGAACCTGTACCCGATCCACGTCGCGGTGGTCCCCGTGCTGCTCGTGCTGCTGCTGGCCGCCCGGTGGCGGAGCGCCTACGTGACCAAGCCGGCGCAGTTCGCCGGCCCGGGCCGTACCGAGGACCGGATCGTCGGCGTCCCGGTGCTGCCGGAGCTCGCCGCACGCGCCGGAGGCCTGCTCGCCATCGCGACCGGGGCGATCGTCCTCATCGCCGCGACCGTCACCGTCAGCCCCGTGTGGCTGTACGGACCGTCGTCGCCGGCCGACGCCTCCGCCGGGAGCCAGCCCGACTGGTACACCGGGTTCCTCGACGGCGCCCTGCGCCTGGTCCCGCCCGGGTGGGAGTTCGAGTGGCTCGGGCGCACCTGGACGCTCGCAATCCTCATCCCGCTCGCCGTTGTCGGGCTGTTCCTGCTCGCCGTCGCGGTCTACCCGTTCGTGGAGGAGTGGGTCACCGGCGACCATCGCGACCACAACCTGCTCGACCGGCCGCGCAACGAGCCCACCCGCACAGGAGTCGGCGTCGCGGGGATCGTCTTCTATGCGGCGCTGTGGGGAGCGGGGAGCGCCGACCTGGTGGCCACGCACTTCCATCTCTCGGTCGAATCGGTGGTCGCCTCGTATCAGGCGCTCGTCGTGCTCGGACCGGTCGTGGCGGTCGTCCTCACCCGGCGGGTGTGCCTCGCGCTGCAGAAGCGCGACCGCGACATCCTGCTGCACGGGTACGAGTCGGGCCGCATCGTCCGGCTGCCCGGCGGCGAGTACGTCGAGCTGCACGGCACCGTGGATGCGGACGAAGTCCCCCGCCTCGCCGGCCCCACCGCCGCGCACAGCTTCCGGGCGCGACCCGACGAGGATGGACGACTCCGGCTCAGCGAGCGCGTGCGCGCCGCGCTGTCGCGTGTGTACTTCGAGGACCGCCTGGAACCGGCGGACGGACCGGCCGCGGTCGGCGAGGCGGTCGGCGGAGCGGCCGGCGACGACGCTGGAGGACGAACGGATGAGGCGATGGCGCACCCCGGGACGACGCGGGCGGCGGGTGCGGCGTGACCGCGGCCGCGCCGCGCTCGTCAGGGGATTCCGCGACGCCTACCTGGCCGACGATGCGTGGACGCTCGCACGGCTGCTCGGGGGCGGCGTGTGCGTCGTCGTCGACACCGGCGCCGGCTGCGAGGAGCAGGGCCGCCCGGGCGAGCGGGCGGGCGGGCCACCGGCGTCCGTGCCCGGGATCGCGGCGGCGCTGACCCTGCTGCGCCGCACGCTCGGCGACCCGGCATCCCTGCGGTTGGAGTTGCGTGCGGTCAACGGCGGCCCTGGACTCCTGGCATTCCGCGCCGGCCGGGCCGTCGCGGTCGTCGCGCTGAGCGGCAGACCGGGGGCGGTCGACCACGTCTGGGTCGTGGCCAACCCGGCCAAGCTCACCGAATGGTCCTGATCCGTGCGCGTCTGTCACGCCCGGGACGGCCATCCGGTCCTAGCTGCAGGCGCCGCGAGTGGCGTCTCCAACCGGAAAGGACATCCCCATGACCGACCAGAAACCCACCGTCGTGCTGGTGCACGGCGCCTTCGCCGACTCCTCGAGCTGGAACGGCGTCATCGAGCGGCTGCATGAGCAGTCGGTCCGTGTCATCGCCGCGGCCAACCCGCTTCGCGGCCTGGCGCGAGACGCCGCGTACGTCCGAGACGTGATCGCCGGGGTCGGCGGCCCGGTGGTCCTCGTGGGTCACTCCTACGGCGGCCTCGTCATCTCGGAGGCCGGCGCGGAGAACGAATCCGTCGTCGGCCTCGTCTACGTGAACGCGTTCGTGCCGGAGCACGGGAAGACCGCATTCGACCTGTCCACGGAGTTCCCGGGCAGCACCCTCGCGGACGCGCTGGAGCCGCATCCGCTCTCCGATGGGAACGTCGACCTCGTCATCCGTCCCGACGCCTTCCACCACCAGTTCGCCGCCGATGTGGACGAGCGCACCGCCGCGCTGATGGCGGCCACCCAGCGCCCGGTGACCCAGGCGGCCCTCACCGAGGGTCTCGCCGCCGCGACGCCCGCCTGGAAGACCGTGCCGACCTGGTGCGTCTTCAGCGACGCCGACCTCAACATCCCGGTCGCCGAGCACCGCGCGGGGGCCGAGCGGGCGCAGGCGCGTGGCGTGCGCGAGGTCCCGGGCGGATCGCACGCGCTCAGCGTGTCGCAGCCCGGCCCGGTCGCGGAGATGATCCTGGAAGCGGTGGGGGCGGTCGTCGTAGCCTGAACGGTGACGGAGGGGGCTCAGCATGGCGAGGGTTCTGGTGACCGGCGCGGGAAGCGGACTGGGGCTCGGAGCGGCCCGCGAACTGGCCGAGGACGGGCACACCGTCCTCGGCCACGCGCGGAGCCTCGAGCGCGCAGGCGACCTGCGGCGGGTGCTCGGCGAGCAGGCCGTGATCATCCCAGCCGAGCTGTCCGACCCGTCGGAGGTGCGCGCGCTGGCCGCCGCGGTGGCCGAGGCGGGCGGGGTGGATGCCGTCATCCACAATGCGGGCGTGATCGACGGTCGCGGCATCCTGCCCGTCAACGTCGTGGCGCCCTATGTGCTGACGGCCCTCGTGCCCGCCGAGCGCGTGGTCTACCTGAGCAGCGGGATGCACCGGGGAGGGCATCCCCGGCTCGACGGCCTCGACTGGGACGGGCTCACAACGACGGCCTCCTACTCCGACAGCAAACTGCTGGTCACGACACTCGCGGCAGCGCTCCCCCGGCTTCGCCCCGGGGTCTTCAGCAACGCGGTCGACCCCGGCTGGGTGCCGACGCGCATGGGCGGCCGCGGCGCCCCGGACGACCTCCAACTCGGCCACCGCACGCAGGTCTGGCTGGCCGAGGGGGAGGATCCGGCGACCCGGACCTCGGCGTACTGGCACCACCAGCGGCAGCAGCGACCGCATCCCTCCGTCGGAGACGAGGGCTTCCAGGACCGGCTCGTGGATGCGTTGCGCGAGCACACCGGGCTCGACCTGTGAGCGCGGCTCCAACCGGATTCCCAGAGTCTCACCAGGCTCGGCGCCGATAGGATCGGAGGACACAAGGGGAGTACTCCCGCTTCGCACTGAGCCCGTCAATACGGATGCGCCATCGCATCCCGGGCCACTGGTCCCGACCTCGTCGGGGCGGAGGAGACCTTGGGCAGACGTTCCGCCTACCCCCTTGGAGTCCCGGTGCAGGTCACCCCGCTCATCTGGATCATCACGATCGCGATCACGATCGCGTTCTTCGTCTACGAGTTCTTCGCGCATGTCCGCAAGCCGCATGAGCCGAGCATCGGCGAGTCGGCGCGCTGGTCCGCCTTCTACATCGGCCTGGCTCTGCTGTTCGGTGTCGGCATCGGCATGGTGTCCGGCTGGACCTACGGCGGCGAGTACTTCGCCGGCTACCTCACCGAGAAGGTGCTGTCGGTCGACAACCTGTTCGTCTTCCTGCTCGTGATGTCGGCCTTCGCGGTGCCGAAGGCCTACCAGCAGAAGGTGCTGATGATCGGCATCATCATCGCGCTCATCCTGCGCGGCGCCTTCATCGCCGTCGGCGCGACGCTCATCGACAACTACTCGTGGGTGTTCTACCTCTTCGGCGCGCTGCTGCTCTTCCTGGCCTGGCGCCAGGCGTTCGGATCGCATGACTCCGACCCCTCCGACAACCGCCTGATGCGGTTCGTCCGCCGCCACCTCCCGGTGACCGACGAGTACAACCGCGACCGCCTCACGGTGAAGAAGGACGGCCGCCGGTTCGTCACTCCGATGCTGCTCACCATCGTCGCGATCAGCCTCATCGACGTCGTCTTCGCGGTGGACTCCATCCCGGCGATCTACGGGCTCACCAGCGAGGCCTACATCGTGTTCACGGCGAACGCCTTCGCGCTGATGGGCCTCCGCCAGCTGTTCTTCCTGATCGGCGGACTGCTCGAGCGACTCGTCTACCTCTCGCAGGGACTGGCGGTCATCCTCGCCTTCATCGGGGTGAAGCTCGTGTTCCACGCCCTGCACGTCAACGAGCTGCCGTTCATCAACGGCGGACACCACGTCGAGTGGATCCCCGAGATCCCGACCTGGTTCTCGCTCGTCTTCATCGGCGTGACCATCGCCGTCGCCGCGGCCGCGAGCCTCCTGAAGACTCGCGGTGAGCGCCGGGACGCCGACGAGCCGGACTCAGGAGCGCGCGGTTCCGTCACCGCCCGCGATCCGGGGCGGTCCGCCGGCTGAGTCGCGCGCGAACCCGGATCGGTCCGCCCGCCACGCGCGCAGCGTGTGCCCGAAGCCGACCAGTTCGTGGCCGACGACCTCGACGACCGCGCCGAGGGCGACCAGTCCAACGACGAGGCTGAGCGTCGTCAGCGAGCCCGGCTGCTCCAGGTCGATCGACTGACCGGGACGGGTCACCGCGCCCACGACCACGGCCGCCGCGAGCGGCGCGAGCGTGATCAGGAGCAGGGGGACGTGCGTGAAGTCGAACGAGCGCAGGAGCACGCTCCAGGTCAGGAAGATCAGCACGATGGTCGTCGCGAGCGGCACCGCGAGGGCGAGGGCGATGCCGAGCAGGGAGACCCCGCCCTTCTCGACCGCGATGGTCGTGAGGTGCAGGCCGGCCCCGATGGCGGCGATCGAGCCGAACAGCGCCAGGTGGGCGTACCGCCAGCCGAACGCGCGCTCGGGACGCCGCTCCAGGATCGCGCGCGACGGCACCAGGAAGTACGTCCACCAGACGGCCGCGGCCGTCACCAGCCCGGAAGCCGCGATGAGCACCGCCTCCGGCGACCACCCCACCTGTTGGGTCAGCGCGCCGACGGCCGCGGTGGTCCCGGCGATCACCTCGCCGATCGTGATCAGCGTCAGCAGGGCGAAGCGCTCCGCGAGATGACCGGCGTTCCAGGGCGAGAAGCCGTAGCTGCGCGTGGCGACCACCGGCGCGACCATCTCGAACAGCGCCAGGACGATCAGCGCGGTCACCGTGACGCCGACGGGCAGCGGAACGATCGCCGTCAGCAGCCAGCCGACCTGTGCGATCGAGATGATGACGACGTAGGAGAGGGCGTTGCTGCGGTGGTCCGGGTCCTCGCGTGCCGCCCGCAGCCAGAGCAGGATCTGCGGGACGCGCATGATGATGTAGCCGATCACCATCAGCAGGTTGTTCGGACTCTCGCCGTGCGCGGCCCGCTCGAAGCTCACCGGGAGGCCGTAGGTGAGGACGAGCACGCCGACCATCTGGACGATGGTCGCGATGCGGAAGAGCAGGTCGTCGTTGCCGTAGGCCGACGTGAACCAGGTGAAGTTCAGCCAGGCCCAGCTCACCGCCCACACGGCGAAGATGTACGCGCCGAGGGCGGGCCAGATGTCGCCGTGGCTGAGCTGCTCGGCGAGCATGTCGGAGGCGGCGGCGAAGGCCACCACGTAGGTCAGGTCGTAGAGCAACTCCAGGGGGGTGGTCGTGCGACCCCGCTCCTTCGGATCCCGGCCGCGCATGGGGCGGACCCGATGGCGCAGCTCCTCGCGCAGCTGCGCTGTGAAGTGCTCGTCTTCGCCCACCTGACCTCCCCGCGCCGAGTCTGGCGCATCCCGGAGGCCCCGGGAAGAGGTGCGGGCGATCCCCGATCAGGCGCGGCGGATGCGTTCGGCGAGCAGGGCGAGCAACGCCTCCGCGGCACGGCCGGGACGCGGGCGCGCGATCGCGTTCAGCTGCCAGCCGACGGGCTCCCGCAGCGGACGCACCACCGCCCCCTCCGCCGGGATGATCGTCAATTCGGGCAGGGCCGCCACCCCGAGTCCGGCGGCGACGAACCGCGGGATCTCGCCCAGATCGGCCAGCTCGGTCGGGATGCGGCGGGTGAGCCCCGCGGCGGCGAACGCCCGGTCGAGCGTGACGCGGTTCCCGAAGCCGGCCCGCGAATCCACCCACGGCTCGTCGGCGAGGTCGGTCAGCGAGACCTCCCGGTCTCCGGCACGGGGATGCGCCTCCGGCAGGACCGCGAGGAACGGCGAGACGACGAGGTGCCGCGTCACGAGGTCCGGCACCGCATCGGGCAGGCCGTGGAAGGCGATGTCGACCCGCCCCTGGCGCACCTCCTCCACCAGGCCCGTGGAGCCGCCCGGCGACGGACCGAGCCGGAGGTCGACGTGCGGGTGCCGTCGATGGAACTCCCCCATGATCCCGGGCAGGTCGATACTGCGGAGGTTGGTGAAGATGCCGACGCGGACGGTCCCGCGGAGCGGCCCCTGAGCATCCGCGAGCTCGCGCATCCGCTCGACCGCCTGGATGCCGTTGCGCGCCTCGGTGAGGACGGCCTCGCCCGTGTCGGTCAGCCGCACGCCGTGCGCATCCCGCTCGAACAGCGGCGCCCCGAGCTCGCGTTCCAGGCTCTGGATGCCGGCCGAGACGGTCGACTGCGCCGCGTACACACGCTCGGCGGCGCGGGTGAAGCTGCGTTCGTCGGCGACCGCGACGAAGTACTCGAGCTGGCGGGTGTCCATGTGCAGGATGATATCGGCTTGGTCGATGCTCAGCATCGTCTATTTCCGTTGGACTCGATGCTTCAGTGAGAGCATCATCAAACCATGACCAGCATGCTCGACTCCGCCTCCTCAACCGGCTCGCTGCCCCGCGTCAGCGGCACGCGCGCCGACCGCACCGACCGGCCGTTCCGCTTCCGGCACGGTGCCGGCTTCTGGGTCATCGCGGCGGCGTTCCTCACCGTGATGGCCTTCTCCACCATCCCCACCCCGCTGTACGCGCTGTACCAGGCCCGCGACGGCTTCCCGACCTGGGTCGTGACCGTCATCTTCGCCGCGTACGCCGTCGGAGTCATCGCGAGCCTCTGGCTGATCGGCCACCTCAGTGACATCGCGGGCCGGCGGCGGATGATCCTCATCGCGGTCCTGCTCGAGATCGTGGCGGCCGCCCTCTTCCTGGTGTGGAACGACGTGGCCGGGCTCATCGTCGCCCGCACCATCTCCGGCATCGGCGTCGGAGCGCTCACCGCGAGCGCGACCGCCCACCTGAGCGAGCTGCGCGCGGTCGCCCGCCCGGCGGAGGGTCCGCGGCTGGCCGGGACGGTGTCCACCGTCGTCAACACCGGCGGACTCGCGCTCGGCCCGCTGATCGCCGGGGCGTTCGCGCAGTTCCTGCCGCAGCCGCTGCTGCTCCCGTACGTCGTGTTCCTCGTGATCCTCGCCGTCGCCGCGGTGGCCGTCGCTCTCGTCCCGGAGACGGTCGAGCGCGCCGAGGAGCGTCCCGCCTACCGGCCGCAGCGCATCTCGCTGCCCGCGGAGGCGCGCGGCGCCTTCTCGGCGGCCGCCGTCGCCGCGTTCGCCGGGTTCGCGGTCTTCGGCCTGTTCACCTCGCTCGCGCCGAGCGTCCTCGCCGGGACCCTGCACCAGACCTCGCACCTGCTCGCCGGCTTCGTGCCGTTCGCCGTGTTCGCGGCCTCGGCGGTGTCGCAAATCGTCTTCGCGCGACTGTCGACCCGCACCCAGCTCGTCCTCGCGCTCACGCTCATGCTGCTCGGGCTCGGCGGCCTCGCAGCGGGCGTGCTCGCCGCATCCCTCTGGGTGTTCATCGTGAGCGGCGTGATCGCCGGAGCCGGGGTGGGGCTGCAGTTCCGCTCGGCGATCGCGGTCGCAGCCTCGCTGGCCGCGCCCGAGCGCCGCGGCGAGGTGCTCGCCGCGATCTTCCTGATCGCGTACATCGGCCTCGCGCTGCCGGTCCTGCTGGTCGGTGTCGCGCTCATCCTCTGGCCGCTGGTGCCGGTGCTCGTGGTGTTCGTGGCCGCGGTCGCCGTGCTGTCCGTGCCCGCCGGCCTCCGGATGCTGCGCCGCGCGTAGGCGCGCGCCGCGAGCGCCTACGCGCCTTCCAGCCAGCGTCGGAGATCCACCGCCCATTGAAGGAGATTCGGCCGATCCCCGGCCGAATCTCCTCCCGCACCGCGGTACGTCGGAGATTCCGACCGCTTTCTCCGACGTTAGCCACCGCTGGACGGCGGGCCGCCGGGCGGCGGCGTCAGCCGGCCGTCAGAGGCCGCGGGCGAGGCGGTAGTACGCGGCGTTGCCCTCCAGGTCGCGGCGGAACTGCCGCAGGGTCGTGGAGTCGTCGATGATCAGCAGTTCCGTGCGGGCCATGCGGGCGAAGTCCTCGAAGACCTCCACCCCGACCGCCGTGCTCATGACGGTGTGGTGGGCGGCGCCGGCCTCCAGCCACGCCGTCGCCGAGGTGGTGAAGTCGGGGGCCGGCTTCCACACCGCGCGACCGACCGGCAGCTTGGGGAGGGGCGCCGACGGCTCGACGACCTCGACCACGTTCGCGACCAGCCGGAAGCGGTCGCGCACATCCGACAGTGCGACCACAACGGCGGGGCCGGGATCGGCGCTGAAGACCAGGCGCACCGGGTCGTCCTTGCCGCCGATGCCGAGCGGGTGCACCTCGAGGGTGGGAGTGGCGGTCGACAGCGACGGGCTCACCTCGAGCATGTGCGCCCCGAGGATGCGCTCGTCGCCGGGCGTCAGGTCGTACGTGTAGTCCTCCATGAGGGAGGCGCCGCCCGGCAGCCCCGCACCCATCACGTTGGCCGCGCGCACGAGGATCGCGGTCTTCCAGTCGCCCTCGGCGCCGAAGCCGTAGCCCTCGGCCATGAGGCGCTGGACGGCCAGACCCGGCAGCTGCTTGAGCGCGCCGAGGTCCTCGAAGCTGGTCGTGAAGGCGCCGAAGCCGCCCTCCTCCAGGAACGACCGCAGGCCCAGCTCGATCGCCGCGCCGTCGCGCAGCGACTGGTGGCGGTCACCGCCACGACGGAGCTCGGGGACGACGTCGTACAGGTCCTCGTACTCCGCGACCAGCGCGTCGACGGCCTCGGACGATGCCGCCGCCACCGCCTCCGCCAGCTCGTTGACGCCCCAGGTGTTGACCTGCACGCCGAACACGTGCTCGGCCTCCGTCTTGTCGCCCTCGGTCACGGCGACGAAGCGCATGTTGTCGCCGAAGCGCGCCAGCTTCAGCGTGCGGGTCGCGGTGTGGCCGGCTGCGGCGCGCATCCACGTGCCGACGCGTGCGGCGACGACCGGGTTGGACACGTGACCCGCGACGGTCGTGCGCGGCACGCCCAGGCGGGTGAGGATGTAACCGAACTCGCGGTCGCCGTGCGCGGCCTGGTTCAGGTTCATGAAGTCGAAGTCGATCTCACCCCACGGCAGTTCGACATTCGCCTGGGTGTGCAGGTGCAGCAGCGGCTTCTGGAGGGCGTCCAGGCCGGCGATCCACATCTTCGCGGGGCTGAAGGTGTGCATCCAGGTGATCAGGCCGATCACGCTGTCGTCGGCGTTGGCCTCGAGCATGGTGCGGCGGATGGCGTCCGCATCGGTCAGGACCGGCTTCCAGACGATCCGGACCGGCACGTCGGGGGACGCGCCCAGCTCGTCGGCGATGGCGCGCGACTGGTCGGCGACCTGCGCGAGCGTCTCGGGCCCGTACAGGTGCTGGCTGCCGGTGAGGAACCAGACCTCGTACACATCGAGGGAGGTGGTGAGCTTCGGCATCAGGGGTTGGTTCCTTCCGGGTTCTGTCCGTACACGTTCTGGTAGCGGTCGAAGAGGCTGTCGATCGCCTCCTGCGGGATGGGCACGATGTCGCCGCCCTGGCGGGCGATGTGCATGGTGCGGGCGACGTCCTCGGCCATGACGGCGGCCTTCACCGCGTCGCGCGCGTCGGTGCCGATGGTGAAGACGCCGTGGTTCTGCATCAGGACGGCGCGGCTGCGGTGGCCGGTCAGCGTCTGCACGATGCCCCGGCCGATGGAGTCGTCGCCGATGATCGCGAACGGACCGACGGGGATGTCGCCGCCGAACTCGTCCGCCATCGCGGTGATGGCACACGGGATGGGCTCGGCCCGCGCCGCCCACGCGGTGGCGTAGGTCGAGTGCGTGTGCACGACGCCGCCGACCTCCGGCATGTTGCGGTAGACGAAGGCGTGCGCGGCGGTGTCCGACGACGGCGACCGTTCGGCGCCGAGCGAGCCGGGCACGACCTCGCCGTCGAGGGTGCAGAGGATCATGTTGTCCGGCGCGAGGTCGTCGTAGTCCACTCCGCTCGGCTTGATGACGAAGAGGTCCTCGCCGGGGACGCGTCCGGAGACGTTGCCGCCGGTCCAGACGACGAGTCCGTAGCGGACGAGCTCGGCGTGCAGCGCGGCGACGCGCTCGCGAACGGCGCGGACAGCGGGGGATTCAGTGGTCACTGGGCGGTTCCTTCCGGGGAGGCGGTCGCCGCGCGGTCGGGCAGCGCCGAGACGGCGGCACGCTCGACGGCGAGGCCGGCGTCGTAGCGGAAGAGGTAGTCGGCGAACCCGGCGACGTCCTGCGGCTGCGGGTCGGCCGTCTCGAATGCGACCTCGGCGAAGACACGGTCGCGGAGGTAGGCGTCGAGGTCGCGCCCGTCCGTTCCGCCGGAGCGCAGGTAGGCGGCGAGGACCGCGATCCCCCACGCGCCGCCCTCGGACGCGGTCGCCGCGACCGAGACGGGAGCGTTCAGCGCACCCGCCAGGAAACGCTGCGCCACTCCGGCGGTGCGGAACACGCCGCCATGGGCGAGCATCCGGTCGAGGGCGACGCCTTCGCTGTCGAGGACGCGCATCCCGAGCGCCAGAGTGGCGAACACCCCGTAGACCTCGGCGCGCATCAGGTTGCCGAGGGTGAACCGGCTGCCCGGCGTGCGGACCAGCAGCGGGCGCCCCTCGGTGAGCCCGGCGATCGGCTCGCCGGCGAGGTGGTTGTAGGCGAGCAGGCCGCCGGCGTCGTCCTCGCCCGTGAGCGCCTCGCGGAGCAGGGTGTCGAAGACCGCATCGGGGTCGGGGGCGGCACCCGAGGCCGCGGCGAAGCGGCCGAACAGTCCGGCCCACTCGGCCAGCTCGCTCGCGCCGTTGTTGCAGTGCACCATCGCGACCGGGTCCCCGGCGGGCGTCGTCACGACGTCGAGCTCCTCGTGCACCTCGGCCAGCGGACGCTCCAGCACGACCATGGCGAAGATGCTGGTGCCCGCACTGACATTGCCGGTGCGCGGCGCGACGGCGGCCGTGGCCACCATCCCGGTTCCCGCGTCTCCTTCCGGCGGGCAGACCGGAGCGCCGGACTGCAGGCGCCCGGACGGGTCGAGCAGGGCGGCGCCTTCGGCGGTCAGTTCACCGGCGGGCTCCCCCGCGACGAGCACCTCGGGCAGTAGTTCGAGCAGCGGCGGGATGCGGCCGTCCGCCAACCCGTCGTAGCGCGTCACGAGGTCGGCGTCGTAGCCGGCGGTCGCCGGGTCGATCGGGAACATGCCCGACGCGTCCCCGACCCCGAGCACCCGGCGCCCGGTGAGCCGCCAGTGCACGTAGCCGGCGAGGGTGGTGACGGAATGGAGTTGCGGGACGTGCGGCTCGGCATCCAGCACGGCCTGGTGCAGGTGCGCGATCGACCAGCGGAGGGGGATGTTGACGCCGAGCAGGTCGGTCAGCTCGCGGGCGGCCGCGCCGGTGTTGGTGTTGCGCCAGGTGCGGAACGGCACGAGGAGTTCGCCCGCGTCGTCGAAGGCGAGGTAGCCGTGCATCATCGCCGAGACGCCGAGCGCGCCCACGCGCGTAGGAGCGATGCCATGGCGCGCCTCGGCGTCCGCGACCAGGGCGGCGTAGGCGGCCTGCACGCCGGTCCACACGTCGTCGAGCGAGTAGGTCCAGAGCCGGTCGACGTAGGCGTTCTCCCAGTCGTGCGCGCCGACGGCGAGCACGTGGGAGGGATCGTCCGCGTCGACCAGGCAGGCCTTGATGCGGGTGGAACCGAACTCGATGCCGAGCGCCGTGCGGCCCTGGGCGATCGCGTCGCGGGCGGCTTCTGGCATGTGTGGGACTCCTTTGTGACCGGTCACATCTGCGCTTGCGAGCATACGACACGCGACGCCCGAGCGCCACTCCCGCGGCCGTCAGGCGGACGCGCGCACCACCAGCACGGGAGCCACCGGCTCCTCGAACGCCAGGTCACCGCCCTCCAGCAGCGCCACCAGCCGCGCGACGCAGCGGCGGCCGAGCTCGTCGAACTCCTGCCGGACGGTCGTCAGCGGCGGCGCGAAGAACGCGGCCTCCGGGATGTCGTCGAACCCGACCACGGCGAGGTCGTCCGGCACCGCCCGCCCGGCCGACCGCGCCGCGTGCAGCACGCCGAGAGCCATCTGGTCGTTGGAGGCGAACACCGCCGTGATCGTCGCATCCGCCACCAGCTCCGCGCCGATCGCAGCGCCGGATGCGGCCGTCCAGTCGCCCTCGCGCGACACGACCGCGTCCGCTCCGGCGGCCTCCACCTCGGCGAGGAAGCCGTCGCGCCGGGCGCGGGCCTCCGACCAGTCGCCCGGGCCGCTCAGGTGGGCGATGCGCCGGTGGCCCGCATCCAGGAGGTGGCGCGCGGCCAGGCGGGCACCGAGCACCTGGTCGACGAAGACGCCTTCGTCAGCGGACCCCCCTGCGCCGTGCAACGTGACCGACGGGACGGAGAGCGAGAACTGCGCCATCGCATCCTGGACCCGCTGCTGCGGCGCGATCACCACGACGCCCTCGACGGCCTGGGCGCGCAGATGGTCGAGTGCGGCCTCGAGGTCGGCGGGTTCCAGGGAAGCGGCATGCGCCACGGTGACCGTGTATCCGGCGTCCCGCGCGGCGTTCTCGACCGCATCGATGCTGGATGCGGGACCGAACAGCGACGACGCCCCGGCCGCCAGCACGCCGATCGTGCCGGACCGGGCGGTCGTCAGCGCCCGTGCCGCACGGTTGGGACGGAAGTCGAGCTGCGACATCGCCTCGAGCACCCGGGCACGCGTCTCCGGCCGGATGCTGGGATGGTCGTTCAGCACCCGCGAGACGGTCTGGCGCGAGACGCCCGCGGCCGCAGCCACCTCGCGGACGCCCGCCGGGCGCCCGGTCTCGCTCACGTCCACACCTCCGGCACATCCACACCCTAGCGAGCCGCGGTGCCGGCACGAACCGCCGTAGGGTCGGAGCATGGCACACACGGATGCATCGCCCACGCCCGAGAACCTTGCCGCCGGCACGCGACGACCGATCGCGCTGGTCACCGGCGCCTCCCGGGGGATCGGGCGGGCCATCGCCGCCGAGCTGGGACGGACGCACCACATCCTCGTCGGCGGACGGGATGCGGACGCCGTGGATGCGGTCGTCGCCGCGCTCCCCTCGGCCGAGCCGTACGTGGCCGACCTGGTCGCCGACCTGTCGGGCGCATCCCTTCCGGCCGTTCCGGAACGACTGGATGTGCTGGTCCATTCGGCGGGAGTGGAGGACGGCGGCACGATCGAAGAGACCGACGCCGCGACCTGGCGTCACGTCTTCGAGGCGAACGTGTTCGCCGTCGCCGCGCTGACCCGGCGCGCGCTCCCCGCGTTGCGGGCCGCCGGCGGCATCGTGGTCGCGATCAACAGCGGCTCGGGGCTGGCCAGCGGCGCCGGGGGAGGCGTCTACGCCGGCTCGAAGTTCGCGCTGCGGGCGCTCACGGACGCGCTGCGCGAGGAGGAGCGCCCGAACGGTGTGCGCGTGAGCAGCATCCACCCGGGCCGCGTCGACACCGACATGCAGCGTGCGCTGGTCGCCCGGGAGGGGCTCACGTACGACCCGACCTACACGATCACCCCGGAGATGGTGGCTGCGACGGTTCGCGTCGCCGTGGACCTGCCGCCGTCGGGGACCGTCGAGACGCTCAGCGTGCGGCCGTTCCACCGCCGCTGAGCGCCCGACGCGGGATCACTTGTGCTCGTCCGGCCCGCCGCCCGAGACCGTGTCCTCTCCGGGTTCCGGTTCGCTGCCGTCGGAGCCGGAGCCGTCGGGCAGTTCGTCGGCGTTCGGCCGATCCTTCTCGTCGCTCATCGCGTCATCCTTTCGTTCAGGTGTCCGCGCGACCGTACGCCGCCGCGCCCGGCAGGTCCATGTCCCGGTCGCCCGATGTCGGCGGGCGGCGCTACGGTGCTCGCATGGCGCTGCGAATCGAGGAGCTCTCGACGTCCAACCTGCGGGGTCTCCGGGACCTGCGGCTGGCGCCCGGTCAGGAGCGCTTCGTCGCTCCCGTGCTCGAATCCATCGCCGAGGCGTACGTCACGCCGACGGCCTGGCCACGCGCGATCGTCGATGACGACGGGGTCGTCGGGTTCGTGATGGCGAATTGGGATCCGGAGAATGAACTAGAGGCGTTCCGGGCGGGCATCTGGCGGCTCAACGTCGACGAGAAGGCGCAGGGTCGCGGCGTGGGGCGCTTCGACGTCGCGCAGGTCGCGGCCGAGGCACGGCGTCGCGGCATCGACCGCATCACGGTGCTGTGGGAGCGGGGCGACGGAGGGCCCGAAGGGTTCTACCGCGCCTGCGGCTTCGTCCCGACCGGCGAGGTCCTGTTCGGCGAGGTGGTCGGCGCGCTCGAGGTCTGACCCTGGCCTTCCCGCATCGACCCACCGCTGCTACTCTTTCCCGCGGACCGTTGGAAGAACCGAGGAGGTGGTACCCGTGAACGAATCGACGTGGGTGCTCTCCTCAGGGGTCACGGTCGGGCGATAGGTCGTCCGGGAGCGCCCTTCACAGAGCACTCCCGAAAGGCACGACCATGCACTTCACTTCAGAACAACGCGTCGACGATCTCGTCGAACGCGACTTCACTCTCGGCGACATCCCCGGTGTCCTCTGGATGCCCGGATCGGCTTCCGCCGCCTCGCCCGCACCGCTCATCCTGCTCGGGCATCCCGGTGGCCTCGACATGATGCGCCCGCGCCTCGTCGGCCGTGCGCTCCGCTCCGCTGCCGACGGCTTCGCGACGGCCACCATCGAACTGCCCGGCAGCGGCGACCGCCCCCGGTCCCCCGACGCCGAGCAGGCGCGGGCCGACCTGCAGGCCACGCTCGAGGCAGGGAGGCCGGTGGATGACGAGCTCGTCGACCGGCTGGTCCTTCCGCTGGTGGCGGCGGCCGTCCCCGAATGGCAGGCCACGCTCGACGCCCTCCTGGCGCTTCCCGAGATCGGCGGCCCCGTCGGCTTCTCCGGCGGAGTGACGGCCGTCGCCATCGGCCTGGCGGCCGTCGACCCGCGCATCGCGGCTCTCGGCCTCTTCGCGGGCAGTTACGTGCCCCGCAGCGTGGTCGACGAGGCCCGCGGGGTCACCATCCCCCTGCACATGCTGCTGCAGTGGGACGACGAGGGAAACGACCGGCAGCAGGCCCTCGACCTGTTCGACGCGTTCGGCTCGCGCGAGAAGACGCTCCAGGCCAACCTGGGCGGGCACAGGGGCGTCCCGGCGCACGCGGGCGAGGACGCTGCCCGCTTCTTCGTCCGGCACCTCGGCTGAGGCCGGGCCGGGGCCCGCCGCCGTCACCACGACGGCGGGCCCCGTTCCCCCGACGGTCCTAGACTGGCGTCGCACATCAGCGACCCCGTCGACGCCCAGGAGGGCCGGTTCGTGACCCCGTGAGCGCAGCATCCACCCCGCACGGCGGCGCGCTGGCACGGCGGCTGACCCTCGGGGACGCGATCAGCATCGGGCTGGGCTCGATGATCGGCGCCGGAGTGTTCGCGTCCTTCGCCCCGGCCGCCGCCGCCGCCGGTGCCGGGCTGCTCGTCGGCCTGGTGATCGCGGGCTTCATCGCCTTCTGCAATGCGACGTCGTCGGCGCAACTGGCCGCCCAGTACCCGACCTCGGGCGGAACGTACGTCTACGGTCGCGAGCGCCTCGGCGAGTGGGCCGGTTTCTTCGCGGGCTGGTCGTTCGTGGTCGGCAAGACGGCGAGTTCGGCCGCGATGGCCCTGACCTTCGCGACGTACGCGGTCCCCGGCCCGTGCGTGAAGCCGGTCGCGATCGCGGCCGTCCTCGCGCTCACCGTGGTGAACACCCTCGGCGTGACGCGGACGGCGCTGCTCACGCGCATCCTTGTCGCGGTCTCGCTCGTCGCTCTGACGGTCGCGGTCGTGATCGGGTTCACCCACACCGCGGCGAGCGCCGCTCAGCCCGGACCGCCGGTGACCGGGTACGGCATCCTGCAGTCGGCCGGCTTCCTGTTCTTCGCGTTCGCGGGGTACGCCCGGGTCGCGACCATGGGTGAGGAGGTGGTGGATCCGGCCCGCACCATCCCCCGCGCCATCACCACCGCGCTGACGATCACCCTCGTCGTGTACGCCCTGGTCGCGGTCTCGGCGCTGCATGCGCTCGGGGCGGCCGGCCTTTCCGAGGCGGCGGCCCCACTCGGCGCCGTGGCCGACACCAGCGGGGCCGCGTGGCACGGCGTCCTGATCCGGATCGGCGCGTCGACCGCCGCCCTCGGGGCGCTGCTGGCGATGATCGCGGGGATCGGCCGGACGAGCCTCGCGATGGCCCGCAACCAGGACATCCCCGCGTGGTTCGCGGCCGTGCATCCCCGGTTCCGGGTGCCGTACCGTGCCGAACTCGTGCTCGGTCTGGTCGTCTGCCTGCTCGTGGCGTTCACCGACCTCCGGGGCGCCATCGGCTTCTCCTCCTTCGGCGTGCTGCTGTACTACCTGATCGCGAACGCCTCGGCGTGGACGCAGGATCGGGCGCACCGGCGGTACCCGCGGCTGCTCGCGGTCGCCGGAGCGATCGGGTGCGTGGTCCTCGTCGTCACCCTGCCGCTGCCCGCGATCGTCGCTGGGATCGTGGTCCTGGCCATCGGAATCGGCTACCGTTTCGTGCGACTGCGCATACGGCGCGCGGGCTGACCGCACGGGGAAGGCACGGAGAATGAGCGACGCAGAGCAGAACCTGGGAATCGACACGAGCGTGCCGCCCTCCGGCACGGGATGCGTCGAGTGCGGCGAGACCGGCAGCTGGTGGGTCCACCTGCGCCGGTGCACCGAATGCGGGCACGTCGGATGCTGCGACGACTCGCTGAACACGCACGCGACCAAGCATGCGGCGAGCACCGGGCATCCGATCATCCAGAGCTTCGAGCCGGACGAGGACTGGTTCTGGGACTACCGCACCCAGACGTTCCTGGAGGGCCCGAGGCTGGCGCCGCCCGAGAGCCACCCGACTGAGCAGACGGTCCCCGGTCCCGCCGAGCGCGTCCCCGGCGACTGGCGGCAGCAGCTGGCCGCGCGCCGCTAGCCGCGCCGGTCCGCGCCGGAGCCGCGCGCGGCGTCGCTAGAACGACGCCGCGTGCTCGAAGTGCAGCTGCAGCGGATCCACCGGGTTGTCCAGGTTCGCCCCGCCGCGATAGCGGGTCGCGATGTGCCGCTCGGGCAGGCGGTTGCGGCCCTCGCCGAACAGCCGCTCGCGCAGCGTCCCGAACCGGGCGCCCTCCTCCGGCAGCCGGCCGCGGCGGCGCAGCTCCGGCACCACCAGCTCCGCGAAGTCGCGGGCCGTGTCGAACGAGTGGTACTGCCGCAGGTTGATGCCGTCGAGACCGTCCTCATCGAGCCAGCGCTCGATCTCGTCGGCGACCGTCTTCGGGTCCCCGACGACGAGGAACCGCTCGTCCCGGCCGACCTTGATGAAGTCGAGCGCCTGGCCGACCGTCGTGTCGAGCGGCAGGTACGGCACCTTCGACGCGGGGAAGTCGGCGCGGGCGAGCGCCTCCCGCACGGTGATGTCGCGCGGGAACGCGGTCAGGTCGATCGGGAGGCTGCTGTGCGCGAGGATGCCGTCGAGGCTCGCGCGCTCCCGGTAGAGCCGCCATTTGTCCTCCGCCTCCTCCTGCGTGCGCCCGACGATCACCCCGGCCATCGCGATGAAGCGGATGTCGTCGCGCTCGCGGCCGTGCCGCACCGCGGCGTCACGCATCCCGTCGGCGTTGCTCCGGAACTCGTCGCTGGTGCGGCCGCCGGTGAAGACGACCTCGGCGTGGCGCCCGGCGAACTCGATGCCCGCGGGCGACCCGGTCGCCTGGAACAGCGTGGGCGTCCGCTGCACCGAGGGGTGCACGATGTGCGGCCCGGCGACGCGGAACCGCTCGCCGACGTGGTCGATGTAGCGCACCTTCGACGGGTCGGTGTAGACACCCGCCTCGCGGTCGGCGATCACCGCGTCGTCGTCCCAGGACCCCTCCCACAGCTTGTACAGCACGTCGAGGTACTCGTCGGCGTAGCGGTAGCGCTCGTCGTGCGGCACCTCGCCGTCGAGGCCGAAGTTTCGGGCCGCGTTCGGAAGGTACGAGGTGACGATGTTCCAGCCGATGCGCCCCTTGGTGAGGTGGTCGAGGGTGGACATACGGCGCGCGAACGCGAACGGCGGCTCGTACGTCGTCGAGAAGGTCACGCCGAATCCGAGACGCTCGGTGACCGCGGCCATCGCCGGGACGAGCAGCAGCGGGTCCAGGTTCGGGCTCTGCAGACCCTCGCGCAGGGCCGTCTCGGGTCCGCCGCGGAAGACGTCGTACGCGCCGATGACGTCGGCCAGGAAGATGCCGTCGAAGCCGCCGTGCTCGAGCAGCTGCGCCAGCTCGAGCCAGTAGTCGAGGTCGGCGAACCGCTCACGGTTGTTGCCCGGCAGCGTCCACAGGCCGTGGGTGATGTGGCTGACGCACGCCATCTCGAAGAGGTTGACGAAGAGCTGCTTCGGTTCGGTCATGCGGCGGTCTCGCTTTCGGGGGTGGTGACGGTCCGAGCGCCCTGCGGGTCGAACTCGGGGATGGCGGCGATCAGGGCACGTGTGTAGGGATGCGCGGGGCGCTCGAACACATCCTCCGGCGTGCCCTCCTCCATCACCACCCCATCCTTCATCACGATCACGCGGTCGCTGAGGTGGCTGATGACGCCGAGGTCGTGCGAGATGAACAGGTAGGCGACGCCCGACTCCCGCTGAAGGGCGGCGAGGAGGTCGAGGATCTGCGCCTGGATGGTGACGTCGAGCGCCGACACGGCCTCGTCGAGCACGATGACGTCGGGGCGCGGAGCGAGCGCGCGGGCGATCGCGACGCGCTGGCGCTGGCCGCCGGACAGCTTCAGCGGGAACCGCGGCAGCACGTTCTCCGGCAGCCCGACCTGGGCCAGCAGTTGCAGAACGCGTGCGCGCCGGTCGGCCGCCGTGGCGACTGACTCCCCGCGGAGGGCGTCGAGCAGGATGCGTTCCACGTTCCAGCGCGGATCGAACGAGCTCAGCGGGTCCTGGTAGACCACGGCGATCCGGCTGCGCAGCCCGCGGCGGCGGCTCTCCGCCAGTGGCGCCCACGGCTCGCCGAGCAGCCGCACCGCGCCGCCGTCGAGCGATTCCAGCCCGAGGGCGAGGCGCGCGGTCGTGCTCTTGCCCGACCCCGATTCGCCGACGATGCCGAGCGTCTCGCCCGCGTGCAGCGCGAACGAGACCCGGTCCACGGCGGTGGTAACGGTGCCGTCCGAGGTCTGGAACCGCTTCACCAGGTCGGTCGCCTCCAGAACGACGGCACCGGGCGCCGGCTTGGCCGCCACCGGCGCAGCACCCGGCGTGAGTGCGTGACCGCGCGTCGCCTCGCTCGGCACCGCGGCGATCAGGGCGCGCGTGTACTCGTGCCGCGGGTCGCCGAGCACCTGTGCGGCCGGCCCCTGCTCCAGCACCTCGCCGCCGCGCATCACCAGGATCTGGTCCGCGAGGCGGGCCACCACCGAGAGGTCGTGGCTGATCAGGATGACGGAGGCACCGCGCTCCTTCATGCCTTCCAGCTGGTCGAGCACCTGCGCCTGGACCGTCACATCCAGGGCCGTGGTCGGCTCGTCGGCGATCACGATGTCCGGGTCGAGGGCGATGGCGGAGGCGATCAGCGCGCGCTGGCGGAGGCCGCCGGAGAGCTGATCCGGCCGCTGCTTCGCCCGGACGGCCGGGAACGGCACGCCCACGCGCGTCAGCAGGTCGAGCACCCGCTCGCGCCGCGCCTTCCGGCTCCCCCAGCCGTGCAGCCGCAACGCCTCGTCGATCTCGCGGCCGACCGGGCGCAGCGGGTCGAGCGACACCAGTGCATCCTGCAGCACGAAGCCGATGTCCCGTCCGCGGATGCGCTGCCACTGCCCCGCCGTGAACGCGCGCACGTCCTCGTGGTGGATGGTCAGCTCGTCGGCTTCGACACTCGCCGAGCGTCCGGCCAGCCCGACCAGCGAGCGCGCGGTGACCGACTTGCCCGAACCGGACTCGCCGACGATCGCGACGCACTCCCCCGGCCGCAGGTCGAAGCTCACGCCGCGTACGACCGGCCGCAGCGCGCCCTCCACCCGGAAGGCCGTGCGCAGGTTGCGCACGCGCAGCCGGGTCGCCGGCCAGTCCAGCTCCTCCACGACGTCCTCGCTCGTCGAGGTGCGGCGTTCGATGATGCTCATGACCGTTCTCCCTTCTCCAGGCGGGCCTGGATGTGCCGGCCGATGGTGGTCGCGGCGAGCGCCACCGACACGATCACCAGGCCCGGGATGACGACGAGCCACCACGCCGTCGTCAGGTACTGGCGCCCCGCATCCAGCAGGGCGCCCCATTCGGATGCGGGCGGGGCGACGCCGAGCCCGAGGAACGACAGGCTCGAGGCCCAGACGATGGACTGCCCGATCGACAGCGCGAACACCGCGACCAGCGGACGCAGCGCGTTCGGCAGGATGTGCGCCCGCACGATGCGCCAGCGCGAGTGTCCGAGGGCGGTCGCCGCCTCGACGTACCCGGAGTCGCGCGCACCCAGGATCTGCCCGCGGATCATCCGGGCGTACCCGGGCGCCGTCCCGATCCCGACCGCGAAGACCTGCGTCGCCGCGCTCGGCCCGGCGATGGCGATCAGCAGCAGTGCGAGGAGCAGGGCGGGGAAGGCGAACATGATCTCGACGAAGCGGTCGATCACCACGGCGACCGGCTTCACGCCGAGCGCCGCCAGAGTTCCGAGGATCAGCGCGAGGCCGACACTGACGGCCGCCGCGCCGAGTCCGATCGTGAGCGAGTCGCGGGCTCCCCAGACGACGCGCGTGTACAGGTCGCGGCCCGACTCGTCGGTGCCGAAGGGATGCGCGAGGCTCGGCGGCTGCAGCGCCGCCTGGTAGTCGATGGCGGTCGGCAGGTGTGTGGTGAGCGCCTGCGGGGCCACGACGGCGATGAGCAGCAGCACGGCGAAGGCGATGGCGAGGTAGAGACCCCACGGCGCTCGGGCCAGACGGGTGCCCAGCCCCAGGCGGGCGGGCGCGGAGGCCGGCGCGGCCGGCGCCGAGGGAGGGGTTCCGAGCGCGGTCATGTCAGCTCCAGGCGGGGGTCGATGACGGTGTAGACGACGTCCACGATGAGGTTCGCGGCCACGTAGACGACCGCGACGAGCGTGACGATCCCGGTGACGACCGGGAGGTCCTGCGAGTTCACCGCGCTGACGAGCACCGACCCGATCCCGGGGCGCGAGAAGATCGACTCGACGATCACCGCACCCGAGAGGGTCGCGCCGAGCGCCCACCCCGACAGCGTCACGGCCGGAATGACCGCGTGCCGCAGCACGTGACGGAGCCGGATTCCCCACTCGCCCATCCCGCGCATCCGCGCCGAGAGGACGAACGGCTGGTCGAGCGAGCGCTCGAACTCGGTCCGCACGCTCTGCGCCATGAAGCCCGCGAGAGGGATGGCGAGCGTCAGCGCGGGCAGCACGATCCCGGCGGGCGAGGTGCCGCTGATGATCGGGAACCAGTGCAGCCCGAGGCCGAAGACGAGCAGCAGGATGATGCCGAGCCAGTAGGCGGGGAGCCCGGCGGTGACCACATCCACCGTCGAACCGACGCCGCTCACGCGCGGGCCGCGTCCGGCCGTCAGGGTGACCCAGACGACCATGATCAGCCAGGCGAACGCGATCGCGACAAGCGAGAGCGTCAGCGTGCTGCCCAGCTGCTCGCCGATGATCGCGGTGACCGGCCGGTACTGCTGGTACGACGTCCCGAAGTCTCCGGAGATCAGCCCGCGGAGGTAGTCGACGTACTGCAGGATCACCGGCTTGGTGAGCCCGTACTGCTGATTGATCTGGGCCAGCTCCTCCGGCGTGCGCGCCTGCGCCTGACCCGCCCGGATGTTCAGGATGGTCGTCGCGCGGTCGCCCGGCAGCGCGAGCTGGGCGAAGAACGCGACGGTCGCCGCACCCCACAGCACGACGAGTGCTGCGCCGACCTTGCGGAGAAGGGTGAAGCCGACAGCGCGGACCCGCCGGGGCCGGATCGCGTTCTGCGCGATCGGCCCCGCGGCCGCCGGACCACCGGGTGCGGCGGTCAGCTCACTTGGTGAAGTACGCGTCATAGAACGTCGGTCCTCCCTGCGCGTGCTCCTGCCAGACGTCGTGGAGCTTGGTCGAGACGGCCAGCGTGCTCAGCCGGTCGTACACGCCGATCGACAGCGCGTGCTCGGCGATGTAGTCCTGGGCCTGCGTGTAGGCCGCATTCTGGGCGTCGACCGTCGAGGCGGAGTTGCCGTCGAGGATGAACTTCTCGAGCGTCGGGTCGTTGTAGAACGCCGCGTTCGAGTAGTTCGGGTGATCGGGGGTCGACGGACGCCAGTTGATGTAGAGGATGCCCGCGGTGACGGCCGTCCAGTATCCCGCCGCCAGATCGTGCGTGTCCGGCCCGGCGTACTTGCCGGAGAAGAACTCGCTCTGGGGCACCGGGACGAGCTTGACGTCGAAGCCGACCTTGTCGGCCTGCTCCTTGACGCCCTGCAGGATCGCCGCGCCGTCCGCGTTGATGATGGAGCCCGCGCCGTACGGCAGCGAGACGGTCAGCGTGGCGCCATCCTTCTCGCGGACGCCCGTGCTGCCGCTGCGCGTCCACCCCGCGGCGTCGAGCAGCGCGTCCGCCCTCTTCAGGTTCTGGCTGTAGAGCCCGGCCGCCTTCTCGCTGTAGCCGGGGGTCGCCTGGCTGACGCCGCCGTTGCCCTCGTAGGGGATGACGCCGCGGCCGATGGTGTCGACGATCTGCTTGCGATCCAGGCTGTAGGCGAACGCCTGGCGCACCTTCTCATTCGTGAACGGACCCTGCTGGGTGTTGAACGAGATCTGCTGCGGACGACCAGGGGTGACGTACTTCTCGAGCTGGTAGCCGCCCGCCTTGAGCGTGTTCCACTGCACTGCGGGGACATCGTAGATCGCATCCACCTGGCCGCCCTGCAGCGCGGCGACCCGCGTGGTCGGGTCGGCGACGAACTTCCAGTCGATCTCGTCCACGTGGGCGGGGCCGGTGTGCTTGGCGTTCGCCGGCGGCGACGTGTAGGCCGGGTTCTTCTTCAGGATGATGTCCTGGCCGCGGTTCCACTTGTCGACGGTGAACGCACCGGAGCCGATCGGCGCCTCGCAGTTCTGCTCCTTGGTGCGCGTCTGCAGGGCGTGCTGCGACTGGATGCCGAAGTAGCCCTGCGAGAGGTTGTCGGCCAGCCGCGGGTAGGGCCGCGACAGGTCGATCTGCAGCGTGGTGTCGTCGATCGCCTTCGCGCCCTTGTAGTAGCCGTCGAGCCAGACGAGCGCGGTGCTGTTGCCGCCCTTCAGCCAGTAGTCGAAGTTGTAGGCGACCGCCTCGGCGGTCAGGGGCGTGCCGTCGGTGAACTTCACGCCCTTCTTGAGGTCGAAGGTCCAGGTGAGGCCGTCGGCGGACTGCTTCCATGACGTCGCGAGCCAGGGGACGACCTTGTGGTTCTCGTCCAGCGAGGTCAGGTTGTCGAGCACCTGGTACGAGAGGTAGGCCTGCTCGATCCAGCCGCCGAACACGCACGCCGGCTCCTGCTGGTGGGCGTACACGATGGTGCCGCCCTCGACCTTCTGGCCGCCGCCGCTCGCGGCATCGGAGCCGCCGGCGCAGGCCGACAGCGCGAGCACTCCGGTCAGGACCACGGCGGCGGTGCCGAGTGAACGTGAGGTACGGGAACGCATGAGGACTCCTTGGGCTTCGGGGACGGGCATCAGGATGTCCGAGCCCGCAAGCCCCGTCGAGGCTGCGTGACCTTCTGTTTCGCCGCCGTCATACGCCGTCATCGCGGCTTCCCCGCACTGCCGAATCGCACTAGGGACGCCGGGAGCGTACCCCGCCTGTCAAGGCCTGACTGTCCCCCGGCGCGGGTGGTTGTCTTGGGTCAACAGTGCGAATCAGGAGGCACGGCAATGCTGGCGAGCTTCGAAGGAATCCCGGTCGACCCCTCCCTCGAGATCATCCCGCTGACGGACTCGTCGTGGCGCATCTGCGACACGAGCGTCGGGCCCACCGACCCGGGCGGACTGCTCGCCTACGTCGAGCGCGAGGACGCGGGCTTCGACGTGATCATGCTGCGCCCCGGCTTCACCGAGTCCGCACACACCGACTGCCTGGCGGCCGCGCTGTCGCTGATCAACTCCCGCCGCTCCGGTGCGCCGCAGGTGTGAGTCGCCGTCGAGGCCTGGCCCCCGCCGCCGAGCGCGGTTAGCGTGGCGGGCATGAGTCCGTCGTCGAAGTCCGAGACGTTCCTCGAGGTGGAGGGGCAGGAGGTGCGGATCTCCAGCCCGGAGAAGGTGGTGTTCCCGGAGCCCGGGCTGACGAAGCTCGACCTTGCGCGGTACTACGTCGCGGTGGCGGAGGGGGCGCTGCGCGGCGCCGGCGGGCGGCCGATGGTCTTGAAGCGCTTCGTGAAGGGACTGTCGCAGGAGCCCTTCTTCCAGAAGCGCGTGCCCGAGGGGCACCCTCCGTATATCGATACCGCGACTCTCCGCTATGCGAGCGGGACGTCGGCGGAGGAGGCGGTGGTCCGGGATGCCGCCGGGCTCGCCTGGGTGTCCAACCTCGGCTGTCTCGACCTCAACCCGCACGCCGTCCGGGCCGAGGACCTCGACCATCCCGACGAGCTCCGCGTCGACCTGGACCCGATGCCGGGCGTCGACTGGTCGCAGATCGTCGACGTCGCCTTCGTCGCCCGTGAAGTGCTCGACGACCACGGCCTCGTCGGCTGGCCCAAGACGAGCGGGTCGCGCGGGCTGCACATCCTGATCCGCATCGCGCCGCAGTGGACCTTCGCCGACGTCCGGCTGGCCGCCGAGACGCTGGCCCGCGAGGTCGAGAACCGCGCACCGGGGCTCGCCACCGCGCGCTGGTGGAAGGAGGAGCGCGGCGAGAGCGTCTTCGTCGACTTCAACCAGAACGCGAAAGACCGCACGGTCGCCTCCGCCTACTCGATCCGCGCCCTGCCCGACGCCCGCGTCTCCACCCCGCTCGACTGGGACGAAGTGCGCTCCCGCCGGCCCGAGGAGTTCACCGTGCCGACCGTGCTGACCCGGTTCGCCGAGATCGGCGACCCGCACGAGGGCATCGACGACGCCGCCGGTTCGCTCACCGCGCTGCTCGCCCTGGCGAAGAAGCTGGGGCCGGCCGAGAAGCCGCCGCGCGCCGGTGACGGCGCGGGGCGCCGCGTCTCGCAGATGCCGCTCATCGAGGTCGCCCGCACCAAGACGAAGCCGGAAGCGGTGGAGGCGCTGGAGCAGTGGAAGGCCGCACATCCCGAGGCCGTCGAGCACCTGCATCCCGCCGACGAGTTGATCGACGGGATGCGCGGCTCGAGCTCGCTCTGGTATCGCGTGCGCCTCAACCTGCAGCACGTCCCCGAGGCCGACCGGCCCGAGCAGGAGCCACTGCTCGCCGACTACGACCCGTGGGCGGGGCGCCAGTGGCCCGGCAGCGCGTGACGCAGGCCGGTTTCAGTAGCCGTGACGCGGCCTCGCGAGCCAGACTAGAGCCATGAGCAGACACGAACGGATGCGCGAGGCCGCCGCCGAGGCGGAGGCACGGGCGCAGGCGGAAGCGGCGATCGAGGCGACCGAGACCGACGACACGTCCGTGGACGCGGACGAGGACCTGGAGTCGGAGGAGGAGTCCGACTGATCGTCGGACCCCGGTGGGCGCCCTCTATCTGCGGCGGGCGCCGTCCGTGCCGTAGGTGATCGCGCCCACGAGTGGGATCAGCAGGAACCACAGCCAGCTGTACTGGTAGCCCCACGCGAATCCGGTGATGAAGAACAGGATGAGCGACACGAACGGGATGATCGAGACCGCGAGGAGTCCCCAGCGGCTGGACGGCTCGCGACCCGACGGCTGCTGCGCATACGCTCCCTGCGGGTAGGCCTGGGGGTACTGCGCATACTGCGGCTGCTCCTGCGCGGGCTGCCCCTGCTGAATCGGCTGCGAGGCCGCCGGCTGTCCCGGAGCGGACGCCGCGTGCGGCGCATCGAGGTGGAGGCCGCCCGGAAGGTCCGCGAACAGCGGCGCGAGGTCGCCGCGGGTCACGGCCGCCCGCGCCGCCGACGTCCGGGTCTGCACCTCCTGGTCGGTGAGCCGCCCCTGCCCGGCGTGCGACTGGAGTGCGGCGACCGCGCGCTCCCGCTCGTCGTTGCTGAGGCGCAGCGAGGCACCCGAGGGGTCCGTGATGTCGGTCATGGACGTCAGTATGGCAGCGCTGCCGTCGCAATGCATGCGTTATGTCGGCCGCCGACACCCCTCACGTCGGCCGCGGGCCGGCCGCACCCGGGTCCCCCGCCGCTGCGGCCCCCGGCTCGATCGGTGCCGCATCCGTGTGCGCCGTATTGGTGTCGGCCGGGTCCTTCTCGTGCCGGCTGGCGAACAGGAACGGGATGCCGATCAGCTGAACCGCTCCTCCGATGACCAGCGACGTGCCGTAGCCCCAGAGGTCGGCCGCGCGCCCGAGCGCGGGCTGGATGAAGACCCCGCCCAGGCTGCCGAACAGCGAGTCGAAGGAGAGCACGGTCGCACGCTGCTTCGACGGGATCATGTCGTTCAGGTAGGACTGACGAACCGGACCGGCCACCGCGAACACGAAACCCCAGATCATGAGCAAGACGACCGCGAACCAGAACAGGCTGATCACCCCCAGCGCCACGAGGACGAGGATGCTCACCAGCGATGCCCCGATCACCGTCGTCGTGCGCTTCGCGAACAGTCCCCGGATGCGCGGGGCGAGCACGCCGCCCGCGACCTGCGCCAACGACAGGATGGCGGCTGCGAGTCCGGCGATCGAGTAGGCGGTCGTGTCTCCGTACAGCTCGAGCAGATACGGCTGCAGTGCATAGAAGGCGTAGATGCCGACGCCGGAGGCGAACGGCGCCGACAGGATCATCCACCGCACCGACCGCTTGCGCAGCCCGTGATCGATCGACTGCTTGAGCACGTTCCTGGTCGCCGCGACCGGGCCCATCGAGTGGTCGGGCGTGAAGCCCAGGTCCTTCATCACGATCGCGGCGAACACCAGCATGACGAGCAGCACCGCGGCTCTCAGCAGGAACGGCACCCCGAGATTGGTCGCCTGGGCGATGATGCCGCCGAGAACCGACCCGACAAACATCGAGATCCCCGTGACGACCAGGCCGCGGCCGAACACGGTCTCGAGACTTCCGGCGTACTTGGCGAACGCCAGCGCGTCGACGAGCCAGGCGTCCACCGCGCCGGAGAAGAACGTGAAGCCCAGGCCGAGCAGTGCCGACACGATCGCCCACCAGACGAACGGCGCGTGCCAAAGCCACAGCAACCAGTACAGGCCGGTCGTCACCGACAGGGTGATCGTGCCGAGCAGATAGGACGCCTTCCGCCCGACGGTGTCGGCGACGACGCCCGTCGGGATCTCGAAGATCACCATGCCGGCGGTGAAGAACGCGTTCGCGGCGAACGCCTCGAAGTTCGACAGCCCGGCGTCGAGCAGGAAGAGCGTGTTGATCCCCCAGATCAACGACGCCGCAAGCGTGTTGCCGAGCATCAAGGTCAGGTAGACGCGCTGCACTCGACGAGCCGCCGGGTTCATGACCCGCGACCGATCGGCTCATCCCGTCTCGTCACCCACGCATGATGGACCCGATCACGAGGGCATGGCAACGACCGATTCGCTGTGGCGCCCTCCTCTAGGGCCCGCCGATCACCTCGAACCCTGCCGTCAGCAGATCGACCGTGCGCGACGACCGGCCGACCTGCAGCTCGAACGCCCCCGGCTCGACTCGGCGCACTCCGTCCGCGTCGACGATCGTGCACTCCGAGACCGGGAGGACCAGTCTCACGCGCGCCGTCTCGCCGGGTTCCAGGTCGACCTGGCGGAACGCCTTCAATTCGCGGTCGGCCCAGCTCACGCTGGTGACGAGGTCGCTCACATAGACCTGCACCGTCTCACGGACGGGGCGCTCCCCGGTGTTCCGCAGCGTCACCTCCGCCTCGATGACGTCGTCGACGCCGAGCGCCGAGCGCTGCAGCGCCAGGTCCGAGTACTCGACGTTCGTGTACGACAGTCCCTGCCCGAACGCCCACGCGGGCGCCTGCGTCAGGTCGGCGTACCGGTCACCGTGCTGCCCGCGGAGCTGGTTGTAGTACGTCGGCTGCTGGCCTACATGCCGGGCGAAGGAGATGGGCAACCGGCCCGACGGCTCCACGCGGCCGGCGACGATCTCGGCGATCGCCTGCCCGCCCAGCATGCCGGGGTTCGCGACCCACAGCACGGCGGCCGCCCGGGCGACCGACGGCGGGAGCACGAGCGGTTTGGAGGCGAGCAGCACCACCACGACGGGCTTCCCGGTGGCGATCACCGCGTCCAGCAGGGCGATCTGACCGCCGATCAGCTCCAGGGTAGCGGTGGAGCGTCCCTCCCCCACCAGCTCGATCCGGTCGCCGACCACCGCGACGACAACGTCGGACGCTTCCGCTGCGGCGACGGCCTCGTCGATCAGGCGCTGATCCACCGGGGAGGGCACCACGACCGACGGCCGCGGCTGCCCGTCGGGGAACGTCGCGCCCCGCGGGTCGTCCTCCAGCGTGAGGATGTCGGCGCCGCGGGCATGGCGGACGTTCCATCCGTCGATCGCGCGCAGGCCGTCGAGAACCGTGGTGATCATCTCGCGCGGCTGTCCGTCGAGCCAGCCCGCCTGCCCGGAGCCGCCGGCCCAGTCGCCGAGCTGCGTCTGGGCATCGTCCGCGAGGGGACCGACCAGCGCGATCTCGAGCCCGGGGGACGTCAGCGGCAGCGTTCCGTCGTTCTCCAGCAGCACGATCGAACGGCGTGCGACCTCCAGGTTCACCTCGGCGTGCGCGGCGCTGCCGACCACCGCATCCAGCTCGGCCGAAGGCAGGCGCGGATCTTCGAACAGCCCCAGGTCGAACTTGAGGGTCAGGATGCGACCGACGGCGGCGTCGAAGGCGTCTTCCGCGAGCATCCCGCGTGCGACAGCCTCCAGTGCGCCCTCGTAGAAGTGCGGCGTGGTCATGACCATGTCGTTCCCGGCCCGGACCGCCGCGGCCGCTGCATGGGCGTAGTCCGGCTGCACCTTCTGCTCCCAGACCATGCGGCCGACGTTGTCCCAGTCCGTGATGAGGGTGCCGGTGTAGCCCCACTCCCCGCGGAGCACCTCGCTGAGCAGCCAGTCGTTCACCGTGATCGGGACGCCGTCGGTGCTCTGGTAGCCGAGCATGAAGGTGCGGCACCCTTCGCGGGCGACGCGCTCGAACGGAGGCAGAAACCAGCTGCGGAGCTTCCGCCGCGAGATGTCGGCCTCGCTCGCATCCCGGCCGCCCTGCGTCTCGGAGTAGCCGGCGAAATGCTTGGCCGTCGCGAGGATCGCGGTCGGGTCATCCAGCCCGTCGCCCTGGTAGCCGCGCACCATGGCGCTCGCGAGCTCGCCGATGAGGAACGGGTCCTCGCCGAAGGTCTCGCTGATCCGGCCCCAGCGGAGGTCGCGGGCGATGCACAGCACCGGCGAGAAGGTCCAGTGCACGCCTGTCACCGCGACCTCCTCCGCGCTGGCGCGGGCGACGCGCTCGATGAGCTCCACATCCCACGACGCGGCCATGCCGAGCTGGGTCGGGTAGATCGTGGCGCCCGGCCAGAACGAGTGCCCGTGAATGCAGTCCTCCCCGACGAGCAGCGGGATGCGCAGCCGGGTCTGGGCGGTGAGGCGGTTCGCCTCCACGATGCGCTCCGGCGACGTGTGGAGGATCGAGCCGACGTGGCGCCGCAGCACGTGGTCGTGCAGATCGTCGCGCGCGTCGAGCTGCAGCATCTGCCCGACCTTCTCCTCCAGCGTCATGCGCCCGAGGAGATCGCGGACACGTTCGGCCGTCGTGAGCGTCGGGTCCTGGTAGGGGAGAGCCTCCTTCGTGGATTCGGTGCCGATGTCGGTGAGGATCGAGGTCATGCGGTGTTGCTCTCCGGTGAGACGTCGGCCGGCGAGGCCGTGGTGATCGAGCCGGTCGGGGTCGACGGCGTGCGCACCTGGGTGACGGCGGTGTTGAGGTTCATGCCCTTGCGCTTCATGGCGCGGGCGCGCTCACCGGCTGAGCGGAGGCGCGGGTTGACGTACTCGTCGATGCCGAAGTTGATCAGCGCGAGCGAGACGCCGAGCAGCGCGATGCAGAGGCCGGCGGGAACGTACCACCACCAGAAGTCGGGGAACGCATTGTTCTGCTGCGCCCAGAACAGGATGGTCCCCCAGTTCAGGTTCGACACCGGGATGACCCCGATGAAGGCGAGCGTCGTCAGGCCCAGCACGGCGGCCGTCATGGTCCCGACGAAGCTGGAGGCGATGATCGCCATCAGGTTCGGCAGCATCTCGACGAGGATGATACGGTGCAGCGGCTCCCCGTTGGCCCGGGCCGCCTGGATGAAGTCGCGGTTGCGCAGCGACATCGTCTGCGCGCGCAGCACGCGCGCGCCCCACGCCCAGCCGGTCAGGCCGAGCACGGCCGCGATCAGCGCGAGCGGCGGGTCGTCGAACTGCGACGCGACGATGATCATCAGCGGGAGGCCCGGGATGACGAGGAACACGTTCGACAGCGCCGACAGCGACTCGCTCTTCCAGCCGCGCAGGTAGCCCGCGGTCACGCCGACGACGATCGCCACGATCGTGGCCATGATCGTCGCGAGGAAGCCGACGACGAGCACGCCGCGCGTTCCGTAGACGAGCTGGCTGAAGACGTCCTGGCCGATGTGGGTCGTCCCGAGGAGGTGGCTGAACGACGGCGGCTGCAGGGTCTCGTTCAGGTTCTGCGCGTTCGGGTCGTACGGCGCGATCAGCGGGGCGAAGATCGCGACCAGCACGAACACGCCGAGGATGATCAGACCAGTGGCGGACTTGCGGTTGCTGAACATGGCGAGCGAAGCCCTGAGCTGCGACCAGAAGGTGGCCCGCTTCGAGGCGGGCTCCAGGGCGGCCTCGGCGGAGACGGCCTTCATGTGGAAGGTGGCGGGAGTTCTCATGGGTCAGGCCTCCGTCTGACGGGTGCGCGGGTCGAGGATGGCGTAGGCGATGTCCGCGATGATGTTCGCGATCAGCACCGCCAGGACCAGGACGAGGAAGATGCCCTGCATGAGCGCGTAGTCCTTCGCGTTGGTCGCGTTCAGCAGAAGCAGGCCGATGCCGGGGTAGGAGAAGACCATCTCCATGACGATCGTGCCGCTGACGATGAAGCCGATCGCCAGCGCGAAGCTCTGGATCTGCGGGAGCACCGCGTTCCGCGCCGCGTAGCGCCACAGCACCCGCCGATTCGGCATGCCCTTCGCCTGCGCGACGGTGATGTAGTCCTCGTCGAGCACGGTGAGCATCATGTTGCGCATCCCGAGCACCCAGCCGCCGAGCGAGACGATCACGATCGTGGCCATCGGGAGGGCCGCGTGCGAGGCCACCTGGCCGATGAATTCGCCGTTCCAGCCCGGTTCGACGCCCAGCTCGTAAGCGTGGCCCGCCGGGAACCAGCCCAGCGTGGTCGAGAAGATCGCGATGAGGATGAGCCCCAGCCAGAAGTAGGGGATCGTCCCGAGGAAGGTCGTGATCGGCACGAACACGTCCAGGCGCCCACCGCGCTTCCAGCCGATGACCGCGCCCAGCGCCGTCCCGATCAGGAACGAGACGACCGTGGCGAAGCCGACGAGCCCGAGCGTCCAGGGGAGGGCCGAGGCGATCGCGTCGCCCACCGGCGCCATACCCGTCGAGAGGGAGACGCCCAGATTGCCGTGGAGCAGCATGTTCCAGTAGTCGACGTACTGCTGCCAGAGCGGCACCGACTTGTCGAGGCCGAACAGGAGCCGCAGCGCCTTCTCGGCCTCCGGGGTCAGCTGGCCCTGGCTGCGCGCCATATAGGAGGAGACGGCATCGCCCTTCATCAGCCGGGGGATGAAGAAGTTGATCGTGATCGCCGCCCACAGGGTGAACGCGTAGAAGGCGGTGCGGCCGCCGATGAACCGCCACGGGATGCGCGCCCGCCCGCGCTCGGCGCGCGTGGCCGTCGTTCCGACGAGCGTCGGGTCGATCGGGGCCCGGTTCGGGTCGGCGGAGCCGAGGCCGGCCGACGTCGTCGCTTCGGCGCTCACAGCGCACCTCCTGCAGTCTGAGCGGTCATCGCTCCGAAATGGTTCTCGGGATCGGGGGACGCCGCACGGAGCTCGCGCGTGTACGGGTCCTGCGGGCGCAGGATCACGTCGTCGGCTGCGCCGTGCTCGACGATCCGGCCCTGATTGAGCACGATGATCTCGTCGCTGAAGTGCCGGGCGGTGGCGAGGTCGTGGGTGATGTAGAGCACTCCGAGCCCCTCCTCCCGCTGCAGATCGGCGAGGAGGTTGAGCACGCCGAGCCGGATGGACACATCCAGCATCGACACCGGCTCGTCGGCCACCAGGAGCGCCGGGCGGGAGGCGAGCGCGCGGGCGATGGCCACGCGCTGCCGCTGGCCCCCGGAGAGCTCGTGCGGCCGACGGTCGATCACCGCGTCCGCATCCAGCTGCACCCGGTGCAGCAGTCGCCGCACCTCCGCGTCGACCTCGCCGCGCGGAACGACGTGGTCGAGCCTTAGCGGGCGCTCGATGTGGTGGCGGATCGAGTGCGACGGGTTGAGGGAGGCGAACGGGTCCTGGAACACCATCCGCAGCTGCTGCCGGTACCGCCGGAGCCGCTTGCCGCTCCGCGGGATCGGAGCACCGTCCAGCAGGACGTCGCCGCGGGTCGGGGTCTCCAGCTGGGTCAGGATCTTCGCGATCGTCGACTTCCCGCTGCCCGACTGGCCGACCAGCCCGATGGTCTGCCGGGGGCCCAGCGTGAAGCTGACGTCGTCGAGCGCCTTCAACTGACCCGACCCGCGGACGTTGTAGATCTTCGTGACGTTCCTAAACTCGAGCGTGGTCATCGGACGACCACCCCTCTCTCCCCGGTGAGTCGCGGGAACGACTGCAGCAGCCGCTGCGTGTACTCGTGCTGGGGGTCGGACCAGAGCTGCTGGGCCGGCGCCAGCTCGACGATCTCGCCCTCGCGCATGATGGCGATCCGGTCGCTGATCTCCAGCAGCAGCGGGAGGTCGTGGGTGATGAAGACGACGGAGAACCCGAAGTCGTGGCGCAGCTGCGAGATCTGCTTGAGGATCTCCCGCTGGACGAGCACGTCCAGCGCGGTCGTCGGTTCGTCCATCACCATCAGCTGGGGGCGGAGGGCCAGCGCCATGGCGATCATGACGCGCTGGCGCATCCCGCCGGAGAGCTCGTGCGGGAAGGAGCGCACGCGTTGTGCGCCGACCTTCACGATCTCGAGGAGCTCGATCACGGCGGCCTTGCGCTCGGCGCGGGTCATGCCGGGGCGGTGGACCTCGAACACGTCCTCGAGCTGCGAGCCGATCGTCGCCACCGGGTTGAGCGCGTTCATCGCGCCCTGGAAGACCATGGAGATCTTGTCCCAGCGGAAGCGGCGCATCTGCTCCGCGTCGAGCGAGTTGATGTCGATGTCCTCGCCGCCCTCGTCGTGGAAGACCACGCTGCCGCTGGTGATCACGGCCGGGGGCTTGAGGAGGCGCTGCACGCCGTAGGCGAGGGTGGTCTTACCGCAGCCGCTCTCGCCGGCCAGGCCGACGATCTCGCCGCGCTTGATGTCGAGGGTGATGTTCTTGACCGCCGCGACCGGCGGGTCCACGTCGTACACGACCGAGAAGTCGCGTACGGAGAGCAGGGAGTCTGTCATGGTGCGTCGTCGCTTTCGTGCTGTCCGCGGATCGTCCGGGGCGGACGGGCGCGTGGCCTCGATCCGCCCCGGACGAGTGGGGGCGTGCTGCTCTACTTGCCCGCGGGCTTGAGCTTCATCAGCACCTGGACCGCCGACGGCTGGGTCGGGTCGGCGGTGGCGTACTGGTTCTGCTCGCTCGGCCAGCCGGTGAACTTCCGGGTGTTGTACTGGGCCAGCTGCGGGTGCGTCCCGATCGCGATCGCGGGGACGTCGTCCACGAAGATCTTCTGCAGCTTGTTCAGCGCCTCGGTGCGCGCGCTGTCGTCGGACGCCTGCGCGTACTGCTTCAGGAGGGCGGTGGCCTCCGGGTTGCTGTAGCGCCCGAAGTTGTCCGAGACCTTGCCGTCGGCCGCCTGCTCCAGGTAGCTGCCGTTCATGACGTCGTCATAGATGTGCCATGGGTTCGAGCCGGAGCCGGTCCAGTGGAGGGCGGCGTCGAAGTTGCCCGAGGCGACGTTGGCGAACCAGGTGTCGGCGTCCGGCGTCGCGACCTTCGCGTCGGCGCCGAGGGTGCTCTTGATCTGGTTGGCGACGAGCTGGATGCCCGTGACGTAGTCGTTCCAGCCCTGCGGGTCCTGCAGGGTGAACGAGACCGGCTTGCCGGACGGGTCCATCAGGGCGCCGCTCTTCCAGGTGTAGCCGGCGTCGGTGAGGACCTTCTTGGCGCCGTCGGCGTCGATCGTGAACGTCTGGTCCTTGTAGTCGGAGGCGATGTACTGGTCGCCGGTCGGCTGCGGGATGCCCGTCACGTTGGTGAGCTCGGGTCCCGCGTTGCTGCGGGCCTTCTCGGCGTGCGCCTTGCGGTCGACGACCATGTTCACGGCCTTGCGGAACGCGACATCGTTGAAGGGAGCCTTCGTCGTGTTGACCAGGATCATGTCCGGGCTCAGCACGTTGGCGCCCCAGAACACGTTGTGCTTCTTGTCCTTGTCGACGTAGTTCTTCTGGTAGTCGGTGATGAAGATCTGAGCCCAGTCGGTCTCGCCGGTCTGCAGCGCGCGGAGGAGGCCGGTGTTGTCGTTGTACTCGAGGTACTTGAGCTGGGCCACGGGGGCCTTGCCGCCCCAGTAGCCGTCGCGCGCGTTCAGCACGACGCCCTGCGACGAGAAGCTCTTGATCGTGTACGGGCCGGTGCCGATCGCGTCCTTGACCGCGTCCTTCGTCGGGTCGGCGATGCTCTTCCACTGGTGCTCGGGGACCATGGCCACCTGGAGCACATCGCCCTGCTTGACGAACTTCGACTCGCTGAAGCTGAGGACGACGTTGTCTCCGTCCTTCTTGATGTCGGACAGCTTCAGGCCGCCCAGGTCGAGGGCCGGAGTGTTCTTGATGAGGTTGTACGTGAAGACGATGTCGTCCGCGGTGAAAGGCTTGCCGTCGCTCCACTTGACGCCCTTGCGCGGGGTGACGGTGAGCTGCGTGTAGTCGGAGTTCCACTCGACCTTCGACGCGAGCCACGGGGTGGTCTCGTTCTTGCCGACCGGGTTCACGATCGCGAGGGGCTCGTAGATCATGCGGTCGTAGCCGAGCGACATGCCGGAACCGGTGGTGATGAACGGGTTGTTGATCTGCGTCGCCAGGATGGCCGCGCCGTCCGGCTTCGCCACGGTGAGCGAACCGGTGCTTCCGCCGTTCGCTGAGGCGGAGCCGTTCGACGAGCAACCGGTCAGCGCGAGCGCTCCGATCGCCGCGACTGCGGACGCCGTGATCAAGTACTTCCTAAGCCTCATTGCTTCTCCTTCATGGCGGACACGTTCGTTGTGCCCGGGATGGTGCTGCGATTGATACTTGCTTACTGGTCAGAAAGTAATCAAGTTGGAGCGAGGTTACTGGCTGGTAAGCTCGGCCGCAACCAGTCCCCAGCAGAAAGCACGACGGAAGGGCCCATGAGCAGCGGCAACGCCCACCCGCGCCCGGAAACGGAGCGGAAGCGCACGGATATCCTGCGGGCGGCGATCGAGACCTTCGGAACGAAGGGGTCCGTCAACGGGACGCTCAACGACGTGGCCGAGCAGGTGGGGATCACCCACGCCGGCGTCCTCCACCACTTCGGGTCGAAGCAGAACCTGCTTCTGGAGATGCTGGAGTTCCGTGACCGCGACGACGTCGCCCACCTCGCGAGCCGCCGCATCCCCGATGGCCCAGCGCTTTTCGCTCATCTCGTGGCGACCGCGCAGCGCAACGCCCAGCGCCCCGGGATCGTGCAGGTCTACACCGTGCTGTCGGCGGAGTCGGTCACCGACGAGCATCCCGCCAAGGAGTTCTTCGAGGAGCGGTACCGCACGCTTCGCGGCGAGGTGGCCGACGCGTTCCGCGAGCTCTGCGCGCAGCAGGGCGTGACCGAGCCGGACACGATCGCGCAGGCCTCCGCTTCCATCCTCGCCGTCATGGACGGCCTGCAGCTCCAGTGGCTGCTCGACCCGGACGCCGTCGACCTCGCGGGCGCGAGCGAATTCGCGATCGAGACGATCGTGAACGGGGCGCTCAGCCGCGGACCGCGCCTGTCGTCATACCTCAACGACCCTCTGCCCTGACCGGCCGCGTTCACCGACACGCCCCCGATCACCGGACCCGCAGCTGGATTGCGGCGACACTGGCCACGTGCAGCATCTGCGAATCATCGCCCCCGCCGACCTCGTCGACCGGGTGCTCACCACCCTCGAGGACAGCGTCGCGACGACCAACATCGTTCGCATCCCGAAGGCCGCCTCCCGACCGCCCGGCGACCTGGTGCTCTGCGATGTCGCCCGCGAAGGGTTGAGCACCCTTCTCGACCGGCTTCAGCAGCTCGGGGTGCAGCACGAGGGCTCGATCTCGGTCGACGACATCGGCGTGGAGATCTCGGATGCGGCGAGGCGCGCAAGCCGCGCAGCACCCGGGCACGCCGCCGACGCGGTGGTGTGGCAGGAGATCGAGCAGCGCACGCATGAGGAGACCAGCCTCTCCCCCACGTTCTTGACGTTCATGTCCGTCGCCACCATGATCGCTGCGATCGGTGTGGTCTTCGACGAACCCATCCTCATCGTCGGCGCGATGGTCGTCGGCCCGGACTTCGGCCCGCTCGCCGCCCTCTCGGTGGGGCTCGTGCGGTGGCGGCGCCGGATGATCGCTCAATCCGTCCTCGCCCTCGCCGTCGGGTTCGCCGTCGCCATCGTGGTCACCATCCTGTTCACCTTGGTGCTCACCGCGCTCCACCTGATGTCACCCGCCGACCTGCTGCACTCCCGGCCTCTGACCGATTTCATCTGGAGACCGAACGTGCTCAGCTGGGTGGTCGGCTTCCTCGCCGGCGTCGCCGGCCTGCTGTCCCTGTCGACGGCGAAGTCGGGCGCTCTCATCGGGGTGCTGATCTCGGTGACGACGGTCCCGGCCGCCGCGAACGCCGCCGTCGCTCTCGCCTACGGGGCCACCGAGCAGTCCGTCGGCGCGCTCATCCAGCTGGTCATCAACCTCGCCGCGATCACACTCGGCGGGGTGGCGACCCTGGTAGCGCAACGGGTGAACCAGCGGCGGCGCACAGCGGAGGCCAGCGCGGGGCAGCAGCACGGCACCGCCTGACCCTCTCGCCGCCACGGCCGTAAAGGCGAGAAGATCATCACTGGAGGCAGCGCTCCCGCTCGGACGCCGTCACTGACCGACGGAAGGGGGCCGGGCTGTGGGAGATGCGCTGGGGTACGTGATCCCGCTCGCTTTCGCGGGACTGCTGAGCTCGGTCCCGCTGACGGCGACCATCGTCATCCTCCTGTCGCCCAACCAGCGGCGATCCTCCCTCCCCTTCGTCATCGGGTGGACCGCCGGCATCTTCCTCACCGCGGCCTTGTTCTCGCTGCTGGCGCAGGTGCTGCCGCTCACCGAGAACCGCCAGCCGGAGGCGGCGGTCGGCATCGTCGAAATCCTCATCGGCGTGGCGCTGATCGTCCTTGCGATCGTCCAGTGGCGACGTCGTCCGGCGGTGCCATCGACTGCAGAGCCCCGATGGCTGCGTGCCGTACGATCCTTCGGCCCGTGGAGTTCACTCGGGTTCGCTCTCGCACTCTGCTTCCGGCCGAAAGCGATACTGCTCAGTGTCGCCGCAGGCCTCGCCATCCGGGGCGCGAACCTGTCCGTGAGCGAAGCCGTGGTCGTCATCGCCGTCTACACCCTGATCACCGCCTCGGGCGTCATCGCGCTCGTGGTCGTTGCGCTCGCCTCCCCTCGGCGCACTCGCCCGAGGCTGGAACGCGCGCGGGAGTGGATCGCCTCCAACAGCGCTGCCGTCACCGTGGTGGTTCTCGCCCTCGTCGGAGTCTTCGTCCTCGGCAGCGGGATCGCGCACCTGACCTGATCGTCACCACCGCGCTCGACCACGTCGGCACAGCAGCGCGAGAACTTCGCGTCTCCACTCTGCTTGCCGTGTGTAAACAACTCGTGACGTTTTGGACCGGAAGAAGTTGCGGAGGCCGGCAATTCATATGCTGCCTCCATGACCTCAACCCCCACGGCTGCGACAGCGCCAGTAGCTGCTCAGCGTCCGAACGTCACCAGCGTCGAATCGGGCGGCATCGAAGCGATCCCGCCGGAGCGACGGCACGGGTCGCCGTGGCAGCTCTTTGCCACGTGGACGGCCCCGAATCTCGAGTTCGCGACCATTTTCGTCGGCGTGATCGCGGTCGCGTTCTTCGGGCTGGGCTTCTGGCAGGCGATGACTGCGCTGATCTTCGGCACTGCGCTCGGCGCCCTCACGCAGGGCATCCTCTCCACATGGGGTCCCCGCGAGGGGCTCGCCCAGATGGTGATCGGCCGCACCGCGTTCGGCAGCCGCGGCAACATCCTCCCGTCGGCCCTCAATACGGTGATGGCCGGCCTCGGCTGGTTCGCGGTCAACTCCGTGAGCGGCGCGTTCGCACTGACCACGCTGACCGGGATGCCCGCGGTACTGTCGCTGCTGATCGTCGTGGTCGTCGAGGTCGTCGTTGCGTTCATCGGACACGACCTGGTGCAACTCTTCGAGCGCTACGCGACCTACATCCTCGGGGCGATCTTCCTGGTCGCCACCGTCACGGTCTTCCTGCACGCGGACCTCACGGGCGCGGTCAAGGGCGGCGGCTTCAGCTTCGCGGGCTGGACGCTCACCGCAGCGGCGGCGTTCGGCTACGCCGCGGGCTGGAACCCGTACGCCTCCGACTACAGCCGGTACCTCCCCGCCGGCACCAGTCGGCGTGCCATCGGCTGGGCCGCGGGTCTCGGCAACTTCGTCAGCTGCGTCGTGCTGATGGCCGCGGGTGCCGCCGCGGCCACGATCGCCGGATTCAACCCGGACGATCCGACTGCCTCCTTCACCGCGCACATGCCGACGGTGATCCGCGACCTGACGCTCCTCGCGATCGCCGTCGGCGCGATCGCCGCCAACGCGCTGAACATCTACTCCGGCGCGATGTCGTTCCTCGCGGCGGGCATCCGGATCCCGTTCGCGTGGCGGCGGGCGATCGTCGCGCTCGGTTTCGGCATCATCGGCTTCTTCATCGCGTGGAGCGCGTTGCCGGACGCCGGGGCCAAATACGAGGGCTTCCTCCTCGTCATCGCCTACTGGATCGCCCCGTGGCTCGGCGTCGTCCTCACCGACCGCTGGCTCCGTCGTGGCACGGAGATCGCGAGCCTGGTCACCAGCCACGCGCGGTACCGGAACCCGGCGGGCTGGATCTCGCTCGTGGTCGCGGGCGCGGTGTCGATCTGGCTGTTCTCGGCACAGACGTTCTACACGGGCCCGATCGCCGCTGCAGCCCCGATCGGCGACCTGACCCCGCTCGTCGGATTCGTACTCGCAGCGGTGCTGTACTGGATTCTGTTCCGGGTGTTCAACGTCCAGCTCGGCGCGAGCCTCGACACCGAGCCGTCGGTGATCGTCGGGGTGGATGCCGCAGACGAGGTCGCATGAGCGCCGCTGACGCGGACGCCCGCATCTACGCGACCGACGCCGAGAAACTCGCCGTCGCGACGGCCGAGGCACGGCTGGGCGCGGGCGCCGGCGGCATCCCGATCGGGGCGGCACTGTTCGACGGCGAGGGCCGGCTGCTCGGGAGCGGCCACAACCGGCGGGTGCAGGACGGCGATGCGTCCATGCACGCCGAGACCAACGCCTTCCGCAATGCCGGACGCCAGCGCAGCTACCGCGACACTGTCATGGTCACCACCCTGTCACCGTGCTGGTACTGCTCCGGCCTGGTCAGGCAGTTCGGCATCGGACGCGTGGTCGTCGGCGACGACCGCAGCTTTTCCGGCGGCCAGGACTGGCTGGCAGAGCACGGCGTCGACATCGCCGTCATCAACGATCCCGAACTGATCGCGATGATGGGAGCCTTCATCACGTCCAACCCCGGCTTGTGGAACGAGGACATCGGGGAGGAGTAGCGGCTCGGACGCCGCACGCACGGTGATCGCGCCGGAGTCAGAGCGAGACGACGTCGGTGAACCGTGTCAGGGCTGGTGGCCCGGCCAAATACTCGCCGAGGCCCGAAGCGCCGGGTCCGGCCCGCCACGCACGGTAGGCGTCGTCGTGCTCGAGCGACTCCCAGTGCTCGACCGCGACCACGTGGGCGGGGTCTGTGACGTCCGTGACGATCTGCACGCCGAGGCAGCCGTCGAACGCGCGCGTGTCCGCGAGGATGCCGAGGAGCGCGCGCGGCCCGTCCTCGAGGTGGTCGGCCGCGAAGCGCATGTCGAGGAGGGAGGTGACAGTCATGCGGGCGACGCTAGCACTCGGGCGATGCTCGGGACGCGGGCGGAGGCGTGACCGGTGTCCCCTTCATCGTGCTCGATGACAGATTCGAGGTCGCCGGCGCCCAGTCGCTGGCCCGGTATTGCGAAGCGCTCGAGTGCGCGGCGCGTCCGGCAGCACGGGTGGCTCGGTGATCGCGTGCATCACCCAATGTCGGCCGCTCTCGGCACCACCCGAAAGTAGTAGGGCCTGCTGATGCGGCGGTCTAAACCGGAACTCCAGCTTCAAGGAGTCGCCTATATCGAGCCGCGAATGCGTCCTTTCCACCCTCCAGGATGAGACAGATGGCATCGCTGACGATGTGGTCTTGTATCGAGCCCGCAACGTCAGTGGTTGGAACCGGCACGTTGTGCTCCATGACGACAACCAGTTCGGCGTCTCCGTTGACCACGACATTGGCGTTGTGCGTTACAACGATGACCTGCCGCTGCGACTTGCTCGCCGTCAGAGCTCGAACGACCAGGTCGGAAATCAATTTGTTGTCGAGATCGTCTTCAGGCTGATCACGCACAAGCGGGTCGTCGCTGAGTTGCAGGATGACTGCGAGAAGGGCAGCTGTCTTTTGCCCAGGAGACGCCTGATCGAGGTTCATTAGCTTGCCGTTCGGGGTAGGCCTGTATTGAACTCGGAGCCTGTCCTCTGGGGAACCAGAGGTCTACCTCGGTGGAAACATCATGCGCGTCCAGCGTCAAAAGGTGAGTGTAGAAGCGGCCTTCAATGGCACCGATCCAGTCGAGGAACATGGAATCCTGACCTCGAACGAGAAGGTCCTTAAGCGCCTCTCGAAGTTTGTCAAGGGATTCTAAGTAGGCAGGACTTTGAGCGTGCTCCAGGCCCTGCCGAAGTCCGGAGCGCGCCGTGAACGCACCGTCAAAAGCTGTTGGCTTGTTCAGCAGTCCACGCAAATCCCCCTCAAGACCGTCTTCCTCTCCTTGTTCGTACACATCAAGTTTGAGATCCGGAGTTGGAAGCTTTTGCAAGTAGTCTCTGCGACGTCTCGTCAGTTGTGAGCGGAGAGCGCGGATTTCTAACAACAAATCGGCGGCTTCTCACTTTGCGAGACAATCGCGCGACGGAGCGATTCGAACCCTGAAGCGGCACTCCCGTCCCTTCGAGATGCCCAGAAAAGTGCAGAGTCTCACGTCGTTTGCCGAAGCCCAACGCATCGATTCCGGTTCGGATGTCGTCGGTAATCCCTACGCTCGACCTATGAGCCGCAGCACACGCGAGGACCTTGGCCATCCGGATGAGCTTCCCGAATACGCCATTCCCCTATGGCCAGATCTCTCGCGGTGGCCAACCGCTCACGATGTCACCACATTCAGGCGCGGTACGCATCGAAATCCGGATGCCCGCCTTGCAGTCCTCAACGGGCTTCGCTCTTGGTCAGAGATCAACCTCGGCCCGATCTGGGCATGGACGAGCGCGTTCCTCGCTGTGATGATCGCAGGAATCGGAGGCATGATCGCCATTCAAGCCCCGACCGCCCAATTAGTTGTCTGGGCTGTCATCGTCCTCTTGGCCGCTTTCTTCCTGATGAAGGTTCTGGCGCTGAGCACGACAGCGGACAGCCGACGCCGGCGTGCCCACGTCTGGCTGCGAGCCCTCGAATGACGAGTCCCACCTACGCAGAAATCGTCGGCTCGCTGAGCCTTTTGTGAAGTTCCCAGATTGGCCATTTCTGGTATTCGGCATAGCGCTCAGCCGGGAGCTGACGAGACAAATCATCGACGCTTTCCGTGTCGCCGAGAAGGATCTCGCACGCCAATTCGAGCTCGATGCGATTCTCGGGGTCATCTCGCACGACCTGGCGCCTGAACTCGCGCACTTCGCTGCGCTGCTCGGCAGAAAGACCTGCGCGGCGCACCACGATCTGCCACCGGTTGATAAGGTGATGCGCCGCCGAGTCTTGGGAGATCACCCACTCATTTAGCCGCTCCGCACCGTCAAGGAATTCGGGCCCCCGTTCCACGCACGAATCTGCGGCCTCCAATAGCGCGAGCACCCGTTGGTTGGCCAAGCCCAACGTGGTCGGGAAGTCAGCTAGGGCCTGGTACGCGCCGACGATGGATTCGAGTCGCAGATTCAGCACCGTTTGCAGGTGCTCGACTTCGACGATGTCGTAAGCGGTGATAGGGATGCGATCGTTTTCCCCATCTTCTTCGCCGGAACTCCAGCGGAATTGTTGACGTATCTCGGCGCTGAACGGGTCGACGATCCGCCATCGGCCGTCTGCGCTGCCCGGCGAAATGAGCAGCATGAGGTTCCATTTCCCGAGCGCCTGGAGCACCCTAGACACCTCCCAATTCGGGTTTGGGATTTCCTCACCCCGAACGATGGCGCGGTAAAGGACAGCGAGCTGCTCGCTCTCGGCCTCGCTGATTTCGCTCAGGTCCACCAGTCGCGTGTTCACCGCGAGTGCATCGAATAGCTCCTGTAACTCCTTCAGCGCCGCCAGATGCTTGCGCATCTGAGCCCCCTCGGCTTCCTTTGTGATCACGAAAGCAGACGCCTGCCCGTTTAGTTCCAGCGTCTGGGTGTCGAGCAAGGCGGCAAAGAAGTCCATCGCTTTTAGCCGGTCATACAGGACGTTCTCCAGAGTCAGGTTGACGCTGGATGACCGGCCCTCCGGCAAGTCCCGCATAATCACATGCAGGCCTTCCGAGAGTCTGAGCTCCACGGTGTCTTTATCAATCCGTCGAAGGTCTACGCCTTGATACGTGGTGTGTCCGCTACGCAGCCTGATGTCCGCATGGTGCCAGAGATAACCATGAGGAAGTATCTGAAATTGACCACTCAGCGGTATCGAGAGACCGTCGGTAGTGTTCAAGACCAGCGCGAAGTCGGTGGTGCCGGGCGATAGGGTCAGGGGGCCTTCGAGTTCCTCAAGTCTGAGGTTGGACGCCGTGTGGACCGTGAAGCTCTCTAGTCGAGAGAACAGCACAGGGTCGAACCCAATGGTCACGTTCTGATCTCGAGTCTTCAAAGCCAAGTCCACGAGGCTCTCGATCTGGCCCGGATCGTTTGGCAGTTTTTTCAGCGGGACCGAGACCGAGTCTCTCTCTGCCTCTGCCGCCTGCAACAGCCACTCGATCGCATACGGAGACAGCAGCGCGTAATACGGCGTACGATTACCCGATTTCTTGTCGATCGAGACGACGAAGTAGAGGACGCCTGAATCCTTCTGAAACGCCAGGAGGTCGGTCTTGGCGACAGCGTACGTGGAGGTTGGCCCCTTCGACCTCCCCGAGCGGCCCTTCACTTGGACCGTCACCCTGCCCCGCCATTCCTTTTTGCTCCGATGCAAACCGGAATAGAGGTCGATGTAACCATCAGTAAAGGGTGTCTTGTCATTTGTGGTGATGAAGGCCTGCAAGTGAGGACAACGTGCCAGCATGCTCATGATCTTGCTAACCGCCAGCGCCTCCACGTCCATGCGGTCATTCTGTCAGCGACCACAGACGGGATGCAGCGAGCGCATCACCGCCAGGAACCTTTGAGGCCAATGACCGTGCTGCAGGCGGGCTGGACTGCCGCTCGCTCGCTTGCCGACATGCATTATGAGCCGTGTGCTCGCCTTAGGCCCTTTCAGGGGCACCGCAGGAAAGGGAAGGCCGCGGAATTCCGCTGCTTTCGGCGCCAGGACGTCCCCGAATGACTCCGATTATCTGCAAGTGTGTCCAAATTGTGTCCAAAAATCGGGATAACATCCGTCCCGTAATCTGTCAGGACCACAGCCCTGAGGCCCGGAGGCCGTCCGGATAGCGACGGCTTTTCTCCGGGCGCGCGTCCTCCCCTATACCGACGCCAGCGGCATTTACGATCGCCCCGTCGGGTAGAGAGGGGCTGGCCGGGCGGCCCCGGAGTCCGTCCGGCCAGCGGGCAAGGAAGGTCCCTGAGCCGACCGCCCGTTTCTGCTAGCCCGCGATGGGTCGGCCACGACTCAAGGCATCGATGGCGAGGCTCGCGAATCGCCCGGCGGCCGCATCGCGCCGCTTCTGCGAACCGGATGCCAGACCGCGTCCGGCCCGCAGAAGGAGGACGAGGTCGTCGATGACGAAGTCCTGGCGGAGGCCGCCCTGCTGTTGCGCGCGTTTCGCAAGTCGAGCCAGCAAGGTGAGCAGTTCTCGGCGATGTGCGGCGAACCCGGACGCCGTCGGCTCGGTTGACATGAAGGCGTCGACGAAGCCCCTGTTCCGCACGTTGAGCGCGGTTAAACCCTCCACCACGGATCGGAAGCCTCGCCACGCGTCGTCATCGGCGCAGCCGCGCGCGACGATGGCGCTGCACGACGCCATCTCGGCGACGAAAGCCTGCTCGACGAGGGCCTTCTTCGTCGGGAATCTGCGGTACAGCGTGGCCGGGCCGACGTCAGCGCGCCTGGCGACCTCGCGCATGTCGACGTCGAGCCCGCGCTCCGCGAACAGAGCGCGGGCCGCGCGGACGATGCGCTCGCGGTTCTCCTGAGCATCCGCTCGGAGGATCTGAGACATGAGGACAGCCGCTCCTCTCACTTCGCCTAAACGGACGCGGGCGTCCACTACCGTCCTGACAGTATCGCAACGAAAAGGAGACGCATGCGCGCGATTGCAATTCGGGAGTTCGGCGACCCGAGCGGAATGGAAGTGGTCGACAGGCCGGTGCCCTCGCCGGATATCGGACACATTTTGATACGGGTGCAGGCGATCGGTGTCGGCGGCGTCGACGCCGTCATTCGCCGCGGAACGCTCGGGTCGAGCTACCCGGTGGGTATGATCCCCGGCAGTGAGGTCGCCGGGACCGTGATCTCTACCGGCAGCGATGTCGACCAGTCCTGGATGGGCCGACGTGTCTGGGCGTTCACCGGCGTCTCCGGCGCCTACGCGGAGTACGCCGCAGCCAAACTCGAAGACGTCGCCGTGATCCCCGACGCCCTGAGCTCGATCGATGCGGTTGCCCTCGGCAGCGCCGCCCCGGTCGCCCACTTCGCCCTAGACCACGCGCGATTTCAGAAGGGAGAGTCGCTGCTGGTGCGCGGCGCGGCCGGAAGCATCGGAATCGCGGCTGTCCAACTAGCCGCACAACGCGGCGCGGCCGTCATCGCCGTCACCACCTCATCCACCGAACGCGGGCGGCATCTGACGACCCGGGGCGCCACCCAGATCCTCGACCGGGACGGAAACCCGCGAGACGGCACCGACACCGGAAGGCGCCCCTTCGACGTCATCATCGACATCGTCGGCGGGAAGGACGTCCCCGACTTCATCGACCGGCTCGCCCCGAACGGCCGGCTGGTCCTCGTAGGCGCGATCGCAGGCTTCCCGCCTGCGGAGTTCGGAGTACGACTCCTGCAGAGCTTTCAGCTCTCCCGCTCCTTCTCCACGTTCAGCCTCGCCACTGTCCCCTCTGAACGGCTGGCAGCGGCTCGCGCCGAACTCTTTGAAGCCGCAGCGGTCGGTGAACTGCACGCCGTCGTCGACGACACGCTGCCGTTGGGACGCGCATTCGAAGCGCACCGCCGAATGGATCAGGGAACCGTCTTCGGGCGCATCGTCCTCCTGCCTTGACCAGATCGACGAGTTGCACAATCGCGATCATTCCCAGCGAGGGGAACCCTCTCGATTGCGAGCGGCCGTTGGAGGGAGCCGTGAGCTCGCATAGGGCACTTTTCGGGTTGGGGGCCGCCCTCAAAGACCGCGGAATTTCGCGGTTCTTCGATCACCAGCGCGACCCTAAGTCACCCGGTTTTTCCCGAAGTGTGTCCAAAATGTGTCCGAGTTTTCGGCTCACAACCGTTGCGTTATTGCGATGTCCCTAGACCGATCATCTTCCAGCGTCGAATCAAATCAGCGAGAGACGTCGCGAAGCGCGGTCCGCGTTGCGGCCGTTCTTGACCTCGCCCGCGACGCCGCCGACAACGCCCTGCGCCCCGCACCGCTCCTCACCGCGTTCGTTGCGCGCTACGCGGCTGGACGGTCTGGGACCGGAGCGTACAACGTCGACGTTGCCCGTGACCCGTGAGTAGTTCTCGTGGCAAATCCCCGGGAATATCGAGAGGCGGCTGTTCAGCACCCGTCGTTCCCAGGTTCACAAGACGTGTAGCGGGAGCATGACTCGAACTCGCGACACCTCCCCTACGAGCCGGATGTGCTGATGCTGAACAAACACCACACGCTGCCGCTCCAGGACGACGTCGGTGCTTCTCAGCGCAACACGCGATAGCGGATGTGGGTGGCGTGCGTGGTGTCTATTACCTTCACGATCTCGAGCTCGACCTCCGAGGGGAGTAGGTCGAAAAGACGGTGCCCACCCCCTAACAGCACCGGTATCAGGTGCACCTGGATCTCATCCAAGACCCCCTCCTCAAGAGCTACTTGCGCGGTGTACCCGCCCTGCACGTACACGTCGCGATCGCCGGCCGCGGCTCTTGCCTGCTCCATCGCCCTCGCGACGCCGCCGTCGATGATGTAGTGGACATTGGGATACCCCCACCGGGCGGCCGGACCCGGTGGCCGGTGGCTCGGGATGAAGATAGGGACGCCGTTGTGCACGTCTCCGCCCCAGTGGTCCATCAGTTCTGCGGTGCGCCGGCCAGTCACGACGGCGCCGATCTCATCGAGTTCACCGGCAAGGGCTTTTGCCTCGCCGGTCAGACCGTCGGGGTCTCCCCCGGGCGCGTACCACTCGTGGAGCCGATTGCCGTCGTCGCCGCCCAGAAAATCGTCCGGCGTTGAGATATACCCGTCGACGGACACCGACATGTATAGGACCGTTGCCATTGTTACTCCTCCTCCTCGGTGGGTTCTTCGCCGCAGCATCTCGACAGCCGTTCCACTGCGCCTAACGGTGACCAGACCGAACCCGTCGTCATGGCAGCACCCGGTAGGTCACGTGGGTGACGGTGCTCGCTGCCCGCGCGTACACCTGCTCCAGGTTCAGTGCCGGCACGCCGTCGAAGAGGCGGGCGCCGGCACCGAGCGTGAACGGGACGATGTGCAACCGCAGTTCGTCGACCAGTCCCGCCGCCAGGAACTGGTTGATTGTGTGCGCACCACCCTGGATCGAGATCTCGCCGTCGCCGGCCGCTTCCCGCGCCCGCGCCAGTGCCGCTTCGATGCCCTCGGTGACGAAGCGGTAGGTGGTGCCGCCCTGCATCGGCTGCGGATCCCGCCGGTGATGGGTGAGCACGAAGACCGGACCGTGGAACGGCGGATTCTCGCCCCACCACCCGTTCCAGTCCCGGTCCCACTCCCCACGGATGGGCCCGAACATGTTCCGACCCATGATGTGCGCCCGCGCACCGGCCATCTGTTGGACTTCGGCCCGGTTCTCCTCGCCCTGGTCGAACATCCACGCGTGGAGCCGGTCACCCCATCCGTCGCCGCCGTCCTGACCGAACGGGCGTTCTTCGGTCTGGTCGATCCCCGCGGCATACCCGTCGGCGGTGATGGTCTGATTGACGACGACTGTGCTCATGGTGATTCTCCTACTCTGAAAGTAAGGTCTTTGCTCTCGTCGGCTTCTTCGCAGTCGTGGCTACGGCACGTAGCGCAGAAGCGTGTTACGTGAACCGTCGAGAATGCGCGCCTCAACGGGGTCGAGTCGTACGGGCCGCCTGAATGCGGGGACGCCCTCGCCGATCGCGTCAGGTCCCACGATGAGGTCCATTCGGTCCACGAGGCCGTCGGCGAGCAGTCCGTTCCACAGAGTGCCGCTGGCGAACACGACGATCGAGCCGTCCCCTGCCGCCTTCTCCCGTTCGATCAGGTCACGAATGGCGTCTCCGCGGACGACCGTGGTGGTGTCGCGCCATGGGTTGTCGCCGGGGACCTCGTAGCGGTCGCTGACTACGAGTTTCTGGATGTCGCGGTAGCGGCCGCTGAACTCGCGGTTGACCGCGCTCAGCGCCGGGTTCGACGGGTCCTCCGGCGCGTCGGCGACCATCGGCCAGAACGAGCTGAACAGTTCGAACGAGGTGCGACCGAGCAGAATCGTGCCGGCCTCGCGCATGAGAGAGAGATTGTGATCGTCGAAGGCGGCGTCCAGATTGAGTGCGAGCGGGTTGCCGCCCGGACCGGCGGCGAAGCCGTCAAGGGTGACGGCGGTGGAGACGATCAGCGAGCGCATGGGCGTTCCTTTCGACGATGGGTGGTGCGACAGGGGGAGGGAGGGGACGCGCCGCGCCCGCCGGGAGAAAGCGTCACGGTCAGCCCTCCTGCACCGGCCGGCGAACGAAGAAAGCGCCGACGATGAGCAGGACCGACAGCGTCGCCCCGCAGAGGAACGCCGCGTGGATGCCCGCCTGCACCGCCGCGGTGTTCGTCCCGCCGGCCGCCAGCTCGTGAGCGCCGACCGTGGACAGGATGGTGATGAACAGGGCCGTACCGATCGCGCCGGCGAGCTGCTGATTCGTGCCGATCACCGCGGAGCCGTACGAGTAGAAGCGCGCTGGCAGTGAGCCCAGGCCCGACGTGAACAGCGGCGTGAAGGTGAGCGCCAGTCCGACCGAAAGCCCCACATGGATGAGCACGACCAGCGCGACGGGCGTCGCGTGGCCGAGCGTGCTCAGCATCCACAGGGCGGCGCTGACCACGATCGTGCCGGGGACGATCAGCGGCGACGGCCCCCGCTTGTCGTAGATCCGGCCCACGATGGGCCCCATCAGGCCCATCAGCAGGCTGCCGGGCAGCAGCACGAGCCCGGTCGCCAGAGGCGCAAGCCCGAGCACCGTCTGGAGGTACAGCGGCAGGAGGATCAGCGTCCCGAACATCGACGCCATGGCCACCGCCATCATGAGCACCGCGACGGTGAACCCGCGGGAGCGGAACACCCGCAGGTCGAGCAGAGCCCGATCGGAGCGCTGCAGCACCAGCTGGCGCCAGATCAGGCCAGCGAGGCTGAGTGCGCCCGCGGTGATCGGGATCCACACCGGCACTCCCGGGTGCCCCTGCGCCACCTCCGCGACGCTGCTGAACCCGTAGATGAGCCCGGAGAACGCCAGCGCGGATAGCACCACCGAGAGGACGTCGACCGGCACCTTCCTCGGCTCGTTGACATTCGGGATGCGGAGCGCACCGAGAAGTAGCGCGCCTACGGCGAACGGGAGGACGAGGACGAAGATCCACCGCCATCCCGCGACGCTGAGGATCGCGCCGGCGATGGTCGGCCCGATCGCCGGTGCGACCGACATCACGATGGAGATGTTGCCCATCGTCTTGCCGCGCGACGCGGCGGAGACGACGGTCATCACGGTGGTCATCAGCAGAGGCATCATGATCGCCGTGCCGCTCGCCTGCACGACCCTCGCCGCGACCAGCACACCGAACCCCGGCGCACAGGCCGCGATGAGCGTGCCGACGCTGAACAGGGTCATCGAGGTGACGAAGACTGTGCGAGTGCGGAACCGCTGGAGCAGGAACCCGGTGGTCGGTATTACGACCGCCATCGTGAGCATGAACGCCGTGGTGAGCCACTGTCCGAGGCTCGGCTCTATCCCGAGGTCCTTCATCAGGTCGGGCAGGGCGACGTTCATGACGGTCTCGTTGAGGATCACCACGAAGGCGGAAACGAGCAGCAGCGAGATGACGAGACGGTTGCGGACAGAGTGGTCGGGTGCGGAAACGGTCGGTGCGTCGGATGTGGTCCGGATGTCGGACAAGCGCCCTCCTTCTGCAGAGTCGTGGAGTGAGGCCTGTCATTCTGCACGAGGAGGGGGCTCTTGCGGCAAGCCCGGTGACATGATATATTCTGGAAATGCGAGGAGATCTTCCTCGCATTTTTTGTGCCCGCGCTTCCGAGCTCCAGCTGGCAGCGTCCGGTACCGCACCGGCGATTCCAGCAGCGGACGCAGCGGAGGTGTCGCCGACGACAGGGTCCAGACCAGCCGCTCTCAGAATGGCGGTGAGTTGAGCTTGCCTCAAGCCGCCACACCAGGAGAAGTCGAGGCGCGTCCACCGATCGCCGGTCTGCACTATCCCGCGGGATGCGTTGTGGGGTTTTGTGGGGGATGGGCGAATCTGGGCAGAAAAAACCCCCGGAATCAGCGGTATTCCGGGGGTTTCGATACGCGGAGACGGAGGGATTTGAACCCTCGGTCCCCTTACGGGGACTCCACCTTAGCAGGGTGGTGCACTAGGCCGAACTATGCGACGTCTCCAGCGCGACCGCGAGCGGACGCACGACGACCATCATAACGGATGCCGCTGGGGCGTCCCGACACCGGATTCTCAGGTGCCCATCGGGACGTTGAGGTGGGCGGTTCCGATGATCTGTGCGACGAGCGAGATCGACCAGATAAAGCCCAGCACGAAAGCCACCAGGTACGCGGCGATCGCCACCCACATCGGCGCCAGTCCGCGGCCGCCGGCGACTCCGCGCACGATCACGCTGCGGCCGATCGGGTAGACGAGTCCGATGAACGACCAGGCCCAGTGGAACGGCCGCTCGACGCCGCGGCGGCGCAGCTCGCGGTAGTCGAGCCAGGCGAACACGATGATCGCCGCGGCGATCAGCCAGTTCAGCCCCATGACGACGAAGTACAGCGGACCGCCGAGCAGCGCGAACGGGTCGGAGACCATGAGGTCCGAGGTGCCCGGGCGGGTGGTGAACATCACCTGCGGGTGCAGCAGGAACAACAGCAGGGATGCGACCAGCGGCAGGAGCGCGACCAGCCAGATCCACACGGTGTAGATCGGCGTGCCTTCGGGGAGCGGGCGACGCGGCGGCGGCCCGTAGACCGCCGGCGCTGGCCGCGCGGGGGCCGGACTCACCTGCTCGCCCCAGTTCGCGCCGTCCCACCACCGCAGACCCGCCGAACCGTACGGGTCCGGATACCAGCCGGGTGCTGGCGTGCCGGTCGCAGGGGTTCCGCTGTCAGTCATGGTGCCTCCGTGGTCGCTTGTGGCCCGATCCTACGCGGCGGAGTGGCACCGCGACCGTCGACAGTCGGTGGAGCAGCGCGGGCCCTCGAACTGGGGTAGGCCGAGCCGACCTCCGCACGGCCGGGCGTCCCTAGGATGACACCACACCGGGGAATCGGGCTGTGCAGTGCAGCGTGGGGGACCCGTGCAGCTGAAGGGATCCTCCGTGCGCAGCTCGACGCGTGTCACCATCGCCATCGTCACGGCGGTGGCCGCGACCACCCTCACCGCGGGCGCCGTCGCCCCCGCCGTCGCCGGAACTCCGACGGGATCCACGGCGAATCTTGCCGAGTACGCCACCGCACCCGGCTCCACCCCCAACGGCCTGCGCCTGGAGCCCGACGGCAACATGTGGTTCGGCGAGGCCGACGGGATCGGCCGGATCGGACACGACGGCAAGGTCACCGAGTTCCCGCTCCCTGCAACGTTCCAGGGGATGTCGCTCCGCGGGACCTACCCCAACCCGATCGTGCCGGACAGCTCCGGCAACCTCTGGTTCGGCGGGGGTGTGGACGGGTCGATCGGCTACATCGGCGAGTACGCGGCCGGGGGAATCACCATCCGTGCACGCACGACCGGGCCCGTCACCGATCTGCAGATCGGGCCCAACGGCCACTTCTACTACTCGACGCCTCTCGACACGATCATCCGCGAGGTGACGCCCGACTTCGCGACGACCATCGCGCACCCGACCGGCCTCACCAGCTGGCGCGGCTACTACGGCTGGAAGGTCACCGGCGACGGCGACATCTACGACTTCTCCCTCGGAAAGCTGAACCGGATCGACGCCACCAGCGGGGTGTCCGCTCGCGTGCCCCTTCCCGGTGGGGATGCGTACAGCCCGGGCGCGAACAAGACCTCCCTGAATGCGGACACGGCGGGCAACCTGTGGACGGCCCTCAAGGGGGCGATCGTCAAGATCGCCGTCAACGGCACGGTCACGACCATCCCGACGCCGACCGGGCTGAACGGGAGCCCCGCCATCGGCGGCGCGGTCCACGAGGTCGCATCGGTCGTGGCCGACGACGACGGCGTGGTCTGGCTCGAAGCCGCCGACATCGCGAACAACAACATCCCCGATCAGGTGTGGCGGATGAACAGCCCCAGCGACATCCACCCCGTTTCGGACAGCTACGCGCGGTCCGATGACATCATCAACGCGTTCGTCGCCGGGGCGGACGGTTCGCTCTGGGTCGACCGCGGACGCCTCGGCACGGACGCCCAGGGCTACGACACTCTGACGTCGCAGTGGATCGAGCGCTTCGGCTACATGGAGGATCCGCACCGTTACACGCTTCCCGGTCAGCCGGACGCGTTCGTGAGCGCCATCGCCGTCGATACGGCGGGACAGGCGTGGTTCGCCGACTCCCAGCACGACGCCGTCGGAGTCGTGCAGGCGGTCGACACCTGGCGGATCTCGGGAGACGACCGGTACAGCACCAACATGGGCGTCCTGCAGTCCAGCGGGCTGCTCTACCCGGACACCGCCTTCATCGCCACGGGCGAGAACTTCGCCGACGCCCTCGCCGCCGCGCCCGCCGCCGCGGCGAACAACGCACCGCTCCTCCTGGTGGGGCGGAACTACGTCCCCCCGACCCTCGAGCAGAAGCTCATCGATGACCATGTCACCAAACTGCGCATCATCGGCGGACCGAGCGCGGTGAGCCCAGCAGTGGTCGACCGGATCGCGCACGACACCGGGATCACCGACGTCCAGCGCTACTACGGCTCTGACCGCTTCTCCACGTCGCTCATCGTCGCAGCGAAGGCGTTCCCGTCATCGACCAAGGCCTTCATCGCGACCGGGATGAACTTCCCGGACGCCCTGTCCGCCGGCGCACCTGCGGGGAAGCTCAAGGCGCCGATCATCCTCGTCAACGGCGCGGCCGGCAGCCTCGACAGCGCCACAGCGGCGGAGCTGACGAAGCTCGGCGTCACGAAGACCTACCTCGCCGGCGGGACGAGCGTCGTCTCCTCCGGCCTGCAGTCCTCGCTCGCCAGCCACGGTTTCGCGCCCACCCGGTTCGCCGGAAGCGACCGCTACCAGACGTCGAGCCTGATCACCCGGGCGTTCTACACGCCCGGGTCGCACGTCGGTGTCTACCTGGCAAGCGGAGTCAACTTCCCCGACGCACTCTCGGGCGCGGCTGCGGCCGGCTACAACGGTTCCGCGCTGGAACTGGTGCAGCCGACCTGCGTGCCGCGGTCGGTGTCGAACGACCTGTATTCGATCGGAGCGACCAACGTCGACATCCTCGGAGGGCCGAACGCCCTGGCCTACACGGTCGGGACGCTGGACGGCTGCTGACGGCTGCTGACCGCCGACTGACCGCCTGAGGAGGTCAGGACTCCTTGCCGACGGCGGGCTCGCCGACGAACTGGTGCGACTCGGAGGCGAGCTCCGGCCAGTCCTCCGCGTCCGCGATCCGCACCCAGGTGCCCTTCGCCTCGCTGCGGCCGGCGGCGACCGGCGCGGCCACCTCGCGGCCGATCAGGTCGGCGGCGCGGTCCTGCGGGAGGTCGAGCACCAGGTCCGTCCCGTCGAGGTAGGCGAACAGCCTCCCGTGCACGTGCAGCCCGGTCGCCGTGACGGACACGTCGAGGTCCGGGTCCTCCAGGAGCCCTGCGGCCAGCAGTTCGAACGAGGGTACGGGGCTGTCGGTCATGCGATTCCTCTCGGTCTGCAACGGTCGGCGCCGGGCGCGGGATGTGAACTCGAGCCGCGCGGCTGCGCTGGGGCCGATCCTAACCGCATCCGGGAAACGCCGGTGCTCGACTCAGCGCGACCCGGCCGCGGGCGGCACCTGTTGCGGCGCCTCCGTATCGTCCTCCTCGGTCCTGCCCAGCACCCGGGACGGCAGGTTCCGGGAGAAGAACAGCGCGCCGACCGAGACGAGGGACAGCGCCGCGAACGAGAGACGCAGCGACTCGAGCTGCGACGCGCTGTAGATGCTCGACAGCTGCTTGCTCTGCTCCTCCGAGAGCCCTGCGTTCGACGCGATCGTGGGGACGTCCGCGGCCGGCACCACCGGCACACCGCCCTGGGTCTGCGACGAGATCTGCTGCTGCACCGAGGAGGGAAGCGTGCTCGCGGCGACAGCGCCGCCGAAGATCGTCGTCAGCGACGCGATCATCACCGAGCCGATCAAGGCCGTGCCGAGCGACGAGCCCAGGTTCTGGAAGACGCCCTGCACCCCTCCGGCCTCGCTCAGCTCGTCATCGCCGACCGCCGACATCGTGACGTTGCCGAGCTGCGAGGCGAGGAGGCCGAGGGCGGCGCCGGCGAGGAACATCCCGATGCCGAAGAGCCAGTTGTTGAGCTCCGTGTCCACCGACCCGAGCAGGACCAGGCTCGACACCACCAGCCCCAGCTGCCCGATGCGGGCGATGAGCTTCGGCGACAGCCTCCGGGCCAGCGCCGTGCCGAGGATGGAGAAAAGGACGAGGGCGACCGAGAGCGGGAAGATCCGCAGCCCCGTGGAGAGGGCATCCAGACCGAGTGCGAGTTGCAGGTAGATCGGCACGATGAAGAAGAGGCCGGCGGTCACCGTGTACTGGATGCCGAGGCTCCCCACTCCGGCGCGCAACTGCCCGAGGCGCAGGATGGCCGTGTTGAGCAGCGGAGGCCGGCCCTGACGGACGAGGCTGCTCTGCCGCAGGAAGAACAGCCACAGCAGCACGGCGCCCGCGGCGATGACGAACGGCACCGGCGACAGCCCCAGCACGCTGATGTCCGGCTGCGTCGGCAGGATCCATCCCCAGGTCTTCGTCTGCAGCAGGCCGTAGACGATGAGGACGAGAGCAGCCGCCGATAGCACTACTGAGAGGACGTCGATCCGGATGTGCGAGCGCACGCCGCTGTCGGACACGACCTTGCGGAAGAGCAGCACGATCGCCATGATCACGACCTCGCCCGCGAAGACGTAGCGCCAGCTCGCATAGGTGGTCAGGAAGCCGCCGATGAGCGGCCCCACCGCGACGGCGACCCCGGACGCCGCACCGATGGCGGCGAACGCCGTCACCCGGGCGTGGCCGGAGTAGTTGTCCGCGATCAGGGCGGCGATCGCCGGGATGACCAGCACCGCGCCGAGTCCCTCGATGATCGACCAGCCGATGAACAGCACCGCGATGTTGGGCGCGAGCGCGGTCGTCCCCGATCCGACGGCGTAGATGATGGAGCCGATCACCAGCGCGCGCCGGCGACCCAGCACGTCACCGAGCTTCGCGCCGAGCAGCATGAACGCCGCCATGGTCAGCGTGTAGAACGTGATGCTCGCCTGCATGGCCGAGATCGTGGTGTTCAGGTCTTTGACGACGGTCGAGATCGACACGTTCATGACGGTGCTGTCGAGAGTCATCACGAACTGCGCGGACGCCAGCACCGTGACCGCACCCCACCGTCCAGCCATCGCAGACCTCCCGCAGAATCTGCCCGATGGTAGCCGACGGCGGGCGCGGCGCAACAGATGGCTCCGCACGGCTGGGACCGCTGATGGCGGAGGGCGTGGGATTCGAACCCACGAGACATTTCTGCCCACCAGTTTTCAAGACTGGCTCCATCGGCCGCTCGGACAGCCCTCCCCGCGCCGGGCGAACCCGGCGTCGCCCGATTCTAACGTTCCCCGCGACTCGCGCCCGAATACGGATGCCCCGGCTCCCAGGGAGCCGGGGCATTCCTACGCGGTGCGGCTAGCCGCTCTCGTCAGTCCGAGAAGGGCTTCGAGCAGGTGTACTGCGCCGCCGTCTGGCCGTGCACATCCGACGGGAGCTCCACGGCCGAGCCGTCGCCGGCCGAACCGGACGCCGGTGCGGTCGGCGCGCCCGTCGCCGGAGTCGGAGCCTGGGTCGCACCGGTCGCGGGAGCCTGGGTCGCGGGCGTCTGGCCCGCGGCCGCCTGGCCGGCGGGAGCGTTCGGGTCCGCCTGCGAGCCCACCCCGGTGTCGCCCGTCAGAGCGACCGGCTGGTCGTTCTGCAGCGCGCTCATCAGCTGGTCGGCCGCATCCGCGGTCGGAGCGACACCGTCTCCCTCGTAGTGGTTCGGATACTGCACGAACACGACCTTGCTGATGTCGATGTTCTTCAGCGCCAGCGCCATCGAGACGATGGTGGTCGGGCTGTTGAGGCTGTCCGAGAGCGTGATGTTGCTGGTCGCGGCCTTGGCCATCCCGTACAGCTTGACCGGGTTGCTGAGCACGTCGGCGCTCTTGATGGTGCGGACCAGCGACGACAGAAACACCTGCTGGTTGCTGATCCGGCCGAGGTCCGAGCCGTCTCCGACGCCGTGACGGGTGCGCAGGAAGGCGAGGGCCTGGGAGCCCTGCAACACGTTCTGGCCCGCCTTCACGTTCAAGCCGGTGTACGGGTCTTCGATGTCTCCGGCGACACAGACCGGAACGCCGCCGACCGCGTTCGACATCTCGATCACGCCATCGAACTGGATGACGCCCGCGTACGGGATGTCGAGTCCGGTCAGCTTCTCGACCGTCAGCACGGTGCAGGCGAGGCCGCCGTAGCTGAGCGAGTTGTTGATCTTCTGGCGGCTCATCGAATCGAAGCTGCCGCCCTTGGGGTCCGGGCAGGACGGGATGGCCACGTACATGTCGCGCGGGAAGCTGACGACGGTCGCGTTCTTGTGGTCGGCGGAGACGTGCAACAGCATCGTCACGTCATTGAGATTCTCCTCGCGGTCGCCGTAGGCGGCGTTCCCCCCGCCGCTGTCGCTGCCGGCGAGCAGGACGTTGAAAGCCCCGTTCATGGCACCGACGCCCGGCGTCACCGTGTTGCCCTTGGTGTCGACCAGCTTCACCGACTTCTTGACGCTGGCGACGACATCCACCGCTGCGTACGCCGCGAGCGAGACGCCCGTCACACCGAAGACGGCGATGACCGCGACGACGATCTTCAGAAGCGCGGTGAACGGTCGATGCGGCTTCAGGCGTCCGTGGCGGACCGCCGGCCCCGCCGCTTTCTCCTGCGCTCGTGCGTGCGCACGCGTGGGCATCTCGTTCATTCACTTCCCTCCGGCCGAGCCGTGATCACGTTCAGAGGTGCACGCCCGAAAGAGCGCACACCGCCTTAAACACTGGCATGAGTCGCTGGCAATGCTCTGGACGAACCGGCTCAGAGCGTGTCGAGCACCTCGGCGACCCCGTCTTCGACGACGGTCGAGGTCGTGCGGCCGGCGACCGCCTTCACCTCGTCGGGCGCCTGGCCCATCGCGACGCCCAGCCCTTCCGCCGAAGCCCAGGTCAGCAGCTCGATGTCGTTACGGCCGTCGCCGATGGCCACGACACGCGACCGCGGGATGTCCAGCGCGCGCCGGACCCGCTCCATCGCAGTCGCCTTGCTGACGCCGTCGGGCGAGATGTCGAGCCACGCGGTCCAGCCGATGGCGTACGTCACGCGCTGGAGTCCCATCCGGTCGACGATCGAGAGGAACTCCTCGGTGTCGTGCTCCGGCGAGACGACGACCACGCGGGTGGCGGGATGCTGGAGCAGCTCGTCGAAGGGGACCTGCTCGGCGTTGACCAGCTCCCAATCGGTCATGCCTTCCGTGTACCGGCGGAAGCCGGTCGGGCCCTCGACCATGAAGCTGCCGCTCGGAAGGTGCGGCCGGATGGTCTCCAGCACCTCGGTGGGGTCGAAGACCTCGATGAACTCGCGGCGGTAACCGCCATCGAGGGTGTCGTCACGCTTCATGGTGAGCGCACCGTTGGCGCACACGACGAACTCGCTCTTCAGGCCGAACTGCTCGTGGATGGGCCGGGCCGTCTCCCAGCTGCGTCCGGTGGCCAGCATGACCTCGTGTCCGGCATCGCGTACGCGGGCGACCGCCTCGCGTACGGCATCGCCGATCGTCTCGTCCTCGTGGATCAGCGTGCCGTCGACGTCGAGCGCGATGAGCAGGCGGGAGTCGTCGCTCACGCGCGGATCGGCTCCAGCACCTCGAGGCCCCCGAGGTACGGGCGCAGCGCCTCGGGCACCCGCACCGAGCCGTTCTCCTGCTGATGCGTCTCGAGGATCGCGACGAGCCAGCGGGTGGTGGCCAGCGTCCCATTGAGGGTCGCGACCGGAGCCGTCTTCCCGCTTTCGGTCCGGTAGCGGATGTCGAGGCGGCGGGCCTGGAACGTGGTGCAGTTCGAGGTCGAGGTGAGCTCGCGGTAGCGGCCCTGGGTCGGGATCCACGCCTCGACGTCGTACTTGCGGGCCGCGCTGGAGCCGAGGTCTCCGGCGGCGGTGTCGATCACGCGGTAGCTGAGGCCCAGTTCCTGCATCATCTCCTCCTGCCAGCCGAGGAGGCGCTCATGCTCGGCCTCCGCCTCCTCCGGGCGCGTGTAGACGAACATCTCGAGCTTGTCGAACTGGTGGACGCGGATGATGCCGCGGGTGTCCTTGCCCGCGGACCCTGCCTCACGGCGGTAGCAGGTGGACCAGCCCGCGTAGCGGATCGGCTCGCCCACCTCGATGATCTCGTCCGAGTGGTAGCCGGCGAGCGCGACCTCGCTGGTACCGGTCAGGTAGAGGTCGTCGTTCTCCAGGTGGTAGACCTCGTCGGCGTGGGCGCCGAGGAAGCCGGTGCCCTGCATGATCTCCGGCTTCACGAGCGTCGGCGTGATCATCGGGATGAAGTCGTTGCGGAGCGCCTTGTCGAGCGCCATGTTCATGAGCGCCAGTTCGAGCCGCGCGCCGATCCCGCGCAGGTACGAGAAGCGGGCGCCCGCGACCTTGGCGCCGCGGACCATGTCGATCGCCCCGAGCAGTTCGCCGAGCTCCAGGTGGTCCCGCGCCTCGAAGTCGAACTGGGGGATGTCGCCGACGGTCTTGAGGACCACGTAGTCGTCCTCGCCGCCCGAAGGGACGCCATCCACGATCGGGTTGCCGATGCTGCGGACGAGCTGCTCGAACCGCGCATCCGCCTCGTTCGCTGCCTGCTGCGCCTCCTTCACCCGGCCGGCGAGCTGCTGCGCCTGGGCGACGAGTTCTTTCTTCTGCTCCTTCGGCGCCTTCGCGACCTGCTTGCCGAAGGCGTTCTGCTCCGCACGCAGTTCTTCGAAGGCGGTGATGGCGGCACGGCGCTCGATATCCGCCTGGATGGACTCGTCGACCAGCTCGACGGAGTCGCCGCGGGCCTCCTGGGAGCGCCGGATGACATCGGGATTCTCACGGAGGAGCACGGGATCGATCACCTGACCAGCTTATCGAGCGATGCCGAACAGGTAGCGTGAGTCGCGTGAACGGTCGGGACGGCACCAGCGCATGATCGTCGCGGTCGTCTACAACCCCGTCCGGGTGGATGTGCCGCGCGTGCGGGCCGCGGTGGAGGCGGCCGCCGACGCGTCCGGGGAGAGCGACGTCGAACTGCTCTGGCTGGAGACCACGCCGGAGGACGGCGGTCAGGGCCAGGCGCGTCACGCGCTCGAACGGGGTGCGTCGCTCGTCCTCGCCGCGGGCGGCGACGGGACGGTGCGCTCGGTCGCGGAGGCCCTGCGCGGACGGGATGCGACGCTCGGCATCATCCCGGGCGGCACGGGCAACCTGCTCGCGCGCAACCTCGGCATCCCGTTCGCCAGCGTCGAGAACGCGTGCGCGGTGGCCTTCGGCGGTCAGATGCGACGGATCGACATCGGAGTCGCCGAGGCGCACCGGCCGGACGGTTCCGTCAGCGAGCACGGCTTCCTGGTGATGGCGGGTCTCGGCATCGACGCCGCGATGATCGCGAGCGCCCGTCCGGAGCTCAAACGCCGGTTCGGCTGGCTGGCGTACGTGGATGCGGCCTTCCGCGCCTACCCGAACTCGCAGAAGGTGCGGGTCCGGTACCGCCTGGATCGCGGTCAGGAGCGGTCGGCGCACGTCAGCACCATCCTGGTCGCCAATTGCGGAGCGCTTCCCGGCAACATCGAGCTCATACCGGACGGAGCGGTGGACGACGGGCTGCTCGACGTGGCGATCCTGCAGCCGACGAGCGTCTTCGGATGGCTCGCGATCTGGCGGAAGGTCACGTGGGAGAACCGTGTCCTGCGCAAGTCCAGCCTGGGCCGGCGGATCATCCGCTTCACCGATCGCGCCGTGCGCACGCGCCTCAGCTACCTGCGGGGTGCGGCGGTGCGGCTCGATGTGGATGCGCCCGAGCCGTTCGAACTCGACGGCGACGCCTTCGGCGACATCCTGCGCCTCGAGCTGCGCGTCGACCCGCTCAGTCTGCGCGTCGCCGTGCCCTCGGTGGGCTGAAGCGCTCCCCGGCCCGGCCCGGTCAGACTTCGTCGTCGCCCGGCGACTCGTCGCGCGTGCGGCGTCCCGCCAGCACGGTCAGGAAGAGCAGCCCCACCAGGGTCAGCAGGCCGACGGTGATGAGCGGGCTCGCGAGCATCCAGCCCAGTTGGGCGAAGACCAGGGAGCCGACGTCGGTGCTCGGCGTCGGGCCGCTGTACGACGACGTGACCGAGATGCAGTAGAGCACGATCCCGAGGACGACGAAACCGCCCCCGATCACCCACAGCGCCAGCACGATCGGGTTCCGCCGCGGGTTGAGGTCGAGCCGGTCCCAGACGCTCGGGCCGCCGGCCGGCACGGATGCGCCGGGCGCCGCCTCGGCAAAGGACCGGGTCATCGGGTCGTCCCCGACGGTGGCCACGCGGTCGTCGGCGAGCGCGAGCGCTGCCGCCTCGTACGGGCTCACCGGCTCCGACGGGAGAGCGGGCGCGGACTCGTCGCGGCCCCGCACCAGCGACGACGGCCGCCGGTACGGCGCATCCGGTGCGTCGCTGCGGACGCGGGTGCGCTGCCGTTCGCCCGGCTGCGGCTGGTAACCGCGCTGGAAGGTGGCGTCGTACCGCGGGTCGAACCCGCCGGCACCGCCGCTGTCGTCACGCTCCTCGGCGACCATGATGACCTCCCGACTTCCCTGTGCGCAGCCTACGCCGAGGGGTCGTCGGTCAGCGAGGCCAGCCACTCGCGGGCCTCGGTGAACACGTCGTCGCGGTAGCGCTGGTCGAACTCCACCCGCACGCCGTCTGCGCGGGGGTAGGAGCCGAGGAAGATCACCGACGGGCTGAACCGCCGGAGCCCGAGGAGCGCATCCGCGACACGCTCGTCGTGGATGTGCCCGTCGGCGTCGATGACGAACCGGTACCGGCCGAGCGCGTCGCCGATGGGACGCGACTCGATGAGGCTCAGGTTGATGCCGCGAGTGGAGAACTGCTCCAGCAGGTCGAGCAGGCTGCCGGGCCGGTCGTCGGGCAGCTCGGCGATGAGGCTGGTCTTGTCGGCGCCGGTCGGCTCCGGCACGCTGCGCGCCGTGCTCACCAGGACGAACCGGGTGACGGCATTGGGGTTGTCGCCGATGTCCTCGGCGAGCACGACGACATCGTGGTGCTCGACGATACCCGGCGGGGCGACCGCGGCATCCGCCGTGCTGTCCTCGAACAGCGACGCCGCTGCCGCCACGTTGCTCGACGCCGGGATGTGGCCGTGCTCCGGCAGGTGGCGGTCGAGCCACTGGTGGCACTGGGCGTAGGCGACGGGATGCGCGTTCACCGTGCGCACGTCCGCCAGGGTCGTTCCCGGGCGGGCGACCAGGACGAAGTTCACGGGCACAAGGTACTCGCCGATGATGCGGAGACCCGGGATGGTGGCCAGCGCATCCTGGGCGACGGAGACGCCGCCCTCGATCGAGTTCTCGATCGCGATCATGGCGGCGACGCTGCGCCCCTCCACGACGTCGGCCAGCGCCTCACCCAGGTTGTTGACCGCGCGCCACTCCTTGCCCCGCGCCTCCGGAACCTGCTTGAGCGCCGCCTCGGTGAAGGTCCCCGACGGCCCCAGGAAGCTGTACACGTCGTCGACGGAGGCGGGCAGCTCGGCGCGGGCTGAGGACATGCCGCTCAGCTTACCGAGCCGTTGGCCTGGCCCCCGTGCCGTGGAAGAGTAGGAGCATGGACGAACGAGCCGGCACCCCTGCGCAGCCTTCCGACCTGATCGACGTCGACGCCCTGCGGCGCGCGTACTACGAGCTGAAGCCGGATGTGAGCATCCCGGAGCAGCGCGTGGTGTTCGGCACGTCCGGACACCGGGGGTCGTCGCTGAACACCGCGTTCAACGAGGACCACATCGCCGCGACCACGCAGGCGATCGTCGAGTACCGCAACAGCCAGGGCATCACCGGTCCGCTGTTCATCGGCGCGGACACCCACCTGCTGAGCGAGTTCGCCACGACGACGGCACTGGCCGTGCTGGTCGGCAACGAGGTGCGCGTGCTCGTCGACGAGTTCGACGACTGGGTGCCGACTCCCGCCGTGTCGCACGCGATCATCCGCTACAACCGGCAGGGTCATGACGACCAGGCCGACGGCATCGTCGTCACGCCGAGCCACAACCCGCCCTCCGACGGCGGCTTCAAGTACAACCCGCCGCACGGCGGCCCCGCCGACACCGACGCGACCAGCTGGATCGCCAAGCGCGCCAACGAGATCATCGCGAACGGCATGACCGAGGTGCGGATGGCCGAGCCGTCCGGTGTCGAGACCTACGACTTCCGCGGGCACTACGTCGACGACCTCGAGAACATCATCGACGTCAAGGCGATCAAGGACAGCGGCATCCACATCGGTGCGGACCCGCTGGGCGGCGCGAGCGTCAACTACTGGCAGGCGATCGCCGAGCGCTACGACCTCGACCTGACGGTGGTCAACCCGGACGTCGACCCGACGTGGGGCTTCATGACGCTCGACTGGGACGGCAAGATCCGGATGGACCCGTCCAGCCCCTCCGCGATGGCCTCGGTCGTCGCGCGCCGCGCCGAGTTCGACATCCTCACCGGCAACGACGCCGACGCCGACCGCCACGGCATCGTCACGCCCGACGGCGGGCTGATGAACCCCAACCACTACCTGGCCGTGGCGATCGAGTACCTGTTCCGCACCCGGACCGAGTGGCGGAAGGATGCGGCGGTCGGCAAGACCCTCGTGTCGTCGTCGATCATCGACCGCGTGGCCGAGTCCCTGGGCCGTCGGCTGTGGGAGGTCCCGGTCGGCTTCAAGTGGTTCGTGCCCGGACTCATCGACGGCACGGTCGGCTTCGGCGGCGAGGAGAGCGCCGGTGCCAGCTTCCTCCGCTTCGACGGGACGGCGTGGACGACCGACAAGGACGGCATCCTGCTCGCCCTGCTCGCCAGCGAGATCCGGGCGGTCACCGGCAAATCGCCGTCGGAGCTCTACCGCGAGCTGACCGAGCGCTTCGGCGACCCGGTGTACCAGCGCGTGGATGCGGCGGCCACTCCCGAGCAGAAGGCCGCGCTGTCGAAGCTCGACGGCGACGCGATCGGCGCCACCGAGCTCGCGGGCGAGCCGATCACGGCCAAGCTGAGCCGTGCCCCCGGCAACGACGCTCCCCTGGGCGGAGTGAAGGTGCAGACGGAGAAGGCCTGGTTCGCGGCGCGGCCCTCCGGCACGGAGAACGTCTACAAGATCTACGCCGAGTCGTTCGCCGGCGAGGAGAACCTGCGCGAGGTGCAGGAGGAGGCCAAGCGGATCGTCGGCGACGCGCTCGGCGGCTGAGACGGTCCGGCCGGTGACGGTCGGCTGGCGCTTGGGTCGGAGGAAGTGCCGCAGATCTCCGGCCTACTGGGTGTAGGCGGTCCCGCCCGGGAGCGCGAAGAACTCCTCGAGCGTCGCCACGCGCGCCGAGTGGAGCTCGGTCGCTAGCGGGGTGCCGACGTAACGGAAGTGCCACGGCTCGTAGGTGAACCCGGTGACGGCGACCTTGTCGGCGGGGTAGCGCAGGAGGAAGCCGAACCGCCAGGCGTTCGCCGCCAGCCAGCGGCCCTGCGGCGTCTCACCGAAGCAGGCGTCGAGCGAGCAGCGTGCCGGAACGGCACTGATGTCGACGGCCAGGCCGGTCTGGTGCTCGCTGTGACCCGGGCGCGCGGTGTCCGTGTCCGCGTACGCCTGGCCGTTGCGGGAGACATCGTCGGCGTAGACCCGCGTCTGCGACTCGAACGAGCGGTAGGCGCTCTGCACGGAGAAGTCGAGTCCCGCCTCCGACTTGCCCGCGTGGAACATCGTGACCAGCGCGGCGGCCGTCTCGCGGCGCATCGGCTGGTGGTTGACGTTGGGGACGTCCGGGAACGTGAGGTCGGCCGGGACGTAGTCGACCGGGTTCAGCGCGCGCGGCTTGTTGACCACGACCCAGAGACTCGACGCCAGCGAGGTGGACTGCGCGGCCTTGTCGAAGCCGACCATCCCGGGCGTCGGAGGGACGGAGGAGGTCGGTGCGGGCATCCCGGTTCCGGTCGGAGCCGGCGTCGGAGACGCAGCCGAGGTCGCCGCCGAAGTCGAGGTCGGTGTGGGCGTCGCACGCGGAGTGTGCGTCGACCGGTGGGGTGTCGCCCTCCCCGGCGTTCCGGCCGCGGCGACGGAGCCGGCGCCGCATCCGGTCAGCGCGAACACCGCCAGCAGGGCCCCGGCCGCCAGGGCGGCCCGGACCGCACGAGCCCGCCGTGCGCGGGCACCCCCCAGAGTCACGCGCTGAGCATAGCCCAGCCGGGTTGCCCGCGCGGGAACGCGGGGCCGCTGACCGGGACTACTTGGAGAGGCTCCAGAAGTGGCCGATGCCGCCCGGGTGGTCCACCGTGATCGCTTCGTCGAGGTCGCGATAGTCGCTGTCCTCGTTGTGGCCCGCCATCTTGATCTTGATCTGGCCGTTGATGTTCTCGACGCCGGACACGATCTGCACGTGGTCGAGCGAGTTGTTGTCATTCCAGTCGAACATCACGATGTCGCCGACCTTGATCTTGTCGCGCTGGTCGAACGAGTACTCGGTGAGGCCGAGCTCCGCGGCGTTCTCGCGGAAGTAATTGTCCATCGCCGGCACGTATCCCCATGCCGGGCTCCAGGAGCCGGCGGCGTTCCGGTTGTACCAATCGCCGTTCATCTGCCAGCCGCGCGCTATCAGGGTCTGGCTGACGAAGTTGGCGCAGTCTCCACCGACCGGATTGAGGTCGCCGTACTGTGCGGTGTTGTAGTTCTTCCAGTAGGTGAGCGCGTAAGCGAGCTGCTTGTCGACCGGCGTCTGGACCTGGTAGTCGTAGGTGCTCCCGGTGGTCGTCACGGGCTTCCCGGTCTTGTCGGTCACGGTGATCGGAACCGTTCCGGCCTGGAAGTTGGCCGCTGCGGGAACCGTGACGACGACCTTGTCGTCGGTCGCCTGCGTGACGGTTGCGGGCTGACCGCCCACCTGCACGGCCGCCACCTTCTCGAGGTTCGTGCCGGTGAGGGTGACGGTTCCGCCGGAGACGCTCCCTGCGGCGGGCTGCACGGCGGACACGACCGTAGCCGCGGGCGACGGCGTGGGGGCCGCGGCCTGGGCCACGGCTTTCGTCACCGGGGACGGCTCACCGGCGCACGCGGTGAAGGCGAGCGCGGCGGAAGCCGCCACGGCGGTGACGGCGAGGATGCGGCGGGTACGACTGAGAGAACTCATACAACTTTCGGAGCGGTTTCAGAGGCGGGCGGACGTCTGCCCTTTCACGGTACGCCTGCAACATTTGCGTGACCTGGATAGGGGCCAGTGTCGTTCGTTTTGCGCCCGTCGGAGAGGGCGGAACGCCGCCGCCCGCCGGCCCGCGTTCGCCGCTGGCGAACGGACGCGTACAGCGGACCCCTGTTGCGTTGTGAGGCAGGTGGCACGGGGTGTAACTTTGCAGTCTCCGCAAATTTCTCTTTGCCCCACACCGGTGTGACGTTCCGCGTACCGGGCGTCCCCACACCCGACTCTCGACACGGAGACAGATGTCCAGTCAGACCAGCGCGGCGAACGCCGCACCCGCACCGATCATGTCGCATCGACAGATCCTGTTCGTCATCTTCGGCCTCATGGCCGGCATGTTCCTCTCCGCCCTCGACCAGACTGTCGTCGGTACCGCCATCCGCACGATCGGCGACGATCTGCACGGGCTGAGCGAGCAGGCGTGGGTGACGACCGGATACCTGATCGTCTCCACCATCTCGACTCCGATCTACGGCAAGCTCTCCGACATCTTCGGCCGGCGGCCCCTCTTCGTCATCGCGATCCTCATCTTCATCCTCGGATCGATCCTCGCGTCGTTCTCGACGTCGATGATCGAGCTCGCCGCCTTCCGCGCCATCCAGGGCCTCGGTGCGGGCGGACTGATGTCGATGCCGCTGGCGATCATGGGAGACATGCTCGCGCCACGTGAGCGAGCGAAATACCAGGGGTACTTCCTCGCGGTGTTCGGCATCTCGAGCCTCATCGGCCCGCTGATCGGCGGGCTCTTCGCCGGTGCCGACCAGATCCTCTGGATCGCCGGCTGGCGCTGGGTGTTCCTCATCAACGTCCCGATCGGCATCCTCGCCCTCGGGATGGTGCTGCGGTTCCTGCACCTGCCGAAGCGGGAGCGCGGGTCCGCGCGCATCGACTGGTGGGGCGCCGCAGGCGTCATCGTCGCGCTCGTGCCGCTCCTCCTCGTTGCCGAGCAGGGCCGCGACTGGGGCTGGGGAAGCCCGGCCGCGATCGCCTGCTACGTGATCGGCGTCGTCGGCGTCATCGCGTTCATCCTCATCGAGATCGCGATGAAGGACGACGCGCTCATCCCGATCAAGCTGTTCCGCTCCAGCACGTTCTCGATGGCCACCGTGATCGGCGTCTTCGTCGGCTTCGGGATGTTCGGCGCCATGCTGACCCTGCCGCTGTACCTCCAGCTCGTCCTCGGCTCCTCGCCGACCGTGTCGGGCTTGCAGCTGCTCCCGATGATCCTCGGTCTGATGATCTCGTCGATCGCCTCGGGCCAGATCATCGCGCGCACCGGCCGTTACCGGCAGTTCCCGATCATCGGAACCGCGATGCTCGCCGGCGGGTTCTTCTACCTGACGTTCATCAAGGTGGGCGACTCGTACTGGTTCATCGCGGGCGCCATGCTGCTGATCGGTCTCGGCCTCGGCCAGCTGATGCAGACGCTGACGATCGCCAGCCAGAACTCGGTGGGCCTGCGCGATATGGGTGTCGCGACGAGCGCATCCACGTTCTTCCGCCAGATCGGTGGAACGCTCGGCACCGCCGTCCTGCTCTCGCTGCTGTTCACGGTGTTCCCCACGAACATCCAGAGCGCGCTGACCGACAAGGCCACGCTCACGAGCGCGCTGGATGCTGCGCTGACCCCGTCGGTGGCCAGCGCTCCCGAGAACAAGCAGATCATGGAGAAGATCTACACCCCGATCGTCACCCCGCTGGAGAAGCAGGCGCAGGCGGGTGCCCACGAGCAGGGCGTGCAGGCGCTGGTCGCCCAGGGCGTCCCGCAGGATGTCGCCGAGCAGCAGGTCCCGGCCGCACCGATCGACTTCTCCAACGCCGATCAGCGACAGCAGGTGGTGGACCAGGCCGTGCCGGCCATCCAGGACAAGCTGAAGACGACGGAGGGCGGAACGGATTCGTCCGCGACGAACGACACGTCGTTCCTGAACAACGCCGACCCGCGCCTCTCCCAGCCGTTCCTCGTGGCGTTCAACGCGTCGGCGGTCACGGTCTACTGGGTCGCGATGATCGTCGTGCTGATCGCCTTCGTGCTGTCGCTGTTCTTCAAGACCCCGCCGCTGCGCGCCAAGTCGGCGCTGCAGGAGGCCGCGGACGACGCGGCGGACGCACAGGCCGAGAAGGACCGCCAGCTCACGCCCGCGGGCGTGCTGGCCTCGGCGTCCGAGGAGGACGACGAGGAGTACGACGTCGGCGTGCTGGCGAACCGTGCAGCGACGGAGTTCGGTGCGCTCGTCGAGCCGGGCGCGGACACCGCCTCCACGCGGGCCCAGCGCCCGCGGCCGGTCGTCGACTGACCGATCACGCTGCGAACGGCCGTCACCTCGTCTGAGGTGGCGGCCGTTTTCGCATTCCCCGGAAAGACGCCAGTGAGAGCGCGATCATAAAAGACTTGACAGACCCGGCGGGGGCGATCTAGATTCTCTTCAAACGTGTGAGAGCGCTCTCACGTCGTCTGAATGAGAGCGCTCTCACCGCAGCAGGCGCACACCAGACACACACGCACAAAGGAGTGAACCCGTGAAGCTTTCACGACGCACCAGGATCGCCGCGGCCGTCGCCGGCGCGGCGTCCTTCGCCCTCATCGCAGCCGGATGCTCATCGAGCGGCGGCGGCGGATCGAGCTCGGACCCTGTCACGCTGACCGTCACTACGTTCGGCACGATGGGCTTCGACAAGCTCTACTCGCAGTACGAGAAGGAGCACCCGAACGTCAAGATCAAGGCCACCAACATCGACACCGGTGACAACGCGCTCACCGACTGGCAGACGAAGCAGGCGGCCGGCAGCGGCCTCCCCGACGTCCAGGCCGTCGAAGAGGGCTGGCTGAGCAAGGTCATGCAGGTCTCGGACCAGTTCAACGACCTCAAGGACTACGGCGCGAACGACATCAAGGACCGCTGGGTCGACTGGAAGCTGAAGCAGGCCACCGACAAGAGCGGCCGCATCATCGGCTACGGCACCGACATCGGCCCGGAGGGCCTCTGCTACAACGGCAAGCTGTTCGCCGCGGCGGGGCTGCCCAGCGACCGTGAGTCCGTCGCGAAGCTGTTCGGCGGCGACAACGCCACCTGGGACGACTTCTTCAAGGTCGGCGAGCAGTACCACGCCGCCACCGGCAAGGCCTGGTACGACCAGTCGGGCTTCATCTGGAACGCCATGGTGAACCAGCAGCCGGAGGGCTACTACACCAAGGACGGCAAGCTGAACATCGAGGACAACAGCGACCTCAAGGCGCTGTGGTCGAAGCTCGCCTCGGGCGCTGCGGCCGGCCTCTCCTCCAACCAGACCCAGTGGGACTGGGGCAAGGGCAAGGCGTTCACCGACGGCTCCTTCGCCACGTTCGTCTGCCCGGGCTGGATGCTCGGCGTCGTGCAGGGCCAGGTCAAGGCGGGCGGCGGCGACGCCACCACCGGCTGGGACTTCGCCAACGTGTTCCCGGGCGGCGCAGCCAACTGGGGCGGCTCGTTCCTGACGGTCCCGAAGCAGTCGAAGCACCCGAAGGAGGCCGCGGCCCTCGCCGCCTGGCTGACCACCGCGAAGTCGCAGGTCCAGACCTTCCAGGCCGCCGGCACCTTCCCGTCGGTGACGGAAGCACAGACGGACTCCGGCGTCACCGGTGCCAGCGACCTCACGAAGTTCTTCAACAACGCTCCCGTCGGGCAGATCCTCGGTGAGCGCGCGAAGGGTGTCGTCGCCCAGTACAAGGGGCCGGACGACTCGGTGATCCAGTCGCAGGTGTTCGGGCCGTCCGTCCAGGAGCTCGACTCCAAGAAGGCGAACGGCGACCAGGCGTGGAGCAACGCCATGAAGCTGCTCAACCAGCTGGTCGTCAACAAGTAACCCGAATCCGCACGCCGCCGAGCACAGGGAAAAGGTCGCGATATTCCTCGCGAACCCGACCGAAACCCTGTGCTCGGCGGCACGTCACTGGAGACACCCATGACCACCGTCACCCGCCCGGAGACCGCTACGGCGGCCCGCGGCGTCCGGGATGCGCGCGCAGACCTGACCTTCAAGCAGCGGCTGAGCCGCTTCGACGTGAAGGCGTCGCCCTACTTCTACGTGGCGCCCTTCTTCGTGCTCTTCGGCCTCGTCGGCCTGTTCCCCCTCGTCTACACGTTCGTCGTCTCGCTCAACAACTGGAACCTGCTGACCGGTCCCGGCGAGTGGGTCGGCTTCAAGAACTACGCGGCCGAGCTCAGCGATCCGTTCTTCTGGAACTCGCTGTTCAACACGATCAGCATCTTCCTGCTGTCGGCCATCCCGCAGCTGATCGCCGCCGTCTTCATCGCGGCGATCCTCGACCAGAACCTGCGCGCCAAGACCTTCTGGCGCATGAGCGTCCTGCTCCCTTACGTCGTCACCCCGGTCGCGGTGACCCTGATCTTCTCGAGCGCGTTCGACGAGAAGTACGGACTGATCAACAACGCCCTCCAGGCGATCGGGCTCGACCCGGTCATGTGGAAGACCGAGACCTTCCCCTCGCACGTCGCCATCGCGACGATGGTGAACTGGCGCTGGACGGGCTACAACGCTCTCATCCTGCTGGCCGCCATGCAGGCGGTCCCGCGCGACATCCACGAGTCGGCCGCCCTCGACGGCGCCGGATCGTTCCGCCGCTTCTTCTCGATCACCCTTCCGAGCATCCGCCCGACCATGATCTTCGTCATCATCACGGCGACCATCGGCGGCCTGCAGATCTTCACAGAGCCGAAGCTGTTCAACCCGTCGAGCGCGGTCCCCGGCGGCCCGCAGCGGCAGTACCAGACGACCGTGCTCTACCTGTGGGACATGGCGTTCAACCGCCAGAACTTCGGAAAGGCGTCGGCCATCGCGTGGCTGCTGTTCCTGCTCATCGTGATCTTCGGCGTCCTCAACTTCCTGATCTCCCGGCGGATCGCCTCCACCGAATCCCGGGTGCACCGCCGACGGACCGCCAGACGACTGCAGGCCTCGCGCATCCTGGCCGCAGCGAGCGAGGAGAAGAACCTGTGACCGCCACCGCGCGCACCGCATCCACCGCGTCCGCCCGTCCCGCCGAGACACGCGCTCCGAAGCGCAAGGCGCTGGGCATCGACCGCCGGCCCGGGTTCCTGACCTACGGCATCCTGCTCGCCCTGTTCGTGGGTGGCGCCTACCCGCTGTGGTGGTCGTTCGTCGCGGGCTCGAGCAACAGCACCGTGCTCACGTCGACCTGGCCGCCGCTGCTTCCGGGCGGGCAGTTCTGGACGAACGTCGGCGAGGTGCTCGACACCGTCCCGTTCTGGCTCGCGCTCGGAAACTCGATCATCGTCGCCAGCCTGATCACGCTCTCGGTCGTCACCTTCTCGACGCTCGCGGGGTACGCGTTCGCGAAGCTGCGGTTCCGCGGCCGCGAAGGCCTGATGGTCTTCGTCGTGGCCACGCTGGCGGTGCCGACGCAGCTCGGCATCATCCCGCTGTTCATGGTCATGAAGCAGTTCGGCTGGACCGGGACGCTCGGCGCGATCATCGTGCCGACCCTGGTCACGGCGTTCGGCGTGTTCTTCATGCGGCAGTACCTCGTGGACGTCATCCCGGACGAGCTGATCGAGGCCGCCCGCGTGGACGGCGCGAGCATGATCCGCACGTTCTGGCACGTCGGCGTCCCTGCCGCGCGTCCCGCCATGGCGATCCTCGGGCTCTTCACCTTCATGACCGCCTGGACGGACTACCTCTGGCCGCTGCTCGTCGCGCCGCAGAACCCGACCCTGCAGGTGGCGCTCAGCCAGCTGCAGTCCGCGAAGTACGTCGACTACTCGATCGTGCTCGCCGGAGCGGTGCTCGCCACCATCCCCCTGCTGATCCTCTTCGTGCTCGCCGGCCGGCAGCTGGTCTCCGGCATCATGGCAGGCGCGGTGAAAGGTTGAGAATGAATCGCACCTGGCCCGACGGCTTCCTCTGGGGGTCGGCCACCGCGGCCGCGCAGATCGAGGGCGCCGCCGACGAGGACGGCAAAGAGGATTCCATCTGGGATGCGTTCGCGCGTGTCCCGGGGGCGATCGCCGGAGGCGACACCCCCGAGGTCGCGGTGGACCACTACCACCGGATGCCCGCCGACGTCGCGCTGATGGCGTCGCTCGGGCTGCAGTCGTACCGCTTCTCGACGTCGTGGGCACGGGTCAAGCCCGGCGACCGCGCGGTCAACCCGGCCGGGCTGGCGTTCTACGACCGGCTCGTGGACGAGCTGCTCGGCGCGGGCATCCTGCCCTGGCTGACGCTGTACCACTGGGACCTGCCGCAGGCGCTCGAGGAGCAGGGTGGATGGGCCTCCCGCGACACGGCGTACCGGTTCCGCGACTACGCGGTCGCCGTGTACGACGCGCTCGGAGACCGCGTCGACCACTGGACGACGTTCAACGAGCCGCTGTGCTCCTCCCTCATCGGATATGCGGGCGGCGAGCACGCGCCGGGCCGGCAGGAGCCGCGCGCCGGGCTCGCCGCGCTCCACCACCAGCACCTGGCGCACGGTCTGGCGGCGGCGGAACTGCGCTCGCTCGCCGGCGCCCGCGGGCGGGCCGACGCCCTCCGGCTGGGTATCACGCTGAACCTGACCACCGCGGTTCCGAACGACCCGTCCGACCCGGTCGACCTCGAAGCGGCCCGGCGGATCGACGGCCTGTGGAACCGCATGTACCTGGAGCCGCTGCTGCTCGGCGCCTACCCGGCCGACGTGCTGGAGGATGTGCGCGAGCACCGGTTCGAGGAGCTCGTGCACGACGGCGACCTCTCGACGATCGCCGCGCCGATCGACTTCCTGGGCGTGAACCACTACCACGACGACAACGTCAGCGGTCATCCGCTCGGCGCCGGTGAGCCGGCGGCCGTCGTACCGACCGCGCGTCCGACCTCCTCGCCGTTCGTCGGCAGCGAGTACGTGACCTTCCCGTCGCGGCGCCTGTCCACGACGGCGATGGGCTGGGAGGTGAACCCGGACGGGCTGCGTCAGCTGCTGGTGCGGCTCACCCGCGAGTACCCGACACTGCCCCCGCTGTACATCACCGAGAACGGCGCCTCCTACGACGACGTCGTGGCGGAGGACGGCGCGGTGCACGACCGCGAGCGCGAGGCGTACATCCTCGCCCACATCGACGCGGTCGGCCGTGCGATCGACGAGGGCGCCGACGTGCGCGGGTACTTCGTCTGGTCGCTGCTCGACAACTTCGAGTGGGCGTGGGGCTACGCGAAGCGGTTCGGGATCGTGCGCGTCGACTACGAGACGCAGGAGCGGACCGTGAAGGACTCCGGCCTCGCGTTCGCTCAGGTGATCGCCGCGGCGCGGGCCGGTGAGGCTGTGGAAGAGGCCGCCGCGTCCCACGTCTAGCATGGGCGTAGGCGACGAGGAGACCTCATGACGACGGAGCAGCTGACGGGCGGAGCGGTGCCCACTCTGGAAGCAGTCGCCGCGCGGGCCGGCGTCTCCCGCGCGACCGTCTCCCGGGTGGTCAACGGGTCGCCCAAGGTCACCGCCGAGGTCGTCGCCGTGGTCGAGCGGGCGATCGCGGACCTCAACTACGTTCCCAATCGGGCCGCTCGCTCGCTCGCATCCCGGCGCACGCAGGTGATCGCGCTGGTCGTGCCCGAGTCGACGGCGAAGGTGTTCGCGGACCCGTTCTTCGCATCCATCGTCCAGGGCGTCGCGCTCAGTCTCGCGGACACCGAGTACACGCTGAACATGGTCATCTCGTCGGAGACGAACCCCGACAAGACCCGGCGGTACCTGATGGGAGGCAACGTCGACGGCGCGCTCGTGGTCTCGCACCACTCGGGCGACCACTCGTACGCTCAGCTGGGCACCTCCCTCCCGCTGGTGTTCGGCGGCCGCCCGGTCAGCGAGACCGAGCACCTGTCGTACTACGTGGATGTGGACAACGTCGCCGGCTCCGAGGTCGCGACCCGGCACCTCATCGACCGCGGGCGCCGCGAGATCGCGCTGATCACCGGGCCGCAGGACATGCCAGCGGGCGTCGACCGCTATGCGGGCTGGAAGCGCGCGATGGATGCGGCAGGGCTCGACGCCACCCGGATCGCCTACGGCGACTTCTCGCCCGCGTCCGGCCTCGAGGCGATGCGCCGGCTGCTGGCGGACGGTCGCCCCATCGACGGGCTGTTCGCCGCGAACGACCAGATGGCGGCGGGGGCGTACTCGGCGATCCACGAAGCCGGTCTCAGCATCCCGGGCGACATCGCGGTGGTCGGGTACGACGACGACAGCTTCGGTCTCATGTCCACGCCGCCGCTGACGACGGTGCACCAGCCGTCGATCGGCCTGGGCGAGGCGATGGCCCGGGTGCTCGTGCGCCGCCTCGCCGGGGAGAACGTCGACCGCGTGACGCTGCTGCCGACGGAGCTGGTGGTCCGCCAGAGCAGCTGAGCCCGCCTCCGGCCGCGCCGGGTCAGACGTGCGCGGTGCGCTTCCGGGCGCGGTAGGCGGCGGCCTTGGCGCGGTCGCCGCAGCCGGCCATGCCGCACCAGCGGCGGTTGGATGCGCGGGACGCGTCGAGGAACGGTCGTGTGCAGTCGACGCCCTCGCACCACTTGAGGTGGGCGGCATTCTCCGGGCGGAAGGCGTCCACAGCCGCTCGTGCGACGGACGCGAGGCACGAGTCGAGGTCGCCCGAGGTCGTCACCGACCGGTCGGCCGCGAGTGCGGCGACGGGGACACCGGCCCCTGCGTACCCGTTGACGAGGCTCACCGCTCCGACGTCGAGCGGATGCGCGGGATCGGCGCTCAGCAGCCCCCAGATCGTCTCGCGGAGGGCGAGCGCCTCCCCATGGCCCCGCTCGCTGATGGCAGGTGGGGCATCCACCACACCGGCGTCGACGAACCACTGTGCGAGCGCAGCCGGGGTGGGCACGCGCTCGACCGCCGTCGTGCGCCGCTCGGCGACCGTCGCGACGAAGTCGAGGGCGAGGTTGCCCGCCACGAACGCGAAACTCACGTCACCATCTTGACAGGTGACGCCCCTCGGGGCAACGTGTTGTCGGTGAGCGGACGGAGCGGTGTCATCCTCTACGTGGCCGCGGCCGTTCCGGGCCGGTCGGCCGACGCGGGCGCCGTCGTCGCCGCCGTTCTGGCGGGCACGGCAACCGGTGGCCCCGCGGTCGGTGGTCTGCTCGCCGGTGCGCTGACCATCCCGCACCTCGTCGGTCCGCTCGCCGGGCGGCTGCTGGATGCACGACGCCGACCCGGACCCGTGCTCGCGGGCGCGTTCGCCTGGTACGCGGTGTTCGCCGTGGCGGCGGCCGCCCTGCTCCCGGTCAGCACGATCGCGGCGGCTCTGGCCCTGGCCGCAGCGGGATGCGCGGGGCCACTGGTCACGGGTGGCCTGAGCAGTCGGCTCGCTCCCCTCCTGGACGCGTCCTCGCGCCGCGGAACGAGGGCCGGAGACGGCTCCGCGACCGGCTCGACGGCCGGCTCCGACGCCGCCGGACCCCGCCAGCGCCGCGGCCAGGCCCTCGACGCGCTCACCTACGGCGTCGCCGGCACCGTCGGACCGGCGGCGATCGCCGTTGCGGCGTCCGTCCTCACTCCCCGAGGCGCGCTGGCGGCGACCGCGGGTCTGCTCCTGCTGGCCGCCATCCCGGTGCTCTGGCTTCCCGGCACCTCACCGGTGCGCACACGGGCGGCGAAGGCGAGCGTGCTCCGCCTGCTGGTCGTCTCCCCTCCGCTCCGGCGCACCACGGTAGCGACGATCGGCTCGGCCACCGCCCTCGCGGCGGCTCCCGTGATCGCGGCGTCCCTGGCGGCACAGCGCGGCGCCTCGCCGTCGACGGCGGCCGTCCTCATGTCGCTGTACGGCGCGGGCGGCCTCGTCGCATCCCTCGTCCTGCTCGCCCGGCCGCTGACCGGCCGGCCGGAACGGCTGGTCGCGCGTGGCGTGGCAGCTGCCGCGCTCGCGCTGCTGCTGCCGCTGCTGGCGCTCCCCTTCCCCGCCGCGGGCGCGGCGGTGGGAGGCATCGCGTTCGCCGCGGTCGGCGCGGTGAGCTCAGTCCTGTTCGCCGCGACACTGGCGGCGCGCACGGAGTACTCGCCGCCCGGCGCCGCCGCCCGCATCTTCGCGACGGTCGCCGGGATCAAGGTGGCCGGCAGCGCGATCGGCGTCGCAGCGGCAGGCCTCATCGCCCCCTTCGGCGCCGCCGCCCTCACGCTGTGCGCGGCCGTCGTCTGCGCGCTCACGCTCGTCGCGGTCCGAATGGATGCGCTGGCTTGCGCTCGGCGCGACCGGGCGTACCGTCGCGGCATGCCTACCTACACTGCGAACCGGCCCCTCGAGGGCGACGCCGACGAGTACTTCGACTACGTCTCCGACCCGGAGAACCTCCCCGCCTACTTCCCGCGCGTTACCGAGGCGCACGAGCTGCCTGACGGCAAGGTGGAGACCACCGCCCACGTCGACGCCGACCAGGACGGCAAGGACGAGACAGTCACCTCCGAGGCGAACTTCGATGTCGACCGCGCCGCCCGCGAGGTTCGCTGGTCCGCTCCCGGACCGCACGACTACCACGGCGCCCTCCGGCTGACCGACGACGGTGTCGAGCTGACCATCCACACGACGCAGGAGTTCGACGGGATGCAGCAGGCGCTCGACGGGTCGCTGGCGAAGATCGCCGAGAACCTCCGCGCGAAGGCGTGACGTCCTCCCGGTAGCCGGGTGTTCGAGGGATTCGCGCACGCCGACGTCGATGTCGGCGAGGCGACCATCCACGTCCGCCACGGCGGCAAAGGTCCACCGCTGGTGCTCCTGCACGGGCATCCCCGTACGGGCGCGACCTGGCATCGTGTCGCGCCCGTGCTCGCCGAGCAGGGGTTCACGGTGGTCGTCCCCGACCTGCGCGGGTACGGGCGTTCGAGCGCGCCGGCGCCCCGGTCGGATCACGCCCAGGCGTCGAAGCGGGCGATGGCCGGGGACATCCTCGAACTCATGCGGCAGCTCGGCCACGACCGATTCGACCTCGTCGGGCACGACCGCGGCAGCTACGTGGCCTTCCGGCTCGCCCTGGACCATCCCGAGGCCGTGCGCCGGGTGGCCCTGCTCGACTGCATCCCGATCGTGGAGCACCTCGACCGGATGACGCCGGAGTTCGCGACCGCGTGGTTCCACTGGTTCTTCTTCGCACAGCCGGAGGTGCCCGAACGGGTGATCGGCGCCGATCCGGACGCCTGGTACCACGGCGATCCCGACGCCATGGGTGCAGAGAACTTCGCGGAGCGGCGGGAGGCCGTCCACCGCCCGGAGGTCGTGCGGGCGATGCTGGAGGACTACCGCGCCGGCCTCACCGTCGACCGCGCCGACGAGGAGTCGGACCGCGCGGCCGGCCGACGGCTCTCGATGCCGCTGCTCGTCCTCTGGTCCCTGCACGACGACCTGGAGCAACTGTTCGGCGACCCGTTGGAGATCTGGCGGGACTGGGCGGTGGATGTGCGCGGGCACGGCATCGCGTCGGGACACCATGTCGCCGAGGAGGCTCCGGACGCACTCGCGCGTGACCTCACGTCGTTCTTCAGCGAGTGAGCGATCCGCTCACGCCAGCCGGCGGTACAGACGGTTGCCCGCTGCGGCGAGCACGAAACCGGTGGCGACGATCGCGGCGACCCCGCCCGCATACGCGATGAAGAGGTGCTCGGTGCCCGACTGCGCCGAGAAGTAGGTCACCAGCAGCGCCACGATGGATCCGACGGCACAGACGACGCCGATCCAGACCAGCGGCCACAGCTTGCTCCGCACCGGAGGCTCGGCGCCGGGCAGGTGCAGCCACGAGAGGACGATCCCGGCCAGGCAGCCCCAGAACGCGACGACGAGCATCCCGGCCACCACGTCGCTCGGGCGGTGCCACTGCTCCACCAGCGTGGATGCGCCCGCCGCGATCGCGAAGATCGAGCCGACGATGGCCGCCAGCGGCCGGTACTTCGGCGCCGCCAGCAGGAAGACCACGAGGGCGGCGGAGGCGGCGACCGCGGTGTGACCGGACGGGAGCGAGTTGGCGAGCCCCACATCCACGCCCTTCTCGGGCCGCGACAGGATGGTGTACTTGAGCAGCTGCGTGCTGACGTTGGCTCCGATCGCCGCTCCGACGGCGACGCCGAACACCAGCCAGTTGCGCCGGACGAGCACGATCACGATCGCCACGACCGCCCCGATCACTACGGAGGCCACCGGCAGCGCGTCGAGGAAACTCTGGGCGAAATCGATGACGTCGCCCTTCCAGGCGTCCGCGCCGGCGAACGCGCGCTCGTCGATCACCTGCCCGATGTAGCTCTGCACGAACACCAGGTAGACGGCCGCGAACAGTACGGCCGAGACCAGGGCACCCCACAGGAAGGGGAGGGCTCGGAGGCGTGTTCGCATAGTGCATCCACCCTTCCACACACCCCTCTGAGAATTCCGGATGAACGCCGAGGTGGGGGAGAACCCCGCTAGCTCGCCCGGGTGTGCACGGGTGTAGACCGAGCACCATGAGACGCATCACGAACACCATCGACATCGACGCCCCGGCGCACGAGGTGTACCTCGCCCTCCGGGCCGTGGACGAGTATCCCGCGTGGCTCCATCACTCGATGGTCTATCGCGGCACCCGCGGCCGGGTGGCCGGCTACGAGGACACGACGATGGTCGGCCGGATGCCGGGCCAGGTCGTCGAAGAGGTCCCCGACCGCGCGCTGCGGTTCCACCAGGCGAAACGGTCCGGGAGCATCGACGCCGACATCCGCTACGACCTCGACGGAACCGGACCCGTCACGCACGTGACCCGGGTCGGCGAGCTCACCACCCATGGCTTCTTCCGGGCGACGCAGCCCATGCTCGTCTGGATGGCCGCCGCCGAGAGCAGACGGACGATGCGGGCGCTGAAGTCGCACGTCGAGCATCCCGCCTGACCGGCGGGGCAGCGCTCGGCCGTCAGGCGTCAGCCGTCAGCCGTCAGCCGACGAACCGGACCGCCGCGTCACCCGCGCCGAGTCGTTCGCGCATGACCTCGATCGCGGCCGGATTGCTGTCGACCAGGAGGAACCGGCGCCCCAGCGCGGAGGCGACCGCGCCCGTGGTGCCGCTGCCGGCGAAGAAGTCGAGCACCCAGTCGCCCTCGCGGCTCGACGCCTGCACGATCCGGCGCAGCACCCCCTCCGGCTTCTGCGTCGGGTACCCCGTCTTCTCCCGGCCGGTCGGCGAGACGATGGTGTGCCACCAGACGTCGGTCGGCAGCTTGCCGAGCTGGGCCTTCTCGGGGGTCACCAGCCCGGGCGCCATGTACGGCTCGCGCTCGACCGCCGCCGAGTCGAAGTGGTAGGCGGACGGATCCTTCACGTAGACGAGGATCGTGTCGTGCTTGGCCGGCCACCGGTTCTTCGGCTTGGCGCCGTAGTCGTATGCCCAGATGAGCTCGTTGAGGAACGACTCCCGGCCGAACAGCGCATCCAGCAGCACCTTGGCGTAGTGCGACTCGCGGTAGTCGAGGTGCAGGTAGAGGGTGCCGTCGGCGGCGAGCACGCGCCAGGCCTCGATCAGCCGCGGTTCGAGGAACCCCCAGTAGTCCTCGAAGCGGTCGTCGTAGCTGAGCAGGTCGCCCTTGATCCGCTCGTAGCTGCGTCCCTTGAAGCCGATGACGCTGCCCGCGCCGCCGTCGGAGGGACGCGAGGTCAGCGTCCGCCGCGCCTGCGACCGGCCGGTGTTGAACGGCGGGTCGAGGTAGATGAGCCGGAACGACGCGTCCGGCAGGGCGGCGAGCACCTCGAGGTTGTCGCCCGCGACGACGGTGCTCGGAGCATCCGGATGCCACAGCGGTGCGGCTGCGGGTTCGGGATGCGACATGCGTCCATTCTCGCAGCGGCGACAATGGACTGTGCACAATCTCGGACTGCTCTTCGACGTGGACGGACCCATCGCGAGTCCCGTCACGCGCACCATCGCCATCCGCAGCATCGTCACCGACCTGGTCGCCATGGCGGCCGCGGGCGTGCCGATCGCGTTCATCACCGGCCGGTCGGGCGACTTCATCCGCAATCAGGTGGTGGATCCGCTCTGCGACGCCGGGCTCGGCGACGCCCTCGACCAGCACGGCGCCCGGATGTTCGGCGTGTTCGAGAAGGGCGGCGCGTGGGCGCCGGTCACGGGCGAGGGGATGGGCGAGGTGACCGTCGACGAGACGGTCGCGTTCTCGCCCGACGCGGTCGACGCCGTCCGCCGGCTCGTGCGCGACCGCTTCGCCGACACGATGTTCTTCGACGAGACGAAGCGCGCGATGATCTCCGTCGAGCAGCGCACCGACGTGGATGCGGAGACCTACGCCGAGGCGCAGAGCCGGTTCCAGGATGCGGCGTTCGACGTGCTCACCGGTCTCGGCGTGGGCCTGCGGTACGGGTCCCGCGTCTCGCCCGACGCGTCCGGGGCGGTGCCGTTCCGCATCGACCCGACGATCATCTCCACCGACATCGAGTCGGTGCTGCTCGACAAGGACCGCGGCGCGCAGCGGGCGTTCGACTACTTCGCGGCGCGCGGACCGCTCCCCCGGCGCTGGCGCTCCGTCGGCGACTCGCGCAGCGACTACAAGATGGCGGACTTCGTGCACGACGCCGGCTACGAGGTGGCCCACGTGGATGTGCGCCCCGCCGACGGCGTGCTCGAGCGGCCCTACGAGGTCATCACCATCGGCGACGCCATCCACGACGACGCAGGTGCGGAGTTCCTGGCCCACTGGCGCCGCGAGCTGGGACTGGACGAGACGCCCTGAGGGTCAGCCCTCGCGCTTGCCCTGACGTCGGAGATTCGGGTCGCATCGACGGAGATTCGGCACTGGGACGCCCGAATCTCCTACCCGACCGCGGTACGTCGGAGACGGGAGCGGTTGCATCCTTCACCAGCCCGACGCCAGGCGGGGACGGGAGCCGTCAGCCGAGCTCGCGTCCGCGGTTCCGGCGACGGATCTCCCGCGGGGCGCGGCCGCCGAGGAACGACCGCGCCGGGTACCACGAAGCCCTGGCGGAGCGCCTCGGGGCCCACGAGCATCCGGAACCCCATCTGGTCGCGGTTCGTGAGCGTCGTCTCGGCATTCACTCTCACCTTGATTCACGGCACGAGGGCGCCGGGAAGGCTCGCCCACGAGCGTCAGCCGGCCGTATCGGTGGCGGCACTCGGCCGCGCTTTCAGGGCCAGGCCATCGCCGACACCCCCACCGATGACGCCGGCGCCAGGTTCGTTGCGGACCGGCGGCGCGACTCGGGCCGGAGCGGGCCCGCCGCCGGTCAGCTCCTGGATTTGAAGTATGAGTACAGCCGACTTTCGCGAATGAACCCCAGAGCCAGGAGACTTCCGGCGAAGCTACCGAAGGTGCTGACGATGACGGTCCTCACGGCACCTTGAATGACGAGATCGCGCCCTTCGGCGAGTGTCGAACTCGCGATGACCCCCGCTGCAAGCGCGGCCGCCGCCGCTAGGCCAACCCACGCGCTCGTCTCGAGGAGCGAAATCCCGAGAAGGCCTCTTCGTGAAATTCCTGCGTGGAGGGCAGAAGCGAACTCGAGACGTCTCAAGAAAACCACAACAATGCCCAGGGCAAACCCAATGGCCCCGCAGCCCGACGGGAATACGGCGGTCGAGCGGCTTCGGATGGCTTTGTCAGCATCGAAGACGACGCCGAGCCGCGAGTTGATCTGGGTGACTTCCGGTGCCGAAGCGTGAGAGTCACCGGGCACGAGTGTGGCGTAGAGGACACGCTTCAGCGACGTGTCGGCTGGCCAGATATCGATCCAACACTCATCGAAGGCACCCCGGGCAGGTGAGGGGGAGAGGAGCGCCCATCTGAGGTCGCCTGATCGGCCATCGGACGGGAACTCGAACGAGCCCGCCAGGTGAACCTCGCCGCGGCCGGTTGTCTCTAGGTCGAACCGCGCGCCTACGGCCTCCAACACTTCCGGCCCAGCAAGAAGGCCGCTCGACCCAAGGTGAGCACCCAGAAGTCGCACGAAGCCAGGCGTGATCGCCGATACGGGGATGGGCGAATCAGAGAGGAGGACGGGCGTCACCCGTTCGATCGACCGCTTTATGGCTCCAGCTGATTTGACGCCTGGCACGGATGCCAACCTCTCGCAGAGCGCGGCATCGACTCGATCGGATGAGGAAATAACCCAAATAGAACCACCAGACTGATGAAAGGAATCTGCTCGCACAAGGATGTCCTGGATGGCAACTCCGTCCGCCGCGATGGAGCAGATGCACGCGAGCGCCAAAGCAGCACTAAACATCGCAGTGCGAGACGTACCGGAGACAAGATTGCGCCATGCCTCGCGACAGATGGCACGCCATTTCAAGCGAATACCCCGCTCACGCCGAGGTCGATTGAGCGCCTGCATCGCGCCCGCGTCTCTTCGTCATGGGTCGCGATCACCACGATCTTGTCGCGACGCGCAAGCTGACCAATGGTTTCATTTACGATCCTCGCGCTGCTTCGATCCAGCTGCGCCGTCGGCTCATCCACTAGCAAGACGTCCGCGTCCGAAGCGACAGCCCGCGCAAGCATCAATCGCTGTGCTTCCCCGCCCGATAGCGCAGAGAAAGCACGATTACGTACTTGACGCAGCCCAAAGCGGTCGAGCAGGACCGCTGCCTGCGCGTCCGCTCGAGCAGGCGAGAGTCCCTGGGCCAGTAGCGCCAACGCAACGTGGTCCTGGGCCGTACGACGAGCGACGCCGAACGGATTCTGAAAGACCCACGCGACGGAGCGACATTCGTCGCGCGTGATGTTGCCCTCCACTGGCTGATGCCACCCGGCGAGCAGTGAGAGAAGCGTGCTCTTCCCTGACCCGGACGGTCCGGTGACCGCGTAGGTGCTGCCGCTCACGATCTCGCCCGTCAACCCTCGAAATAGCCACCTGCCCTCAGAGAACGCATGACCCAGATTTTCCAGTTTCAGGCGCATCTTCGATGGGAATCCGGGTCGAGATTGATGACATCCGGAACCTTAGCCACTTTGAAGCGAACGAAAGTCTGACCAAGAGCCGACCCCACCACGGTCACAGGCACGATGCGGTTGCCGCTCAGAAGGCAGCCCTCCTGTCCGTCCAGACCGAAAACGGCCGAGGGTGTGACGCTGGCAACCTGAATTGGAGCTGCAAGCGCCGCCGTTCCCGATTGTTCTTCCGGAGACTCCTCATTTCCTTCCGCAGCCTTCGCACTGCGTGGTGGGAGGAGCTCGGCGGCAATGGGTGACGCAATTCCCGATTCAGTAATGGGTATCGATCGCCCTTTGTAACGCAGTACCCTCGGGCCCAGAACGGCGCCGTCCGGAAGCTGCGCGACCTTCGCCGACAGGACAGCATCGCTGACAGAAGCGAGACGCTCATCGTCGCGTAGTCTTTGCCCGATCTGGGCTTCGCACGTTGTCGCTCGTGATACCGGCGCGGGCAACCAGACCACTGAAGCTCTGACCTTGGCCGGGTCCGGGTTCACGATTCCCGCAGACTTCATGAACTTCGCCAGTGCCGCCGCGGTAGCGGCACCGTAACGACCGTCGGCGTGGAGCGCGTAACCCAACCTCTCGAGCTCCCGTTGTGCCGCCAGAACGTCGGCACCCGTGTCGCCAGCAACGAAGTCCCGCCACAGCGGCTCGCTCGTAGAAAATGCGACGAGAGGGGAACCTTCGACATGGATGATTGCCTCCCCGGAGCGAAGCATCGCACCCGGCACGCACTCGAAGGATGAAACGAGACCTGCTGCGGGTGAGAACAGTGACGCCTCCGCGCCCGGTTGGACGCTGAAGCTCACCGTTCTCGGGTCGTCGTAGGGTTGAAGAACAATGGGCAGCGTCTTCGGGCGAGCCGGTGGCTCGACGCTCGCGGGCAGACGTTCCGGAATTAGCGCAACGACGGCTCCGCCGACCAGCGCAGCGGTCGCTAGCGCAACGCTCAGAAGTCCGATCGACTTGGCGCGCCCAATTCTCGACTTTCTCACTTGACTCCGTAGCCGAGCGGGTCTTCATTGCACTTTGCGAACTTGTCAGTGTTGATGAATCGATCAAGGTCGGTGCCCGAGTCCAGCATGTCAGCCGTATAGCTCGGCGCGACCGCGTGGACCCTTTTCAGGCAAGCGACAAGGATTTCGCTCTCGTCCTTATTGTCCGGGTTGCGAAGGATGGCATCTCGAAGCGCGATGACGTCCAGCCCACCGCTCTTGTTACAGCGACCGATGTCGTCGTTGCTCACAGATGGCGGCTGGCTGTAGTCGAGAACGCTCCCGTCCTTCCAGGACGCTTCTACTCCGATACCGGCCAAGCAGGAGACGATCTGCTGGCGGAAGTAGGCATACTCCTGGTCTGAGATTTTTCCGTCTGTTAGCGCCGCTCGTTGCGCAGGGCTGGTGACCTCGTCGTAGGTAGTGGAAAACATCTCCGCCCACGGACCAGTAAAGTGCGGTCGAGAATCTGTTGACCTACCTGTGGATGTGACGTCATGTGGCGTCACGCTCTCGTTGCATCCAGAGAGAAGAGCACCGGCCAACAAGCCCACCAGCCCTGCGCGAGCAAACCGCATCGCTTAGAGCGTGTTCCAGTAAGCGGTGTTCCCCCGCAGCGATCTAACCTGTGTGGCCCTCGCCCACTGGTTCTTCACGGCAGCTACTTGCCTGCACCGGTCGACGATGCCACCGTTGCATGCTGTCGCCGTGTGATTCTTGGTGGCGTGGTGATAGTACGAGTAAACGTTGGAGTCGCTCCCGTACTGCCATAAGCCACCGCCCGCATTCACTGTCGTCGCAGAGGCCGAGCTCACCGGTACGGCAACCAGGGCCGCGGCCAGAAGAGCCGCAAACCCGGCATTTCTTAGTTTCATGATTCTCCTTTTTGCACGGGCACCAATGCCCGCATGCGGAGAAGTTACGCGAATCAGATCGCGTTCGTTTTCTATTGCTTTTATTTCCGCCTGCGCAGTGCCGTTCTCACCAGCTGCCACGCGACCAGCACGCCGGCGATGAGAAGACCGAGGACACCGGCCGAAATGACCGTGAATACGAGCGAAGAAGAATCCATCCGTTCGTTCTATCAATTGGCGGAGACGCGATCCGTCGCCAGACACATTGCGGCCAAGTTCTGGTCAGCCGAGCTCGCGTCCGCGGTTGCGGCGCCGGATCTCCCGCGGCGCGCGACCGCCGAGGAACGACCGCGCCGGGTCGACCACGAAGCCCTGGCGGAGCGCCTCGCGGCCGACGAGCATCCGGAACCCCATCTGGTCGCGGTTCGTGAGGGTCGTCTCGGCGCGCACCGTCCGGCCGCCGAGCACCAGGTCGAGGAGGACGACGACGCGCTCCTCCGTGTGACCGGACGAGCTCCGCACCACGCGGCGGTCGTGCACGGCGCACTCCGCGGCCACCGCATCCCGGTCCGAGTCCTGCCACGGGTGCACCTGGAACCGCACCCGATCGCCGGGGAGCTCCTCGATCTCGAAGGCGTGGAGGGAGGAGCTGCGGGCTCCGGTATCCACTTTCACCTTGATCCACGGCACCGGGATGCCGGGTAGGCTCACCCACTCGCGCCAGCCGACCGTGTCGGTGGTTGGATAGGTCTCGGCCATTCCCCCATCTTCGCAGGAGCACCACCGTGAAACTCGCCATCCTCTCGCGCGCCCCGCACGCGTACTCGACGCAGCGCCTGCGCTCGGCGGCCGAGAACCGTGGCCACACGGTGAAGGTGCTCAACACGCTCCGGTTCGCGATCGACCTCTCCGGCGAGGAGCCGGACCTGCAGTACCGCGGCCGGCTGCTGTCGGATTACGACGCCATCCTGCCGCGCATCGGCAACTCGATCACCTACTACGGCACGGCCGTCGTGCGGCAGTTCGAGCAGATGGATGTGTACACACCGAACACGGCGAACGGCATCACCAACTCGCGCGACAAGCTGCGAGCCACGCAGATCCTCTCGCGCCACAACATCGGGATGCCGCGCACCGCGTTCGTGAACAGCCGGGCGGATGTGCGCATGGCCATCGAGCGCGTCGGCGGCGCGCCCGTCGTCATCAAGCTGCTGGAGGGGACGCAGGGCATCGGCGTGATCCTCGCGCCGGAGGCGAAGATCGCGGAGTCGATCATCGAGACGCTGCACTCGACGAAGCAGAACGTCCTCATCCAGAGCTTCATCTCCGAGAGCCGTGGACGCGACATCCGCGCGCTCGTCGTGGGCGACCGGGTCGTCGCCGCGATGCGGCGGGTGGCGAGCGGCGACGAGTTCCGTTCCAATGTGCACCGCGGCGGCACCGTCGAGAAGGTCGAGCTGACGCCCGAGTTCGAGGAGGCCGCCGTGCGGTCGGCCCAGATCATGGGCCTGCGCGTCGCCGGGGTCGACATGCTCGAGGGCAAGGACGGCCCGCTCGTCATGGAGGTCAACTCCTCCCCGGGCCTCGAGGGCATCGAGCGCGCGACCGGGCTGGATGTGGCGGGCGCGATCATCGACTTCATCGACAACCAGGTCGGCTTCCCCGAGATCGACGTCCGCCAGCGCCTCAGCGTCTCCACCGGCTACGGCGTGGCCGAGCTCCTGGTCCACACCAACGCGGACATCATCGGCAAGTCGCTGCGCGACTCCGGGCTGTGGGAGCGCGACATCACGGTGCTGACGCTGCACCGCGGCGCAGCCGTCGTCCCCAACCCGCGCAGCGGCGTCGTGCTGGAGTCCGGCGACCGCCTGCTCTGCTTCGGCCGGCTCGAGGAGATGCGGTCCATGATCCCGGACCGTCGCAAGCGCCGCTCGAAGGTGCGTAAGCTGCCCAAGGAGGCGCAGGAGGCCCTCATCGAGGGGTGAGCGGCGCCGCCTCGCCTCACACGATCGGCAGCTCGGCCATCCGTCGCTGCTCGGCGCGGCGGTAGTGCCGCAGGATCAGCCACAGGGTCAGGATGCCGCCCGCAGCGACCACGATCAGCACCACGATGTAGAGGATGCCGGCCAGGGCGGTCACGGCGGACGCGGTCTGCATGGACAGGCCTCCCGAGGTGGTGAGCTCCTGCACGGCGCGGCCGTTCAACAGCAGAGCCAGCACCGCTGCGACGTCGCTCGCCGAATCCCAGAATCCGTGCAGGATCGCCACGCCGACGTACGTGACGACGATCCAGATCGAGAAGCGGAAACGGTCCCGGCCGCGAGCCGCGCCGAACAGCACCGCGCCGAGCACGGCCGTCCACAGCACGTGGCCGACGGGCGCGAGGATGGCGCGCAGCACCTCCGTCTGCAGGAGCGAGGCGAGGTCGATCCCACGGGCGGTGATCGCCGCGTTGAAGGCGTACCCCGCCGACTCGAAGGCGGCGAAGCCCGCGCCGACGGTCGCGCCGAGCAGCGCACCCTGCCTCGCTGTCTTGGGGACCACCCGCCAGCCGATGACGACCAGCAGGATGCCCTTGACGAACTCCTCGATCAGGCCGACCAGCAGGTACAGCCAGTAGCTCTGGTGCAGGTTCACCTCGAGCAGCGAAGCGCCGAGCACGCCGAAGATGCCGCCGACGAAGAACGCGAGGACCAGCTGCAGGGAACTGATGCTGCCGGTCACCCGCTCGATCGCGAACAGGACGACGCAGAACGGCACCAGGAAGCTGCCCAGCAGGATCAGCGTCGGCACCAGATTGGTGTTGCCGGTCGTCACGGTGACCACGATCGTGAGGATCCAGAGGGCGAGCCCGGTGAGCAGTGTCTTCCACCACCAGCCGTGGTGGTGGTGGGGATGCGGTTCCACCGCGGGACGATTCATCCAGGGCTCGGCGGACATCGGTCACTCCCTCGCTCGGACGGCTCTGCGAGACCGTCGCCCTCAGGCACATGATCCCACGGGCGGAGACGGAGGACGATGCCGCCGGAGCGTGCGGAGAGGATCAGGCGGAGAGTCTCGCGCGGAGCATCAGGACAGCGCCCGGAACCGCGCGATGCCGTCGGCGAGCAGCTCGCGGAGGTCGCGTGGATCCGGCGTCGTCGTCCACCGCTCGAAGGCCACGTGGAAGGCGGCCATGGCGGCGTTGGCGGCCACGGCCGCATCCACCGGGTCGACGCCTCGCTCGGCGAGGGCCCGCGCCATGGCGGACGTCACGTTCGAGAGCTTCAGCAGCTCGCGTTCGGTCAGACTCGGGTTCACCGCGATGACGGCGGCGCGACGTCGAGGGAAGTCGCGGTCCGGGCGCGACTGCACGAGCGCGGCGGCGGCCGCCATGCCGGCGGCGGCCGCCTCGAGGGGGCTCGCCTCCACCGGGACGGTCGAGATCTGCGCGAGCACCGCATCCTGGAACTGGTCCGAGCCGTCGAAGAGCACCTCGCGCTTGTCGGCGAAATGGCGGAAGAACGTCCGCTCCGTGACGCCGGCGCGAGCCGCGATGTCGGCGACCGTCGTCTGCTCGTAGCCGGGGTCGAGGTACAGCTCGAGGGCAGCACGGGTGAGGCGCCCGCGCGCATCCGGCTCCCAACGTCCCATAGGACGATCATAGTGATGACAGCGGCTGACATGAGTGCTACGCTGACGACAGTTCCTGACATCACCGCGAACCGCGATGAGGGGACGCTCGAAAGGAGCAGGACATGCGCGTATTCGTCACAGGGGCATCGGGCTGGATCGGGTCGGGCGTCGTCCCCCTCCTCCTGGCCGCCGGTCACGACGTCCAGGGGCTGGCGCGGTCGGAGCAGTCGGCCGCTCGCCTGCGGGCGGCCGGGGCCGAAGCGGTCGACGGCCAGCTCGACGACCTCGCCGGCCTCCGCGCCGCCGCCGACGGAGCCGACGCGGTCATCCACCTCGCGTTCAAGCACGACTTCAGCGACTACGCCGCCTCCGGGCGGTCCGAGCGTGCGGCGATGGAGACGTTCGGCGAGGTCCTGGAGGGCACGGGCAAGCCGCTGCTCTTCGCCTCGGGCGTCGCGCTCCTCGGCCCCGGCCGAGTGGTCACCGAGGAGGACGCCAGCCCGTTCATCGGCCGGGACGCGCCCCGTGGAGGCGTCGAGGAGCTCGCCATGGGATTCGCGGATCGCGGCATCCGCCCGGTCGCCCTGCGGTTCGCGCCGACAGTCCACGGCGCCGGCGACCACGGGTTCATGGCTCAACTCGTCGCGGTCGCGCGCGAAAAGGGCGTGGCGGGATACGTCGGCGACGGCTCGAACCGCTGGCCGGCCGTCCACCGCGACGACACCGCACGCCTGATCGTCCGCGCGCTGGAGAACCCCGACGCGGCACGCGTGGTCCATGCGGTCGCCGAAGAGGGCGTGGCAGCGCGCGACATCGCCGAGGCGATCGGGCGCGGAGCCGGCCTGCCGGCCGCCTCCATCGATCCGGACCACGCGGAGGCGCACTTCGGATGGATCGGGGCGTTCTTCCGCCTCGACATCCCGGCGTCAAGCGCTCTGACGCGCGAGCGATTCGGCTGGGAGCCGGCGGGTCCGACCCTCCTCGAAGACCTGGACGCCGGGCACTACTTCACCCGCGCCGCCGCCTGAGCGCGACCGGCGCAGCGCGACCGGCGCCGGCCGAGGGGAGGTGGCCGGCGCCGGCCGGGTCGGGATCTGGCCGCGGACCGGTGTCAGTGGGTGAACGAGGGAGCCAGGCCCTCGACCGGCATCGGGCTCTCGAGTCGGTCGAGGTAGGCGACCGACTCCTCGATGTCGACCACGAGGGACTCGGCCAGGCTGCGGCTCAGCCCGTTGCGGACGACGATCCGCTGCACGGTCAGGTCGCTGAGGTCGTCGGGCATCGGGTAGGCGGGGATCAGCCATCCCTTCAGTCGCAGCCGCTCCGACAGGTGGTAGAGGTTCCAGCGGTCGGTGTGTCCCTTCTTCAGCTGCCAGGCGAAGACGGGGATGTCGGAACCGTCGTTCCACAGCTCGAACGCGGGCATTTTGGCGATCTCCCCCGAGAGGTAGAGCGCGATGTCCTGCGATGCCTTCTGCACGCGGTAGTAGCCGTCGAACCCGAGCCGGAGGAACAGGTAGTACTGCAGCAGCACCTGCGCGCCGGGGCGCGAGAAGTTGAGGGCGAAGGTGGGCATGTGACCGCCCAGGTAGGTGACATCGAACACCAGATCGGCCGGGAGGTCCTCCACCGTGCGCCAGACCACCCAGCCGAGCCCCGGGTAGACCAGGCCGTACTTGTGGGCCGACGTGCTGATCGAGACGACGCGCGGGACGCGGAAGTCCCACACCAGGTTCGGCTGCAGGAAGGGCGCGATCATGCCGCCGGAAGCACCGTCGACGTGGATCTTGATGTCGAGCCCTGTGCTCTCCTGGATGCGGTCGAGCGCTTCCGAAATCTGCGCGACGGGTTCGTACATCCCGGTATACGTGACGCCCATGATGGCGACCACGCCGATCGTGTTCTCGTCGACGTACTTCTCCAGCTCGTAGCCGTCGAGCACCTTGTGGTCGTCGGAGATCGGCACGTAGCGGGCCTCCACATCCCAGTAGTTGCAGAACTTCTCCCAGCAGACCTGGACCGCGCTCGAGAGCACGAGGTTCGGCTTGTCGGTCGGCTTGCCCTCCGCCTGGCGCGCGTGCTGCCAGCGGCGCTTGAGGGCGAGGCCGCCGAGCATGCACGCCTCGGAGGAGCCGATGGTGGACGTGCCGATCGCTTTCTCCGGGTCCGGCGCGTTCCAGAGGCCGGCGACGATCTTCCAGCAGCGCGTCTCGATGGCGGCGGTCTGCGGGTACTCGTCCTTGTCGATCATGTTCTTGTCGGCGGACTCGGCGTACAGCTTCGCGGCGTGGTCGTCCATCCAGGTGCCCACGAACGTGGCCAGGTTGAGGCGTGCGTTCCCGTCCAGCATCGACTCGTCGTGCACGATCTGGTACGCGGTCTCGGGCAGCGACTCGTTGTCCGGGATGCGGTCGAGGGGTAGGTCGGTGCTCTCGCCCGGCCGGGCGAAGATCGGGTTGAGCTGGGTCCGGTCGCTGGTCCCTGTGTAGGCGGTGGCGGGCTGCTGCGACGCGGCGCCCTGTCCCTTCCGCGACTCTGCAATGGTCATTCGCTTCGCTCCTCGGAGGCGCGGGCGGGCCCGCGCGGTGGACTTCCCTGAACCTCGTCGCCCCGGCTGAGGCGCGGTCGGGCGTGGCACGGTCAAAGTAACCAGCGGGTCACCGGCTGCGATAGACAGTGCCGGAGAGTTCGAGGCTCTCAGGAGCCCGAGCGAGCCAGGGTGCCGATGGTGGAGCCGCCGTCGTCGAGGACGGTCATCGTGCTGCCCTTCACGTTGCCGGTCGCCGCCTTGCTCAGCCAGGTGTCGACGTTGTCGCAGGCCATGAGGCTGGACGCGATCGGCCCGAAGGTGATCTGGTCGCCGTCGATCAGGCCCTTGCCGTTGAGGGTGTTGCAGCCGTCGGAGCCGGAGAAGGTGCCGTCGCTCTCGATGTTCAGGTTCGGCTTCCCGGAGGCGGTCGAACCCCAGCGCCCGACGACGGCGTTTCCGCTCGGCGTCCCGGCGCAGCCTGCCAGCATCAGGACGACGGCCGCGACAGCAGCCATCCCGCGCATTCGTCGGTGCAGCAGCATGGTCCCCTCCCCTGCGTTCTCGGAGGAAGGGTAACGCGGGTGCGGGTGCGAGCGACAGACGTTGCCGTGCGCGGGCGTCGGAGAAGGCGGTCGGAATGTCCTGCGGGCCGCGGTGGGGAAGGAGAACCGCGCGCATACTGCCCGGATCTCCGACGATGGGGGGTGGATCTCCGACGGTGCGCCGAGGCGCGGGCGCCGGACGTCAGTCCGCGGCGGCGAGCACCTCGTCCACGATCGCCAGCAGTTCGGGCCGCGCGAGGATGCGGAAGTGGCCGCCGACGTCGAGCTCGATGTTGCGGGCGCCCTCGAGCCGGCTTCCGCCGGGGACGTGCGGGTCGAACCATCCCCACACCGATACGATCTGCGCGTTGACCGCACGGCTGAGGGCGAGACGCAGGAGCCCGGGCGCCGTCGGAAGCAGCGACCTCATGCTCGGGATGGGGATGAAGCGGGCCAGGGGCGAACCGGCGAACGGCGTGGCGACGGTCACGGCGGTGCGGATGCGCGGCCCGGAGTCGGGCATCCCCATCAGGTACTTGGCGATGAGGCCGCCTTTGCTGTGGGCGACGATGACGACGTCGTGCAGGTCGTGCTCCGCGAGGTGCCGGGCGACCAGCGCGGCCGCCTCCGGCACCTCCATGCGGTTGTCCTCGAGCGCCGTGACCACATGCACGGGGTGGCCGGAGCCGTGGATGTGCTGGGCGAGCGGACGGAGGAAGCGCCAGGTCTCGAAGATGCCCGGCAGCAGGACGACGGGAGCGCGGTGCCCGGCACCGGCGACGAGGGCATCCGGAGCACTGCGGTCGAACACGGCGCGGAGCTGGTAGCGCCCCGCGTACAGGTAGTCGAGCGCCAGCACCCCCGCCCGGCGGAGCAGAGTGCGTCTCATCGCGGCACCGTGACGAGCTGCCGGATCAGGGCGGCAGTGCGCCACGGCGCCCCGTGCATGACGAGGTGGGCGACGGAGGGGACGACCTCGGCGGAGCCGCCGGCCCGACGTCCGAGCTCGGCGACCCAGCCGTCGCGGGCGATCGGGTCGCGTGCTCCACGGATGACAACGGTCGGTACCACGACCTGCTCGAGCTCGCGCTCGGTCTCGAAGGCGAGCATCGTCGGCAGCGTCGCCAGGTACCAGGCCAGGCCGGCGTGGAGGTAGTCGCCGATCACCAGGCGGTTGCCTCGCGGATCCTCGCGCAGGATGTCGAGGCCGAGCAGGATCGCCGCCTTGAGGGCGTTGCGGGCCTGCGGCGCCATCACCGGACCGAGCAGTGCCAGCCCGGCGACGAGGTCGGGGCGACGCCCCGCGAGCGCCACCGCGACCTGGGTGCCCATGGAGTGGCCGACGACGATCGCGCCGGAGACGCCGAGCCCATCCATCGCCGCAGCGACCGTGTCGGCGAAGTCGTCGATGGACAGGGGCCGGCCCGGTCTACGGGGCTTCGCCTTCCCGAACCCGGGAAGATCGACGGCGATGACGCGGCCCTCCTCGGCGAGCGCCGGAACCAGTCGCTCGAAGTACCGCGAGCTCACGCCGATGCCGTGGACGAGCACGAACACGGGGCGACCCTCCTCCGTCGCTGCGACCGGGCCGGTGTCGACGGTGACGAGGGCGCGGGGCGGCTGAGGCAGGGGGTCGGCAGTCACCGCTCCACGCTACTCGTGCGGCACCACTCGGAGGATGCCGCTTGAAAACGGTGGTGAACGAAGGTAGCTGTGGAGAAGCACTAGACCCGGTCGCAGCGGAAGGAGTACCACAGGATCATGCCCGCATCGCAGGAGCTGCCCTCCACACTGGAGCGTTCCGAGAAGCACGCCCAGGCCCTCTGGTCGAAGGCGCACGACTCGGCGGTCGAAGAGTACGGCGAGGGCGAGCGAGCCCACCGCACCGCGTTCGCCGCCCTCAAGAACGAGTACGAGAAGGTCGGCGACCACTGGGAGCGCAAGGCCCAGAACGGACCGTCCGACCAGAAGGCCGCCGGTGGCCGGGACACGAAGGCGGAGACGCAGGAGGGCGTGGATGCGAACGCCAGCAAGGCGCACCTGCTCGACATCGCAAAACGGCTCGACATCTCCGGCAGGACGCGGATGACCAAGGACGAACTGGTCGACGAGATCAAGCGCGCCAACCGGCGCGCGACCGCTGCGCAGCGAAAGAAGGACTGACCATGGGCGACGTGCTCGCGTTCATCGGGTGTTTCATCCTGTTCCTGTTCGGGCTCTTCCTGCTCGGGATGGCGGACACCTTCCCCGCTTGGCAGGGGCTGGTGTTCTTCCTCGGGATCATCTGCATCGCGCTCTCGTTCGGCATCCCCGTCGGGGTGCTCGGGCGGGCCGACTGAACGCCAGCCGGGAACAATCCCAGTTGTCAGTGGCCCGCGGTACCGTGGATTGATGGCTGATTTCACCCGGCTGCACAGCCAGACATCGGATCCGGCTGAGGCCGACGCGATGCTCGCGGCAGCAGGCGGCCGCTTCTCGTTCGCCTCGGAGCCCGGGTCAGGATTCTCGTTCGAGGCCGACCAGGCCACCGACTCCGCGTTCTCTGTCGCCCACTACGCCATCGGCGGGGAGTGGGAGACCTCCGGCGACTTCGACGACCTCGTGATCGTGAACGTGAAGTCCGGCCCCTACCGGTGGAACATCGACGGCGAGCACGGACAGGGCACGCGTGCGCCCTTCCTGATCCGACCGGGCCACGATTTCACCTGCTACGCCGAGGGCACCGACGTGATCAACATCTTCCTCTCGCCCACGGTCCTGCAGGATGTGGCTCGCACAACGTACGGCGACGAAGACATGGCGGTCGTGTTCGACTCCCCCACGACGATGAGCCCTCGTCACTCCGAGTACATGCTGACCGCGGCCACGGCGGCCGCCGAGTACATGGAGGCCGGTACGTTCCGGCATCCACTCGTCCGTGCGAGTCTCTTCCACACCCTGTCGATGGCGGCGCTGCAGTCCTTCCCGCTCAGCGGAGACCCGCGCGAGCGGACGCTGTCGCCGGCCGGCCAGCTCAAGAAGTTCCGCCTGGCGGCTCGCTTCATCGAGGACCACGCCTCGCTCCCGATCACCGTGACCGACATCGCGGCCGCGGCGGGCGCAACGATGGCGCAGCTCAACGCGGCGTTCCTCGTCCACGCGGGCACGACGGCCCGCGGGTACCTGCTGCGCGTGCGGCTGTCCGCCACGCACACCGAACTGCTCGTCTCAGAACCCGTGCCCACCGACCTCGCCGACCTCGCCGCACGGTGGGGCTTCGCCGACCTCGACCGATTCACGCGGCGCTACCGCGAGGAGTACGGCGAGACGCCGACGGCGACGCTCGCGCGCTGAGAGGGCGGGCGCCGGCGGATCCTGCGGCGACACTGACATTCGCGGCCGCACCCTCCGTAGAATCCGCGGATGAACCAGCGCCGCTCCTTCGCCCTGCTCTGGGTCTCGCAGGCGCTCTCGCAGTTCGGGACGAGCGTCTCGTCGCTCGCGTATCCCCTGCTCATCCTGCAGCTGACCGGCTCGGCCGCTGAGGCCGGCCTCGTGGGCGCGGTGGTCGCTGCGGCCGGCCTCGCGACGCGCATCCCGGCCGGGTCACTCGCTGATCGCCGTCCACCGCGGGCGCTGATGCTCGCCGCCGACGGGACGCGCGCAGCGCTGCTCGCGGCCCTTGCTGCGGCGGTGGCGTCGGGCGCTGCCGGTACCGGCCTGGTGATCGCAGTCGTCGCCCTCGAGGTGATGGCCGGCGCGGTCTTCGGTCCGGCGGAGTTCCGGATGATCCGGGCGATCACACCCGCTGCCGATCGCGCGCTCGCCGTAGGCCGAATGCAGTCCCGGGCCCAGCTGGCCGGGCTCGTCGGGCCTCTGGCGGGCGGGGTGCTGTTCGGCGTCGCGCCCTGGTTGCCGTTCGCCGTGGACGCGCTCAGCTATCTGGCGTCGCTCGTTCTGGTGGCGGCCGTGCCCCGGATCGCCGGCGCGGCGGTGAGCGCGACGACCCGCGCCGGCGCCTGGCGCTGGCTGCGGCGGGACCCGCTGCTCTTGACCGCCGGGCTCTGGGTCGCCGGCCTCACCGCGACGTTCTCGGCGGTCGGGCTCATCGTGATCGTCGTCGCCCAGGACCGCGGCGCGGGAAGCGCGGGCATCGGTCTGATGTCGAGCATCAGCGCGGCGGGAGGACTGGTCGGCGCGCTGCTCACGCCGGCCGTCCAGCGCCGTCTGCATCCAGGCGCCGTCTTCCGCCTCGCCGCGCTGGTCGACACAGCGGCCACCCTCGCGCTCATCCCCCTGCAGTCGGCCGTGCTGATCGGCGTGGCTGGCGCGGTCGCCTTCCTGACCGCCCCGCTCGTCTCGGCGTCGCTCTTCGGCGAGGTCGCCCGACGTGTTCCCGACGAGCTGGTCGGGAGGGTGCAGTCGACGATGGTGCTGGTCGCCGGGCTGGCGGCGCCGATCACGCCTGTGCTCGCAGGGCTGGTGCTCGACCGGTCGGGATCGGTCGGCGGAATCATCGCCTGCGCCGCCGCCTTCGCTGTGCTGGCCGCGCTCTCCTTCGTGCTGCCCGCCTTCCGCCGCCGCACCCAGTCGGTCCAGCCGGCCGACGCCCCCTGAAAAGCGGCGGCCGTGCCGCATCCCGAGTGATCGACAGGGCAGCTCGACGCGCGAGCCGAGCAGTATGGTGACCCCCGATGCGGCGGCTCTGGCGCTCGAGGAGTTTCGAGTGGGCCGGAACCCCCGCACCGGGGATGAGCGTCACTCCTTGTGGAGCTTGTCCTGCACCGCGCCGGCGACCTTCTCGACGGTGTTCGGCAACTCGGTGGTGCCGTAGAACCGCGAGTCGGGGTGCGTGGGCGGCGGCATGGGGACCGTCGCCTGCGGGCCGTCGAGGTAGGTGAACTCGCCCTTGCCGTCGGGCGTCGGACCGCTCGCCCAGCTCCCCTCCGCCGCGGCGGGGCCGTCGGAGAAGTTGATGTACTGGTACGAGACGTCGCGGTCCTCCTTGCCGAGCGGGAAGTTGCTCGGGACGGGGAGGTCCTCCGCGCCCTCCGCGCGCAGTTCGGCGGCAGCGGCGATCCACTGGTTCTGATGCATGGTGTCGCGTGCGAGCAGGAACGAGAGCAGGTCCCGCACTCCCGCGTCGTCGGTCATATGGTACAGCCGGGCAACCTGCAGCCGGCCCTGCATCTCGGCGTTCGCGTTGGCGGTGAAGTCGGCGAGCAGGTTGCCGCTGGAGGTGATGTAGCTCCCCTGCCACGGGTTGCCGTTGCTGTCGACCGGGCGGGCTCCCGCTCCGGCGACGATGGCGTGCTGCACGTCGGTGCCGCCGACAACGGCGGCGACGACCGGATCGTCCTGCACGGCGTCCTCGGTGATTCCGAGCGGCGACTTCTCGAGCAGCTGGGCGATCATGACGGCCAGCATTTCGACATGGCCGAACTCCTCCGCGCCGATGCCGAAGAGGAGGTCCCGGTACTTGCCCGGGATGTGGACGTTCCAGGCCTGGAAGCCGTACTGCATAGCGACGGTGATCTCGCCGTACTGGCCGCCGAGCACCTCCTGCAGTTTGCGGGCGTAGACGGCGTCCGGCCTGTCCGGCTTGGCGGTGTGCTGCATCTCCTGACGGTGGAAGAACATACGATGTACCCCTTTCTGGTGGATGCCCTCCAGAGGTACCCGAGGTGCTTCGGGTTATGAGGCGTTGACAGGTCCGACGGGTGCGGGGTCAATGGGGCTCAGAGCCGTGTCCGCTCGCGAGCGGTCGAAGGCCGGGCAGGAGTGGGAGCAGCGCAGCGACGACGGACGCGGCCGTGGCTGTCACGAACGGGCCGGCCGGCCCCACCGCGTCGCCGAGGACGCCCGCGATCGCGGTTCCCGTCGCGGCGCCGACGAGACCGGCGGTGTTCAGCCAGCCGAACGCCTCCGGAGTGGACGACTCCGGCAGCGCTCCCGACACCATCGCGTACAGTGCGGCAAGCGACGGCGCGAAGCCCAAGCCCGAGAGGAACAGCGCGCCATACAGCAGCGGGATGCCGGGCACGAGTCCGGCCGCAGCCGTCGCCACGGCCACCCCGCCGAGGATTCCCGCCAGCGCTCGCGGACCGATGCGCCGGTGGCCGAACGCGATCCCGCCGATGAGTGAGCCGAGACTCGAGACCGCGATGGCCAGCCCCGCGAAGATGCCGTGGCCGTCGAAGCGCGCCACCAGCGCGATCTCGAGTGCCGCGAACGACGCGATGAGGGCGAAGCTGGAGGCGGCGGCCAGCCGTACGGCGCGGGTGAGCAGCACCCTGCCCGGCCGGGTCTCGCTGCGCGGCAGCCGAACCCCGGCGATGTGCGGTGTCAGCAGGAACCACACCGTTCCGCCGAGGGTGACGGCGGCCGCCAGCACGAGGGGCGCCTGCGTCGAGACGGCGGCGCTGAGCAGCGTCGCTGCGACTGGGCCGGTGATCCAGATGAGTTCCTGGGCGGAGGTGTCAAGCGCGAACAGGGCGGGGACCGCGCGACGCGGCACCAGCCGTGGGTACAGCGCACGCACGACCGGCATCAGCGGAGGCACGGACGCGCCGATCACGACACCCAATCCGACGAACAGGGCCGGCTCGGGCGGACCGAACGCGAGCAGCAGCATCCCCGTCGCGTTGAGAAGTGCGGCGGCCAGCACCGGCGGCCGGATACCGAAAACGCCGACTGAGCGGCTCACCAATGGCATGGCGACGGCCTCGCCAACGCTCACACACGCGACGACGAGACCGGCCAAAGCGTACGAGCCGCTCGCGTGGCGCACGTGCAGCAGCACGGCCAGCGACAGCATCCCGAGCGGGAAGCGCGCCACCAGCTGCGAGACCGTGACCCGCAGGACGCCGGGGACGCGGACGAGCTCCAGGTACGTCCGCACCCCGCTACTTGCCCACGCCGCCGGCGAGACCGCGCACGAAGTAGCGCTGGCACACGAAGAACAGGATCACCATCGGGAGCGCGGCCATCACCATCCCGGCGAAGACCACCGGATACTGCGTGCCGTTCTTCGACATCATGTCGGCGAGACCGACCGGGAGCGTCTGCACCCCGGTCCCGCTGGTGAAGATCATCGCGAACAGGTACTCGTTCCAGTTCTGCAGCACGTTCAGCACGATCGTCGTCGCGACGATCGGCATGCTCATCGGCAGGATGATGCGCCAGAAGGTCGCCGCACGCGAGGCTCCGTCGATCGAGGCCGCCTCATCCACCTCGCGCGGCAGATCGAGCATGTAGGCGCGCATGAGGAAGACGGTGAACGGGATGCGGAACGCCGTGTACAGGATCAGCAGCCCGAAGAACGTGTCGTACAGCCCCCACGCCTGGAACAGCTTCACCAGCGGGATGAGCGCGACCGTCGGCGCCAGCATGAGGCCGGCCAGCACGATCACGGTGAAGGTGCGGTTGAGCGGGATGTTCACCCGCGTCAGCCCGTACGCCGCCCAGGCGCTGATCAGCTCGGTGATGAGCGTGGCGATGACGGTCAGCGAGACGCTGGTGAGCACGAAGTCGCCGACGCCCTGGTCCCAAGCCTTCCCGAAGTTCTGCCACAGCCATTCGGTCGGGAGCGCGAACGGGTTGCCGAACAGCTCGGCGTTCGTCTTGAGGGCGTTGGTCACCATCCAGAGCAGCGGGTACAGGACGATGACGGCCAGAGCCACCAGGAGCGCCCAGACGAAGGCGGTCCGGGCTCCGCGGCCAAGACGGGCGAGGACTACCATTCCACTCTCCTCTTGCGCGAGTAGGCCAGCTGAGCGGCGGCCAGCAGCAGCGTGATGACGAAGATGGCGACGCCGATCGCGGCGGCCGAGCCGAAGTCGTTGGTGACGAATCCGGCGTGGTACAGCCACGTGCCCAGCACCTGGCTGGAGTTGTTCGGGCCGCCGCTGGTCATGACCATCACCTCGTTGAACACCTGGAAGGCGCCCGAGATCGTCACGATCATCATCAGGCCGGTCATCTCGCGGACCAGCGGCAGCGAGACCTGGAAGAACCGCCGGACGGGGCCGATGCCATCCAGCTGGGCCGCCTCATACAGCTCCTGCGGGATGCGCTGCAGAGCCACCGAGAACAGCAAGACGCTGTAGCCGAAGCCCTGCCACTGGCTCATCGCGATGATCGCGAAGATCGCGGTCCCCTCGTGGCCCAGCCACGCCTGCGAGAACTGGCCGAGCCCGACGTTGTCGAGGAAGACGTTCAGCATGCCGGTCTGCGGCTGGTAGATGAAGTAGAACAGCAGGCCGGCGACCGTCAGCGAGATCGCCGACGGGATGAAGTAGATCGCCCGGAACGCCTTGCGCCAGCGATCGTTGCGCAGACTCTCCACGATCGCGGCCAGCACCAGGGCGCCGAACACCTGGAACACGATCGAGAGGGCGGCGTACCAGGTGTTGTTGCCGAGGGCCCGCCAGAAGATCGGGTCCTGCGCCAGCTGTGCGTAGTTGTCTCCGCCCACGAAGGTCTGCTCACCGCTGTAGATGTTCCACTTCAGGAAGCTGAACACGATGTTCTGCAGCAGCGGCCAGTAGACGAAGATCGCCAGCACGGCGAGCGCCGGGATCAGCCAGACCAGGCCGCGCCAGCGCGCCGGACCGCGGCGCGCCGCACGGGGTGCGGTGTCGCCCGGAGTCGGGGCCGTGCGGCCGCGCCCGGAACCCCTGACGAGGTTCGGACGCGGCCCCACGGGAGCCTGAGGGGCCTGGGTCGTGGTCATTTCGCCTTCTCGGACGCCTGTCGCACGGCCTTCAACGCGGCCTCGGGGGTGAGACTGCCGGACACGAGACCCTCGGAGACGGAGACCCACGCGTCGCCGACCGTCGGTACGTTCGCCATGTCCAGCCAGACCACGGTGGACTTCGCGTCGTTGACGAGCTTGGTGCCCTCGGCGACCGCAGGTGTCGCGATCTGGTCGGTCACCACATCCTTCACGGCGCTCGGCTGGCCGTACGGCGGCGAGGACAGCGTGGTCGCGTTCTTCTCGTTCATGACGAACTTCATGAAGTCGAGCGCGAGGGCCGCGTTCTTGCTCTTCTTGTTGATCATGTAGCCCTCGGGCGCGGCCTCCAGCGTGGAGGTGTCGCCCTTCGCGCCGTCGGCGGCCGGGAGCTGGAAGATGCCGAAGCCGTCCTTGCTGAGCTGGCTGTCCTTCGTGTTCACCGAGTCGAATTCGATGAGCTCCTGGTAGTACATGGCGGCCTTGCCGGTCGCCTGCTGCTGCTGAGCGGTCGTGTACGTGACGCCGTTGGAGTTCCCCGCGTCGCCGGTGCACTCGGTGACCAGCTGCTGGAACTGCTTCATGCCCTCCAGGTAGCCCGCGTCGGTGTACTTCGCGGTCTTCGGCAGCAGGTCGGCCTCGAGCGTCTTCTGCGGGACATCGTAGGCGAACAGCTGGCCGAGGTAGTGCAGGCCGGGCCAGCCGTCCTTGTTGCCGAAGGCGATCGGGGTGTAGCCCGCGGCCTTGATGGTCGAGCAGTCCGAGATCAGCTCGTCGAGGGTCTTCGGGACGTCGATGCCGAGGTCGGCGAAGATCTTCTTGTTGTAGCCCATGAACTTGCCGTCGACATACTGCGGGATGCCGTAGTACTTGCCGTCGTACTTGAACGCGTTCAGCGATCCCTCGCCGAACGTGTCGCCCCAGGTGGTGCCCGGCTTGATGACGGAGGTGAGGTCGACGGCCAGGCCGTTGGCGGCGAAGTTCTCGCCCCAGTTGCCGGCGTAGCTGAAGTAGATGTCGGGCAGCGACTGCGATCCGATCAGGACCTTCTCCTTGTCTTTGATCGCGTTGTCGTCGGTCTCCTGCGCGAGCGTGATCTTCACGTCCGGGTGGAGCTTCGTGTAGTCCTTCACCAGGCCCTCGAAGTACGAGCCGAGCGGGTCGCCCGCTGCCGCGGTGAGGATGCTGATGCTGCCGGAGAAGTCCGGCTTCGCCGTGATGTCGGCGGACGCCCCGCCGCCGGACGAGCACGCGGTGAGCGCGAGGGCCATGACACCCGCCGCCGCTACCGTGATGGTCCTGGTCTTCTTCACGCTCATCTCCCGTCGTGCGGGTGTCGCGGTCGTGTCCGCTGACCCGTCTTTGGATCGGTCCATGGCCGCTTCTGCGGCCGGTTGCGATGACTATACGTGATTTTGGTACCGGTATCAACATTGCCCAAACGCCGCCGTTCGCATCCCGGTCCGCGCGATTTGTGCCAAATCGCGGTTGTGCCGGCCTCGGAACCGAGATTTGGCGCAAATCGTGCCGGGAAGGGAGGCGAAGGGGGAGCTAGCGCGACGGCGGGGCGGCGACGGAGTCGCGCTCGACGAAGTCGGCCTCGAGGACGTGCGTGGCGACGGGCGCGTCGCTGCCGGCGACGCGCGCGAGCAGGCATTCGGCGGTCAGCTCGCCGAGCTGGTGCATCGGCTGGGCCACGACGGACATCGGCGGCGTCATGACGCTCGCCCAGGAGCTGTCGTCGAAGCCGATCAGCGAGACGTCCTCGGGGCAGCGCAGCCCGCGCTGCCGCATCGCGCGCAGCGAGCCGGTCAGCGCATCCGTCTCGGTCGCGAAGATCGCGGTCGGCGGATCCGAGAGCGACAGCATCCCGAGCACGGCGCGCGTCGCCTGCGACTCGTTCTTGAGCACGTGCGTCACGAGCGAGGTGTCGAACGGGATGCCCGCGAGCTCCAGCGCGTCCAGGTACCCGAGCAGACGCTCGCCGTCGCTCCACAGGGCGTGGTCGAGGATGCGGCGCAGATCGTCCGCGTCGGCCGCCGGCTCGTTGGTGACCGGGCCCCAGACGAAGGCGATGCGCCGGTGCCCGCGCTCGATCAGCGCCATGACGGCCTGCCGCGACGCCTCGCGGTTGTTGATGACGACCGCATCCGCATCCACGGTGTCCACCAGGCGGTCGAGCAGCACCAACGGGATCTCGCGCTTGTGAACGATGTCGAGGTGCGGAAGTCGGGCGGTGCGGCCGGCGGCGGGCGCCAGGGCGATGCCGTCCACCTGCTTGTCGACGAGCACCTCGATGGCGGCCGCCTCCAGCTGCAGGTCCTCGTCCGTGCTCAGCACGAGCACGTCGTAGTCGGCTTTGCGGGCCGCGTCGCTGATGCCGCGCAGGACGCCGGCGAAGAACGGATTGCCCACGTCGGCCAGCACGACGCCGAGCGTGCGCGTCTCGCCGGTGGTCATGCTGCGCGCGATCGAATTGGGCCGGTAGCCGAGCTCCTTCGCCACGGCGAGGATGCGATCCCGCGTCTTCGGGCTCACCGAGCCGTAGCCGCCGAGCGTCCGTGCGACGGTCGCGCGGCCGACACCGGCCGCCGCCGCCACCTCCGAGATCGTCGGCGAGGGAATGCGGTGGTCGCGCTCCGTGGACATCGCCACCCCTTCCTGATCCGGGGCGGCTCACGCCCTCAGCCCACGTCGCCCGCAGCCACGGGCGGAAGCGAGCCGACCGTCCGCGCAGACTCGTCGACCGCGCGCCCGTGTCCGAACGCGCCCTCGACCGTGCACTGCCGCGCGGCGAACTGCGCCGCGCGCCGCATCGAACGGTGCAGCGCTGCGCCACCCGGTCGCGCATTCCTGCGCCAGCCGGACCGCAGCAATTCAACCACGAACGCGCTGACGTAGGCGTCGCCGCATCCCATCGTGTCCACGAACGGGCCCGGAACCGGAGCCGCGTCGGAGTAGTAATACGCGTCGCCGTCGAACAGCACGGCGCCGTCATCCCCCTGGGTCCCCAAGACGATCGACGGGCCGTGGGACGCGATGCGCCGCAGCTCCGCCCAGGTGTCCGTGCGCGACAGCTCGCCGAGCGATACGAGTGCCAGGTCGATCCACGGGCCCACCGCATCCAGATACTCGGACGTGCGGTACTCCGGCTCGGACGAGAAATCGTATGAGCGCAGCGTCCGCGTCGATGCGAGCTTCGGCAGCTCGGGGATGATGCCCGAGTAGGCGCTCGAGTGGATGAGCGAGAAGCCTGCTGCGTAGCGGAGATCCTCTGCACCCAAACGCACCGGATCGCTCAGTGTGACCCCACCGTGGTTCCACCCCAGGAACCGCCGCTCGCCGTCGACCGTCTCGATCTCGGTCACGCCGTTCGGGCCCGGGCGCACCGAGGACCGCGAGGTGTCGACCCCGCAGTCCTCGATGGCCTGCCGCACGAAGCGCCCCTGCTCATCGTCGCCGAACACCCCCAGGTACGCGGCCTCGGCGCCGAGCTGCCGGGCGAACACCGCGACATTCACGGCGTTCCCTCCCGGATACTCGACCCCGCGGTCGACGAACCGGTCGACGATGTTGTCCCCGAGACCGAGGACGCGCACCGTGCTCATCGGTGGCCGCTCAGTACGCCACGACGCGGTAGTAGCGACGCAGGTCGAGCGAGTGGTCGCGCACGTGCGCGAGGTGCTTGCTGAAGCGGTCGACGACCGCATCCACCACGATCGGCGCCAGCAGTCCGCGGAACTCGTCGCTCACGCCCGGGAGCTCGTAGTCCTTGGTGTCGATGACGGTGACGTCGTCGCTGTACTCCTTCGAGAAGGCGATCACACGGTCGGTGAGCGGACGGGTCTCGTCCTCGCCGGCGAACACGATGATGCTCGTGTCCTTCTCGATGAGCTCGAGGGAGCCGTGGAAGAACTCGGCCGCGTGGACACGCGTCGTGGTCAGCCACTGCATCTCCTCGAGGATGCACATCGAGTACAGGTAGGTGAAGCCCCACAGCTGGCCGGATCCGGTCAGGAAGTGATAGTCGTTCTCGGCGTGCTTCTCGGCGAATGCCTTGCCGATCGGGTCGGCCTGCTTCGTGACGGCGATGAGCGCCTCGGGGATCGCCTCGAGGTCCTTGACCAGGCGGTCGTAGCCCTCGAACTCGCCGCGCAGCGAGAGGAGCTTGGCGCCGAAGGTGAGGAACTGCACGTCGAACGGCCACGCCTTCGGCGCGGACAGGAGCACCTCATCCACCGCGGACGCGATCGGGCTGTCGGCCTGGCCGGTGAAGCCCACCGTCAGCGCGCCCTTCTCGCGGGCGAACTCGACGCACTCCAGGATGTCCTCGGTCGTACCGGACACCGAGGCGAAGATCGCGACCGAGTCCGGTCCGAACTGGGGGTCGGGCGCGAGGACGAACTCCTTGCCGATGACGGCGCGCACCGGGAACGCGGAGCGCGTCTGGAAGAAGCGCTCGTAGGGCAGCGCAGCGGCGTACGTGCCGCCCGCGCCGATGAAGTAGATGTTTTTCCAGCGGCCTGCGCTCACGCGCTCGGCCAGCTCCTCGATCTGCGACCGGAGCGCGACGGTGCTCCGCACCTGCTCCAGGAATTCCTCTTCGTTGAAGCCCAGCATGTGTCTCCCTCCACCGATCCGTTTTGGTACCGGTATCAATTCGTCTCAATGCTGACACACGCGGCGCGGTCACGCAAGCGAGTCGCGCGGCTCCACCTCTCCCAGCCGCGTCGAGTGGTGAGTAGTTGCGCCTATCCGCGTCGAGTGGTGACCAGATGTCACCACTCGGCGGGGAGGGGGCGGGAGGGGCAGGCCGGAGGGCGGGGTCGTACCCCGGGGAGCGGAGGGATGCAGCCCCCTGGACGCACGCGGGAAGGGTGATTGCGTGGAGGCATGCCTGAAAACCAGTACACCTTCGACAACCCTGTTGACCGCTACCCGAGCTTCTCCCCCGAGGCGAAGCAGGTTCCCGAGCCCGGACTGGAGAGCGACCTCGACCCGCGCGCCGACCTCGGCGAGGACAGCTACGTCGGCAATGGTCGTCTCACCGGCCGCAAGGCGATCGTGACCGGCGGCGACTCGGGCATCGGCGCCGCCACGGCGATCGCCTTCGCCCGCGAGGGCGCCGACGTAGCGCTCGTCTACCTGCCCGACGAGGAGGAGGATGCGCAGCGCATCGCCGGCCTCGTCCGTGACGCGGGACGCACCGCCGTGACGATCCCCGGCGACCTGAAGGACCGCGAGTTCAGCGACGAGATCGTCCGCCGTGCGCTCGACGAGCTGGGCGGGATCGACATCCTCGTCAACAACGCCGGCAAGCAGGTCGCCACCGAGAGCCTGACGGACGTCCCGGACGATCAGTTCGACCACACGATGAAGACGAACATCTATGCGATGTTCTGGCTGACCCGCGCGGCCCTGCCGCACCTGCCCGCCGGAGCCACGATCATCAACACGACATCGATCCAGGCGTACCAGCCGGGCGAGCAGCTGGTCGAGTACGCGACGACCAAGGCCGCGATCAACGCGTTCACGAAGGCCCTTGCGCAGCAGCTCGCGCCCAAGGGCATCCGCGTCAACGCGGTGGCTCCCGGGCCGATCTGGACGCCGCTGCAGGTCAGCAAGGGCCAGCTGCCCGACGCGATCCCCGAGTTCGGCCAGGAGACGCCGATCGGCCGTCCCGGCCAGCCGGCCGAGCTGGCGCCGGCGTACGTCTTCCTCGCGTCGCCCGAGTCGAGCTACGTCATGGGCGAGACGCTGGCCGTGACCGGCGGGATGCCCACCCCGTAGCACCTACCGGGACGGGCGCGCCCGGACCGGGCGCGCCCGAACCGGGCGCGCCCGTCCGGCGCGTTCAGGACCAGGGCAGCCGCAGCTGCTCGGCACGCCCGCCGCCGGTGAGCACGAGATGCGTCGCGATCGAGACGCCGCGCAGCATCCCGGACCGTTGATGCGCGACCGGAGCGAGCATCCCGTCCTCCAGAATGCATGCCACCGCGCGCTGGCGGTCGTCGACGTCTAGACGCGGCGGCAGAGCGCACGCGGTCGGCGCGGGCGCGGACCGCCCGAGGCGGCCCTGCAGCAACGGCCAGCCGACCACGATCAGCGCCACCACCGCGGCGAGCGGATTGCCCGGCAGCGACAGTACGTGACGCCCGTCGCCGAGTTCCGCGAGCAGGAGCGAGCCGCCCGGTCGCAGGTCCATCCCATCGAGCAGGATGCGCGCTCCGAGCCGGTCGAGCGCGTCGCGCAGCGGGTCGGCCGGGCCGTGCGCGGTTCCGCCCGAGGTGATCACGGTAGCCGTGCGTGCTCGCCGGATCGCGGCGGCCACGTCCGCGGGGCGGTCGAGAGCGCGCGCGGTCGTGGCGCAGCGCCCGCCGAGCGCTGCGAAGAGGGACGGCATCATCGGGCTCAGGCTGTCGGTGAGCTGGCCCGGACCGGGTGCGACTCCCGCCAGTTCGTCGCCGATTGCAACGAACGTCACGAGGGGCGGAGACGCGATGTCGACCTTTTCGACGCCCGCCGCGGCAAGGAGCCCGAGTGCCGGCGGCGAGAGCACGGCGCCGGCCGTGAGGAGCACGTCGCCGGGCTCGGCCTCCTCTCCGGAACGGCGGATGTCGCGGCCGGGGCAGGGCGGGGTCACTACATCGACCAGGCCGCCGTCGCCGCCGAGGCCGGGCGCGGCATCCTCGCTCCTCAGCACCGTGAGCGTGCCGGGCGGCACGGGCGCTCCGGTCGCGACCGGGCGGGCCTCCCCTGGCACGAGCGGAAGGACCGGCGGGATGCTGCCCGCCAGCACCGGCTCGCCCACCCGCCAGGGTCCATCGCCGGCGACGGCCCAGCCGTCCATCGCGGAGTTGTCGAAGGGCGGCAGCGAGCGGGCGGACCGGACCTCCGCGGCAACGGCCAGGGCGGCCGCGCGCGCCACCGGGACGGTCAGCACGCGCGTCGGCGACCCCCGGCCCACCTGCTCGGCGAGACCGCGCGCCTCCCGCCACGAGGTCATGCGGAGCGCTTGTCGATCGCGGCGGCGAGTGCGGCGACCGCTTCGGCGAGCGGCTGGCCGCGGCCGACCGCGATGCCGGCGATGAACGTGGTGAGCGGCGCGGCCGGCCGGGCGATGCCGTGCGCGGCGTCCCGCGCCAGGTCGAGCACGGCAGCGACGTCGCCGGGCTCGAGGCGCGTGCCGACCACGGCGGCGGCCTCCTCGGCCCAGGCGTCGAGCTCAGACGGTTCCATGGACGGGCTCCTTCTCAGGCACGGCGGGAAAAGCGGGCAGGTCGTCGGGGGTGTCGATATCGGCGCAGACGAATCCGGAGACGCGGTGACGCCCGCGGATGCCGCCGAGCAGGTCGCGCGCCGACAGCCCGGCCAGCGTGGCCCGGCCGCGCCGCAGCTCGGCCACGCGCGCGGTCAATGCCGCGAGCGGAGCCCGCGCAGAGAGCCACTGGGGATGCCCGTCGGCGTCGGTCAGGACGCCCTGGTCGATCCCGGTCAGTGCGGCGACGGTCGACCACGGGTCGGCCAGGTCCGCGGGCAGGATCAGCGCATCGGCCGCAGCATCCACCACACCTGCCGCATCCACTCCCGCCGCGATCGCCGCACACGGGCCGCCCCAGCGCGGACTCTCCGACACTGCGACGGACACTCCGGCCGGAATCTCGTCGGCAGCCGACACCAGGACCACGTCGCCGACGGCAGCGGCCGCATCCACCGTCCGTTGGAGCAGCGTGCGACCGTCGATGCGGTGACGGAGCTTGTCGGCGCCGAACCGGGTGGATCGGCCGCCCGCCACCACGATCACCGCTGCGATGAACGTCATCGGACGGCCTCCGGGGGCCGCTCGCCCAGAGCCCAGTTGATCCCCCACCCCACGATGATCGTGAAGGCGAGGGCGGCGGCCATCGACAGGATCCCGGACGGCGTGGCGATCACGCCCAGGCTGACGATCAGCGTCGTCGCCCCGGCGGGTGGATGCGACAGCTTCAGCAGATGCAGCACGAACGCCGTGAGCGCGACGGACAGCGCGCCCGCGAGCACGTAGCCGAGCGTGAGCCCGGCCGACGGTGCGGACGGCTTCCCGTTCATCCCGAACAGGAAGAGACAGGCGACCCCGGCAACGATGGCGACCGCGTGGCCCACGACCGCGTTGACCGGTCGCGAGGACGGCTCCGACGGTGCGCCGAAGATCAGCATCACCGTCGGCCCGAGGCTCGGGAACAGCCAGGGCGAACTGAGGAGCAGGCCGATGGCGCCGGAGGCGGCGAGCAGGATGAGCGACAGCACCGCCGTGTAGACGCCGGCACCCGCCTCGCCGGCCCGGGTGGTCACGCGCGACAGCAGTGACGGCTTCATGGCGCCATCACCGCGCCGCGATCAGGGCTTGGGGTGCGGCCTGCTTCATCCGGGTCATCAGCCAGCTCAGCTGCACGGAGGTCTCGTGCTCGCAGTCCTGGATGATGTCGAGGAGGTCCGCATCCTGCAGCGCCTGCGCGGCCTGCTTCACCATCGTCCAGGTGACGTCGGTGAGGCTGGCGAGCAGGTAGAGGTCTTGCAGGTCGCGGAGCAGGCCGAGCGGCCCCGAGCGAGGCTCCTCGATGGCGTCGGCGTGCAGGCGTTCCGGCTCGTCGTCCACGGTCGTCGACCCGTACCGCTCGATGACGGGATCGAGCTTCTCGCGGTGACTCTCGCACTGCTTCGCGAGGGTGAGGCAGAGGAGGCGCACGTCCGGCTCGTCGCCGTGGGCGTCGGCCACCTGCCGGAACGAGCGGGCCAGCGTCGACTCCGACTCGGCCAGGAGCGCGAGGTACACGGGGAACTTCACGAGTCACCCCCAGCCGGCTCCAGCTTGCGGACCTCGACGGCGGCCGACTTGAACACCGGCTGCTTCGAGACCGGGTCCCACTCGGTGGCGGTCAGCTCGTTCGCCGCGGTCGGGCGGCGATCCACCGCGCCGGGCGGCGCATCCCAGTATCCGTAATGGAACGGCGCGAACACCGTGCCGCTGCGGGGTCGGCCGATGCGCGCGGGGGCGACAAGCCGTCCGCGTCGCGACACCACCTCGACGAGGTCACCCTCGCCGATTCCGCGCTGCTCGGCATCCTGAGCCGCCAGCTCCACCCAGACGTTCGGAGCGGCCTCCTCGAGTTCGGGGCTGCGGCCGGTCTTGGTGCGGGTGTGGAAGTGGTACACGCTGCGCCCGGTGGTGAACTGCAGCGGGTAGTCCAGGTCGGGCAGCTCATGCGGTCCGTTGTAGGGGGCGGACTTGAGCAGCGCGCGACCGTCCGGGCGCAGCGCGGTGAACGCCTCCTTGCCCACCGCGGCCCCGGTGAGCAGGTCGTGGCCGTAGCTCTCGCAGTAGTCGGGGTGGGACGGGAAGTCTGCGTCGGCGTACAGGCGCAGGACGCTCTCCGTCTCCCCTTCCCGCCTCGGCCAATGGATGCCCGACTCCCGCCGCAGGTCGTCGTACGAGATCCCGGTGTAGTCGCAGGGCCGACCGCGCGAGCACTCCTGCCATGCCGCGTAGACGTCCTCGGGGCCGCGCCACGCGATGAGCGGGGTGCCGTCGTTCCGGCGGAAGTCCATCCGCTTCGCGTAGTCGAGGAAGATGTCGAGGTCGGCCCGCGCCTCCCCCGGCGCTTCGACCGCCTTCTCGGAGAGGTGGACGGTGCGGGTCGCGTTCGTGAAGGTCCCGGTCTTCTCGCCCCACCCAGCCGCGGGGAGCACGACGTCGGCGAGTTCGGCGGTCTCGGTGAGGTAGAGGTCCTGCACGACGAGGAAGAGGTCCGGCTTGGCGAGGATCTCGCGGATGCGCGGCAGCTGGGGGAGCGACACCGCCGGGTTGGTCGCCGACACCCAGAGGAACGGGATCGAACCCTGCTCGACGTACCGGAACAACTGCATCGCGTGGGTCGGGGGAGCCCAGTGCGGGATGACCAGCGGGTCGACGCCCCACAGCTCGGCCAGCTGCCTGACGTGCTCCTCGTTCTCCCAGTTGCGGAAACCGGGGAGGTCGCCGTCGGCGCCGCACTCGCGGTTGTTCTGCGCCGTCGGCTGGCCGTTCATCTGCAGGATGCCTGCGCCGGGCCTGCCGAGCATCCCGCGCAGCAGGTGCAGGTTGTTGACCTGGCATGCGGATGCGGTCGCCTGGGGCGCCTGGTAGAAGCCCTGCAGCACGGTGGAGAGCACGCGCGGCGACTCCGCGAAGATGCGGGCAGCCCGGCGGATGTCCTCCGCGGCCACGCCGCACACCTCGGCGGCGCGTTCGGGCGTCCACTGCCCGGCCTGCGCCTTCAGCTCGTCGAGTCCCAGCGTGTGCGCGGCGACGTAGTCCTCGTCGATCCAGTCGTTCTCGATGAGTTCGCGCTCGAGGCAGAGCAGCAATGCGAGGTTCGTGCCCGGGCGGATCGCCAGGTGCACCTCCGCCTTCTCGGCTGTCGCCGTACGCCGGGGGTCGACGACCACGAGACGCGGCGGGTTCGGCCCGGCGAGACGGTCGAGCACGCGCGACCAGGCGACCGTCTGGGTGGCCGCGAGGTTGTGACCCCAGAGGAACATCGCGTCGCACTCGTCGATGTCCTCGTAGCATCCGGGCTGTCCGTCGGCGCCGAACGTCTCCTTCATCGCGGTCGCGGCGGTCGCCGTGCAGAGACGGGTATTGCCGTCCATGTGCGGCGTCCCGATCCCGGCTTTGCCGATCACGCCGAGCGCGTAGTACTCCTCCAGGAACAGCTGTCCGGAGGTGTAGAAACCGTGGCTCAACGGACCGATCTCGTCAAGGAGCGCGCGACTGCGCCGGACGATGGCGTCCATCGCCTCGTCCCACGTCGCCTGCACCAGTTCGCCGTCGCGGCGGACGAGTGGATGCGTCAGCCGGTCGCGACCGCGCATCCCCTCCCAGCTGGCATAAAGGCCCTTCGGCCCGAGCCGGCCGCGGTTGATGGGGTCGTCCGTGCGGCCGCGGATGCCGACCATGCGGCCGTCCTTGACGGCGATGTCGCAGCCGCAGCCGTTGCTGCACAGGACGCAGGCGCTGCGCACCCACGAGTCGACGTCGGCCTCGGTGAGGCCTTCCTGCAGCATGAGATCGGGGCGCTCCGGCCAGAAGGCACCCTGGGCGAAGGGGGTGCGTGCTCCCCAGATGTCCTGGATGCGGGAACGGTCGTTGGCCGACACCGTCGTTGGCTGGTCCATGCCGCCACTGTCGGCTCAGCGCATGGGTGATTCAATCCCCGCGACGGTTCCTTTGCGCTCTCGCAGACGCGGGCGGCGCGGGATGTGTGGTTCTGCGAACATGCCGGGATCAGCCGACGGGGCCGCGGCGGCGGCGCTGGTGCCGGATGAACAGGGGCAGCACCACCCAGATGATGAGCAGCAGCACGAACACGCAGGCCGCGGCGGTGAAGCCGGCCGGCGGGGCGAGCACGAAGTCGACGATGAAGAGCACGATCCCGGTGAACAGAAGGGACGCGGCGGCCAGGCACACGATCAGGATCTTGCTGGCGAGCCCCACGAGCTCTGGCTTCGCGCGCTGGCGGAACAGCATCCGGTGCAGCGCGACCGGCGCTAGAGCGAACAGGGTGGCGATCACCGAGAGGAAGACGAGCACCAGGTAGACGCCCACGTCGAACGGCGGAAGCTGGGTGAAGCGCTGCTGGAACGGCAGCGTCAGCAGGAACGCCGCGAGGATCTGGGTCCCCGTCTGGAAGACGCGGAACTCCTGCAGCAGCTCGTTCCAGTTGCGGTCGGCGCGCTGCTCGGCGGTCTCGTTGCGGCCGTCCGTCGGGTCGGCGTCCAGACCGTCGCTCACCTGCGTGCCTCCTCCGGCTCTCCGTCGAGGTGCAACTCTTCCACACGGACGGCCTTTGCGCCGAGTGCGGAGGCGATCGCACCGCTGGTGAGGGGGTCCGTCGTCACGCCGCCCCCTCAGCCGTTGTCGCTGTCGCCCTCGTCGCCTTCCGCCTGCGAGGGCTTGTCGATGATCTGCTGCTCCGCCTCGGTGTTCTCGTCGTGGCGGTCGCCTTCGGTGTGCTGGGGGTCGGACATGTCCGCTCCTTCTCTCGATCGGTGGTGGGTGCGCGGTCAGATGTCCGTGCGGAAGTGGATGGCCTTGTGGCTGCCGTCGCAGAACGGCTTGATCGCGGACACGCCGCACCGGCACAGCGCGACCGTGCGGCGGTGCTGCTCGATCGGGGTGCCATCGGGGGCGGTGAGCTCGATGTGCCCGCGCACCAGCAGCGGGCCGTCCGGGCAGGCGACGATGACCGGCTGCTCCTCGTGCGCGCTCATGCCGGGACTCCCGCCGGCTCACGCAGCGAGCTGCGGCCCGCTTCGAAGCTCTCCAGCATGTGCAGGCCCGCAAGGCCGTCCACGTAGAGGCAGGCGGCCGCGCCGAAGACGATGTCGGGCAGCAGCTCGGGATGCTGCTCGGCCAGGCCTCCCGCGAGGTCGCGGCCCGCGATCTGCTCGTGCACCGCATCCGCCTCGACGTGCTCGTCGTAGTACCAGGTGACGTCCTCGCCGTGGCCGAGCCGCCGGAACCCGTTGCCGTAGAACCGGTTCGGGATGGACGAGGTCATCTCGAACGCGGCCAGGTGGCCGGTGATCGCGCCGCGCAGGCTGCGGTTGAGGCCGAACATGGACATCATCGTGAACGAGGCGAGCGTGATCGCGGGCACCTGGTCGATGTACGCGCCGTACGCGTCGTCGAGGCCGAGGTTGCGCATGGTCTGCCCGAAGATCTCCGCGTGGATGCGCTCCGGCCGCCCGGCGCCGTACTCGTCCGACTGCACCTCGACCAGAGCCGCCTTCGGCCGCCCGGTGAGGCGCGGGATGGCCCACGAGTGCGGGTCCGCCTCTTTACGCGTGTAGATGGAGCGGTGGATGACGAACTCCTTCGCCTGCTCCTCGGTCGCCTTCTTGGCGAGGAAGCGGGAGAGGCTCGGGCCGGCGTCCTCGGAGGTGAGGTCGAACAGGTAGGCCGCGACGGCGTCGGCGGTCGGCTCGGGCAGGTCGCCGAGCGGGATGCGGTCGCGCAGTTGCCGCTCGAACGCGCGCTCGATGGTGCGCCGGGTGCGCAGCAGGTCGGGGTTCCACTCCCACTCGTCGTCGGCGTCGACGGTGTCGCCGTAATGCAGCCCGTAGAGCAGGAACAGGGTGAGTTGGAGGTCCTCGTCAGTGAGGAGGTCGGGCTCGGCTTCGAGCGCACGGGCGGTTTCGGCGGAGAAGCGGGCCAATTCATCCGAAGCGGAGAAGGGGTCGTTCTGCAGCGCTGCACGGAGCGCCTCGCTCACCGGCCCCCGCGAGGTGATGCGTGGTGTCATGTTCCGAGCGAACCTGCGCGGCAGAACCCGGTCAAGTGGTTGCCACCGCGCACCTTCAGTGCGTTCGACCCGAGGATCCGTGCCGAATCGCTGCTTCACGGCGGAGTTCGCCAAGGGGCGTTGCGGCGCGCCGCAGGCGGCCGTCCGAGTAGCGGACGCCTCCGCGCAGGCGCGCACCGAGCGCGAGCCACACGCACACGGCGCGCTCCGCCAGCCACGCCGGCGCCCACGGGGCCGCGGTCGCCGGGAAGAGCCTGCGGCCGCCCGCGCGACGCCGGCCCAGCTCGGCGAGCGCCACGACAGCGCCGGCCGCGGCGAGCAGGCGTGCGGGACGACGCAGGGAGAAGAGCACCAGCGGCAGCACGGCGAGCTCGGCCAGCAGGCGGCCCGGCTGCGCGAAGTCGTCGTACGCCTGACGCACCCGCTGCCGGAGGAAATGGCGCACCTCCGGCGGCCGCCGGGCCACGCCGATCCTGTCGGCGGCGACGACACGGCCGCCCGCGGCCAGGACGGTGCGGATCAGTTCGAGGTTCTCGAACAGCACATCCCCGTCGTAGCCTCCTGCGTCGATCACCGTGCGGCGACGGACCGCCAGCGTGCCGGGGTAGTCATGTCCGAGGGCCCGGTTGAGGAGGATGCGGCCGGTGTCCCAGCGGGCATGCCACGGAGCGGGGACGAACACGTTCTGGGGGCGGACGAGCTCGGCCGAGTCGAGCATCCCGACCACCGCGCGCAGCGCCCCCTCGTCATAGCGGACGTCATCGTCGGCGATCACCACGCGGTCGTGCCGCGCGGTGCGCAGCCCGGTCATGACGCCCGCCACCTTGCCGTTGTGCCCGGGCCACGGCTCGACCGGGAGGTGGCGGACGCCCGCGGGGAAGGCGTGCGCGTGGGCAGCGAAGCGCTCGGGCGCCGAACCGTCCACCACGGTCACGTCGATCAGGTCCCGCAACCCGGTCAGGTAACCGACCAGCTCGTCGAGCCCGGCGTCGTCGGCCCAGCGCAACGGCAGGACGTACTCGGCGTCGACGGTCACTCGCCCGCCTCCTGGAACCGCGGCGAGTAGAGGGTCGCGCCGGGCCGCAGCCGCACGGTGCCGTCGGCGATCGACGCGAGATCCGACCACAGCACCAGGACGGAGCCGCGCGCCCGCCAGCCCAGGAACCGCGCCACCAGCGCGGGAGCATCGACGCCGGTGCGCTCGTACCCGGCGAACGAGCTGTGCGAGTGCGGGCTGACCACCAGTCCGTAGAGGCGGGCGGCGGCGAGCAGGCCGTCGGGTGGCCCGTCGAGCGCGAATCGCGCATCCACCACCACACCCAGACGCTCGCCGTCCGCGGTCAGCACGGCGTTGCCGAGCAGGTCACTCAGGATCATGGCGACCTCCGGGGATGCGGGCGATCACGTGGTCGCGGAGCCACCGCTCCGTCCAGCTGGCGTCGAGCGAATCGGCGGCGACCGCCACTGTGATGACGATGCCCAGGTCGGCGACGACCTTCCAGGGGATGCGGATGAAGCGCGAGTCCGGAAGCCGGCCGCCGAAGACGCGCGTGAGCAGGACCGGCCCCGTGAGTAGCGCCGACACCCGAGGCGGCTCCTGCGGGTCGAGGTGCGCCGCATCGGCCGGGTTCGTCACTTCGACATCGTCGACGGTGCTGACCGGCACGCCGTCCGGGTCGAGCATCTGCCGGTCCAGCAGGTCGAGTCCGGCGTCGAAGACGCGCCCGGCGACCCGGGGCGGCGCGGGCAGTCGACGGCGTTCGTTCATGCGCCCGCTCCTGTCACGATCATAAGAGGGATGGCGGCGATCGACGCCACCAGGATGATGCCGAGGTAGATCAGCCCGAAGAAGTTGGTCACCCGGCCGTTGACCTTGTCGCCCATGTACTGCGGGTCGTTGGCGACGATCAGGATGGGCAGATACGTCAGCGGCAGGGCGATCGCCGAGAAGACCACCGAGAACTCCGTCACCTGCACCGGATCGACCCCGGTGAACAGGATGCCCAGCGCGACCACCAGCGACAGGATCATCACCGCGTGGAAGCGCGACGCCGACGCGGGACGCCGGAACTTGCCCCACGGCCAGCCGAAGAACTGCGCGAGCGTGTACCCGCTCGAGAGGGTCACCTCGAGGGCTGCGCCGAAGGTCGCGGCGACGAATCCGAGGATGACGACGATCAGCCCGATCTTGCCCAGCGCCTGCGCCACCGGCAGCGCCGTCTCGAAGAGCGACTCCACCGCGATCCCCTTGGGCAGCAGCACGACGGCGGCGCACGCGGCGATGGACAGCGAGAGCAGACCGCCGAGCGGGAACCCGACGAGAACGTTGAGGCGCGACTGGGAGAGATCCTTGGTCTTCCACTTCTCCTCGATGGCCCCGGAGGAGAAGAAGAACACCTCGTAGGGGGTCATCGCGGCGCCGAACAGTGCGACCGCGTAGTACCAGTAGGTCGCCGGCGACTCGTCCGTGTGGGGCGACGGTGTGAGCAGTACCTGGGAGCCGAGCGACGTCCAGTCGGGATGGAGGAGGAACAGCGCGACGGCGAACACGACGAGGGCGAGCCCGAGCAGCCCGGTGACGTTCTCGAGGATCGAGAACTTCACGCGCCAGATGACGATCCAGACGGCGATCGCGGCGACCGGGAACCACAGCGTCGGCGAGATGCTGGAGGCCAGCTGCAGGGAGAGCGCGATTCCTCCGACCTCGGCCGCCAAGGTGAGCAGGTTGATGAGGAACGACGCGGAGAGGTTCGCGAGCGCCATCCGTGCGCCCAGGCGCTCCCGGATGATCTCGAAAGTCGCCCGCCCGCTCACTGCGGCGACCCTCCCGGACATCTGGGCGAAGATGCAGATGCCGATGACACCGACGATGACGACCCACGTCAGCGTCATCCCGAAACGGGAACCGACGACACTGTTGGTGACGAGATCACCGATGTCGACGAAGCCGCCGATGGCGGTGAGCACGCCCAGTGCGACGGCGAAGAGCCCCTTCATCCGCGTTCCAGCCGCTTCGATGCCGCGTCGAGCTGCTGTGCGAGCCGATCGAGCCGGCGGCGCTGCGGATCGAGGGCCTTGCCCGAGTCGTGCCCGGCGGCCGATGCACGCTGAGCCGACGCCACCGCGTCCTGCGCTGCGCGGATGTCCGTCAGCACGCGATCGCGGCTCACTCCGATTCCGCCCTGCGCCGTCATGGTCGAGACGGACATGGCCTCCTGGCTCAGGCGGTCGGCCGCATCCGAGAGCCCCGTATCCATCACGGTCGGAAGGATGTGGTCGGCCTCCTGCAGTCCGAGCACGAGTCCCGCAGCGCGCGCGGCGGACGCTGCGGTCCCGGCCGACTGCGAGAGACTGCTCCGTGCCGAGTCGTCCGCCGAGCAGGCCGAAAGGCCGCCGGCGACGAGCAGCACCAGTGCGGCGCCCGCCAGCTGTCGATGGATCACGCCCAGGACTGTACGCCCGCTGTGAGAACGGTGACAGTGCTGGGCGTGGTGCCTCCTCGACGGCTCACATGTCGGGAGCCGTCCTCACGGGGGCGTCCTGGCGGAATCCCGCCGTGGCCTCCTCGTACGTCGTGTGCCGCCGGGCGGGGTGCGAATCCGCCGGAGGAGGAACGTCCGCCTTGCTCAGAGCGTGCAGCACGAGCTGCTCCACGAGGGCGGCGGCAGTGGTGTCCCGCGAGCGGGCGATCCGCACCAGGGCAGCGAACTCGCGCTCCCCGAGGCGGATCGTGAGGGGCATCCCGGCCGGGGCGCGACCCGGCCCGTGAACCGACGCCGGCTCCGTCAATTCGGCACCGTGAGATTCCTTCATGTCTGAAGCCTCGCACAGGAGAGCGCTCTCGTCAGGTACTTTTTTGTTCGGGAAACGCACACGACCTGCTCTGAACCGTTGCACAGGGATGAGCGTGCCCCGGAGGATCGATTCGTCGCGCGTTCGGCGCTGCCCCGTTCCCCCCGGTCCCGGCAGCGTCAGCGCGGCACCTCAGCGGCGGGATCCTGGTCTTCGGGTGGCCAGGATCTCGCCGCCATGAGATCCAGCCCCTCCTCGAGCCGCTGCCGTACGTCGTCCGTCGGGACCGTGCCCAGACCGAACGACAGGGCCATTGCCGCCGAGGCGGCAGCACCGACGATCCGGTGGATGCGCGGGTTCCGCGCGCGGTCGCCGAGGGTCCGCTGAGCCGCCTCAGCCGCGCCGGCCAGGAGATCGTGCAGCCGCACGCGCTCCTCCTCCGAGGGCTCACCCGCCGCGAGGGCGGCCGCCGCCTCACGGAGCACGGGCTCCAGCACCGAATGGAGGACCTCCTCCGTGTCGCTGCCTGCGCCGCTGCCCGGGTCGGTCTCCGCCCGCCTGCGCAGGGCCGCATCCAGCGTCGCCAGCAGCGTGGCCGGCGTGAACGGCTTGGCGAGGAAGTGCGCCCCGTCGCGCTCGACCGCGGCGCGAGCCCCGGGGCCCGGCAGCAGCCCGCTCATCAGCACCACCGCCGCCTGCGGCTGCTCGGCGGCCACGCGCCGCGCGATCACGTCGCCCGGCACGCCGGGCATCATGATGTCCGTCACCACCGCGTCGAAGCGCGGCCCCTGCGAGATCAGGTCGAGCGCTTCGCGGCCGTGCGCGATCTCGGTGACGAACCCGTTGTGGTCGAGCGTCTGCCGGACCAGTTCGCAGATCGCCGATTCGTCATCCACGACGAGCACGCGGCGACCGCGACCCGGGCGCGGCACGGGCGCCCCTCCGCGCGACGGCGCCTCGACTCCCGCGCTGGCGACCGGCAGCTCGAAGCCGATCGACGTGCCGGCGCCCAGCGCGGTCTCGACCTGCAGCTCGCCGCCGTGCGCCTTCACGATCGCGGCGGAGGTGGGCAGGCCCAGCCCGGTCCCCGTCTCCTTGGTCGTGAAGAACGGCTCCAGGATGCGGGCCGCCGTCGCCGCATCCATCCCGACACCCGAATCCCGGACGTCGAGCCGTACGACGTCGCCGCGCGCGACGGCGCGCACGGTCACCACCCCGCCGTCGGGCATCGCGTCCCGGGCGTTGGTGATCAGGTTGACGAGCACCTGGAACAGCTCCGTGCCGTCGCCCGCCACCGCAGGCAGCTGCTCGGGCGCATCCACGACGAGCTCGATCGATTTCGGCAGGGTCTCCCGGCAGAAGCTCGCCAGCTCCGCGAGGAGCGTCGGCAGGTCGACGAGCTCACGCCGGCCCTCCGTGCCCCGGGCGAACGAGAGCACCTGACGGATCATCGCCGCTCCCCGCTGCGCCGCAGCATCCAGGGCGTCGAGCATGTCGCGGCGCCGCTCATCCTGCTCGTCCTGACGCAGCAGCTGGACCGACATGAGGATGGGCGTGAGCACGTTGTTGAGGTCGTGGGCGATCCCGCCCGCGAGCGTCCCCAGGCTCTCCAGGCGCTGCGCCCGGATGCGCTGCTCCTCCTGCCGGCGATGCTCGGTGATGTCGGAGTTGACGGCGAAGACGGTGACCTGCCCGTCCTCGCCGCGCGACAGCTGCCACCGGCAGTCGGCGATGATCTCCGAGCCGTCGGCGCGCCGCTGGCGCAGCTCGCCCACCCAGAAGCCGTCGCGCATCAGCGCTTCGCTCGCCGCGTCGAACTCCGCCGGGTCCTCGTAGAGCAGGTCGCGCACCGACCGCCCGACGGCCTCCGCCGCCGAGATGCCGTAGATGGTCTCGGCGCCGCGGTTCCAGTAGCGGACCATGCCGCCCAGGTCACGCACCAGGATGGCGTCGCGGGCGGCATCGAGCAGGGCGGCCTGGGAGGCGACCCTGCGCGTGTACTGCTCGAGCTTGCGCCGGGCCTCCTGATCCTCGGTGACGTCGCGCACGATGACGGCGATGCCCTCCTCGGTGGGATGCGCATCCACCTCGAACCAGGAGTTCCACTCGGGCGAGTAGGCGCGGGCGCTGCCCGCCTCGCCGTTCTCCATCGCGTCGCGGTAGATCTGCTCGAACGGGCTGCCGAGCGCGGTCGGGAACAGCTCCCAGATCGTCTTCTCGCGCAGCTCCGACTCGTCGAGCCCGACCAACTGCAGGGCCCACGAGTTGGCGAAGGTGAACTGCCAGGAGCGGTCGACGAACGCGATGGCGTCGTGCACCTGGTCGAGCGAGCTGCGCAGCAGCCGTGCCATGGCGCGCTGCTCCTCGCGGTGCTGCACGAGCGCCGTCACGTCATGGAACGCACCGTGGATGCGCACGACCTCACCGATCTCGTTGCGCTCCGGCTCGCCGACGAGGTGCGCGTGCATGAGGCGCCCGGAGGGGTGCACGATCGTGGCGCGGAGATCCAGAGGGACGCCGTGCACCACGGTCCGCTGGAAGGCGGTCCGGACGGCCCGGCGGTCCTGCGGTTGGAAGAGGGCGAGCGCCTCCGCGTCGACCGGCACGCGCCCGGGCTGCAGTCCGAGCAGGTGGAACAGTCCCTCGCTCCACATGATCTCGCCCGTGACCACGTCGACGACCCAGCCGGCGAAGCCGGCGATGCGCGCCGCCATCCGCACGAGGGCCTCGTTCCCGGCCGCGGCGGCGGCGGAACGCTCCACGTCGCCGATGTCGCGCGCGATCGCCAGGACGGCGGCCACCTCGCCGTCGGTGCCGCGCAACGGGAGGATCGTCACGTCCAGCGAGCGGATGCGCCCCTCCGGCGTCACGATGCGGGTCACGTACCGGCGGTTCTCGCCCGTCAGCGCTTCACGGAACCGCGCCATCGTGTAGTCGAGGGAGTCCGGGTGCAGCAGCTGCGCGAACCGCATCCCGACCAGTTGCTCGGACGGGTAACCGGTGAGGGCGGCGAGCGCGCCATTGGACTCGACGAACGTCCCGGAGACGTCGACGACGCAGACGCCGTCGGGGTGACCGTGGAAGAGAGCATCCAGTCCGTTGAGGCGCAGCGCCTCGGACGGCGACGTCAGCGACGCGCGCGGACCGATGGGGTGGGGCATGGGAGGGATTGTAGGCGGATAAACGGCCTACACTGGCCGCCATGAGCGCTGAAGACGGCCATCAGGACAGTCTCTCGCTCCACGCGCCACCCCCCGCGTATTCGCTGACCGAACAACGCGAGCCGCCCGGCCGCCGGAGCGTCGTGAGTCCTCGAAGGATACTGGGGCTCATGGCGTCCAGCTCTGGGACGGTGACATAAGGGCAGGTGCCAGAACGATGACCGATACTTCCGCGCGGACCCGGACCCTGCGGGCCGTGGTGGCCGACGACGATGTCTTCACGGCATCGATGGTCGCCTCCGCCCTGCGCTCGACCGGGATCGAGGCCGCGCAGGCCACGAGCGCCGCCGAGGCGTGGGACGCCATCGTCGAGATCGAGCCGAACGCCATCGTGACCGACCTCGACTTCGGCGGGGGCGACTCCGGTGCCGAACTGCTGTGGCGGGTCCACCACGAACTCCCGTGGGTGGGACTCGTCGTGCTCACCTCGCACCTCTCGCCCGAGCTGGCCGTCGGCGACGACGCGCTGCCCCCGTCGGTCGTCTACCTCGTCAAGTCGCAGGTGAAGGACGTGGATGTGCTCGTCGGCGCAGTCGACGCGGCGATCATCGGCGGTGAGCATCACATGGCCGAACCGGGCGACGACGTGCGCACGGTCACCCGGGCCCAGGCGGAGGTCCTCCGGCTGGTGGCGTCCGGCGCCTCCACCCGGCGGATCGCCGCGGAGCGCGGGACGAGCGTGCGCGCGGTCGAGACCATGCTCGCCCGGCTGTACACGGCGCTGGGGGTGGATGCGGACGAGCAGGCGAATCCGCGGGTGACCGCCGCGCGGATGTGGCAGCAGGGGCGGGTGCGGATCCGCTAGCCGGTTCCGCCGCGGCGGAGGCGCCGCAGGAGCCGATGCAGCGGCGTCTCGTCCAGGGCGGCGACCGAGCCGCTGTCCGGACCGGCGTCGCGGTCGTTCTCCGCGTAGCCCGAGTAGCCGCAGTCCTGACAGACCAGGAGGTCGCGGTGGACGGCGAGACCGGCGCCGTAGTACGGGTTCGCCACCAGGCGCGCAGCACTGCGGCACTGCGGGCAGCTGGCCTCGCGCATGGCGCCCCCTTTCCCATCCCCCGGACCATCATGCGCCCGATAGGCCAGTTCCCTAGAGACCCCTATTCGCGTCCCGAACGCAGCGAGAGCCGCTTCGTCCCCCGTTCGAGGGCGTCCGGATGACCATGATGTGAACTCCGGATGAAGCGCGGCATGCGGCTCCCGCGCCACTTCTAGGATCGCTGACGCCGGTCCCGTCACCGGTGTCCGCCCCCGTCCTTGGAGCATCCACCGATGTCGACCCGCGCCCGGCTCGCCGCCCTCTTCGCGGCGCTCGGCGCACTGGTGGTCGTTGTAGCGGTGCTGACCATCGTGCTGCGTCCCGCCGCCGTGGCGTCCACCGCCCCGTCGGCGTTCGAGGTGACGGCGGGGCTCGACGACTGCGGGCGCGGATGGAGCGACGGCGCTGCCGCGGGCGCGACTGCCGACGAGACCCACGTCCACGGCGGCGACCAGACGTTCACCGTGACGAACACCACCGTCGGCGGCATCGAGGTCTACGTCCAGGCCGTCGACAGCAAGCGGGTCTACCTCGACCTGGAGAGCCTGGGAGCTGGCGCGCACGCCGTCGCCCGCGTCACCCTCGGCGCGGGGCGATATCGTTTCGTCTGCCTGCCCGCCGACATGGACCCGGTGCATGGGCCCACCGTCGCGGTGGGGACGCCGCCCCCGGGCTCCCGGCTCACCCCCGGCATCGTCCCGGTCACCCGGAACGACCTCATCCCGGTCGCCAAGACCTACACGACGTGGGTGGCGTCACGGCTGCCCGCGCTCCGCGCCCAGGTCGCCGCCGTGGCGGCCGACGCCGAGGAGGGCGACTTACCGAGCGCCCAGCGCGACTGGCTGAACGCCCACACCACCTACGAGACGCTCGGCGCCGCCTACGGGGCGTTCGGCGACCTCGGGGACGAGCTGGACGGGCTGCCCCGACACGGGCTGACCGGCTTCCATCTGGTCGAATCGCAGCTCTGGCATGGTGCTTCCGCCGGAACCGTCGCGGCCTCGGCGCGCGCTCTGGGCGCTCTGATCGACCGGCTGCAGGCGAGCTTCGCCGACGCCCAGCTCGACCCGGGCGAGGTGGCCCTTCGAGCACACGAGATCGTCGAGGACGCCATCCAGGACAGCCTCACCGGCGCAACGGACGCGGGCTCCGGCAGCGCGCTCGCGACCATCGACGCCCAGCTGACGGGCGCGCAGGAAGCCCTGTCACCGCTGATCCCGGTGCTCACCGGGCGGTACGACCGCCTCGCCGACGCCCGGCGGTCACTCGCGGACGCGCGGGCTCTGGTCGAGACGCACCGCGCTGCCGACGGCACCTGGATCCCGCTGGCTGCGCTCGACCGCACGGCACGGGAGCGAGTGGATGCGGCCCTCAGCCGCGCCGCGGAGCTCCTCGCACCGGTAGCCGCGATCTGCGACCCGAGGAGGGACTCATGACCGGTATCGGACGCCGCGACTTCCTGCAGGCGACGGCGGCGGGCGCCGCGGGCGCGGCGACCATCGCCGCTGCCGGTGCGACCACGGCCACTTCCGCCACCGCGGCGACGGCCGCTGCCGCTCCGCACGGCCGCACCGTCGCCGGGCCGTCCGACGGGGCTCACCAGCACGGCATCCTCACCCCGCCGCAGCGCGAAGCCGCGTTCGTCGCGCTCGACGTGACCGCCGCATCCCGGGCCGAACTCGCCGACCTGCTCAAGACGATCACCGAGCGGTCCCGCTTCCTCACCTCCGGGGGCACGCCGCCGGATCCGGGCCTGAGCGGCCCGCCGCGCGACTCCGGCGTGCTCGGGCCGACGGTCGTCGCCGACTCCACCACCGTCACCCTCTCGGCCGGCGCCTCCCTCTTCGACGAGCGGTTCGGTCTCGCCGGGGCGAAGCCCGCGCGGCTGCGGACGATGGACGAGTTCCCCGACGACGCGTTGCGCCGCGACGTGTGCGACGGCGACCTGCTGCTGCAGGTCTGCGCGGCCGACCGCGACGCCGTGACCCACGCCGTCCGCGAGATCGCGCGAGCGACCCGAGGCGCCATGCAGGTGCGCTGGCGGCAGGACGGCTTCGTCTCGCCGCCGCGCCCGAGCGGGACACCGCGCAACCTGATGGGCTTCAAGGACGGCACGAGCAATCCGCACACCGGCGAGGCCGCCGAGATGGCACGGCTGGTGTGGGCGAAGAGCGGGGGCGCGGAGCCCGCCTGGGTCGCCGGCGGCAGCTACCACGTGGTCCGGGTCATCCGCATGCTGGTCGAGTTCTGGGACCGCGTGAACCTCCACGAGCAGGAGAACATGATCGGCCGCCGCCGGGACAGCGGCGCCCCGCTCACCGCGTCGGCCGAGTTCGACGACCCGCACTTCGAGAACGACCCGACGGGCGACGTCATCCAGCTGGACGCCCACATCCGGCTGGCCAACCCACGCACGGCCGACACCGACGCCCAGCGGATGCTGCGCCGCGCGTACAACTACGACGGCGGTCTCGACGCCAACGGCAACCTCGACATGGGGCTGATCTTCGTCGCCTTCAACCAGGACCTGGACCGGCAGTTCGTCGCCGTCCAGAAGCGCCTCGCCGGGGAACCGCTCACCGACTACATCCAGCCGTTCGGCGGCGGCTACTACTTCGCGCTCCCCGGGGCGCGGGACTCCTCCGACTGGCTCGGGCGCAGCATGCTCGCCTGACCAGCGGAGGCCACCCGTCACGACCGTGCCGGGCACAGTGAAAACAGGAAGAAGGAATCGTGTTCAGACCCTCACGTCTGCGCCGCTCCCCGATCGCCCTCGCGGGGGTCGCGCTCGCCAGCGCCGCCGCCTTCGCGGGCGCCGGAATCCTCGCGGGTGCGCCCGCGGTCGCCTCGGCCGGCAACTCGCACGCCGACCACTCCAACCAGACCCTGACACCGATCAAGCACCTCGTCGTGATCTTCGACGAGAACATCTCGTTCGACCACTACTTCGGCACCTACCCGAACGCGGCGAACACCGACGGGACGACCTTCACGGCGGCCGCGCACACCCCCGGCGCCAACACCCTGGCGACCTCGGGCACGCTCACGAACAACCCCAACCTGTACGCGCCGAAGCGGCTCACCCACGAGCAGGCGGTCACCTGCGACCAGAACCACAGCTACGCCGCGGAGCAGGCCGCGGTCGACGGCGGCAAGATGGACCAGTTCGTCCAGAAGACCGAGACCGACACGTGTACGGGTGCGTACGCCGCCCCGGGCCTGGTCATGGACTACTACGACGGCAACACGGTCACGGGTCTGTGGAACTACGCCCAGAACTACGCCATGAGCGACAACAGCTGGGACACCGTGTTCGGCCCGTCCACCCCGGGGGCGCTGAACCTCATCTCCGGACAGACCCACGGTGGAACCGCCTACGACCCGAAGACCGGCGCCGTGCTCACGACCTCCACGGCGGTCCAGTCGGCGGACGCGAAGGGCGTCGGCACCGTGATCGGCGATCCGGACCCGGCCTATGACGACTGCTCCGACAACGACCACACGTCGTCGTCCGCCGTCGTCGGCATGTCGGGCCGCAACGTCGGCGACCTGCTCAACGCCCGCGGCGTGAGCTGGGGATGGTTCCAGGGCGGCTTCACGCCGACCACCGCCTGGAACGGCCAGACCGGTTCGTACGCCAAGTGCGACGCCGTCACCGCCAACATCGCGGGCGCGACCCCGAAGGACTACTCACCGCACCACTCGCCGTTCCAGTACTACAAGTCCACGTCGAACCCGCACCACCTCCCGCCGACGTCGGTGAAGGCGATCGGACGCACGGACCAGGCGAACCACCAGTACGACCTGACCTCGTTCGACGCCGCCCTGAAGGCGAACAACCTGCCCGCCGTGTCGTTCCTGAAGGCCCCCGAGGCGCAGGACGGGCACGCCGGCTACTCCGACCCGCTGGATGAGCAGAAGTTCCTCGTGAACAAGATCAACGCCATCCAGAAGTCGGACAGCTGGTCGAGCACCGCGGTCGTCGTCGCCTACGACGACTCGGACGGCTGGTACGACCACGTCGCCCCGAAGATCGCGAACGGCTCGAACGATCCCGCGGTCGACTCGACCGTGTGCACGAGCGTGAAGCAGGTCGCGGGCGGCTACGCCGACCGCTGCGGTCCGAGCCAGCGCCTCCCGATGCTGGTCATCTCGCCCTGGGCCGCACAGAACCGCGTCGACCACACCCCGGTCGAGCAGACCAGCGTGCTCCGCTTCATCGAGAACAACTGGCTGACCGGCCGGATCGGCGACGCGTCGTTCGATGCCCGCGCCGGTTCGCTCGGCGGAATGTTCGACTGGTGGCACCCGCAGCACCGCGAGGTGCTGCTCGACCCCGCGACCGGTGCCGTCAGCTCGGTCGTCTCCACCAAGCCGCACTGGCCCAACCCGCCGCGCGGCGGCTGGGCGGCTCAGCCGTAACCCGCTGCCTGACAGGTGCAGGCGAGGGGCGGTCCGCTGTGCGGGCCGCCTCTCGTCGCGTCAGCGGAGGGCGTCGCGTCAGCGGAGGGCGTCGCGCAGGAGCTCGTCGAGCGAGAGCGGGCGGCGACCGGTGACGCGCTCCACGTCATTCGTCACGCCGGCGAGTTCACCCGCCGCGATGGCGGTGTAGGTCGAGACCCACGCATCCAGCTGCCAGTCGGGCGCGTGCCACCGGGCTCTGGACGCATACGCCTCGGGGAGGGTCTCGTCGTGGAACGAGACCGGCCGCCCGGTGTGCGCGCTCAGCTTCTCCGCCACCTCGGCCAGCGTGAGCTCCTCGGGACCGGTCAGGTCGTAGGTCGCCTCGAGGTGGTTTCCGGGATGCTGCAGCACCTCGGCCGCCACGCGTGCGACGTCGGCTCGGCCGACCATCGCCGCCCGCCCGTCCGCCGCAGGCCCACGGATGACGCCGTCGTCGCCGACCAGGTTCTCGGCGAAGTCGAGGTACAGGTTGTCGCGAAGGAAGGTGAACTGCATCCCGGACGCCCGGATGCTCTGCTCGGTCGCGTAGTGGTCGCGCGCGAGCGTGAACGTGGCGTCCGGAGCCGCCCCGAAGAACGACGTGTACACGATGTGCCGTACGTCCGCCTCGGCCGCTGCGTCCACGAACGCGAGGTGCTGACCGAGCCGCTCGACATTCTCGGCCGCCGACACCATCAGCAGCGTCTCCACCCCGTCCAGCGCGGCGAATACCGCCTCCCGGTCGCCATACGACGCGGCGACCACCGTCGAGCCCGGGTACCGCGGCGCCCGTTCGGGCGAGCGCGCCAGCATCCGGAACGGCAGCCCCCGGTCGGCGAGCGCGTCGGCGGTCATGCGCCCGACGGCGCCGGTGACGCCGGTCAGGGCGAGGGTGGGGGGAATGTCAGTCATGTCAGCTCCCAGCAGAGACAGAAGGGGTGGCCCGAGGGGTCTGCGTAGACCTGGAAGCCGTCGTGCGCATCCAGGTCGTCCGCCGCCCGCAGCAGCGTTGCTCCGGCCGACATGGCATGCTCGTGGGCTTCGCGGATGTCGTCGATGTAGAGGTCGAGATGCAGCTGCTGCTGCGGGCCGTCCGGCCACCTGGGACGTTCGTGGCCTGGCGCCAGCTGGAAGCCGAGCCTCTGCTGGCCGTCGACGTAGACCGAGCGCCAGCCCTCGTCGTCGCCGCGGACCTCACCACCCATCAGCGCCGCCCAGAAGGCGGCCTCGCGCTCCAGGTCCGGGGTGTCGAATACGACGATCTGGCGGCTGATGCGCATGGCAGAATCCAACCCCACGCCACCGACACGGGCAAGAGCGGTGTCCGCTCAGCGGCCGAGTCGCTCGTCCAGCCAGTCGAACATCCGCTGTTCGGTCAGGGCCCGTGCCAGCGGCTGGACGTGGAAGTCCGCCCCCTCGGCGGCGGTGAACCGCGTCAGCGTCGAGACGGACGGCGCCGCCGCTGCCAGCCGCTCCGACTGCCCGGGCCAGAACTGCTCGTGCTCCGGGTCGGTGATGAGCAGCTGGGTGGTGATCTGGCCCGCGACCTTCTCGACGGTGTACTGCAGCACCGCACGGAGCGTCTCGGCGTAGCCCGTCGTCCCGTAGGGCCGGGCACGGAACCGCCAGGTGCTGGCGAGGTCGTGGGAGAACTTCATCCCGAACTCCATGTCGCGATCGAACTTCGCGTCCTCGCCCTCGTCGAGGAGCTTGCGCATGTTCGCGGGGAGGTGGTCGGTCCACGAAGTCGACACGTCCACGACCCCGGGGTCCGCGATCGCGGCGGCGAACCGGTGCTCGAAGGCGAGGGCGCGCGGGACCCAGTAGCCACCCTGACTGATGCCGTAGAGGGCGACGCGGTCCGGATCCACGCCCGGCTGGCCGAGCACGAAGTCGAGGACGGGCGTGAGCACCGCCTCCCAGTCCGGCCGGAACGGGAGGTCGTGCTCGAACAGCATCGACTGCTGGCCCGGGCCATCGAAGACGAGTGCGTGGTATCCGCGTCGCAGCGCACCGGAGACGGCCGACGACCACAGGCTCGTGAGCGCGCCGTCGCTGCCGTTCACCACGACCAGTGCAGGCCGCTTCTCGGTGGCAGAGCCGGGGGCCCGGAACAGGTAACCGGGCATCGTGGTGTCCTCATACGGGATGTCGACCCGCGCGATGTCGAGGTCGACCAGGTCGACCCAGCTATCCCACGCGGCACGGTGCTTCCGGAAAGTCGGCAGCAGTTCATCCTCCGAGGGCAGCGACGCGACCGCGTTCACCGCAGAGGCGTAATAGGAGGCCGCCCGCAGGTAGGCACTCGCGCCGCTCGCAGAGTGTCCGGCCTGCGCGGAGGCTTCGCCCTGAGCTGCGACCCGATCGCCGAGGGCCAGCCACGCGCGGAACCATCCGTCGTGGTCCTTCTCGCCGATGCCCTCGACCGCGGCGAGCACTTCGCCGATGTCGGCGGCTCCGCTGAAGGCCTGGCCGATCGTGGTGCGGATCTCGAAGTCGAAGTCGGGATTGCCCGAGAACCGGAACTCGTGGGTGCGCGCCATGACGACAGCCTGGCGCGAGTCCCGGGCCGCGCGCCATCCCTCGTGCGGGTGGCCGGGCCACGCGCATTCGTCAGTCGATGAGGTCGCGTTCGACGAGCTGCCGCAGCACCTCGACCCCCGCGGGCGGGCAGCGCACGGCATCCGCGCTGGTCGTCCAGTGGATGCTGCCGACCTCGTTCGACGGGACCGGTTCGTCGTCCGTCCACGCCCGGAACACCCGCATGTGCACCTGCCGGCCGTCCGGTTCGCCGTGCGCCTGCGTCCGCACCTCGAAGAGCTCCTCGAGGCCGTCGGGCGACAGTTCGAGCGCCACCTCCTCGAAGGCCTCCCGGGCGGCCGCCTGCTCGGCCGTCTCGCCCGCATCCACCTTGCCGCCGGGCAGGTAGTAGACGTCCCGCCCGCGGGCGGTCACCATGAGGATCCGGCGATCGCGGAGCACGGCGACAGCGGAGACGATGAGGGGAGCGGGCGTCACGCCACCACGCTACCGGCGGAGCCGCCTCGCCGGCCCGCGCCGACGGGAAGCGTTCCGGCTCGGCGCCCGCCGTGCCAGGATCGTGAGCGTGACCGGTCCGACGATGCTGCTCGACAGCGCCTCCCTGTACTTCCGCGCCTTCTACGGCGTGCCCGACACGGTGAAGGCGCCGGACGGCACCCCGGTGAACGCCGTGCGCGGCTTCCTCGACATCATCGCGAAGCTCGTCACGGACTTCCAGCCCGGCGCCCTGATCGCCTGCTGGGACGACAACTGGCGCCCGGGATGGCGGGTCGACCTCATTCCCAGCTACAAGGCGCACCGGGTGGCGCGAGCCGTGCCCGGCGGGGTGGATGTGGAGGAGACCCCCGAAGCGCTCGTCACGCAGGTCCCGGTCATCCGCGAGGTGCTGGATGCGGTGGGCATCCCGATCGTCGGCGCAGCGGACCACGAGGCCGACGACGTCATCGGCACACTGGCGACGCAGACGCCCGGACCCGTGGACGTGGTGACCGGCGACCGCGATCTGTTCCAGTTGGTGGACGATGCGCGCACGGTCCGGGTGATCTATACCGCGCGCGGCATGAGCAACCTCGAGGTGCTCACCGGGACCGTCGTGGAGAGCAAGTACGGGGTGCGCGCCGACCAGTACGCCGACTTCGCGGCGATGCGCGGCGACACCTCGGACGGCCTACCGGGTGTTGCCGGCATCGGCGAGAAGACCGCCGCCGCGCTGCTCGCCGACTACGGCGACCTCGCCGGGATCATCGCGGCGTCGCAGGATTCCTCGAGCGGCATGAAGCCGGCCGCCCGCGCCCGCTTCGCCGCCGCGTCCGACTACCTGGCGGTCGCTCCGCGCGTCGTCGAGGTGGTGCGCGACCTCCCTCTCCCCGACGTGGATGCACGGCTCACGCCGCCGTCGCCCGAGCAGCGGGAGGCGCTTGCCGCACTCTCCGAGCGCTGGGGCCTCGGCGGGTCGCTCGACCGCTGAGCGGGTCGCGCGCCCGCGCGTCGCCCTGCTACGCCTCGGGCGTCCAGCGCCACAGTTCGCGCTGCGCCAGCAGGGCCAGCTCCCGCAGGACATCGAGGTCCGCCGCACCGTCCGCCGACGCCCGCGGGGAACGTCCGAAGACGCAGAGCGCGCCGATACGTGTGCCGTCCGGCGCTTCCACCGGGTACCCGGCGTAGTACCGCAGCCCGGCCGGGCCGGTCACCAGGGCGTTGGCGGCGAACCGTCCGTCCACCGCCGCGTCGGGCACGACCATGCCATCGGGCGTCTGGATGGTGTGGATGCACGCCGACTGCTCGATCGGGATCGTCTCGAGCACCGACCCGGTCGAGGCCAGCGGCCACTCCTGCGTGTCGTCGAGCACCGTGAACATCGCGATCTCCGTACCGAGCGTCCGCTTGGCCGTTCCGACGATGCCTTCGAGCCGCGCGTCCTGGCCGTGCGTGCTGAGTCGCAGCCGCTCGATCGCCTCGGCACGGGCGGAGCCGTTGCTCCGGTGTGCCGACGCCGGAGGGGAGGGGTGCTCCTGAAGGGAGGGCGCGAGCACATCCACGATCTGGCGAGCCCAGAACAGATAGTCGGAGGGGGTGCGGTGCCGCCGCGAGTCGCTTTGAGTGCGCGACAGGCCGGCGAAGTGAGCCCCGGTCTCCGCGCAGATGATGCGGGCCACCGCGTTGAGACGCTCGGCGTGGTCGTGGGCGACCTGGCCGCGCTCCGAATCGTAGGGACGGATCGACCGGATCGGCTGCGCCCCCAGCCACACCACCGCGCGTGGCCCGGTGGTCCTGGCCTGTTCGAGCAGCCGGCGCAGGCGTTCGCCCCAGGCGCGCGGCTCCCGTAGCCGCAGGGCGTCGGCGACCGCGCCACTGATCACCACGGCGTCGTAGCGTTCCAGGTGGACGGCCTGCAACATCCGGCTGAGCCGGCGAACCCCGGCCGACGGGTGCGGGACGACATCCACGACGGTCCCGCGGTCGGTCGACGCGGCGAGAGAGCGCGCGATGGCCCCGGCGAACGCGAGGTCGTGGCTTCCGACACCCCAGCCGACGGCCGGTCCTGACCCGATGAGCAGCACCCGCAGCGGATTCCGTCCCGCGACGAACGCCTGGCGCCCGCCGACCGGGCGGACGAGTCGCGCGCGTACGGCGGACACATGCGCCAGCCAGATCCACATCGCGACCCGGCGGCGCAGCGACAGCCTCCGGTCGTGCACGGTCCGACCGTAACCTGAGCCCGTCGCGCGCCCGAATCCCCCCGCAGCCGGGTGTTCGCTGACCGCCGCCGTTGTACCCCGATCCCCGCACCGCCAGCCCGACCGCACCGGAAACGGAGGAACCGACGCCGCGCCTGGCTCCGATCTCCTCCGTTCTCCGCATTCGCGCCTCCCGCATCCCATCTCTCCTCCCTTTCCCACGCGGTGGGAAAGGGAGGAGAGGCGGAAGCGGGGAGGCCGGAACGCAGGAAAGGGAGGAGGAATCTGGTGGGGGAGGCGAAACCTCCTCCGTTTACCGCCGACGCCCGGGGTGGTGGGAGAGCGGGTTACGGCAGGATGTGCCCGGCCGACGTGAAGAGGCGGTACCACTCCTCGCGGGTGAGGGGGATCTCGGATCCGGCCGCGGAGTCGCGCACCCGCTGGTCGTTGGTCGTCCCGAGCACGACCTGCATCCCGGCCGGGTGGCGCGTGATCCAGGCCACCGCGATCGCGGTCGGCGTGACGCCGTACTTCTCGGCAAGTTCGTCGATCACGTCGTTCAGGTCGGCGAAGTTCTCGCGGTCGCCGAGGAAGACGCCGTCGAAGAAGCCCTTCTGGAACGGCGACCACGCCTGCAGCACGATGTCGTGCAGCCGGGCGTAGTCGAGGATGCCGTTGTCGCGGTCGATCGACTGGTCGAGCCCCGCCATGTTGGCGGCGACGCCCTGGGCGATGACCGGCGCGTGCGTGATGCTCAGCTGGACCTGGTTGGCGATGAGCGGCTGCGACAGCGAACGCTGCAGCAGCTCGATCTGCCCGGGCGTCTGGTTGGAGACGCCGAAGGCGCGGACCTTGCCCGCGGCCTGCAGCTCGTCGAAGGCGAGAGCCACGTCCTCCGGCTCGACGAGGGTGTCGGGACGGTGGAGCAGCAGGATGTCGAGGTAGTCGGTCCGCAAGGCCTGGAGGGACTCATCCACCGAGCGCACGATGTGCTCGCGGGAGAAGTCGAAGAAGCCGTCCCGGATGCCCACCTTCGACTGGATGACGACCTGGTCGCGCTCCGCCGCCGGGATGGCGCCGGCGTCTCCGAAGCGGCGCTCGCAGCCGTGACGCTCGTCGCCGTAGATGTCGGCGTGATCGAACATGGTGATGCCCGCGTCGCGCGCGGTGCGTACGAGGGTGCGGATCTGCTCGTCGTCGAGAGACGAGATGCGCATGAGGCCGAGGATGATGTTCGACGCCGTGATGTCGGACCGGGGGAAGGTGAACGTCTTCATGCGTACCATCTAACCCCTCGTCAACCCCCTGGATATGCGGAATTCCGCGACTACCGTCGGGAAGGCTAGAGAAGGAGCACCCGATGACCATGACGCCTGATTTCCATGTCGCTGTCGATGACTTCGCGCAGGAGACCGGCCTGGGGCATCGTACGCAGACGCGGTCCGGCTACATCGTCCACGCTCTCGGGAGGGACTTCCGGGTCACCGACGAGATGGCGCGCATCTTCCTGAACCAGGTCGAGCGCGTGGCCGCCGCCGACGCTTCCGCACTGGTCGTGCTGCGACACGACGCGGGCGTCGAGCTCCTCCTGGTCACGGACGACAACTCGTTCTCGATCCGCACGGCCCCGTAGCGGCCCGCGCCGGTCGTAGGCTCGACGCGTGAGCGACGGGAGCGATTCGGCGGCGATCGAGGGGATCAGCGCGGCCATTCAGGATGCGGTCGCGCGGCTCGAGTCGGCGGACGCACGCCAGGAAACTCTGGCCGAGTACATCCCCGCGCGGCGGAAGCTGCTCATCCCGCGCGAGCCCGTTCTTCGACGCGTCGGGCACGTCTGGCGACTGGGCGTGTTCCTGCTGGATGCCTCCGGCGAGCTCCGAGCCACGGGGACGCTCGTCCGGGCGACGCCGCCCGGGCGACCGCAGTACCAGTCCGAGTCCGCGGAGCACAGGCGCGCTCTCCGCGCGGCCGCTCAGCGCGGGCATTTCCGCGATGGCGAGACCGTGAACTTCGATGCGCCGCCCATCCCTCTGGATGCGGCGGTGCTGCGGGAGGCGCGCGGCCCGCTGTTCGTGCGGGACGGCCACGCGCTGGTCCGGTGGAGCGCGACGGCCGGGGATGCGGGCGCGCGGGACTTCGGGGGCTACCTCGCCGAGCGGGTGGAACTGCTGTCCCACCCGCCCGACGGAGCCTGAACGCGAGAAGTCAGACGGCGGGCGACGGCGTCGCGTCACCGGAAGAGCTGGTGCCGGTCCCGGAGCTGCTGCTGCCGGTGCTGCTGCTGCCGGAGCTGCTGCTGCCGGTGCTGCTGCTGCCGGTGCTGCTGCTGCCGTTGCTGCTTCCCTTACCGGTGACCTGGTCGATCTTCGCGGAGGCCTTGTCGGTGACCTTGCTCACGGTCTCGCTGACCTTGCCCCCGACGTCGGACGCGGCGCGTCCGGCGAGGTCTTTCACGTCGCCCTTCACGTGCTGCACGGTGTCCGACTCGGCGAACCCGCGCCACCTGCGGCGCATGTCCTCGTAGGCTCCACGCCCCGCGCGCGATCCGATGATGTACCCGACGGCGATTCCTGCGGCAAAGGTGATGATCTTCATGGCGTGCACGGTACGCGCGCGGCGCCGAACGCGACAGGTGCGGAACGCGGCCCGGGGGCACAATGTCAGGGTGACGACGCAGCGGACGGGCGCACGGTCGGCGATCCTGGTCGAGGGAGCCAGTGACCGGGCCGCCGTGCTGCAGGCGGCGCGGCTGCTGGGGACCGACCTGACCGCGGGCGGGGTCGCCGTGGTCCCGATGGGCGGCGCGATGAGCGTGCGCCGATTCGCCGGCGAGCTCGGACCCCGCGGGGCCGGACTGCCGTTGTGCGGCCTGTGCGACGCCGGCGAGGTGCGGTTCTTCGAGCGCGCCGGGCTCGCCCCGGAGTCCGTCTTCGTGTGCCGCCCCGACCTGGAGGCGGAGTTGCTGCGCGCACTGGGCATCGACCGGGCTGAGGCGGTGCTGGAGGAGGAGGGCGACCTCCGGCTGTTCCGGACGTTCCAGCAGCAGCCCGCGCAGCGTCAGCGCCCGGTCGAGGCGCAGCTGCACCGGTTCCTCGGGACGACCTCCGGTCGCAAGCAGCACTACGGCACGGCGCTGACGGCTGCCCTGTCGGCCGGCGACCTTCCGGCGCCGCTGCGCGGTGTCGTGCTCGCGGCCGCGGCAGCGGTCTAGGGTTACGGGATGCCCGCGACCACCGATCCCGCACTGCTCGAGCGCCTGCGCAACCTGTTCGACGCCCGCGACCGCGCCGACATGGCCCCCACGATCGCTGCGCTGCTTGACGTATTGGCCCAGCATCCCACCGACCCGCACGTGCTCTACGAGGTGGGCGGCGCCTACGACACCGCGGGCGAGGAGGAGACGGCGGCCGGATACTACGAGCGGGCCCTGGCGGCAGGGCTCGACGGGGACGCGCTCCGCCGCTGCCTCGTGCAGTACGGCAGCACCCTCCGCAACCTCGGCCGGTTCGACGAGTCGCTGGCGGCACTGCAGCGCGGCCGCCAGCTCTTCCCCGAGTCGGACTCGCTGCGCGTCTGGCATGCGCTGTCACTGCACGCCGCCGGCCGGAGCGACGGCGCGGTGGCGGAGCTGATGGAGCTGGCGGCCGATCGCATCCCCTCGCCGGACCTGCAGCGCTACGAGATCGCCGTCCGCGGCAACGCGGAGTACCTGCGCTCGCTCGACGCGTCGCGCTGAGGGCCGACGGGGACTTTCGCCGCGGCCGGACCGGTCAGGGCGCCAGCAGCGCCGCGATCACCAGCAGGGCGGGCACCGCGAAAATCGTCGTGAGCAGGACGACGTCGCGGGCGATCGGCATACCGCGCTCGTACCGCGCCGCGAAGTTGTAGACGTTCTGCGCCGTCGGCAGCGCCGCGAGGGCGACCGCGGCGAACAGCGGCTGGCCCTCCATCCCGAAGGCGAAGCGCGCGACGAGGAACGCGACGAGCGGCATGACGGCCGACTTCAGCACGACGGCCACCGCGATCGGTGTGCGACCCGTGCCGGCCCGCAGCGGGCGCGAGCCGACCAGCGACATCCCGAACGCCATGAGGACGAGCGGCACGGCCGCCCCGCCGAGCAGGACGAACGGCTGGAGCAGCGCATTCGGCACCTGCACCCCGCTGACGTCCACCAGGATTCCGAGCACCGAGGCGATGATCATCGGGTTGCGCACCGGCTGCGTCAGGATCGAACGCACCGACACGGAACCCCGGCTGGTCGAGTCGAGCACGGTCAGGGCGATCGGCGCGAACACGATCAGCTGCAGCAGCAGGACGGGCGCGACGTACGACGCGCTGCCGAGCACGTAGACCGCCACCGGGAGGCCGATGTTGTTCGCATTGACGTAGCCCGCGCCGAGAGCCCCGATCGTCGTCTCCGGCGCCGGCGCCCGGAAGAACGCCCGGGAGAGCGCGACGAACGCCCCGGCGCTCACCAGTGCGGCGATCGCCGCGACCAGCAGCTGAGTGGAGAACACCACATGCAGGTCCGCCCGGGCGAGCGTGACGAAGAGCAGAGCCGGATTCGTCACGAAGAACGCGATCCGGTTGAGGACGTAGGGGGCGGTCGGGCCGCCGATCCGTAGCCGTCCGGCGACATAGCCCACGAGGATGACGAAGGCGATGATCCCGAACCCGGTCAGCACACCGCCCACCGGTACAGCGTACGGGAGGGACGGACGCGCCCGTCACCGCCGGGTCAGCGCACCGTTCCGCGGGACGGTCGGGAGACCCGCACGGCGAGCGTGACCAGCAGGATCAGCGCGGCACCGGCGAAGGCGGTGATGGCGACCGGTGCGGACGGGAGTGTTCCGGTCAAGCGGGAGACGCCGATCCAGGCCAGTCCCCAGGCCGAGGCGATCGCGGGGGCGAAGCGGCCCCCGTCCCAGATCGCGAGCGCGCATCCGATGACCGTGAAGGCGGCGAGCATCCCGATTGCCCACGCGTGGGGGCTGGCGCCGAGACCGTCGAACCCCACCACCTGCAGCAGCGAGGTCACGTTGGCCACGGTCGCCACCATCACCCAGCCCAGGTAGAGGCCGACCACCCCGTCGAGCAGCACGCCGTCGGCCGTCGAATCACCGGGGTGGCGTCGGAGGATCACGAAGGCGACGACGAGGACGACCAGCAGCGCCACGATGGCCACGACCGAGAGCGCCAGCTGCCCTGCCTGGACGGAGAGGATCCACGCGGCGTTGAGCAGCAGCGAGGCGAGCACCCAGAAACCCGCGCGGCGCTGGCGCTCGCGGGCGGCCTGCGACGGAAGCGCCTGCCAGATCGCATACGCGACGAGGCCGGCGTAGACGACCGACCAGATCGCGAAAGCGGGGCCGGCGGGGGCGAGGAGGGTCGCATCCGCGCTGAGGGCACCGCCCGCGACGTCGGGGATGGGCGTCCCGCCCGCAAGACCGGACCCGACGACGGCGCCGATCAGGGCGACGACGGTTCCGGCGATCACCAGCGACTGGCGGACGCGGTCGGCGGCCATGGGCCGCGCGGCGGCGAGCGTGCTCATGCGACGCACGGTAGTCCCGAACGGCGAGGCGGTGAAGTGACGGGCCGGGTCAGCGGGACGCCACGACCACCGTCGCCCCGAGCTCCTCGTCCGATTCGACGCGTACGGCCAGCCCGGCGGCGGCGAACAGCCCCGCGGACGCCCGCGCCTGCTCCGCCGCCGCCTCGATCAGCAGCCGACCGCCCGGCGCCAGCCAGTGGGCGGCCTCTGCAGCGATCCGGCGGTGGATGTCGAGCCCGTCCGGTCCCCCGTCGAGCGCCGTCCCCGGCTCGTGGTCGCGCGCCTCCGGCGGCATGAGGGCGATCGCGGCGGTCGGGACGTACGGGGCGTTGACGGCCAGCACGTCGACCCGCCCTCGCAGTTCGCGGGGCAACGCCGCGAAGAGGTCGCCCTCGAAGACCCGGCCGCCGGGGAGGTTCCACCGGGCGCAGCGCGCCGCGGCCCCGTCCAGGTCGGCCGCGAACACCTCGGCGTCGGGCACCTCCGCTGCGACGACCGCGCCGATCGCTCCCGCACCGCAGCACAGGTCGACGACCAGCGGCGTCGACCGCTCCCCAGCGAGCGCCGCCGCTCGATGCGCCAGCAGCTCCGTCCGGCGTCGCGGGACGAACACCCCGGGCTCGATGTGCAGGCGCATCCCGCAGAACTCCACCCATCCCAGAAGCGGCTCCAGCGGTTCCCCGGCCACCCGGCGTGACACCAGGTCCTCCAGCGCCGCCGGGGTCCCGGCCGCCTCGGCCAGCAGCCGGGCTTCGTCTTCGGCGAAGACGCATCCGGCGGCGCGGAGGCGAGCGACGATCGCGGGGTCGGGTTCCGGCACGCCGCAATGCTAGCGGCCGGCGCCGGCTCAGTACGGGCGCTGGGAGAGCAGCCGGGCGAGGTGTGCCGCGTTCTTGGCGACCGCCGCGTTGGTGCTCTCCACCGCCTCCGGGGCCTTGTCGAGATCCTTGTAGTCGACCGAGCCCATCGCCTCGCCGTTCCAGTAGGTCGCCCCCTGCGAAGGGATGCTGAAACCGACGTCGTTGAGACCCTGGAAGATGTCGGCGATGATCGCGTGCGCGCCGTCCTCGTTGCCCACGACGCCGACGATCCCGACCTTCCCTTCGACCAGCGGCCGGCCGGCGTCGTCGGTCTCGGAGAGTTCCGCGTCCAGTCGTTCGAGCGCCCGCTGCGCGATCGACGAGAGGTGCCCCATCCACGTCGGCGTCACGATCAGGAGGATGTCGGAGGCGATGATCTGCTCCCGGATGTGCGGCCACTGATCGCCGTCGCCCTCGTCGAGCTCGACGCCGGGCTTGATGTCGTAGTCGGCAAGACGGACGGCGGTGCCGGTCACATCGTGCGTCGCCAGCTCGTCGAGCACCTGCCGTGCGAGGAGCTGACTGCTCGACTCCCCCGGCGACGGCTTGAGGGTGCAGACGAGGGCGAGCGCGGTCAGAGGTCGGGTGTCATCGGTCATGGCGCGAGTGAACGCGCCGCCCACCCGATACGCAAGGTCTGCTGGGCGACTCTTGACCTCACGCCCAGGTGATCGTATGGATGGGTGATGAAGCGCATCCATTACGCGAGCGGCTCCCTGCTCACCGGCGACGACATCGCCGACGTCATCGTGCGCTTCGCCGCAGCGTTGGCGGTCACCAACGGGGCAGCCGAGGTGCACGCCCCCGCCGTGGTCGACGGCGGCTCCACCGGCGAGGTGCTGCTCCTGCTCGGACCGGCCAGCCAGATGCTCGCCGAGGAGGAGTCGTACGGCGGCGGTGAGCTGCACGATGAACGGTTCGTCTCGGACTGCGAGCACAAGATCGCGGCCCTGGGCCCGCAGCGCGCGACCTACGTCGAGCACGGCATCGAGGATGTCCCGGATATCGATCTCGACCTCTTGTGACGCGGCGCGATCGGCGACCGCACTGGCGCAACCTCCTTCCCCGCGTACTATCGGGCAGGAACGGATGACCGGGGAGAGGTAAATGCAGGTGTTCCACGTCTACATCGACGACCTGAGGTTCACCTTCGTCGACCGCGCCCCGGTCGAGGAATTGAAAGCTCGAGTGGTCGAGGCCAGCCGGAGTGACGGCGATTTCGTCGCGATCGCCCAGTCCAGCCGGCCGCCGAGCGAGATCTTCGTCACCGCCCAGACGCGCGTGCGCATCGAGACCGCCACCATCCCCCGCGATCCCGTCGCTTCCGGAGCCGCCTCCGGAGAAGACGACGACGACGCCTTCTGGTTCGATTTCGACTCGCTGGCCTGAAGTCAACCGCTTCCGCACCGCGCCCCCGTGGGGGATGCTCAGGGCATGCCGACGTCGACGTCCCTCTGGCTCGAGACCTCACCGCCCATCCCCACCGACACCTTCGAATGGGACGGGCACTACGACACGATCGTCGTCGGCGCGGGCCTGACGGGACTCGCCACCGCCCTGATGCTGGCCCGGTCCGGGATGCGCGTGCTCGTCCTCGAAGCGCGCACGGTTGGGGCGGTCACCACCGGGAACACGACCGGCAAGGTCAGCCTGCTCCAGGGCACCACCCTCTCCGGCATCCGCCGGCACGCGTCGGAGGCCGTCCTCTGCGCCTATGTCGACGGAAACACGGCCGGGCAGGGCTGGCTGCTCGACTTCCTTGAGGAGCAGGCCGTGCCGTACGAGCTGCGCGACGCGGTCACCTACGCGACCACCCTCGACGGGCTCGACAAGCTGGATGCGGAACTCGCCGCCGCGCGCATCGCGGGCCTGGATGCCGTCCAGGAGCGGACCACCGAGCTCCCGTTCGGCGTCGAGGGCGCCCTGACCCTCTCCGGTCAGGCGCAGGTGCACCCGATGCAGGTGCTCGCCGCGCTCGCCGCCGAGGTGCGCCGCCTGGGCGGACGGATCGTCGAGGGGGAACGGGTGACCGACGTGTCGGCCGCGAAACCCGCCGTGGTGACCAGCGCCTCCGGCACCTCCCGGGCCGACCAGGTGGTGCTCGCGACCGGGACGCCCATCCTCGACCGCGGTCTGTACTTCGCGAAGGTGGAGCCGACGCGTTCCTACGTCACCGCGTACCGCGTCCCCGGCGACCTCCCGCAGGGCATGTACATCTCGGCGGACTCGCCGACCCGGTCGCTGCGGACGGCTGCGGGCGCCGACGGCGGCCCGCTGCTCCTCGTCGGCGGCAACGGGCACCCGGCCGGCCGGGCGGACTCGCCCGCCGAGAAGCTCGCCGACCTGACTTCCTGGGCCGAGCGCACCTTCCCCGGTGCCGAGCGCACCCACTGGTGGGCCGCCCAGGACTACCGGTCGGCCAACCGCATCCCCTTCGTCGGCTGGCTTCCCCGCGGCCGGGGCCGCGTCTACCTGGCGACCGGGTACGACAAGTGGGGCATGACGAACGCGATCGCGTCGGCGCTCAGCCTCGCGGCCGACCTGACCGGCGAAACGCTCGAGTGGGCGCGCGTCATGCACCGCCGGGTGACCCGGCCGGTGGACATCGCCTCGGGCGTGGCGATGAACGCGGGCGTGGGCAGAGCCGCCCTCACCAAGTGGGCGGCCGCACAGACGGCTCCCGAGCTCACCGACGCGCCCGTGGCCGAAGGCACCGGCGTCGTCGGCCGACGCGGCCGCACGCCGGTGGCCGTCTCGACGGTCGAGGGGACGACGTGCGCGCTGACCGCTGTCTGCAGCCACCTGGGCGGCGTCGTGCGGTGGAACGACGCCGAGCTCTCGTGGGACTGCCCGCTGCACGGCTCGCGCTTCGCCCCGGACGGCTCCGTGCTGGAGGGGCCGGCCACACAGCCGCTCGCTCCAGCCCCTGCCGTCCGCACGGACGAAACCCCCGCCTGACCGCTGGGCCTCGCGGAACGGGAGGGTCGGACGCCGCGATGAGACCGTGCGCATGCCCCTAGTCAGGCTGTTCCGCGCGGGAGTATGGTCGCGGCATGACCATTCCTGACGACGAGAGCACGCCGCGCCCCGCTGGGGCCGACGACCCCACGACTCCGCCGCCCGCATCCGGCCCGACCCCTCCGGCCGCCCCGACTCCTCCGGCACCCCCGGCCCCTCCGGCCCCTCCGGCCTCCGACCAGGGCTTCCCCGCGGCTCCGCCGCCTCCGCCCGCCGCCCACCCGGCGTCCAGCGCATCGGCCTCGGGCTACCCCGCACCGGGCACCGCAGGCGGACCCGTCGGCGACCCTTCGGTCCCGCCGCGTACCGTCAACATCGCCTTCTGGCTGTACGTCGTCGGCGCCGTCCTCAGCGTCATCAGCGGCATCATCACGATCGCCACCATCGGCGGACAGCGCGACCAGTTCCTGCGCACCGTTCAGAACTCGAACCAGACCCAGGGCCAGAACGCGCAGAGCGTCGTGGATGCGGTCATCGCCGGCGCGACCGTATGGGCGATCATCACGCTCATCTTCTGGGCGGTGACGTTCGTCCTGTTCGCGTTCTTCATGCGTCGCGGCGCGAACTGGGCCCGCATCATCCTGACCGTGCTGACGGCCCTGTCCCTTCTCAACATCCTCGCCGGCTACGGCGTGGGCTTCGTCCAGTTCGTCGCGACCGTCGTCGCGCTGGTGCTGATGTGGCTGCGCCCGTCGAACGAGTACTTCGCCGCCGTGAAGGCCACGAAGGTCCCGCGCTCCTAGAACGCGCCGACATCGCCGCCGCTGCCGGGAGCACTCCTGGCAGCGGCGGCGATCTGTATGCGGGCGCGTACACTCGCGGCATGGACCTGCGGGATGTGGCCGGCGAACTCTACGCTGCCGCACCGGCCGACTTCATCTCCAAGCGGAACGCCGCGGCCGCCGAAGCGGATCGGGAGACCGCCAAGCAGATCAAGACGCTGCGCAAGCCATCGGCGTCGGCCGCGGCGATCAACGAACTCGTGCGCGACCATCCCGACCTCATCGGCGATGTGCTCGACATCGGCGCGCGGATGCGAGAGGCGTTCGCGTCGCGCGACCGCGCCGAGATCCGCTCCCTCACCCAGGAACGGCAGCGCCTGCTGCAGCGAGCCACGGACGGCCTCGACCTCAGCCCGGCGGTGCAGCGCGAGGTGGAGGAGACGCTGCAGGCGGCGGTGATCGACGCGGCTGCGGCGGCCGCGGTCCGGAGCGGGATGCTGGTGCGCGCACTCGAGTCGACAGGGCTCGAGCAGGTGGATGTGTCCGACGCGGTCGCACTGCCGGTCGAGATCGAGGACTTCCCCGCGCCGAAGGCGGGACGGCGGAAGGCCGCGACGGGCGGGTCGGCCGACGCCGGCGAGGCGGCGACGGATGGCGAGCCCGTCGAGGCCGAGGAGGCCGGTGAGGCGGAGCCGCCCGCCGAATCGCCGAGCGAGCGCCGCGAGCGCCAGCGCCGCATCCGCGCCGCCGAGAAGGCCGTCGAGCGGGCCCGCACCGACGCCGACGCGCTGGACGACGAACTCGACGAGACGGTCGACCGCCGCGGCGACCTGGAGGCGGAACGCGAGTCGCTGCAGCGGCGACTGCAGCGGATCGGGGACGAACTCAGCGAGGCGCGCGCCACCGAACGCGAGCTGCGGAGCCGCCTCTCGGACGCACAGCGCGCCGTCCGCGAAGCCGAGCGCGACCTGCGCGACGCCCGCGACGACTGACGCGCGCGGCTCAGCCGACCCAGCGCTCCAGGAGCTCGTCCCAGTCGGACTGGTAGCGACCGAGTCCGAACCGTTCGAGCGCCCACTCGCGGGCCCGCGCACCCGCCTCCGCCCCGCGTCCCGGGTCGTCCACGAACGCCCGCACCGCGTCGTGCAACTCCGTGACGTCGGACGAGATCGCGCCGACGCCCGGCACCACCGCGCGGCGCGCATCCGTCGCATCCAGCGCCACCACCGGCACGCCGGCCGTCATGGATTCGAGCAGGGCGAGCCCGAGCGACGTCCAGCGGTTGGGATGCACGTACACGCGCCTGCGCCCGATCTCCGAGAACAGCCGGGGCGCCTCGATGTCGCCCGCGGCCACCACGCGGTCCCCGCCCACGCCGAGCGCCTGCGCGAGCCCGTCGACCTGCATCCCGAACACGTCCACCGGTGCGACCGCGGCGAAGCCGCCCAGCAGGTCCGAGCCGGTCACCCGCCACCGGCGCACCGGCTCGTTGATGACGGCCGCTGCCCGCGGCAGCTCGCCCGTGAAGTGTGTGCCGTAGTCGACCACTCCGTGCTCGATCACGGTCGTGCGCGTCGAACCGGTGTCCCAGAACAGGGCGTTGAAGTGGGTGACGTGAGCGATGATCAGGTCGTCGCGGTCCGAGAGGGGATGGCGCGAGTTCGGCACACCCTCCTGCGGCGTGTTGTGCTCGACGAAGACGACCGGCACATCCACGCCCGGACGACGGCCGGTCAGCTGCTCGACCAGGTCGAACTCCTCCAGCCGCTGCACGACCACGGCGTCGAACGGTGTGGTCGCGAGCTCCGCCTCGGGGACGTCGACGACGTTCGCCGGCCACGGACGCGCTCCGACGCCGCCTTCCCCGGCCGCGTCGAGCGGCAGCAGGTAGGTGTGGCGGCCGCGCACGAACGCGTCCATCCAGCCGCCGTGGACCTGCCACACGAGCAGCCGCAGGGCGCGGCTCACAGCCGGGTTCCGGTGCCCGGGTGGCCCCGTACTTCGAGCGGACCGGTCTCCGGAGCCGGTCCGTCCTGGTCCTGACCCGCGGCGACACCGGCGTGGGTGTGACCCGCTACGCCGTGCGCGGCTGTGTGCGGCTCCTTCTGCGGGCACAGCTTGCCGCAGTACGGGCAGATGTAGCCGTCGCCGAGTCGCGCCTCACCGACGAGCCGGTACTCGAGCACGTCGCCGTCGCGGTCGAGGGCGAACTCGACGTAGGCGGGGCGCTCCAGGGAGGGGATCGGGATGCGCATGCTCGCGAACGGCCGTCCGTCATCCCCGAGCGGAACCCACAGCTTCTCGGGCGCCGGCCCGAAGATCGAGCCGGCTTTGTCGACGCGCGCCGGCCGGTGGTCGTCGCGCACGTGCAGGATGTGGCCCGTCCGCAGCATGTCCCGCGGCAACGCCTGATACAGCTCGGGAACCCCGTACGCGATGGCGCCACGACGCAGGCGCGAGAACCCCTCCTCGGTGTCGTCGCCCATGACCACGAACGGCGGCGCTTCGGGAGTGCGCAGCACGATCGCGGTGCCGCCCGACGGGCTGTCCGAGATCAGCTGCAGCAGCGCGGTGGCATCGACCCGTGCGGCGTCACGCATGCGCCACCGACACCGGCTCCGCCTCCGCGTCCGCCGCGCGACGCCCGAGCTCGGCGTCGAAGCGCGCGCCCCACACCCGATCCGCCTGCTCGATCAGGCACTCGGCCAGCCGGCCGACCACCTCGACATCGGTCAGCAGCGTCTCGCCCTCCGGCCCGCGGCCCACCGGCCGGCCGCGCAGGAGCCACGCGAACGGTTCGGGACGCGGGCCGTCCGGCGATGGGTGACGCGGGGCCGGGAGCCTGCTCAGCCGCCGCGCGATCCACTCGGACCGGGGAAGCGTCCACCAGGGCTCCGGGTCGAGGAGCTGCGCCGCGAGGCCCGGCAGCGGGAGCCCGCTCTCGGCGTCGACGGAGCCCTCCTCGAGGTCGGCCGCATAGCCGGCCGAGAAGCGGACGTACAGGCCGGGACCGGTATCGAGCAGTTGCTCGACTTCAGAGAGCTGATAGAGCACGGGAACCTCCGGTCGGGGTGGAGTCGGCGGCATCCGCGATGCGGTAGCGGCACTCCATGCGGGTGCGCGCGACGAGTTCGAACTCGTGCCAGGACGGGCGGTCGAGCGACGGGATGGGGATGCGGATGCGCGAGGGCGCCTCGCCCTCCGCGTCCTCGGGGACGAGGACGACCACGTCCGTCGCCCCGAACACCGAGGCCGAACAGGCAAACCGCGCCTGCACGTAGCGATCGGAGTCGACGATGATCGCCGGCTCGGACTCGGCCGGGTAGTCGTCCCTCGACTGCTCGCGGTACGGCTCGCTGAGTCCGTGCACGCCCGGACCTCGCCGCATCCGCACGAACAGGTCGCGGCCTCCGAAGACGTCGAGCCGCAGGGAGGACGGGACCGGCGCATCCACGAGGACGGCGACCGGAGTGCGGGCGCGCCGCGGCAACATCATCAGCACCGCCGTCGCCGTCAATTCGCCCATGCAAGCAAGCTAAATCGACTGTGTCCCCGAAAGCAGGGGATTGACGATGCTGCTCGACAGTGCGGCTCCCGCTAGGGCAGGTGGCGCGCCACGTCCTCCTCGGACATGATGACCATCCCGCCGGTGCGCTGAGAGGTGTGCATGAGAGCTTCCAACCACTGCGGGTTGATGGCCGGCGGACGGCTGCCGCTGAACTGGAACGCCAGCGGGACCTCTCGGCTGATCCAGAGGGAGACGCGACCGGAGCCCTGCTCGACGGGCACATCCCAGTTCAGAAGGAAGCTCTCGTGACGCCGGAGTTTGGCGACGACCGCGAGCTTGACGTGGCTGAGCACGCGGTCATCGAGGTCGTACTCCTGGCCCGCTCCGTAGACGAGTTTTCCCATGACCTCATAGTGCCCTAACGAGGCAGCGGATTTGCGGTGTGTCAGGGGGATTGACACCGGTACCACTCCGTGGTTAGGGGGTGCTGGCGAACTGCGGCAGCAACTCTCCGCCGGTCTCGAACAGTCCTTTCTCCAGACCTGTCACGCGGTCCCACTGGCCGACGAGTGGATGCGCGAGCAGCGCCATCCGGACCAGGCGGCGGTCCCCCGTCACGGCGGCCCGAGCGGCCAGCCGCTCGTACGCGCTGACGTGCTGGATCAGCCCGACGAGTTCCGGCGCGACCGGCGCCTGCGGCAGCGGCGTCGCGCCCGACGCATCCACCCGGCACAGCGTCTCGATCACGTCGTCGTCCGCGAGGCCCGCGATCAGACCGTGGTTCCAGACGTTCACGACGTGGTTATCCCCCGTGCCCGCGACCAGGGAGGCCAGCAGGGCGGTGGCGGCCTCGCTGTAGAACGCGCCGCCGCGCGCCTCCAGCTGCGGCGGTTTGGTGTCGACGGACGGGTCCGCGTACAGCGCCAGCAGCTCGCGCTCGACGTCCGCCACGACCGTCGCGCGCGGAGTGCCCGCCTTCAGCTCGGCGACCGTCGCGTCATGGGCGTAGTAGTACTTCAGGTAGTAGGACGGGAGCACGCCGAGATCGCGGATCAGGTCGCCGGTGACGCCGCCGCGGCGGCCCAGTTCGTCGGCGCGCTCCGCGATCATGCCGGGCAGCACATCCACACCGTCCACGCGGATGTGACGCACCCACGACAGGTGGTTGAGACCGACCGGGTCGACCTCCACGCGGTGCGGTTCCACCGCGTGCTCGCGCGCGATCCAGCGCTGCACGCCGATCGCGAAGTTGCACAGGCCGATCGCCTTGTGGCCGTCATCGAGCAGCGCCCGGGTGTTGATGCCCACCGGGTTCGTGAAGTCGACGATCCAGGCGTCCGGCTTGGCCCGCTCGCGGGCCTCGCGGGCGATGTCGAGCACGACGGGGACGGTGCGCAGCGCCTTGGCGAGGCCGCCCGCTCCCGTCGTCTCCTGCCCGACGCACCCGCAGGCGAGCGGGAACAGCTCGTCCTGGAGCCTCGCCCGCTGACCGCCGACCCGCAGCTGGATGAGGACCGCATCCGCACCCTCGATCGCCGCCGACCGATTCGTGGTCAGCGTCACCGGGACCTCGGCGCCCTGGCGCGCGAGCATCCGGCGCACCATGCCGCCGACGATCTCCAGGCGGGGACCGTCGGTATCCATGAGCCACAGCTCGTCAACGGTGAGACGCTCGCGCTCGTTCCACAGGCCCGAGACGAGCTCCGGGGTGTACGTGGAGCCGGCGCCGATGACCGTGACCTTCATCGCGGATCCTTCCGTTCGGTGCGTTCGGTGGGTTCGGCGCGTTTGGTTATGGCCCGGACGAGGCCGTCGACCGGACGGAACTCGAGCGGACGCGGGTCGAAGCCGAGGTCGCGCAGGCCGTCGGCGACGAGGTCGCGGAACCCGGGGTCGGAGAAGACGCCACCGGCGAGGACGGCCGGGGTGCCGGGTGGGATGGTGGCGGCGGCGGGCGGGGTGGCCGGGGTGGCCGCGGTTCCGGGTGAGACCGCACCGCCCCACGCGCGGCCGGCGACCACCGACGCGAGCAGGACGGCCTCACGTGCCGCGTCATCCCGGAGGGCGGTGGCGACCGCGTCGCCCTCGGCAGCGGCGCGGGTGACGGTCGCGGCGAGCGCGCCGACGTCGCGCATCGTGACGGCGCCGTCCCGGATCGCGCGTGCGAGTGCGATGGTGTCCGCGGTGCCGGTAGCGGCGAGGACCAGCGGCAGCAGCGTCGTCGCGGGTCCGCGGCCGTCCTCGGCGCGCGCGGCAGCACGGACCGCTTCGCGACCGAGCTGATCGCCGCCGCCGGCAGCGCCGTCGCCGCTCGGCCAGCCGAGTGCTGGGACGGTCGTCAGTCCGTACGGGCCACGAGCGATCGCGTTGAGGCCTGCGCCGCAGACGATGGCGAGCGCATCGCCGAGGCCTGCGCCCGCGTCGAGCACGGCGACGGCGTCGCCGACCACGTCCACCTCCGCGTTCGGGAACAGTCGGCTCAAGACGGCGGAATGCCCGACCTCGTCGCCCGGGAAGTCGAGCCCGGCGACCGCGGCCGACACGCGGCGGACCGCGGCGACGTCGACTCCGCCCTCGATCAGGAGGTCGGAGACCGCCGCCGCGACCGCGTTCGGGCCTGTGCCGCTGCCGGGTCCGATGGCGCGGGTGCGCTCCTGCAGGCCGTCCGGACCGGCGCCGAGCACGACGACCTCGGTCTTCGAGTTGCCGCCGTCGATCGCGACGGACAGTCCGGGATGCGCGGCTGAGTGCGTGGGGGTGATGAGCGTCGTCCTTTCGCCGCGCCCATCCTGCCGCAAATATGGGATCGTTGCCAGCCTCGGGGCAGCGGCCGCCGTCGAGTGGTGAGTCGATGCGCGAATCCTCGTCGAGTCGCGACGTCATGTCACCACTCGAGCCCGGGCGGAGCCGGGGGCGCGGTTACAGCGCGCGGGGAGCGGCGGTGGAGCCGCGCGGGAGCACCTGGGCCTCGAGGACGACGGTCTGCGGAGCTGCGGACGGGTTCTGGAGGCGCTCGAGCAGGCGGTCGAGAGCCGTCTCGCCGAGCGACACCGCATCCTGTGCGACGGCCGTGATGCCGGGGCTGACCATGCTCATCCACTCGGAGTCGTCGAACGAGACGACGCTCAGATCTTCGGGGATGCGCAGGCCGAGATCGTTCGTCGCGCGCCAGACGCCCTCGGCGAGCAGGTTGTTCGCGGCGAAGATGGCGGTCGGATGGTCGCGCCGAGCCAGGATGTCGATCGCCGACTTGCGGGCGCCGTCCGCATCCCAGCCGGTCGAGATGACGAGCGACGGGTCGGCGGCGATGCCGGATCCCTCCAGAGAGGTGCGGTAGCCGGCGGCGCGCTCGCCACCGGTGGTCCACGTGGTCTCGTCGATGAACAGCGCGATGCGGCGGTGGCCGAGGTCGATGAGGTGGTCGGTCATCCGCTTGGCGACGCCGGCGTTGTCCACGATCACCGCGTCGCAACGCCCCGCGGAGAACTGACGGTCCGCCTCGATCACCGGGATGTGCTGGCGCATCAGGTACTCGGACACGTCTCCCGACAGGGGCGTGACGATCACGCCGGCGACACGGGTGGCCACGAACGCGCGCGCCGCATCCATCTCGGCCTCGGTCGAGCCCTGGTCGTCGACCAACATCATCGTGTAGCCCTCGCGGCGAGCGCGGGCGGCGATGCCGGCGGCCAGGTCGGCATAGAAGGCGTTGCGCAGGTCGGAGACGAGCACGCCGATCGTACGGCTGTCCTGCTTGCGCAGGCTGCGGGCCATCGCGTGCGGCACGTACCCGAGCGACTCGGCGGCCGCGAGCACACGCTCGCGGACCCCCGCAGCGACGTACCCCTCGCCGCTCAGTGCCCGCGACGTCGTCGACTGGGACACGCCGGCCGCCAGCGCGACATCCTTCAGCGTCGCGCGCCGCGGGGTCCCCTCGGCGTCGTTCTCGATCATCGCACCCTCTCCACGGGCGCCGGAGCGCCGGACGCCCGGCGAATCCACCCTAATGGTCGCCGGCCCACCCCGGCTCCCCGGGCGTCCTCGCGGCTCGGCGCCGCATCCCGTGCCCGGGGATCCGCGAGCCGCGCAGCCCCGTGACGACTCGCGGGCGCGGGTGTACCGTGCGCCTCACACACAGACAGTCCCCCCGCCGGTACCGCCCGCATAGCCGAGACGGGCCCCATCCGCGCCGAGGCCGTCCCCGCCGGGAAAGGCCTGGGTTCCGGTTGCATGGCACGCTCAGGAAGACTTATAGTCGCAGCTATGTGGTAACGATGCCACACCGCGCCGACGAAGGCGGGGGACGGATCGAAAGGGTGGCGATGACGATCACCGAGCTCGCTGACGCGATCAAGGGAGGCCGGTGATGGCCGTCCTCACAGATGCGTCACGCAGCAAAACCCGAGCGGACGACCGCAAGCCCGCCAAGAAGCGGGGCACCAAGTACAACCGGCGTGAAGCGATCGCGGGCTACCTCTTCATCAGCCCGTGGATCATCGGCTTCCTGGTGTTCACGCTGGGTGCGATGCTGTACAGCCTCTTCATCTCGTTCAGCAACTACAACCTGGCCACCAACAGCTCGACCCCGGCCGGAGTGGACAACTACGCCGAGCTCTTCAACGACCCGAAGGTCGCGCTCTCGCTCGGCAACACACTCTTCTACGCCGTCATGGCCGTTCCGCTGGAGATCATCTTCGCGCTGCTCCTCGCCCTCCTCCTCAACTGGGTTGGACGCGGCGCCGGCGTGTTCCGCACCCTCTACTACCTGCCCAAGATGACACCGGCCGTGGCGACCGCATCCATCTTCCTGCTGCTGCTGAACGGCAACACGGGCGCGATCAACCGGTTCCTCGCCATCTTCGGCATCGAGGGTCCGCAGTGGCTGATCGACCCGAACTGGGTGAAGCCGTCGATCGTCCTGATGACCCTGTGGGGCGTCAGCGGCACGATGGTGATCTTCCTCGCGGCGCTCAAGAACGTCCCCCAGGACCTCTACGAGGTCGCGTCGCTCGACGGCGCTGGACCCATCCGCAAGTTCTTCACCATCACGATCCCGATGATCTCGCCGGCGATCTTCTTCAACGTCGTCGTGCTGACGATCGCGGCGCTGCAGGTGTTCGATCAGGCCTACCTGCTGTTCTGGCGAGATCAGACGAACGCGTCGCCCGACTCATCGCTGTTCTACGGGGTGTACCTCTTCCAGCAGGCCTTCCGCCAGTTCAACTTCGGCTTCGCTGCGGCAATGGCCTGGCTGCTGTTCGTGATCATCCTGCTCATCACGCTCATCCAGGTGAAGGTCAGCAACCGCCTCGTCTACTACGAAGGAGACAAGTGATGTCGTCCGCGACCCAGTCCACTGCTGCCGCGGCTCTGGCCCCGCTCGCCTCCGAACTGGAGGCGGCGCAGCTCCAGGGCAGCACCCCCAACGGCCGCGGCGACAAGCCCGTCGGCAGCCGCTGGTACAAGCCCAAGTCGATCGTCGGCAAGACGCTCCTGTGGATCGTCGCCATCGGGTTCGCCCTGCTGTTCCTCTACCCGTTCGCCTGGCTGCTCGCCGCGAGTCTCAAGCCGCGCGAGGAGGTGTTCGACAACTCGCTGTGGCCCAAGACGTTCACGCCGCAGAACTACGTCGAGGTCTGGAATCAGCTCCCGCTGCTCTCGTGGATCGGCAACAGCGTCATCATCGCGCTGCTCGCCGCAGGGCTCGTGGCCATCTCGAGCTCGGTGGTCGCGTTCGGGTTCGCGTACTTCAAGTTCCCCGGCCGCACGCTGCTGTTCGGACTGGTGCTGGCGACCATGATGCTGCCGGGCGCGGTCACGATGGTCCCGCAGTACCTGATCTGGAAGAACCTGGGACTGATCGGCACGTGGATCCCGCTGTTCGGCATGAACCTGTTCGGGTCGGCGTTCTACATCTTCTTGCAGCGGCAGTTCTTCATGGGGCTGCCGCGTGAGCTGTTCGAGGCCGCACGCCTCGACGGCGCCAGCTACTGGAAGCTGTTCACCCGGATCGCGATGCCGCTCAGCGTCCCGTCGTTCATCATCATCTTCCTGTTCGAGTTCCAGGCCAGCTGGAACAACCTGCAGGCGGCGCTGATCTACCTGAACGCGGGAGGCGTGGACGGCTTCACGGTCCCGCTCGGCATCTCGTACGCGATGACCACGTTCAGTCCGACCAACGGCGGGCACGGCGACTACCAGTTCGTCATGGTGGCCGCGCTCATCGTGACGCTGCCCATGCTGCTGCTGTTCGGCTTCGGCCAGCGGTACTTCATCGAAGGGGTGGCGACGCAGGGCCGGAAGGGCTGATCATCCCGGACACCGGGCGCGGATGGACACGGTCCACCGCGCCCGGTAACGTTTAACCCCCCTAGCGACGATTCTCGGATCGAGCCGGCGGGTGGGAGGACCACCTGTTCCGGATTCGAAAGGCACGTCGTGACATCCCCCTCTCCCTCCCCCTCCCTGTTCGCGTCCCGCGACTTCCGGCTGCTGCTGGCCGGTCAGACCACGAGTCAGCTGGGTGCGCAGGTTTCCGCGGTCGCCCTGCCGCTGCTCGCCGTCGTGACGCTGCACGCGACGCCGTTCGACGTCGGGATGCTCGGCGCCGCATCCACCGTCGCCTTCGCCGTGCTGGGCCTGCCCGCCGGCGCGTGGGTGGACCGGATGCGCCGGCAGCCGCTGCTGATCGCCAGCGACGTCGTGCGCGCTCTCCTGATGGCGACCATCCCTCTCGCCGCGGTGTTCGGGCTGCTGTCGATGGGGCAGCTGCTCGTCGTCTCGCTGCTCGCGGGGGTCGCCCGCGTGTTCTTCGACGTCGGGTATCGCAGCTACCTTCCGTCGGTCATCGGCCGGGACCGGGTGCTCGCCGGCAACTCGTCCCTGGAGTTCGTGCGCGCCTCCGGCCAGGTGGCCGGGCCTGCGCTCGGCGGCGTGCTGGTGTCGCTCATCGGGGCGGCGGCGGTCCTGCTGGTGCAGGCCGGCACGTTCGCCGTGTCGGCGCTCTGCCTGGCCGGGATCCGGGCGCGGGAGGATGCGCATCCCGCGCCCGAGCACCGGCGACGGATGCGTACGGAGATCGCCGAAGGGCTCGGCTTCGTCTTCCGCTCGCGCATCCTGCGCGCGACGGCGCTCGCGAGCGCGCTGAGCAACTTCTCGTTCGCAATCGCGTCAGCGGTGAACGTGGTGTTCCTCTCCCGGACCCTCGGCCTGAGCCCGGCGCTCATCGGCGTCGTCATCGCGGCCGGATCGATCACCGTGATGGTGGGCGCGGCCTTCACGACCCGGCTGTCGCGGGCGGTCGGGTCGGTCCGCATCGTGTGGCTGTCGCTCGCGGTGACCGCCCCGCTGTCGCTGCTCGGGGCCTTCGCCCAGCCGGGATGGTGGACGCTGCTGATCGTGCTCGGGATCGCCGCGGGAGAGTTCGGGCAGATCGTCTACGCGATCACGCAGGTCAGCGTCCGGCAGCAACTGTGCCCCGACCGCGTCCTCGGGAGGGTCAACGCGACGATGCAGGTCGTCGTGATGGGGCTGTTCCCCGTCGGCGCGATCGTCGGCGGCCTGCTGGGGAACGCGATCGGCGCGCGCTGGACGCTGGTCGTGGCCGGGGTGCTGCTGCTGGCGTGCCCCGTGGTGCTGTGGCGCGCGCTACGCGGCGCGCGCGAGGTGGCGGACCTCCCCGAGTCGGCGGTCGTTCCGGCGCCGCCGGCGGCCTGACGCCGCGCGCGCGCCGATCGAGTGGTGACTAGATGCCCCAATCGGCGTCGAATTGCGACATCAAGTCACCACTCAAGCCGCACCACCGCGCGAGGTGCTCGTAGATGCGCGTGCGGACGGCGTGTCGAGTGCAAGAGCGAGCACCTGACGAGCACGCGGCGGGAGGCGGGCTCGAGGCGCGTCGGGGCGCGAGGTGCTCGTAGGTGCGTGGGCCGACGGCGTGTCGGGTGCAACTGCGAGCACCTCGCAAGGACAGCGGGCGCGGCGCGGGGACGCGAAAGGGGCGGCCTCCGGGAGGAGACCGCCCCTGGCGCGAGCGGCGTTACTTGCTGCTCTTGGTGGCCTGGTCGTAGGCCTTCATGGCTGCCGTCTGGGCGGCCTTGAGGGCCTCGCTGGCCGACGCGTTGCCCAGAAGGTACTTCTGGATGGCGTTCTGCAGCTCGGTCTGGATCTGCTGGCCGGCGGGCGACGCACCGAACGACTTGCCGCTTCCGACGACGTCGTAGTAGGTCGCGATCGCCTTGTCGAAGCCCGCGTTGCCGGACGGCTTCACGTACTTCTCACGGAGCGTCTTGTCCGCCTCGGGGGAACCGGTGAAGAGGCCCGTGTTGATGGCGCCCGGGGTCTTCTTGATGGTCTCCGCACGGGCCGCGCCCGCAGCCTCCCACGCCTGCAGGCTGGTCAGGTTGAGCGCCCAGGCGCACGCGGCGTCTTTGTTCTTGGCGCCGGTCGGGATGACGAACGACGTGCCCGAGGCGACGGTGAAGGGCTGGCCGGAGCTGTCCTTGAACGGGACCGCACCGATGTCCACCTTGTCGACGAACGGCGTCAGCACGTTGACGTACCACTGGGCGTTGACCTCAGCGCCGACCTGGTCCTTGACGTACTGGTTGTTCTCGCCGAAGAAGTCGAACGCGTCGGTGAAGCTCTTCATCTTGGCGTAGCCGCCCTGAGCGTCGGTGATCTGCTTGAGGACCTCGAGGCCCTTCTCGTTCTTCGGGTCGTCGAGCGTCGGCTTGCCGTCGCTGCCGATGACCTGGCCGCCGTTGGCGAGGAGCCACAGTCCGGCCTGGCCGCTGGCCTGCGGGTCGAAGCCGAGCACGCTCGGGTTGCCGCCGGAGGCTTTGTACATCTTCTTCACTGCGGCGACGAGGGTATCGGGCTTGGAGGTGTCGATGTCCGCATCCGTCACGCCAGCAGCCTTCATGACGCGCTCGTTCGTGATGATCGCCGGCGGCTGGTAGAACTGCGGCACGGCGTAGATCTTGCTCTTGTACGTGATGTCGTCGACGACGGAGCCGTAGTAGTTCTTCTTCGGGTCGACGTTGTGGACCGAGTAGCACTGGTCGAGCGGCTGGATGAGGCCCTGCGCCGCGTAGGTCGCGACGAACTGGCGATCCATCTGCACGACGTCGGGGACGTTGCCGCCGGCGACGCGGGTGGTGAACTTCTGCGCGTCGAACGGGGTCTGGTCGATCTTGATGGTGACGCCCTTGAGCTGGTCCTTGGCGTAGTTGATGCGCGAGGTGCCGACCTCGTCGGCGTTGTCGAAGCCCCAGGCATTCAGGTTGCCCTTGGCGTCCTTCGAGAAGTCCCCGCCGGACGAGCTGCCGCCGCTGGAGCTGCAACCGGCGAGGAGCGCCACCGACGCGGTGATTGCCATCGCGGCGAGGGCGGTGTGCCTCTTGTTCATCTGATTTCCCTTCAGTGGTGTCGCAGCGGGCGTCGTCGCCCGTGCGAAGAGGTACGGGATCCCCCACTGCCGGGGTCTGACAGCGGCAGTATGGAAACCTTCCCACATCGAACGCTAATGCAGCGGTGTGGCACTTCACAAGGGGACCCGGCACGGAGAGCCGGTTTTCGTTACTTGATCGTTTCTTACGCTCGAACGGGCCTTCCCTCAAGGGTGGGTACCGTATGGCATCGATGCCACATCGGAACTCGGACACGAAGCTTCGCCAACCTGGGAGACCCCTCAAAAGGGGGTGATCTACCCATCCGGACGCCGACCCGCTCCGGATGAAGCTCCGGCGGGCGGTCCCTCCCCCGCCGACGACACGGGCGGTGCGCTGGATGCGACCAGGGGCGCACGGCGCGCCGCCCCTGTCCGTGCCGGGATCCTGTCGGATCGGCCGTACCCCGCGGAGCCCCGATCGCGGCCGTCGATAGGGTGGTCCCACGAGTCGCGCGACGTGCGCACGACCCGAGAACGTGAGGGGGTGCGCGTGGCCGAGGACGACGGGCTGGCGGTCAGGGTCCGGGGACTGCACAAGCGGTTCGGTCAGAAGATCGCGGTCGACGGGATCGACCTGGATGTGCCCTCGGGCAGCTTCTACGGATTGGTCGGTCCCAACGGCGCCGGCAAGACGACGACGCTGAGCATGGCGACGGGACTGCTGCGGCCGGACTCCGGCGAGGTGCTCATCCACGGTGTCGACATGTGGCGGCAGCCGCTGGTCGCGAAGGCGATGGTCGGCGTCCTCTCGGACGGCGTGCGCCTGTTCGACCGCCTCACCGGCCAGCAGCTCGTCGAGTACGCCGGCCTGCTCAGCGGCATGGACCGGCCGACCGCCCAGCAGCGCACGCACGACCTGCTGCAGCTGCTCGACCTGGAGTCCGCCGGCGGCACCCTCGTGGTCGACTATTCGGCGGGCATGACGAAGAAGATCGCGCTGGCGGCGGCGATGGTGCACGCCCCGCGCGTGCTGGTGCTCGACGAGCCGTTCGAGTCCGTCGATCCGGTCTCGGCTGCGAACATCCGCGACATCCTCCGAACGTATGTGGACGGGGGCGGCACGGTCATCGTGTCGTCACACGTCATGGACCTGGTCGAGCGGATGTGCGACCACGTCGCCGTGATCACGGCCGGGCGGGTGGTCGTCGCGGGCTCCGTGGACGACGTGCGGGCCGGATCCACGCTGGAGGACCGTTTCGTCGAACTCGTCGGCGGCCGGCGCGTCGGGGAGGGGCCGGAGTGGTTGCGACACTCGTAAGGCTGCGGCTGCTCGTCCTGCGCAACTCGTTCCGCCGGAGCACGAGCCAGCTGGTCGCCGTCATCATCGGCGCGATCTACGGCGCGGGGGGACTGCTCGTCGTTCTGGGTGGACTCGTCGGGCTGTCGTTCGCACCCGCCGAAGTGGCGACCACCGCGGTCGTGCTCGCGGGTTCCGCGGCCGTGCTCGGCTGGGCGGTGTTCCCGCTGCTCCTGTCGGGTGTCGAGCAGACCCTCGACCCGGGCCACCTCGCCGTGTACCCCATCGCGCTGCGGCCCCTGATGCTCGGGATGCTGCTCAGCGGCGCCGTCGGTGTGGCGGGCGCCGCGACCACGATCGCCTCGCTCGGGACGTCGCTCCCGTGGCTGCACTCCCCCGGGGTCGCGCTCATCGCACTCGTCATGGGAGTGCTCGGCGCGGCGACCTGCATCGTCGTGTCCCGCGCCGTGACATCGGTGGCGAGTGGACTGGCATCGGGCCGCCGGTTCCGGGAGGCGAGCGGGCTGCTCATCCTCATCCCCCTGATCCTCGCCGGCCCCATCATCCTGGGCATCACCAGCGGGCTGCGGTCGTCGGCGGATGCCCTGCCCGCGGTCGCGGCAGGGCTGGGGTGGTCGCCGCTGGGAGCGGTGTGGGCCGTCCCGGGGGCAGTCGCCGCGGGCGATCCGCTCGGTGCCGCGCTCCGGCTGCTGATCGCGCTGGCGACGTTCGCGGTGCTGTGGGCGGTGTGGCGCTGGGCTCTCGCGCGATCGCTGGTCACTCCCGCGCGCGCGTCGTCGCGGGTGCGGGCTCCCGGCAAGTCAGGACTGTTCGGCGTGCTGCCCGCGACCCCGGCCGGCGCGATCGCGGCACGCTGCCTGACCTACTGGTTCCGGGACCCGCGCTACCTGCGCCAACTCCTCGTCATCCCGCTGCTCCCCGCGGTGATGCTGTTCTACGCGAGCCTCAACCACTCGACCGGCTACATCTTCGCCGCGGCACCGGTCGTGGCGTTCGCGCTCGGCATCGGGATGATCGCGGACGTCTCCTACGACTCGACCGCCTTCGCGCTCCACGTCTCGAAGGCCGTCCCCGGGCGCGCCGACCGCTGGGGCCGCGCGTCGGCGCTGCTGACGTTCGCCGTTCCCGCGGTCCTCCTCGTCGGCGTCGGTTCGGCCGCCTTCCAGCGCGACTGGACGCCCGCCCCCGGACTGCTCGGCCTCTCGCTCGGGATGCTGCTGAGCGGCGTCGCCGTGTGCTCGGTCACCTCGGCGCGGTTGGTGTTCCCTGTGCCGGAACCGGGCGACAACCCCTTCCGCTCGCGTCCGGGCTCGAACATCTCGCTTCTCGGACCGACCTTCGCCGCGTGGGGCATCATCGCCGTGCTGTGCCTGCCCGAGATCGCGCTGTTCGTCGTTTCGCTCGTCACCCGTGACGCGTCGTGGGGCTGGATCGGCCTCGCCACGGGCGTCCTGCTCGGCGCGGTGCTGGTCGCGGTCGGAGTGCGGGTGGGCGGCCGCGTGCTGGACGCGCGCGCGCCCGAGCTGCTGCAGCAGCTGCGCAAGGACGGCTAGCGCGCTGCGCGCGCGGCGTCTGGTTGACGCAACACGCCGTCGTGGAGGTGGGTCGGGCGGCGTGTTGTGACAAGTAGGTGATGCGCCCGCCCCACGACGGGGTCAGGACGTCGTGGCGGTTCTGCGGGAGTGCGCCTTCTGCATCTTGACGGCGTTGCCGCAGCCCGCCATCGTGCACCAGCGGCTCGAGCGGTTCTTCGAGTAGTCGTAGTACGCCCAGCGGCAGGTCACGCGGTCGCACACCTTGAGGCGCGACCAGCTGCCGTCCTCGCGGGAGGCGCGCACCGCATCCAGGATGGCGGCCAGCGCCCCGCGCACCCCGGCACCTTCGACGGGAGCCAGCGCGAACTCGGACGACGCTGCGAACGACACCCGGACGGGCAGCTCGGCGAGCGCATCGTCCAGCCGGCCGAGCGCTGCCGGGTCGGCGTCGTGACCGGCGTGCATGGCGAGCACGCTGCGCAGGCCCTCCCGTACGGTCTTCGCCAGTTCGAGATCGGCGGCGTCGGCTTGGCGGGTCCGATCGTCCACCAGCCCGCGGGCGCGAAGCCATTGCACCAGGTCGGACGGCTGCTCCCAGCCCTCCTCGTCCTCCTGGTACTCGACCGTGTTGACGAAGTCGCGCGCCAGCCGCAGCGATGGCGGAATCACCTCGTCCTCTCGCTGGAAGGCGAGATCTGTCTGCCGACCCATGACACCAGCATACGCGCTTGACAGGTGTAAGACGAGAGTGCACGCTGTGAAACACCAGCAAACATGGATAGCCAGTGTCGGAGGTCATCGTGGATCGAACAGCAGTGCAATGGATCGGGGCGCCGCCACGCGCACAACGAGCCGGTGGAGGTGTCCGACGATGGATGCGCATCCGCTTCCGGGCAGGCCGCGTCCGGCGCAGCGCCCGCCGGGCATCCCGCGACAACTGGATCGACGGGGTCTCGGTGTGGGCGTTCTGGGGCCTCCACCGCTGACGCGGCGCGCAGCGCCTGCCTCAGCCCGCGAGCGTCTGCTCGCAGGCGAGCAGCGTCACCCCCACGCTCCACGCGTGGGAGAGGGTCAGGAGCATCCCTTTCGGCTGGAAGCACTCGGTCTGGTAGTAGCGCTCGCTGACCATGCCGCGGTAGGCGTTGAAGTCGCCGTCCTCCCGGGCGATGAACTGCCGGAAGCAGGCGAGCGTCTCGTCCGCGAGCGCCGCGTAGTGCGGGTCGCCGAGCGCGCGAGAAAGCTCCCGCAGCTCCGCCGTGCAGACCAGGCCGTAGGCGTGCAGGTGCTGGTTCGACGGCGACGCGTTGTCGGCACCGCGGGTGCGGAAGCCGTACGCCCCGAGCAGCGTGTGCTCCGGGAACGTCACGTCGTAGCTGTATCGGAAGGTCAGCATCCAGTCGGCGGCCCGGCGCGCAACATCGAGCCAGTGCGGGTCGCCGGTCGCGCGGTGGAGGGCGACGTACGCCATGACCGCCGCATACCCGTCTTCGGAGGTCGGCGCGAGGTCCACGTCCTCTGGTGCCCCGTGGATGAACTCGCGGTCGACGAACTGCTCGTAGTAGCGGCCGGCGGCCACGGCGGCGGGCAGGTAGCGCTCGTCCCGGTCGGCCGCTTCGACCAGCGCGGCGATCCAGGTGACACCGGACGCGCCGGACCAGGACAGCACCTCCCCGGTCTCGGCGTGATGCACCGAGCCGAGGTTGCCGTCGTCCCGCTGCCGGCCGACCATGACGTCCAGGTTCGAGCGGATGGCGCGCTCCCATTGCCCATGCGGCGCGAGCGCCTGCGCGCGGATCAGGAAGAGCGTCGCCTCGGCCAGCGTCCGCGAGTGGAGGCCTCGCTTCAGTTCCGTCCAGCTCTGCGTCCAGCCGTGGTCGCGGTACCAGACGCCCCAGAACGTGCCGGACGGCGAGAGGGATGCTGTGATGAAGTCGATGACGCGGCTGGCCGCATCCACCTCCTCCGTGCGGGAGGTGCGGAGCCCCTGCGACAGCAGCGCGAACGCCCACGGGATGCCGCTCACCCAGCCGACGTGCATCGCCTGCCGGTCGACGCTGAGACCGTCGCGGCCGCTGACCTCGCGGTCGAAGCCCACGGTTTCGAGCAGCACGCCCGGGTCGGGGTCGTAGTGCCACCGGAGCAGCCCGTCGGCGGTCAGGTCGGCGGCCGTCTCCACATCCATCCAGGGGTCGAGCGGGGCGGCGGGCGCCGACTCGGCATGCAGGGCGCGCAGGATGGGCGCGTACGCGTGGCGGGACGCGTCGAGCTCGAAGACGCGCACGACCAGCTCGACCGTCTCGCCAGGCGTGAAGCGGTGGGTTGCGACGTCCGCGGGGCGCGGGCGCGCGTCCCCGTAATACGTGACCGGGAACTCGCGGTACGGGAACCGCAGGCTCACCGACGCGTCGCCCCACCCGGCGTCGTGCGCAAGGCCGAGCCCGGTCAGGCCGAGCGCGGTGGTCTCCGCCGCGGCCAGCGCGACGCCGCCGTGACCGGGGCCGGCCCAGGCGAAGACGGCCGGCGTCGCGGCCCGGTCGGCCCGGAACTCCCAGGCGTCGCTGATCAGGGCGTCGTGCTTCTCCGGAGAGTTCGCGCCGATCTCGAAGCGGGGGAAGGCGCGCGTGTTCTCGACCGGTCGGTTCTCGCCGTAGAAGGCGCCCGGGATCAGCCACCACGGCTCGTCCGCACCGCGCACCGCCGCCTCCACCAGCACGGAGCCGTCGACCGGCTCGTCGCCGCCATGACGCACGCGCAGGGTGAGCCGCCAGCCGGGGTCGGCGTCGCTCCACTCCTCCTGAACCTCGAGCGTGCCGGCAGCGGGGCCGACGACGCTCACCCGCACCTCGGGATGCGCGCTCACGTCAGCGGGCGCTCGATCAGGTCGACCTCGCGGACGGGCTCGGCCGGGTCCTCCGGCACCACGAAGGTGCGCAGCTGCGACGGGCCGAAGTCCTCCTCGATGGTGCGCCCGAGCAGGGGCAGCTCGATGCGCGACCGCCCGGCCTCGCCGCGGGTCTCGACGGCGCGCACGACGACGTCGGCGCCGCCGGGCGCCTCGGTCGCGTCCTCGGTTCCCTTCAGCGCGGTGACCATGACCGCTCCGCCGGCGTCGCCGGCGAACGAGTGGACAGGGGGCAGCGCGCCGTCGTGGAAGGACTCCTGCATCGCCCGCACCGGGTTCCCCAGCTGAAGCGCGCGACGGATCGGGTCGGCGTCGCGCCAGTCTCCGGCATGCGGCACCAGCTCGTAGCTGAAGCGCTGGATGCCCTGATCCTGGAACGAGTAGATGCCGTCCGGGTCGAGGAGGCGCGGGTCGTGCCACGAGTAGACCGGGCTGCGCACCGCGGTGACGCCGATGCTGGGCTGGTCGCCGTGGTCGGGGGTGCTGGGGCTCACGTCGTAGGCGTGCTTGTTGGTGGTGATCACCGTGAGGCCGGCGGGCGTGCCGTCGACCGTCCCCGTGAGGTCCACCCACGACTGGGCCGGCTCTTCGGCGCCGTCGACGGGACGTTCGAGGTGCCCGAACGGGATCTCGTAGGTCGCCGCCGGGTCCTCTAGAACGGTCGGGAAGCGCAGCTTCAGCAGGTGGGCCTGCTCGCGCCAGTCGAGCGTGACGTTGACCCGCAGGATGGGCGAGTCGTGGTCCAGCACGAGTTCCTCGACCAGGGTGGATGCGCCCCACGCGCGCTCGATCCGGACGCGCGAACGGAGCGGTCCCGTCTCGCGGACGACGATGCGCTCGAGCTCCATGGTGGCGCCCGGCCAGGCGTACGAGACCACGCGGTGGCCCCAGGTGTCGGTCGGGTCGTCGTTGATCTGGGTGTGCTGGGCGCCGTCGACGCCGGCCATCACATCCACTCCGGTCGCCTTGACGAGGTAGGACGAGATCCAGCCCGTCTTCTGGTCGATGCGGATGCGGACGTGCTCGTTCTCGAGGGTGTCCTCGGTGACGGTCAGGCCGCTGCCCGCAGCGCCGGGGCCGGAGCCCGGACGCAGGCGGTACAGGCGGTAGCCGAGAGCCGGGACGTCGGCGCGGAACACGACGGCGCCGCGCGAGACGTCATCCGTCGTCGCGGTCGACTGCGAGTTCTGGAAGACGACGGGCTCGCCGTTCTCGTCGACCACGTGCACGCCGCCGCGCTGGGCGCCGTACTGGAAGTCCACATCCACCGACACCGCCCACGGGTGCGGGTTGAAGACCAGGACCGGCTGCGTGCCGTCCTCGCGGTCCACCTGCACCTGGCGGGCGATGATGTTGTGGGCGCGGGTGACGATCCGCTTCGAGATCGCGACCGCCTCCCCGAGCTGGTCGCGCGCGTCGTCGTACGAAGGCTCGATCGCGGACCCCGGCAGGATGTCGTGGAACTGGTTGAACAGCACCTGCTTCCAGGCCGTCTCCAGCTGCTCGCGCGGGTACTCGACGCCGTCGTGCGCGGCGACGACGGCCGCCCAGCGCTCGGCGTTCAGCACGGCGAACTGCGCGCGGCGCTGCCAGGCCTTGATGCCGGAGTGCGCCGAGTAGCAGCCGGGCGCGTGGTGCTGCAGGTCGTCGCGGCGCACGGGAAGCGCATCCAGGAACGCCTCGCCGCGGCCCAGGACCTCGTCGAAGTACGTGCGCGGTGAGGACATCGTCATCCTTCCGAAGGAGCCCATCCGGTCGTAGCGGTGGATGGACTCGATGTTCGCGATCGTGGGGCCGCCGCCGTGGTTGCCCACGCCGTAGAAGACCATCGCGGTCGCGTTCTCGCCGAAGCCGACGGTGCGGTCGAGTGCCGCCAGCGACTTCTCGGTCTGGCCGTCGACCGAACCGGGCGGGCTCCCGTACTCGAACGGGATGCGGTAGGCGAGCACGCGGGAACCGTCGGGCGCCTCCCACCAGAACAGGCTGGAGGCGAGATCGGACTCGTGCGGGCCGGGGCGGAGGAACGTGTACGAGTCCATGCCCTGCCCGCGCAGGATCTGCGGCAGCATCGCGTTGTGGCCGAACGGGTCGACGTTCATGCCGACCGTCGCCGGGATGCCGAAGCGCGACTCCAGGTAGCGCTGGCCGTAGAGGCCCTGGCGGACGACGCTCTCGCCCATCGGCATGTTGTTGTCGGGCTCGACCCACCAGCCGCCGACGTTGACCCAGCGGCCCTCGGCGACGCGTTCCCTGATGCGCTCGAACAGCTCGGGGTCGGACTCCTCGACCCAGCTGAGCAGCACGATCTGGTCGCAGGTGAAGACGAAGTCGGGGTACTCCTCCATGCGGTGGATGGCCGACCAGAACGTCGCGCGCGCCTCCTGGTAGCCCTCCTGCCACGGCCACAGCCACACCGGGTCGAGGTGGGCGTTGCCGATCATGTGGAGCGTGCGCTGCGGTGTCGCGGTCGGGCGCTTCGCGGGCGCGAGGTCGCGGGGCTGGGTGCCGGCCGGAGCGTTCGCGACCGGCGCCTTCTGGGCGGCGGCCGGGGTGCCGGGGGCTTCCGGCGTCTCGCTGACCCGCGGCTCCTGCGCCGCATCCACCGCGACCTTCTCGGGTGTCTCCCCACCGACCCGCGGCGTGTCGACCGGGGAAGGTCCGGAGTTCTGGGCTTCGCGCGTGTCAGGGGTGGTCACAGTGCGTACTCCTCGTCGCCGTCGGCCCACGCGTCCACGATCTCGGAGAGCACGTGGAGCATGAAGGTGTGGAATTCCTGGATCCTCGGGGTGGCCGTGGACGGGCTGAGCAGCGCGTAGTCGGCGAACCGCCTCGCCGGGCCGCCGTCGCCTCCGCCGAACAGCACCGTCGTGGCGCCGGCCGACTTCGCCGCCTCGAGCGCTGAGACGATGTTCGCACTCCTGCCGCTCGTCGTGAAAGCGGCGACCACATCCCCGGGCCGCGCCAGTCCGAGCACCTGGCGGGAGAAGACGTCGTCGTACGAGTAGTCGTTCGCGATGCACGTCATCGTGGTGGGGTCGGTGCTCAGGGTGACTGCTCCGAGCGGCCTGCGGTCGCGCTTGTAGTGGCCGATGATCTCGCCTGTGAAGTGCTGGGCGTCGGCCGCGCTGCCGCCGTTGCCGAACGTGTACAGGATGCCGCGCTCGGCGAACGCGTCGCACAGCACCCTCCCGACCTCGCGCAGGGCGGGCAGCAGCTTCTCGCCCTGCTCGGCGACCTGGATGTGGGCCTCCAGCTGTTCGCGCATCCATTCAGCCATGGTGGGCTCCCTTCGGCGCTGCGCCGGTGGGGGCGAGCTGGTCGAGGCGATCGAATGCGACGGCTCCTGCGCCGACCACGCAGACGACGTCGCCGAGGGCGGCCAGCACGACCGTGGATGCGGCGGCGGCCGGCGGCATGGCGTCGGCGGCGACGCGCTCGCGGACCGGCACGAGGAGGGCGTCCCCGGAGCGGGTGACGCCCCCGCCGAGCACGACCAGGTCGGGTTCGAAGACGTTGACGAGGTCGGTGAGCGCGACGGAGAGGACGTCGATGGTCTCGTCCCACAGCTCGGTCGCGAGCGCGTCGCCCGCAGCGGCAGCCGCGACGACGTCCTCGGCGCGGACCACCGGCAAGGCGGCGAGGGCCGAACCGGCGCCGCGCGCATCCACGGCTTCACGGGCGCGCTGGGCGATGGAGGTTCCGGACGCGTAGCCCTCCAGGCAGCCGCGGCGGCCGCAGAGGCACGGACGGCCGCCGGTGCGGACCATGACGTGACCGAACTCGCCGCCGTTGCCGGCCGCGCCGCGGTGCAGGCGACCGTCGATGACCGCGCCGCCGCCGATCCCGGTGCTGATCGTGAGGTACACCATGGTGTCCGCCTCGCGCGCCGCGCCGTAGCGGAACTCGCCCAGCGCACCGGCCGTCGCATCGTTCTCGAGGACCGCCGGGATGCCGAACTCGCGCTCGGCGAGCTCCACGATGGGGAGATCGACCCAGCCGGGGAGGTGGAGCGGACCGGTCAGCACGCCGGCTTTCGCGTGGAGCGGACCGCCGCACGAGATGCCGACCGCCTCGACGGGCAGACCGGACTCGGCGATCGCACGGTGGCCCATGTCGAAGAGTCTGGGAACGATCGCACCCGGACCCTCCTCGCGCCGGGTGGGTTCGACGATCAGTGCGTGGGTTCGTCCGTCTTCCGTGACGACACCGACGGCGAGCTTCGTGCCGCCGATGTCGAGCGAGAGAACGGCGCGGAGGCCGTTTGCCATGATGTCCTTCCGAGGGGAGCACGACCGCGCCTGCGCTGGTGGATCGTGTGGGATCGTTCCCACAGATACTAGGGTGCTGCGGGCAGGCGGGTCAACACGGCGCGCGCGTCGCGCCCTCCCGTGGCCTGCGCGCGTGGACGTCGCTCGGGCCGGTGAAGTGCTCGTTCTTGTCGCGCTGCACCGCGTGTCGCGAGCAACGTCGAGCACCTCACGGGTGCGGTGGGGTGGGGGTGGGGGTTGCGCGGGGGGGGGGTGGGCGGTAACGTACAACCAAATGGTTGTAGATGAGTTGACGGATGCTGAGGTCGACCGCATCTTCCAGGCGCTGGCGGATGCGACGCGGCGGGACATCGTCGCCCGGTCCCTCCAGGGTGCGCACTCGGTGAGCGAACTCGCCGAGCGGTACGACATGAGCTTCGCGGCGGTGCAGAAGCACGTCGCGGTGCTCGAACGCGCCGGCCTCGTCCGCAAGCGGGCGCGCGGACGCGAGCGGGTCGTCACAGGAGACCCCGAGACCATCCGGCGCGCATCCCGGCTGCTCGACGCGTACGAGGAGATCTGGCGCGGCCGCGACGCCGCCATCGACCGCATCCTCGCCGGGGAGGGCCGGAAGACCACGAGCACCACCGAACGAGAAAGGAAGGATCGATGACCTTCATCGAGTCGACCAAGGACGCGGATGCGCTGACGCTCACGATCGTCACCGAGTACGACGTCCCCCAGGAGCGCGTCTGGCAGCTGTGGTCCGATCCGCGCCAGCTGGAGCGCTGGTGGGGACCTCCCGGGTACCCCGCCACGTTCGAGGTCTTCGAGTTCGAGCCGGGCGGACGCGCGACGTACTACATGACCATTCCCGACGGCACCAAGGCCTGGGGCTGGTGGCGGTTCGTCGAGATCGAGCCCACCGGCCGGCTGGCCCTGGACGACGGCTTCGCCGAGGAAGGCGGAGCGCCGGCGCCGGGCGAGCCCGGGCGCATGGTCGCGACGTTGGAGGAGCGCGACGGCCGCACCCGGATGACGATCCTCAACCAGTTCGCCAGCGCCGACCAGATGAGTCAACTGCTCGAGATGGGCCAGGAGCAGGGCATGATCGAGGCTCTGAGCCAAGTGGACGCCATCCTCGCCGCCGACCTCACCCGCTGACCGTCCCGCCGGCCGCGAGCGCCGGCCGCGAGCGTCAGGGGGCGTCGAGGAAGGCCAGAAGGTGGTGGAGCGTGCGGCGGAGGGGCGCCGGGTCGCCGGCGGCGGCGAGGCGCTCCCCCAGGTAGTCGCCGTGGATGCCGGGCACGATCAGGAGTCGCGCGTCCGGCAGCAGGGCGGCCAGCTCGACGAAGTGGGAGGCGCGGATGACGTCGCGGTCGGCGCCGACGACGAGCGTCGGGGCCGTGACCGCCGCGAGCAGCGCGTCCGGGAAGTCCTCGAAGCCCAGCATCAGCTCGCGATCGAGTTCGAACATCCGCCGCGCATGCCCGGGGTCGCGGCTCACCGCGAGGTCAGCATCCCGGTAGGGCGCCGGCATGTCCTCGAAGGTCCCGCCGGCGAGTCCCTCCCAGAAGCCGTCGACCATCGCCGAGCGCCGGACGGGCGTCGACGCGGCGATCAGCCGGCGCACCGCGGAGGGGTGCCGCGCGGCGAGCTGGATCGCGACCTGTCCGCCGTTGCTGAAGCCGAGCACATCCACCGGTCCGAGGCGCAGGTCGGTGAGCACCGCCGCGACGTCGTCCGCCGACCCCGCGAAGCTGGCCGGCCGGTCGCCGGACGGCGTGCGGCCGTGTCCCTGCAGCTCGACCGCGAGCACCGAGCGGGTGGGTGCCACGAGCGGGAGCAGCATCCCCCAGTTGGTCGCGATGGTCGCACCGCCGCCGTGGATGAGCAGCAGCGGCGGGTGCGGCGAGTCGGGGTCGCCGTGCCATTCGCGGTAGAGCGGGATGCGGTCCACGGCCGCAGGTTAGCCGAGCGACCCCGCGCTGTCGAGAGCCGGGGCGCTGTGGGACACGCCAGGCGGCGCGACCGTGTCCGCCACGGCGTCGCCCGCCTGGCCGTAGCGCACGCTCCCGATGGTCACGTCGGCGGCGAGCCGCTGCCGCTTGCGCACCGTGTCGGTGGCGCGCACCGCGAACCGCAGCCGGACCGTCTCGCCCGCCTCGGCCATCACCGTCGCGGGGTCGGGATCGCTCCAGCCGTCGGGCGTCACGAGCCTCGCCACGACCTCGCGCGGCCCGTCGAATACGTTGACCACGACCACCTCGTACTCGAGCGCTGCGCCCGCTGCGACCCGCTGATAGTACGGTTCGACGAGCACCAGATTGCCGTCCGCCGGCGGCAGCATCCCGTCGTCGGGGAGCAGGCCGTCGTGGATGCTCGCCAGCTCGTCGCCCTGCTCGGTCAGCAGCTGCAGGTAGTCCTCGTCCACTTCGCGGCCCTGCCAGTGACCGGTGATCATGAGACCGGGTGCCACCCGCCGATAGAGCGCGGCGCTCTGGATGAAGTCGTCGCGGCGGAACCGGTTGCGGTACTGGTAGTTGAGGATCTCGCGCTGCACGCCGAGGCGGCCCTCCGCGGTCTGCTGGTCCCCGGTCGCCAGCACGCGCACGCCGTCCACCTCGAACTCGAACGCGGCGGCGTAGAGCGTGTGACCGGGCAGCTCGTGCGTCACGATCTCGTACTCGCGCCAGCGCACGGTCTCGCCGAGCGGAAGGACGCGGTCCGCCGGGATCGGCTCGAACCACTGGCACGGCAGGTCGGTCCGCATCGGGTCGGCCATGATCGGGGCGACGTTCTCGGGCAGCCACACCTCGGTGCCTTCGACGTCGCGCAGGAGGTTGAATCCAGCGATGTGGTCGTCGTGATAGTGCGTGCCGAGCACGACCTCGACCGAGGTGACGCCGAAGTCGCGCTTGAGCGCGGGTAGCGAGGCGAGCCACGGCCGGCGCGCGGCGCGGTCTGTTCCCGCAGGCCAGCCGGTCGACATGTCGTAGCCGTAGTCGATGAAGAGCGCGGCGCCCGAGTCGCTCAGCAGCACGTACACGCAGGAGTTGGCGGTGCGGTTCAGCAGCAGGTGGTCGGTGAGGCGGACGAAGGGACGCTCCAGCCAGTCCCGCAGATCCCACGGGTGGGTGCGGCGCGAGTCGACGTACCCGCTCATCCGCGCCGCCAGCCGGTCGAGGGCGTCGATCGCGTCGGGCATCGGCTCGCCGTGCGAGGGGAGCAGGATGGTCGGCTCCTCCTCCTGCAGCAGCATGCACGAGAGCACGTTCATCGCCGGGCCCTCGTTCTCGGTGTACGACCACTGCGTCGCCGCGAGCGACCACACCTTGCCCGGCGCGTAGATGAGGTCGCCGGTGAAGGCGACCCGCGCATCCCCGCGGTCGACCAGGTACGTAACCGAACCCATCGTGTGACCGGGCGTCGGGATGGTCGTCACCTCGACGCCGCCGAACGTCGCGCTCCGGTACTCGGGCACCGTCCCGGCCACCGGGACCGGGTCGAGAAGCGAGAAGCGGTCCTGCCGCAGGTTGTAGTCGTTGTAGAGCGCACGGGCCGACCACATCTCGTCGACGCGGGCGAACAGGTCCTGCTCCACCGGCGGCACGTGGATCGGGATGCCCGCGGCGACGGCGCGCGGGAGTCCCTGACCCTGGTCGCGGTGGTGGTGCGTCATCAGGATGGCGTCGAGCGTGTCGAGACCGAGCTCGCCGAGGTGGTCCAGCACATCCCCCGAGCCGAAGTCGACGGCGATCGCCCGGGCCGTCCCGTCGGCAGGCAGCACCACGTACACGTTGCACGTGTCCGCGAACCGGTGCACGCCGGGAGCGACCTCGGTGAACGCGCTCATACGGAGGTCGGCTCCTTCGCAGCGCGCCCTCCGGTCCGCAGACCCGCCCGGTACTGGCGCCACAGCGTGGCGATCTCGTCGAGGTCGCCGTCGGTGACCGCCTCCCGGCTGTTGTCGATCGACTCCACGTAGTACAGCGCCGGCACCCCGAGCGACGGCTGGAGGCGCGCGTACGCGAGCCACTCCTCCCGGTTCGGCATCGGCCACTGATCGGTGTCGATCGGGTGCCCGGGCAGCGCCGCCGCTGCGATGTCGTGGCGGTAGCGCAGCTGGTCGCCGACGGGCACCGGCTCGCCGTGCACCGAGTCCTCGAGCACGTCGTTGAGGCGGACCATGTCGGTCACGTCGGAGAACGAGGGATGCACGGTGTGCGTGACGACCAGCGCATCCGGCTTGACCGCATGGGCGGCCTCGTGGATCGTCTTCACGATCGTGTGGAGGGCGTTGATCCCCCACACCCCGTCGCCGTGGGTGCGCAGGGTGACGCCGGAGGGAGCCCGCTGCGTGAAGTCCACTTTGAAGCCGTCGGCGTCGAGGCCGTCGGCCGAGATCATCCGCGTGACCTGCTCGGCGAGCGCCTCGAGGTACGCCGGATTCGACGGGTCGACGGCGACGGGACGGCCGAACGCGTCGCGGACGGTCAGTTCCGGCGGCAGCCCGGCCGGGTCCCACGCCTTGAACCAGAGCAGGACGCGCTGACCGGCGGCGTGACGCTCGTCGATCCAGGCGCGCAGGTCGGGCCACTTCTCGGTGTCGACGGTGTTGGTGCCGTAGTCGGCCTGCCAGCGGTCGTCGATGACGACCGTGCCCGGGCGGATGTCGCGCTCCTCCAGACGGTTCAGCCAGCGGTCGTACAGGTATTGGCGTGCGAGGTCCGGCGCGAAGGCCGCCCCGGCGGGCAGCACGAATCCGTCCGCGTTGTCGGTCGCGAGCGCTTCGCCCTCGTGGCTCATCCGGACGGCGAGCGCGCACTGGGCGCCCCAGCCGCAGAAGATCGGCTCGTGCCACCACCCGGCGGGCTCGGCGGCGTCGGCCGCCCAGCCGCGCGCGGCGAGGTCGTTCCGGTAGTCGCGGATGGCGCTGAGCGGCGCACCGGCCGGCCGCAGCACGAACTCGGGGGACACCCATCCACCGGCCCGCACCCGCGTGTGGCCTTCGTACGTGAGCCGGAACAGGAAGCCGCCGTCGAGCACGTCGTAGCGGTACGTCGTGAAGCCGAGCTGGGCGACCGGGGCGACCACCGAGACGCCGAGCCAGTCGCCGACCGGCATGTCGGTCGGGCCGTGCGGGGCCGTCGGGGAGATGGACGGCCGGCCGAGGGCGAACACGAGTGGCGGCGGCGAGAAGATGCCGTGCAGACGACCGGGTTCGGCGTCGCCGACGACGCCCAGCTGCGCCTGCGTGTTGGACAGCCGGACGACCTGGATCGGCTCGGTCGGCGTCGGCACGAAGATCGAGGGGAAGCGGATGCCCGAGCGGAAGGTGCCCGCGGCGCCCGTGGGGAGCGCCGCCTGCCCGCCGAACATCGTCAGGTCGGCGATGCGGGCGTCGTCGTCCTCCGTCGTGACCTCCACCCGGGCGCGCACCTCGCGCGGCGTGCAGAGCAGCACGACTGCCTTCGTCGCCCAGGCGCTCGAGTCGGACAGCACGGTGACGCGGACCGATCCGTCCTGCTGCTCCTCGACCGTCACCGCGGTCGGCCCGGACGACTCGTCCGGCAGCCCGACCCGGTCGACGCTCGACAGCAGCGACAGGTCGCTCCAGATCTCCCCATCCGAACCCGCGATCGTGGCGCGAGGACGCGCGAGCGCGACGCCGAGCGTGTACGCGGGGGCGACCAGCACGACCTCGGTCGCGCTGCGGGTGACGGTGATGTCCTGGGTGGTCTGCACTGGTCCTCGTCGGTAGGGAGTGAGGGATGGGGGATTCAGAGCGCGGCGAGCGCTTCGACGGAGTCGGCGGCGAGCGCACCGCCTGCACCCGTGGTGCGGATGCGGAACCGTGGCTCGGGGGAGAACGAGACGCTGAGGGCGGCGCGCTCGTCGCCGAGGGTCCACTCCAGTTCGAGAGCGCCGTCCGCCTCCACACGGTAGCGGAACGCGCCCGTGAAGGCGGGATGCGTCGACCGCAAGCGGACGAGCGCCAATTGGGCTCGCGTGACCTCGCCGGCGAGGGCCGCCTCCAGCTCGTCGGGCGTGTAGACGTGACGATTGACGTCGCGTCCCTGGCCGGTCCGCTGGAACAGCGCCACATCATCCAGGCCGCCGAGAAGCCCGACATAGTAGAGCTGCGGCCTGCCCGGGAGCCACAGCTGCACTGCTCGTGCGAGGAGGTAGCTGCGGGAGTCGGCGCCGAGGGCGGAGAAGAAGGTCGCGTTGATCTGGTGCGGGAGACTCATCCACGCCGGGATCACGGACGCCAGGGTCGAGTGCCCGTGCGTGGCGTCGGCGGCGCGGTCGAAGATGGCGGCCATCTCGGCCTCGTCGATCAGCCCGGGCCGGTCGCCGGAGGGACCCGCGTCGATGATGCCGATGCCGTCGTGGGTGTCGAGCACGGTGATGGCGTTCTGCGGGCGGATGCGCAGCCACTCCGCCAGGCGATCCGTCGTCCCCGTGCCGAGGCTGTGCAGCAGCAGGGGGGCCAGCGCGAAGTCGTAGACGTAGTCGACGAGCGGCGCGATGGCGAGCTGCTGGCTGTAGTGCGCGTGCACCTCCACCAGGACGCGGAGCCCCTCGCCGCGCGCCATCCCGACGATCTCCCGCACGAACCCCAGGGTCTCGGGGGTCATGAAGCTGTCAGTGCCGGGCGTCTTCACCGCGTACCCGACGGCGTCGAGGCGGACCGTCGTGACACCGCCCGACTTCAGCTCGGCGAGGGTGCGGCGCAGGTACGCGCGGGCGCGGTCGTTCGCCACGTCGAGGTCGACCTGGCTGGGCATGAAGGTGGTCCACACGAGGCGCCGCCGGCCGTCGGCCATCCGGTAGGCGGTGAAGGGCAGCCCGGGGCGCGGGCGATAGAACGCCGTGATCTCGTCCTCGGACGCACCGTCGGGGAAGACGGTGTCGAAGGTGAGGAACATCCCGTCGTGGGCCGACTGATCGCCGAGCGCCAGCCAGTCCACGAACTCGGCCGACTCGCTCGACACGTGGTTGACGATCAGATCGACCGTCACCTCGCGCCGTCGCGCGATCGCGCGCACGTCGTCCCAGCCACCCAGGCGGGGGTCGACCGCGCTGTGGTCGATCGGGTCGAAACCGGCGTCCGCGCCGTCGTAGGGCACGAAGAAAGGCAGGATGTGCACCCCGGCGAAGTCGCGCAACGGACCGTCGAGCAGAGCGCCGAGCCGCGGCAGGTCGCCGCCGAGGCGGTCGGCGTAGGCGAGGAGGTCGACCCCGGTCATGAGGACGCCGCCGGAGAAGGACCGTCGGACCCGGGAGCGGCCGGCCGGTTCGCGCTGGCGGACGGCCTTCCCGGGTCCGACGGGGTCAGTGCCTCCGCGAGCCGGGCGACGCCGCCGGCCGGGGAGGTGAGCACGGGGATGCCGACGCCTGCCGCCTCGGCGGCTGCGGCCATCGACGCCTGCGCGAGGACGATCACGCCGGCGGGCGCACCGCCGTCCGCCGGTTGTGCAGCAGCGCGCACGGCCTCCGCGATGAGGCGGTCGTGGCCGGCCTGGTCGCCTGCCGAGCGAGCGGCGGCCGCACCCTCGACGACGGCCGCCGTCACGGTCGTGTCGACACCCTGCGCCGTCGCCTCCCGCTCGATGAGCCGCGTGGTCGGCCCGAGCGTCGCGGTGTTCGTCGCGAGCACCGCGACACGCCCCGCCGCGACGTGTGCGGCTTCGGCGGCCATGGCGGCATCGACCCGGATGACGGGGATGCCGAGATCGGCGGCGGCCTCCTCGGCGGCCTCGCCAATGGAGGAGCAGGTCACCAGGATCGCGTCGGCGCCCGAGTCGGCCAGGTGCCGCAGGTGGGAGGCGACGCGCGAGCGGACCGCGGGCGTGACGCCCTCGGCGATGGCCGTCTCGAGCATCCACGCGTCCACGACGTGCTCGCGCTCGACGCCGGGGACAGCGTCCGCGACGAGCAGGTCGAACGTCGGCGCGAGGGCGGGGACGGTGTGCAGCAGTCCGGCGATCATCGCGCCTCCCGCCACGGACGCGCCTCGCGGTCGACGACGTCGATCAGGGCTTCGAGTCGCGGCACCGACAACTCGCGCAGCGCAGAGGGGACGTCGCCGCGGCCGACCACGTCGCTCCACAGCGCGCGCCCGGCGAGGAAGCCGCTCGCGCCCGCCCGGCAGGCCGCCTCGACCGCGGGCAGGAACGCCGGACGCTCGACTCCCTGCGAGAGGACCACCCACGGCCCGGTGATGGATGCGTCGAGCCGCTCGCTCGCGTCCCGCTGCTCGCCGGCATCGCCGGTTCCCGACAGCGGGACCTGCACCTTGTAGAGGCTCGGGCCGAGCGGCGACAGCTCGCTCGCGGCCTCGCGGATCGCGATGTCGAAATCCCACGTACCGGCGTCGAGCTCCTCGGGGGTCGCGCGCACGACCGGCTCGAGCACCGACAGCACCCCGCGGGCGCGGCACTCGGCGACGAACCGCTCGACCAGACGGACGCGCTGCTCGCGCTTCGCGTCACGGCGCCAGATGATCAGCAGTTTGAGCGCGGACACACCCGCGAGGTCGGTCTGTGTCAGCACGACCTCGTCGAGCGCGGTCTCCTCGACCGGGCCGCCTTCCGCCTGCGTCAGCTCGTCGGCGGCGAGGATCAGGCCGGTGCCGGACGGGAGGGCGTCGCGGACGGCCTCGAACCCGAAGTGCCGGTCGATCAGGAAGCCGGAGGCCAGTGGGCCGAGCGCTTCGGCCACATCGAGCTTGAACCGGATGAGGACGTCGTCGGCCGGTCGCCCGGAGCCCGCGAGGTCGAACATGTGCCGCAGACTCTCCCGCTGGTCCATCGCCACCATCGCGAGGCCGCCGGAAGGGCGGGCGATGGCGTCGAGGTCGAGCGCGGGACGGGAGGTGGTGTCGGTCATACGGTTTCCTTGTCGTGGAGCGTCGCCGCCTGCACGAAGGCGTCCAGCAGGGCCGGATCGCCCGCGGAAGCGGCGCTGTCGGCGCTGCGCAGGGGCAGCGAGGTCGTGAGGCCCGCGACGCGGTGCGCGGCCAGCATGGCGGCACCGGTCGCGACCGGCTCGGCCGCATCCACGCGCCCGAGCGAGCCGGGCAGGATGCGCTGCTTCAGCCGCCACCAGGCGTCGTTGCCCGCACCGGGGCCGCCGAGCACGGCCAGGCGCTCGCGGCGGGGGCCGGCGAGCTCGGTCTGAGCCGCATCCATCCACGCGAGCTGCAGCGCCAGTCCGGCGAGCACGGCGGTGAGGGTGGACGCGGGATCGGCCAGCCGAGTGGATGCGGCCGCCGAGCCGCCGGTCAGGTCGACCAGCCGCGGCGTGGCCGAGGCGTCGGGTGCGGGCGACTGCCGGCCGCGGAGGTACGGGAGCAGGAACGCCTCCACCGGGCCGTCGGCGCAGGCGAGCGCCTGCGCCAGCACGTCGTTCCGGTCGGTGCCCGGCAGGAGTTCGGCGAACGTCCACTCCACGAGCGCGCCCGCGGCCGGGTTGCCGGCGAGGAGCGTTTCGTGACGCCCGTCGACGGTGCGCCCGAGGCTCATACCGTGGCGGAGGGCGCCCTCCCGGGGCACGTCGGCGGTCACACGGAGCAGTGCCTCGGCGGTCCCGACGGAGTCGGCGGCGTCGCCCGGGGCGCGGACGCCGGCCGCCCAGGCGCCGACCGCGTGGTCGTGGCCCGCGGCGATGACCGGGAGCCCGGCCGCGAGCCCCGTGGCAGCCGCCGCCGCGGCAGTGAGGCGTCCCGCCGTCTCTCCTGGGCGGGCGACGCGCGGGAACCGGTCGGGGGTGAGTCCTGCGAGCGCCAGCAGATCGGCGTCGAACGCGGGAGACAGCGCGTCGCCCGCGCCAGCGGCGGGGAGGCGGTAGGCCATCGTGCGCGCCGCGAGGGTGTGGTCGGTGGCCGCCTGGCCGGTGAGGGCGGAGATGACGAGGCCGTCGGCGCCGAGCCAGTTCGCGTCGGCGAGCCGCGCATCCCCGTCGTCGGAGAGCCGCAGCCAGTGACTCAGCGGCGACTTCGAGGGCACTGGAACCCCCGTGGCCGCGTAGAGGGCTTCCGCGCCGGCGGCCGCGACCAACCGGTCGGCCGACGCGCCGTCTCCGTCGGCCCAGCGCAGAAGGTTCCCGAGGGGCCGGCCGTCGGGGGCGGTGAGGCACCCCGTCTCGCCCATCGCCGCTATCCCGATCGCCGCGACCGGCAGCGGGCTGTCGGCGGCCACGTCGCGGAGGGCAGCGAGGACCACGGCCTGCAGCCCAGCGCCGTTGCCGGGAGTCGGCACCGTCACCGTGCGCTCCTCGCGCACGCCGTCGCCGAGCACGGCCAGCACCACCTTCGTGTTGGTGGTGCCGACGTCGACGCCGAGTGCGGCGAGCGAAGCGGGGGTCACGTGCTCCATTCTGTTCACTTCTGAACATTCACGTCAAGATTTGTCCGTTTGTTGACAAGCGCTCCGGGCAGCCGCTTGGATGGACGCGTGCGCTACACCGATGCCCCTGCCCGTCGCGAGGAGCTGCTCCGACGGCTCTCAGCGGAGGGCTACGTGTCGTCGTCGCGCGTCGCGGAAGAGCTCGGCGTCTCCGAGATGACGATCCGCCGTGACCTCCGGCAGCTCGAAGGCGACGGCCTCGCACGGCGCGTGGTCGGCGGCGCGAGCCTCCCGAATCTCGGGCACGGCCGCCCCTTCGACGAGCGGGCGGTCACCGGAAGCGGCGAGAAGCGATCCATCGCCGAGGCGTGCCTCGACCTGCTCGACGGCGCCGTGACGGTCGCGCTCGACGCGGGCACGACCGTGGCTCCGCTGGCCGGGATGCTGCGGCCGGGCACGACCATCGTCAGCCACTCCGCCCCGGTCATCCGGGCCGCCATCGAGCGTGAGGACGTCGAACTGGTCGCCATCGGCGGCGTCTACCAGAACGAGACGCGCAGCTTCGCGGGGGCGACCGCCCGGCGCACCATCGCCGACTACTCGCTCGACGTCGCGGTGCTCTCCGCGACCGCCGTGGACACCAGCGGCATCCTCTGCGCCAACGCCCTCGACGCCGAACTGAAGCAGGAGCTCGCCCGCGCGGCCCGTATGACGGTGCTGCTCGTCGACCACTCCAAGCTCGGGTCGCGCGCGCCGATCCGCGTCGGCGGCCTCGACCTGGTGGATGTCATCCTCACCGACTCGGGCGCCGATCCGGACGACCTGCAGCTGCTCCGCGACGCGGGCGCGACCGTCGTCGTCGCGGGCGAGCACGCCGTCATCGACGGGAGCGGGGTCGGCGTCTCGTGATGCGGCTCGGCGTCATCGCCGACGACGTCACCGGGGCCTGCGACCTCGCCGGGCGCGTCGTCGAGGCCGGCCTCCCGGCGAGCGTGCTGCTCGGAGTCCCCACCGATGCGGCGACGTTCCCTTCTGACGGGTCCGGCTGCTCGGTCGTCGCTCTGAAGGTCCGCACCGCCCCGGTGGATGCGGCGGTCGCGTCCTCCACGGAGGCCGCCCGCTCGCTGCTGGCGGCCGGCGCGACCCTGCTCTACCAGAAGTACTGCTCCACCTTCGATTCGACGCCGACCGGCAACATCGGCCCGATCGCGGACGCCCTCGCCGCCGTCGCCGCCGAAGCGGGAGACGGGACGCCGGCCGTCACCGTGGGAACGCCCTCGACTCCCTGCGCCGGGCGCACCCAGTACCAGGGGGTGCTGTTCGTCGACGGTGTCCCGCTCGCCGAGTCGCCGATGCGCGACCATCCGCTGACGCCGATGCGCGACTCGAACCTGGTCCGGCTCCTCGCGCAGCAGACGCCGGCTCCGGTCGGGCTGGTGCGGTGGGACGACGTTCGGCGCGGCGCGGCGAGCGTCGCGGAACGGGTCGGTCAGGTCCACACGCTCGTGGATGCGCTCGACGAGGGAGACCTCGACACCATCGCTGAGGCCGTCCTGCAGCTCGCGACCGAGCGACCGGTGGTCGCCGGAGGTGGGGCGGGCGTCGCCACCGCCCTCGCGCGTCTGGTCGCCTCCACCGACGCAGGCGATGCGGGACGCGGTGGCGACGCCAGTGCGGCATCCGTGCCGCCGGTCCCGGTCACCGGCCGCCTGATCCTCGCGGGCAGCGCCTCCGCCGCCACCCGCGGGCAGATCGCAGAGTTCCCCGGCGAGCGCCACATCCTCGACCCGCTGCTACTCGCCTCCGACAGTGCTGCGCTCAGCCGCGTCCGGGATGCTCTGGCCGCGCGCGACGACCAGCTCGCGCCCGTGCTCGTGCATGCCTCCCCCGACGTGTCGGCGGCCCAGAGCGAGCTCGGCACCGAACGGGCGGCCGCCCTGCTGGAGGACGCGCTGTCCGAACTCGCCGCCTTCGCCGTCGACGACCTCGGCTACAGCCACCTGCTGATCGCGGGAGGCGAGACCTCCGGCGCCGTGACCAGCCGCCTGGGAATCTCGCGCCTCCGGATCGGGGCGCAAGCCGCTCCGGGCGTCCCGTGGGCGGTCGCCTCCACCGGCGGCGCCGACGGCAGGGGACACGGCCGCACCATCGCGGTGCTCCTGAAGTCGGGCAACTTCGGCGCCGCCACCCTTTTCACCGACGCTTGGCAGGTGGCACCATGACACGACTCGACGACGAGGCACGGGCCCACGAGGCGGAGGCGCGCGCAGCCGTCGTGCGCGCCTGCCGTCACCTGTCGGCCGCCGGTCTCTCGCCCGGCAGTTCGGGCAACGTGAGCGTCCGCGTTGGCACGCGCATCATCGCGACGCCGACCGGGTCGTCGCTGCGCTCGGTCACGGAGTCGGAACTCGCCGCCACCCCGTCCGACAACCCGGACGTCCCGCGCCCCACCAAGGAACTGCCCCTGCACGCCGCGATGTACGCGGCGCACCCCGAGGCCACCGCGGTCGTGCACCTCCACTCGCCCTACGCCACGGCGGTCGCCTGCCTGCCGCCCGGCGACGGCGGATTCGCCCAGCTCCCGCCGCTGACGCCCTACCGGGTGATGCGACTGGGCGACGTCCCGCTCGTCCCCTACGCACCGCCCGGCAGCTCCGAGCTCGCGTCCGGCGTCGCGGCGGCGGCGCCCGGGCACGCCGCTCTGCTGCTCGGCAACCACGGCCCGCTGGTCGCGGCCGCCTCCCTCGACGCGGCCATCGACCTCGTCGAGGAACTCGAGACGGCGTCCCAATTGACGCTCCTGCTCCGGCAGGCGCCCGCGGTCGCGCTGGACGCCGCCGCCGTCGCCGCGCTCACTCCGCCGGGTCGCTGAGCGACGCCACACCGCACCCTCTCACCCGCATCTCACCCGCACGATCCCCCAGGAGCACACCGTGTCCAGCGTCCGCGCTGCCCGCCCGTCCGCCTCCCACCCGCCGTCCGCGCGCCCGCCGCGCGGCTCGCGCATCCCCTCGGCCCGGCCGTCGGAGAAGCACCTCTCGTCCGTTCCGCGGTTCCTGCTCTGGCAGGCGGCCCGTCAGCCTGCGACCCTCACGGCCGGTGTGCTCTTCGGCGTCGTGTGGATGCTGTGCCAGGCCGTCTGGCCGTACCTGCTCGGCCGCGCGGTCGACGAGGGCGTCGCGGGCGACTCGGGCCGGCTCTGGCTGTGGTGCGGCGGCCTGCTGCTGGTCGCCGTGATCCAGGCGGTGACCGGGATGCTGCGCCACCGGATGGCCGTGTCGAACTGGCTGCGCTCGTCGCTCGGCATCGCTCGGCTGATCGGCTACCACTCGGCCGAGACCGGTCCGGCGATCACCGCCACGACGTCGTCGGGCGAGATCGTCGCGACGGTCAGCACCGACTCCCTGCGGCTGGGCGCGATGTTCGACGTCACCGCGCGCCTCGGCGGCGGAGTGGTCGCCTTCATCGCCGTCTCGATCATCATGCTGAACGCGTCCGTGCCGCTCGGGCTCGCCGTCGTCATCGGCGTGCCCGCGGTCGCGCTCGTGCTGGCCCTACTGCTGCGGCCCCTGCGCAGTCGTCAGGCCGTCTGGCGGGAGGAGTCGGGCGGGCTCACCACGCTCGGCGCCGACACGGTGGTCGGCCTGCGGGTGCTGCGCGGGATCGGCGGCGAGCAGGAGTTCGTGGACCGGTACGCGCGGCAGTCGCAGCGCGTCCGCGCCGCGGGCGTCGGCGTGGCGAAGACGCAGAGCTGGCTCGACGGGCTCCAGGTACTCCTGCCCGGCGCGTTCCTCGTCTTCATCGTCTGGTTCGGCGCCCACCTCGCGGTCGACGGCGCGATCACGCCCGGTCAGCTGACCGCGTTCTACGGGTACGCCACCTTTCTGGTGCTGCCGCTGCGGACCGCCGTGGAGGCGGCGCAGACCTTCACCGCCGGCGTCGTCTCCGCCCGTCGCGTGCTCGCGGTGCTGCGAACGCAGCCGGCCGCGCGCGACCGGTCCGAGACCGCCGACGCTCCGGCCTGGGGGTCGGCCATCGAGGACCTCGCCTCCGGCGTGACCATCGAACCCGGCCGTTTCACGGCGATCGTGGATGCGGATCCGGACGAGGCCGCCGGCATCGCCACCCGCATCGGCCGGTTCGACGACGCGGTGCACCGGGAGGCACCGGTGCTGTGGGGCGGGGTCGACCACACCCGCGTGCCGGTGCGCGACGTGCGCGAACGGATCGTCGTGAACGACGCCGACCCGCATCTGTTCGGCGGCCGCCTGCTCGACGGGCTCGACACGCTGCCCGTCCGCGACCGTCAGTACACAGACACCTCCACCGGCCGGCTGCGCAGGGTCTCCGCCGCCCTCGACGCCGCGGCGGCGACCGAGACCGTCGACGCGCTGCCGGAGGGCGTGCACGAGCGCGTCGCCGAGCGCGGACGCACCTTCTCGGGCGGCCAGCGCCAGCGGCTCAGTCTCGCCCGCGCGCTGCTCACCGAGGCGGAGGTGTTGGTGCTGATCGAGCCGACCAGTGCGGTGGATGCGCACACCGAGTCGCAGATCGCCGACCGGCTGCGCGAGGCGCGCGACGGCCGGACCACCGTCGTCGTCACCGCCAGCCCGCTGCTGCTCGACCGGATGGACACCATCGCGGTCGTCCGCAATGGACGCGTCGTCGGCACGGGCACGCACAGCGACCTGCTGCGACAGGAGGACGACCTCGGCGACCTGTACCGCGCGATCGTGTCGCGCACGATCAGCGCCGCCGAACCGGCCGACGGCGAAGACCTGGATGCAGCGTGGACCGGATCCATCGACGCCCTGTGGACGGCGACGCATCCCGTCTCCGCCCAGCACCCGGGCGCCCCCGGCACGAAGGCCACGAAGGTCAAGAAGGTCAAGAAGGCCGCCAAGCGCAAGAAGAAGGGTTCGGGCGATGCTGCTTCCGATCGCTAGCACCAGCACGGTCCGGGCCACCGGCGCCCGGCTCATCCGCCAGCACCGAGGTGGCCTCTCGGTCGTGCTCGTGCTGCACACGCTCGCCGCCGTGGCCGGACTCGCCGGACCGGCCCTGATCGGCGTGGTCATCGACGGAGTCACCGGCCACACCCTCGGCGGCAGCGGCATTGACACGATCGCCTTCATCCTGCTCGGAGCGATCATCTGCCAGGCCGTGCTCATCCGCTTCGCGCAGCGCCAGTCGATGGCGCTCGGCGAGGGCGTGTTCGCGCAGCTGCGGGAGGAGTTCCTCGCCACCGTCGCGCGCCTTCCGCTCTCCACGGTCGAAGCGGCCGGGACGGGCGACCTGCTCGCACGCACCACCAACGACATCCAGTCGGTGGCGCAGACCGTCCGGTTCGGCGTCCCCCGCATCCTCGTCGCCGGTGTGACCGCCGTGCTCACCGTGGTCGCCGCGTTCCTGGTCAACCCCGCGGTGGCCGTCGCGATGTTCGCGGGAGTCCCCATCCTGATCGTCGCCGCGCGGTGGTACCTCAAGCGTTCCGGTCCCGGGTATCAGCGCCAGCTCGCCTCGTACGCCACCCTCGGCGGCACCATCAGCGAGACCGTGGACGGCGTGCGCACCATCGAGGCGTTGAGCCTCGCACCGGCGCAGCGGGCCAAGGTCGACGCGGCCCTCCGCGAGCGGCGCGAGTCGGAGTGGTACACGCTGTGGCTGCGCTCCTGGTTCTTCCCGAGCACCGACATCGCGTTCCTGCTGCCGGTGATCGTCGTGCTCGTCTGGGGAGCGTTCCTGGTCGGCTCGGGCGCCGCCACCATCGGCGCCGTCACGGCGGTCGCGCTCTACGCGATGCAGCTGGTGTCGCCGGTCGACGAGCTGATCAGCTGGCTCGACGAGATCCAGGTGGGCACGACGGCCCTCTCGCGGATCATCGGCGTGGCCGACGTCCCCGAGGACCGCCACGCCACCGGCGAGCAGCCGGCGGACGAGCACGTGCTCGCGAAGGATGTGCGCTTCTCCTACCGCGAGGGCACCGAGGTACTGCACGGCGTCACCCTCGACCTCGCGGTCGGCGAGCGCGTCGCGATCGTCGGCCCCTCGGGTTCGGGGAAGTCGACCCTCGGACGCCTGATGGCCGGCATCGCCGAGCCGAGCGACGGCCGCATCACGGTCGGCGGCGTGCGACTGGTCGACCTGCCGCTCGACGACCTCCGCAGCCATGTCGCCCTGGTCACGCAGGAGCACCACGTGTTCGTGGGCACCATCGCCGAGAACCTGTCGCTCGCGAAGCCCGGCGCGGGCCGTGACGAACTCGCGCGCGCCCTCCGGGTGGTGGATGCGCTGCGCTGGGTCGCCGCGATGCCGAAGGGCCTCGACACGGTCGTCGGTTCCGGCGGCGTCGTCCTCACCCCCGCGCAGGCGCAGCAGCTCGCCCTCGCACGGCTGGTGCTCCTCGACCCGCACACGCTCATCCTCGACGAGGCCACCTCCCTCCTCGACCCGACGGCCGCCCGCGACCTGGAGCGCGCGATGAACCGTGTGCTCGAAGGCCGGACCGTCGTCGCCATCGCGCACCGCCTCCACACCGCGCACGACGCCGACCGCATCGCTGTGGTCCGCGACGGGTACGTGGAGGAGCTGGGCAGTCACACCGAGCTGGTGGCCGCGGGAGGCGCGTACGCGGAGCTGTGGGCGTCCTGGCACGGAGGAGGCCGGTAAGGAGCAGGAACGAACCCGCGGACGCCGCCGCCGCGGGAGCGGCCTAGAGTAATGCATGTATGGCTGAGCTTCCTCCCGCATCCCTTTCCGACCAGCCCGAGCCCGTCGTCCTCCCGAACGACCCCGGCATCGGCACGCCCCGATTGACCCGCGACGATGTCGTGCAGCGCAAGGGGCTGTACACCCTTGTCTCCGGCCCGTTCACGCCGCGAGAGTCCATGATCGAGGACCTCCTGGCCGTCCGGGACGCGCTGGATGCGGCAGGCCTCGAGTACCTGCTCGTCCGCAACGACGACAACCGCCTGAGCGTGGCGCTGGACCGCCGCGGACGCAAGGAGGTCTCCGCGGTGCTCGCGGCCGCCTTCGCCGACGAGCCCTTCTACGCCCAGAGCCTCCACTCCGAGGGGGAGGCCGACGGCGTCCCCCTGCTCATCGCCGACGGACGCCTGTCCCGCCGCAAGGCCGACATCCTGCGGCTGTACCGTCCGCGCCTGGAGCCGATCGGGCGCCTCCGCTATGGCGCCGAAACGGCGTTCCAGCTGGAGTTCTGGAGGTTCGGCGACGACGAGATCGTCGCCCCGACCTCCAACGCGCTCATGCGTCCCCGCCTGCCGCGCAGCGAGGCCGTCGAGGCCGAGGTGGAGCTCTACGGGCGCCGCTGGCGGACCCTCCAGCACATGTTCGATCCGCTCGCCAGCGACGTCGCCTTCGACGTCGACATCGTGTTCTCCTGGGTGGACGGCTCCAGCGCCGAGTTCCAGCGCAAGCGGGCCGCGCGCATGGCGGCCTACGTGGTCGGCGAGGGCGACGACAACGAGGCCCGGTTCCGGCAGATCGACGAGCTGAAGTACGCGCTCCGCAGCGTCCACATGTTCGCCCCGTGGATCCGCAACATCTACATCGCGACCGACTCGCCCGTGCCGTCGTGGCTCGACCCGGAGCATCCGCGCATCCACATCATGCGCAGCGAGGACTTCTTCGCCGACACCTCGACGCTGCCCACCCACAACTCGCACGCCGTCGAGAGCCAGCTCCACCACATCCCGGGCCTGTCGGAGCACTTCCTCTACTCCAACGACGACATGTTCTTCGGGCGCCCGCTCTCGCCCGACATCTTCTTCTCGCCCGGCGGCATCACGAAGTTCGTCGAGGCCGGAACGCGCATCGGCCTGGGCGAGACGGATCCGGCACGCAGCGGCTTCGAGAACGCAGCACGCGTCAACCGCCGGCTGCTGTGGGAGCGCTTCGGCGCGGTCACGACCCGCCACCTGGAGCACTGCGCCGCCCCGCTGCGGATCAGCGTGCTGCAGGAGATGGAGCGCGAGTTCGCGGAGGACTTCCGCCGCACCGCCGCCAGCCCCTTCCGGTCGGCGACCGACATCTCCGTCACCAACTCGCTGTACCACTACTACGCGCTGATGGCGGGTCGTGCGGTGACGCAGACGCAGGCGAAGGTGCTGTACATCGAGACGACGCTGCGGCAGGCGCCCGACATGATGCGCCGGCTGCTGAAGAAGCGCGATCAGGACATGTTCTGCCTCAACGACGGCTCGAAGCCCGAGATCGACCCCGAGGAGCGCACGCGGATCGTCACCGACTTCCTGGAGCGCTACTTCCCGTTCCCCGCCCCCTGGGAGCGCCTCACCTGACGTTGCGGCGCTCCACCGCCCGGGCCAAAGATTCGTGACGAATGTGCGAGATTCGTCACGAAAAGCGCTGATTCGTCACGAATAGTCGCGGCGGGAAGACCGCTGCGTGCGTCAGGTGAGAATGCGGATGGGCTCGGTCGGAGTCTCGCGACGTGCGGCCGGCGGGATGCGGATGCCGTCGGCGGCGAGGCGGCGGGCCGACTCCTCCGCATCCACGTAGTCGAGCGCCGGGTACTGGCCCAGCGGCACCACCGAATGCAGCACGGTGTTGGGGTACACGTGCACCAGGTTGAAGGCGGCGGCGCCGTCGCGGCCGCGCGTCCCCCCGACCGGCACGTTGAGATCCTGCGTGTAGCAGCTGGCCGACGCGACGGACACGGGGATCCCGGCGAACGTCGCCGTGGACGAGTAGTGCAGGTGCCCGGCGAGGATGCTGCGCACGTCGCTGCCCTCGAGCACCTCGCGCAGCTGCGACTGATCCCGGAGCTCCACCGAGACCGCCAGATCGAGCACGCTCGGGATGGGCGGGTGGTGCATCGCGAGGATGGTGCCCTCCGGTGCCGCGCTCGCCAGCTCGGCCGCGAGCCAGTCCAGCTGCGACTCACTGACGTCGCCATAGTGGTGACCCGGCACCGTCGAGTCGAGCACGATCACCCGCAGGCCGCCGATCCAGAACACGTCGTCGACCGGCGAGACGTCGCCCAGCTCGTCGAGCAGGCCCTGCCGGAAGGACGAGCGGTCGTCGTGGTTGCCCATCACCCAGATGACGCGGGCGCCCATCCGCTCGGCGGCCGGGTCGACCAGGGCACGCAGCCGCGCGTACGCATCGGGCTGGCCGCGGTCGGCCAGATCGCCCGTGAAGACGATCGCCTCTGGGCGTCCGCCTGACGACTCCACCTCGTGGAGGAGCGCACGCAGGTGCTGCTCGCTGTCGACGGATCCGTACAGCCGTTCACCTCCCGCCAGCAGGTGGGTGTCGCTGATGTGGAGGAGGAAGTGGTCCGGCCGCGGATACTCCGCGATTCGCGTCTTCACGGGGATATCACACCACCTGCATCTGAACGCGTCGTGAACGCGCGCGGTGCGCCGCCTGTATCGCCATCAGGAAAGCTCGACAGAAGGACCGCTCCAGACCTCGACGCGGACCGGGGCACCGGAGTCCGCTGCAAGCGCGCGCTCCTCGCCCGGGAGCAGCGGCCGGGGGTCGCCGCCGACGCTCAGGAAGCCGGTCTCGCCGGGCTCGCCCGCCGGTCGTGGGTCCACCAGCCGCACGGTGATCGCTGCGACCCCGCCGGCATTGCGCACCCGCACGGTCCCGTCGGCCTCGCGGACGACCTCGAGCTCGGGGGCCGGGACGTCGAACAGCGCCGCGAAGTCGGCGGTCGTCGTGGCGAGCATCCGTTCGCGGTCGATCGGGCGCCCCTGCGCATCCCGCCACTCCGCCTCCCACACGAAGACCTCCGGGAGGGACGCGACCGGCACCTCCAGCGTCCCGGCAGCGATCGGGTCGCCGACCGCGGGGGCGACCACCTCGCGTGAAGCGGCCACCGTGCCGTCCAGCCCGCGCGCCCGGAGGGCGACCGTCAACCCGGACGGCACCGCATCCTCGGCCCAGAGCCACGCCTCGACCGACGCCGTCCGCTCGCCCTCCCAAGCGGCGCGGGACACCCGCAGCGTCGCCCGGCGCCGCTCGAACGCGCGGGCGACCGCGAAGAACGCCGGCTTCGGGTCGCCGCGGAAGTCGACCGCCGCCGTGCACCAGGCGTTCGGGTAGCTCTCGTTCAGCTGCCACGGCAGCACCATGCTGCAGCGTGGGAACCTCCGCCGGTCGGCCTCCACCGAGTACTGCAGCCCGGTCGCCTGGAGCAGCTGGGATGCGCGGTTCAGCGTCTCCAGCGTGTCCGGCCGGCCGCCGAACAGCGCCACGACCTGGTCGGCGTTGTTCCACCACTCGCCGAGGTGCCGGTACACCGGATTCGTGCGGTCGGCGGGCCAGCGGTCGCCCTCGGGGATGAGCGCCTCCAGCGACCGCAGGTTCGTCATCCCTTCGACGCCGAACTCGGTGTGGGCCAGGTTGGAGCCCGCGTTCGCGAGCGTGTAGTGGCCGACGAGCCCCTGGTGTTCCCAGGGCCCGTGCACGTCGTGCTGTCCCTCCGGGTTCGCGTGGATGCGGTCGAGCCGGTTGTGGAACTCCGGTCCGGTGGGCGACGTCGGCAGCCAGCCGCGGCCGGGATCGAGGCGCGCGACCGTCTCCGCGAGCGCTCCGAGCACCGGCGAGCGGTCGTCGGACAGCGGTACGCCGCCCTCGTCCAGTTCGTTGCCGCCGCCCCACAGCAGCAGCGACGGATGGTGCACCCGCGTCGGGATCAGCGCCTCCGCCTCCGCCCGCATGAGGGCGACGAAACCCGGGTCGGTGCTCGGCGCGCTCTGCATGCCCGAGCTCGACTGCGAGAACTCCTGCCAGACCAGCAGTCCCAACCGGTCGCAGGTCGCGTAGAAGTGCTCGGTCTCGATCAGGCCGCCGCCCCACACGCGGATCAGCCGCGCACCGGACGAGGCGGCGAGACCGAGAAGGTGCTCGACCTTCCGTTGGTCGATGGATCCGAACAGGGTGTCGGCGGGCGTCCAGTTCCAGCCGACCAGCGGAACCCTCACACCGTTGACGACCGCCGTGTAGCCGAGCGCGTCGTCGGGGGCGCCGGCATTCGGCACCAGGCTCGCGCTGCGGAAGCCGACCTCGCGGGAGGTGCGGTCGGCCTCGCCCTCCTCGTCGGCGAGCGCCACGGTCACGGTGTACAGCGGCTGGGCGCCGAACGTGTTGGGCCACCACAGCTGCGGATCGGGGATGCGGAGGCGCGCGGCCCCGGCCGCGGCGGCGACCGTAACCTCGGCGACCGTTCGGTCGTCCGCCGCGACAGACACGGTCACGCTGAGCGCTCGCTCCGCAGACCCATCGTCCGCCGCCAGCGGCGCCTCCCACTCGACGTCCACGACCCCGACGCCCCCACCTCCCCCGCCGAACCCGCCGAGTTGCGACATCTGGTCACCATTCGAGCCGGATTCGGACAACGACTCACCACTCGACGGGCCCTCCAGCCGGCAGCGCACCACCACATCCCCGAGCAGGGCACGGCCGTGGCGGACGCGCGCGCTCTTCCAGACGCCCTGGTGGCGCAGCCGCGGCGAGAAGTCCCAGCCGTAGCCGAGCCGCGGCGCGTGGATGCGCACCCGCTCCGTGCGCCCCACCTGCGGCTCCGAGTCCGGGGCCGGGTGCACGCGCAGCGCGAGCTTGTGCCGTCCTTCGGAACGCTGATGCGCCTCCAGCGGCAAGCGGAGACGGTGGAACAGCCCGCTCACCGAGCCCAGCAGTTCACCGTCCCAGTAGACATCGGCGCCGGGGTCTATCCCGTCGAACTCGAGCATCGCGACACCGTCCGCGACCTCCGCCCCCAGGTCGACGGCGCGCCGGTACACCCACGACCGCTCGGCCACCCATTCGGCCGCGCGCGAGTTGCGGCCGACGCGCGGGTCGGGCACCTCGCCCGCCCGGTGCAGGTCGTCGACGACCGCGCCCGGCACCTGCGCAGGCACCCAGCCGTGCGCCGCCGCGATCGCCGCGGACGCCTCCGCGACGTTGTTGCCGGCCTCCGGCAACGGCGCCCCCAGATACCACTCGGCCGTATCGCCGAGGGCTTCGCGGATGGTCCAGTCGTCGCCGTCGAGGCTGATCGTCGCACTGCTCACCCGACGATCATGACGGATGTGGGAACGATTTCAGAAATTCCGCCGTAATGGCTATCGACTGCTCCGGAGCAGAAGGTACGCTTCCGTAGTTCGCGCGCACCCCATCCAGGCAAGGAGGCCTTCCCAGGCATGTCCCATCCACTCACCGTCGCAGCGATCGGCTTCTGGCACGTGCACGCGGGCGACTACGTCCGCAACGTTCAGGAGCACCCCGACACCACCCTCGTCGCCGTCTGGGACGACGACGAGCAGCGCGGCCGCACCGCCGCCGACCAGTACGGCGTGGAGTTCGTCGCCGATCTCGACGACCTGCTCGCGCGTCCCGGACTCGACGCCGTGACCGTCACCACCGCGACCGACCAGCACACCGACGTCATCTCCCGCGCGATCCGCGCAGGCAAGCACGTCTTCACGGAGAAGATCCTCGCCCCGACGGTCGAGGAGTCCGAAGAGCTGGTCGACGCATCCCGCCGTGCCGGCGTCGCACTCGTGGTCTCGCTCCCGCGGCTGTCGGACGACTACACCGTCGCGATCGAACGAGTCCTCGACGAAGGGTCGCTCGGCGAGCTCACCTACTCGCGGGTGCGCCTGGCCCACGACGGCTGGGTCGGCGGCTGGCTGCCCGAGCGGTTCGGCGACCCCGTGGCTGCGATCGGCGGAGCGCTCACCGACCTCGGATGCCACCCGGCGTACCTCACCCGGCTGTTCCACCGGGCGGAACCGCTCTCCCTCTCGGCGAGCTACGGTCACGTCACCGGCCGCGCGGTGGAGGACAACGCGGTGGTCACCGCGGAGTTCCCGGACGGCCGACTCGGGGTGTTCGAGGCGAGCGTCGTCACCACCCCCGGCGCGTTCACGATCGAGCTGCGCGGCACAGCCGCCACGCTCACCTTCGGCTTCGGCGGCGATCGCCTCCTCGCGAAGGGCGGCGCGTTCGGTGACGAGTGGCAGGAGCTCCCGCTCCCCGAGCGGCGCCCCGGCGCGTTCGCGCAGTGGGTCCAGCACATCCACGACGGGACGACAGCCGACGACAACCTGCGTCACGCCGTCGAACTCACGCGGATAGTCGTCGCGGCCAACGAGTCCGCAGCGACCGGTCGCGTGGTCCAGCTGACCGGCGAGCCGGTGACCCGTGCCTGACCGTTCCGAGCCTTCGCACCCATCCACTTCTCCTGAGGAGCACTCCCCCATGCCCAGCCCCACCGTCCGCATCGGCCTCATCGGAGCCGGCGGCATCGCCGGCGCCCACGTCGCCGGTTACCTCCGCAACCCTGAGACCGTCGCATTCGCCGCCGTCGCCGACCCGGTCCGCGAGTCCGCCGAACTGCGCGCGGGCGACTCCGGCGCCGCGATCTACTCGGACTACACGACGATGCTCGCCGAGGCGGACATCGACGCCGTCGACATCTGCCTGCCCCACCACCTGCACAAGGACGCGATCGTCGCGGCCGCCCGCGCCGGCAAGCACATCCTGTGCGAGAAACCGCTCTGCCTCACCCCCGAAGAGGCAGCCGAGGTGGATGCGGCGGTCACGGAAGCAGGCGTCACCCTGATGTGCGCTCACAACCAGCTGTTCCTCCCCGCCGTCGCCACGGCCAAGGAGCTCCTCGAGTCCGGCGTGCTCGGGCGCGTCTACGAGGTGCGCACCACCGACAGCTTCTTCAACGATTTCGACCCGTCGAACATGGGATGGCGCGCCCACGCCGCAACGAGCGGCGGCGGCGAGCTGATCGACACCGGCTACCACCCCACCTATCTGCTGCTGCACCTGGCCGGCGGCTCGCCGGTCGAGGTCACCGCCCTGCTCGCCACCCACCGGCTCAGCTTCATGGAGGGCGAGGACTCGGCCCAGGTGCTGGTCCGCTTCGACAACGGGGTGATCGGCAGCCTGGTCACCAGCTGGGCCTACGAGCCGGCCGACGGCACCGAGAAGTTCTCCGTCGTCGGCGACCTCGGCAGCCTGACCAGCGACGGCACCTCCCTCAGCTACCGGCTGCGCGGCGACACCGAGCCGACGGTCCTCGAGCTGGAACCCGTGCACGAGTTCGGCGAGGAGATCGCACACTTCGCGCACAGCATCCTGAACGGCACCCGGCCGCTGCACACGCAGAAGGAAGGGATCGAGGTGCTGGGCATCATCCTGGCGGCCTACGAGTCGGCGCAGAGCAAGACGATCGCGCCGGTGCGGACCGTACGCGAACTCGTGGCGGCGAGCGACGAGTGAGGGTCCGGTCACAATTCACCGAACGATGAAATCAGGGTATATCCAGCGGACCTGCGGCGGAGTTACAGTGCCGTATGAGCACGCAGCGGACGGGGGCCCGCAACACTTTGCAGGAGCCCCATCGTCAGGATGATTTCGTCGCCGTCCCGTACCTGCGACAGGGCCAGCTCATCTCGTTGATCCGATGGTCCCTGATCTCAGGCGAGTGGAAGTACACCACGATCCTGGCCGAGTACCTCCATCGTGACGAGACGTCCTGGTACCTCGTGATCAACGGCAGCCGTGCCAGACTCGACCGCTCCGAGTGGGCGATCTTCAACTGACGAAGGTGCGGCTTGCGGCGTTCCCGCGTCGCAAGCCGCATCGCAGGTACTGTTCACGATGTGACACAGACCGAGAAGCGGGAGCGGTCGGCCCAGCCCGAACATCGCTGGCCCGCCGTCATCGCGACGCTGGTCGCGCTCGCGGCCTACGCCCTCCTGCCGAGCGTGGTGCCGGTCATCGAGCGGTACGCCGTCGTCGGCGTGTGCGTGCTGATGATCGTGGCGCTCGTCCTGTACAACCCGCACCGGCTCACCCGGGAGTCGGCGTGGTCGCGCCGGGCCGAGATCGCTCTCGCCGGGATCATCCTGATCGCCAATCAGATCGCTTTCGCCGAGACTGTGGTCCGGCTCCTCGGCAAGCACGGCAACGGATCCGAGCTGCTCCTCGCATCGCTGCAGGTGTGGCTGACGAATGTGATCGCATTCGCGCTGGTCTTCTGGGTGCTCGACCGGGGCGGACCGGTCGCACGCTCGACGGTGCCGCGTCCCCGCATGGAGCTGGCGGACTTCCGGTTCCCGCAGGACGAGGACCACGACGCGATCGACGAGGTCGCGCGCGGCTCGAGCAAGCAAGCGGACTGGGTGCCGACCTACGTCGACTACTTCTACTTCTCGCTGTCGAACTCGATGGCGTTCAGTCCAACCGACACCATGCCGTTGCGGCATCGCGCGAAGCTGCTGATGGCTCTGGAGTCGTTCGCCGGCTTCGTCCTGCTGGCGCTGGTCATCGCCCGCGCCGTCTCCCTCATCGGCTGAGCGCGGAGCCCCGCCTACAGGCGCCGCCAGTCGTCCGACGTCAGGTGCGACCCCGCCTGCGGGCCCATCTGCAGCATCCCGCCGTCGACCGCCCACGAGGCGCCGGTCACGTACGATCCCCCGGGGGACGCGAGGAACGCGATCACCGCGGCGATCTCCCGTGCGTCGCCGGGGCGGCCGAGCGGGATGCCGGGGCGGTGCACCTCGCGCGGGTCCTCATCCTCCGCGTCATTCATCGGGGTGGAGATCTCGCCGGGCGCGACCGCGTTCGAAGTGATGCCGTACTCGCCGAGTTCGAGCGCGAGCGTCTTGAGCAGGCCGCCGAGGCCGTGCTTGGCGGCGTCGTACGCGGCCGAGCCGACCCGGGGCTGGTGCTCGTGCACGCTGGTGACGCCGATGATGCGGCCGCCGCGTCCCGCATCCACCATCCGCCGGGCCATGCGCTGGATGCACACGAAGGCGCCGTCGAGGTCGCCGCAGACGGTCTTCCGCCAGGTCTCCCAGTCGGTGTCGAAGAAGGGAGTGCCGCCGTTGAGCCCGGCGTTGTTGACGAAGACGTCGCAGCCCCCGAGCTCGTCGGCGAGACGGTCGACGACGTCGCCGCAGGCGGGGGCGTCCGTGGTGTCGAGCCGGGTGACGACGGCGCGACGACCGGCCTCGCGGACGAGACGGGCGGTCTCCTCCGCGCCTTCCTCGTCGGAATGCCAGGTGATGCCGACATCCATCCCGGCCTCGGCGAGGGCCACGGCGGTGGCGCGGCCGATGCCGGAGTCGGAGCCGGTGACGATGGCGGTGCGGGGTGCGGTGAGTTCCGGATACGAGTGATCAGCCATGCCGCGAACGGTGCACCCCATGCCCGGCGGGCGCAAGGGGTGGTACTCGTAGAGGCATGACCATCTCCGCAGTGCTCTTCGACGTCGACGGAACGCTCGTCGACTCCAACTTCCTCCACGTCGACGCCTGGAGCCGGGCCTTCGCCGACATGGGGACGCCCGTCGATTCGTGGCGGATCCACCGCGGAATCGGTCAGGACTCGGCCAAGCTGCTCGAATCGCTGGTCGGTGACCGCGACGAGGAGTGGACGAACCGGGCCAAGGACCTCCACTCCCAGTACTACCGCGAGCAGTCCGGGCGCTTGCGGGCCTTCGATCAGGCCGCGGACCTGCTCCGCGAGCTCGCCTCGCGCGGCATCCGGGTGGTGCTCGCGACGTCCGCGCCGTCGGACGAGCTCGAACTGCTGATGCAGACGCTGGATGCGGAGGACGCCATCCACGCGACCACCAACGCGGACGATGTGGCCACGGCCAAACCGGAACCGGGCATCATCGAGGTCGCACTGCAACGCGCGGGAGCCGCGCCATCGGACGCTCTGTTCGTCGGCGACTCGGTGTGGGACATGATGGCGGCGGCGCGCGCACACGTGCGCGGGGCGGCCGTGCTGTCGGGCGGCGTGGGACCGTCCGAGCTGCTCGAAGCGGGGGCCGTCTCGGTCTTCGACGACCCGGCGGACCTGCTCGCGCGGATCGACGGCGTGCTCAGCGGACGCCGCTCCGCCTGACCCGTCGAAGAGAAGGCTCTTGCCAACGGCGCTCGCGCAGCGTTCGATAGGGTCCGACGAGTCCGAGGAGAGGAGTCGCCATGTCGGCGAGCGAGCTCGAGATGTCCAGCGTCCGTTACCCGTACCGGGGCCGCATCTTCCATGTCGAGAAGAAGACGGCGGGGGTGTGGGTCGTCCTGGACGAGTCGCACGCCGAACTCGGGACGCTGATCCGGGTCGCCGTCGAGGGTGAGGAGCACGAGCCGGTGTTCGGCGCCGTGCCGCCCGGGTACACGGAGACGCTGCACGAAGGGTCCGACTGGCGCATGCTCGTCGCCTCCCTCATCAACGAGACGCTGGATGCCGAGACGGCATCCACGGGGAACCAAGGCGAAGCATGAGCGTCCGGCTGAACAAGAAGGCTCTGGAGCACGCGCGGAAGCTCGTCGAGGACGGCAAGGTCGTGCACGACGAGCGGGACGCCTGGAGCGAGGATGCCCCCAGCGCGGAGGACGAGAACCGGTTCATCGAGAAGAACGGCTGGGACGAGTACGCGCTCTGGCATCTCGGCGAGGACCCGGACAAGAGCGAGGAGACCAAGGGACGCTTCAGCTTCCCGTACGGCGACTTCGCGAAGGTGCACCGCTGCGGGGTGATCTCGCTCGAGAGCCGCGCATCGCAGAACGACCACGACGACATCGCACGGGAGAGCAAGCGACTGCTCCAGCTGATCGACGGCGAGTAGCGGCCCGCCCGGCCGGGCTACGATACCCGGATGAACGCGACGCTGCGCAGGGTCCTCGGCTGGATATCGGCCGTGCTGCTCAACGTCGGCGCGCTGCTCTTCGTGGTCGGGCTCGTGCTTCCGCGCACGGGCGGCGTCACCGCGCTCGGTGTGGGCGTCGGCCTGTGCGTGATCGGGCTGGTCGCCGGAGCCGGATGGCTCGCCGGGCGGCCGGCCGCCTAGCCCCGCGGACACAGGCCTAGCCCCGCAGACACAGATCGGCCCCGCTCTGGGATGAGGAGAGCGGGGCCGGCCCGGCACCGGCGCGAGGCCGGTGGTCTGGGGGGTGACCGATCAGTCCGGGGGCTCGCTGTGCCCCACGAGGTCCGGGTTGGACGGCTGGTCGGCCGGGTCGAAGTCGGCAGGCGGGGCTTCGGCCTGGTCGGTGCCGCCGGCGGCCGGGGTCACATCCTCGGCTCCCTCCGGCGTCACGCCGGTCTCGCCCGGCGCTGAGACGCCGCCGGGTGACACGTCGTCGCCGTCCTGGCCCGGGTCGGTCTCGGCGGGCTCGGCCGCCTGCGCGTCGCGCTCGCCCGACTGGCCGCCCTGCTCGAAACGCTCCGGCTGGTCCTCGGCGGGAACGCCCTCGGCGTCGGTGTTCGGCAGTCCGCTGGTGTCGCTCATGCTCCGCTCCTTCCCGGGGGCCTTACGGCCGGCCCTCTTCGCTGTACGAGGTGGCGGAGTCTTCGTCCGCGTCGGTGTCGCGGGCGTCGTCGAGGTCCGGAATCACATCCTGGATCACGTCCTTGTCCGCTGTGGGCTGGGCGGCTCCGCCGTCGTCACCTTCGAGGTCGCCGGCGAGCCCGTTGGTGGGGTCGTGGCCGGTGATCGGCTCCTGTGCGTCTCGCGAATCGGTCATGAGTCTCACGTAACGCCTCGACCGCCCGGACGCTCAAGGGGGTTCAACCGGTCACGCGCGGGGCGTAGCGTGGAGTCGCTCGGCAGCGTGTTCTCGTCAGCGACTTCTCGTCAGCGTCTTCTCGTCAGCGGGCTAGCGCAGCCGCCGGATCAGGTCGAGCAGGGCCACCCGGTACTGGGGCGCTGACTGATAGTCGGGATGCGTCGCCACCTTGACGAGGTAGCGCGGCGGCCCGAATTCGTCGGCGCCGCGGTCGAGGTCGTCCGGACGACCGTCGTCGAGGCGGTAGCTGTTGACGGGGAAGCCCAGGTAGTCGGTGCGCCGCCAGAGGTTGATCCACGCGACGGAGCCGTCCGGCTGCGTCAGCAGCTCGGTGAGCGACGGATCGTCCGCACCGGACGCGCTGACGACGACCGGCTCGCCGTCCTGATCCAGCTCGACCTGCGCGAACCACGGGTCGGCCTTGGCGAGCAGCGGACGGCGTGCGCCGAGGGTTCCCAGCGCATCCGGGCCGAACAGCTCGGGGAAGAACCGCCCGAAGTAGACGCGCAGCTGCGAACCGTAGGTGAGCAGCGCCACATTGCGCAGGTGGTCCGCGCCGTCCGGGCGCAGCGTGAAGAGTGTCGAGACCGCCAGCACGGCGCCCAGGCTGTGCGCCGACAGTACGACGTCGAACGGCCGCTCCTCGGCGAGCGCCGTCTCCTCCTGCTTGTCGCGCCAGCTGAGGCGTTCGGCGAGGGTGAGTCCCTCCGGCGGCTGCAGGTCGTGGGTCAGCCAGTCGGTCACCCGGTCGCGGATCTCGGGCACGACGCGCTCCGCGTAGCAGGGCGGCCCGAAGGGATGCCCCGCGCGCGGCAGGAAGCACATGAGGTCCCACATGATGCTGATGGGACGCTCCTTCGCGGTCAGCGCGTTCTCGACCACCACCGCGAGGATGGCCGCCGCGATCACGGTCAGCGCGGGCCCGACCAGCCCGTCGATCCAGCGGAACGCCACCGAATAGGAGACCGCGAGTGCGACCACGAACCCCACCGCGAACAGCAGGGCCAGGATCCCGAGGATGGGCTCGCCGCGGTGCACGAGCGCCGCGAGGCGCCGCGCCCGCAGGATCTTGAGGGCGAGACGGTCGGCGGTCGTGCTCGCGGCGATGCGGCCGTCGCGGTACGCATCCACTTCCTCCAGGAGCGGGCGGCGACCATCGCGGGTGCGCGGCGTGGTGAGGAGCGGCATCCAGCGCAGGACGGCGCCCGCGATGACGAGCGCCACCAGCGCGAGCGCGATGGCGATGAACGGCAGCACATCGCCGAAGTTGGCATAGACGATCGGGGGCCGCAGCATTCCGTGCGGAGGGACGGCGCAGCCGCACGGGGGCGATCCGCTCAGCAGCCAGCCCTGGACGCCCAGCACCAGCAGCGTGGAGAGCAGCATGGCGGCGCCGAGCGCGAGCAGCATCCACACGCCCGGAGCCATTCCGGCCCACCCCTCGGCGCGGAACCGCTCGGGCGGGCCGATCCGGCGCCCCGCTCGCGAGCGCGGCCACCACCACACCGCCAGCAGCTGCACCGCCGTCAGCGCGGCGGCGACGGCGAACAGCGGCAGGCGGAGGGGCCCCGGCGCGCCGCCGAGGGTGGGCGGGTTCTGCGCGACACCGGCGAGGAAAGCGAGCCCGGCGCCGGTCATCAGCGCGATCGAGAGCCAGTGCGGCACACCGCGGCGCCAGCCCAGCGCCGAGATGCAGATCGCGAGCAGCACACCCAGGATGATGGAGGGCGCGGTCGCGAGCCCGAGGAAGGAACCCGTCACCGGCGCGGCGTACTCTCCCCCGAACCAGAGGGATGCGCCCACGAACAGGTAGACGGCGACCGAGACGATGAGCACCCACGCCGTGACCGTCCCGGTCCTGCGGAGCCGGTCGCGCAGGAACTCGTCGACGGAGGCGCTGCTGGTGTTCGTGGTCTCGGCCAGCACGCCGACCAGGATGATCGTGATCACGAGGCCCAGGACTGCGACGACTCCGCCGATCAGCGCCAGGACGTCGCCGTTTCCGACCGCCGCTCCGAGGCACTCCCCGGACACGAAGGTCTGCAGCTTGGCGCACGACGGCGTCCCCGCGAACACACGGTCCCACCCGAGCAGGAGGGCGACGAGGAGGAAGGCCGCGGCGAGGTGCAGGCGCTCCGTCGGCGGCCCGACGCGGGCGGTGCGCCAGAACCCCTCGGACGCGAGCGGCCGGAGCCGGCCGGTCCGCTTCACGCCGCGCCCGCCCATCCGGTCGGCCGCGTCGAAGATGGCCGCCTCGTACCGGCTGCGCGCACGCCGGGAGACCACGTACAGGAGGAGCACGCCGCCGACCGGCAGCAGCGAGAGCAGCGCCAGCTGGGGACCGCGCCAGCTCAGCGGGGCGTTCGCGAAGAAGCCCGTGACACCGCTCGGCAGGGCGGTGCATGCGGCACCCGTGATGCACTGGACGCCCAGGTCGAGACTCACGGACCCCAGAGCACAGACGTACAGCAGGGTCAGGCCGAGCGCGAAGACGCGGAGCGACGCCCCGCCCACCCCGGCGTCCCACTCGCCGCCCGGCCGCTGGGCCGGGATGCGCCGGGTCCAGTACGCGGCGTTCGCCAGACCGAAGGGAGCGAGCAGCAGCCAGGCGAGCTGCACGAACAGCTGACCGATGAACAGCAGCGGTCCCGCGCCGAAGCGGGCCAGGCGCCCCCAGGAGTACGCTTCCGTGCGCACGTCCGGCGGCGGCACGGTCGGGTCGAAGGATCCGGGAGCCTCATCCGGATCGCGGTCGGGCTCATCCTGCTTCGGCGCCCACCAGAACCCGCCGTTCTCGTCGCCCTGCGTCTGCTTCAGCTCGGACTGGTCGCGCCCCAGCATCTCCGTCGGCGGTGTGTTCTTGATGCCGTGGATGCGCAGCTCAAGGACGTGATGGGGCCAGCGTTGGCCCTCTGGCTCATCGCTCATCGGTCCGCCGATCGTCCGGGTGACGGCGGAAGACTACTCTCGCGGGCGTCCGGGCGGCTACAGCGATTCGAACCGTGGCAGTCGGCGGCGTCTCGGCGTAATGTCCCTGCTATGAGCATCCCATACCAGCCGGACGGCGACGCAGAGCGGATCGGCGAAGCACGCGAGAACCTCGAGGGCAGCTACACCGAGGTCGACGGAGAAGGACCCCACGAGCGCACGGTGCACGGTCAGTACACCGAGACCGAGGGAGTCGGCCCGGAGGAGGAGACCGAGGGCACCTACACGGACGCCCAGGAGCCGGTCGCGGCGCCCGACGGCGAGTACACCGAGGGCGACTACGACGAGCCCTGAGCCCGGGCTCGTCTAGCGGCGGGGTTCAGGAGAGGCGCTTGCGCGTCTTCTCGGCCTGGACCTTCGCCTTCTTGCGCGCCTTCTTCACGTCGGGCGCATTCCAGAACGAGGTGAAGACCTCGGTGAGCTGTTCGTAGCGGCCACGGCCCGCGCGGGCTCCGAGGATGTACGCGACGGCGATGGCGGCCAGGGTCCAGAAGGTCTTCGAGCGCATGCCCCGACGGTAGACCTCAGGTGTGCGTTCGGGAAGGCCGTCGTTCGGTCTCGGGACCGTACACGATCCGGCGGAGCAGCCGGTGCACGGGGTCGGCCAGGAACAGCAGGAAGAGCCAGAACATCCCGACCGATGGGACGACCACCGCCAGCACCAGGGCGACCGCCATCAGGAGGAGCTCGGCCACCCCGGCCGTGCGATCGATGGACGCGCGCGCCTCCTCCGACATCAGCTCGGGGTTGTGGGCCAGCACGCGGCCGATGAGCTGGGAGGCGAGTGTCGCGAGCAACAGGTTGCCGATGTAGAGGGCGTACACGTCCGGCCGCTCGCCGTTGCCGTTCGAGAGCAGGTTCGCGGTGAACGGGATGAGCACGATCGCGAACAGCCAGAGGAAGTTCAGCCAGACCAGCAACGACGAGTAGGCGCGGACCGACTCGAAGATCCGGTGGTGCACGACCCAGAACCGTGCGATCACGGCGAAGGAGACCGCGAAGGCGAGCAGCTCCCACTCGTTCTTCTCGAAGAACTCGGCGAACGAGCTCGTGCCGATCTGGGAGGCGGCGTCGACGAGCGGCAGGATCAGCAGCGTGATCGCGATCGCGACCGTCGCGTCGGAGAAGTTGACGAGCCGGTCGAGCCCGCGTTCCGTCCTGAGTGCTGCCATGCGGTCATTCTGCCGCACGGCTCAGTCGAGCAGGCCCAGTTCGAGCGCGCGGCGCACCGCCGAGGTGCGGTCGGAGACGCCGAGCTTCTCGTAGGCGCGGCTGAGGTACGTCTTCACCGTCGCCTCCCCGATGAACAGCTCGGCGCCGATGGCCGCATTGGTCCGTCCGTCGGCGGCGAGCCGGAGGACATTGACCTCCTGGGCGGAGAGCGCCGGCGCTGCCTGCCTACCCTGCACGCGACCCAGCAGGGCGGACGCGGCGGAGGTCGCCAGCACCGTCTCGCCGGCGGCGGCCGAGCGCACCGACCGGGCGAGCTCCGCAGGGGCGATGTCCTTCAGCAGGTATCCGCTGGCCCCGGCCTCGATCGCACGCAGGATGTCCTGATCGGTCTCGTAGGTCGTCAGCACGACGACCCGGGTCGCGGGATGCGCGGCCGCGATCGCGCGCGTCGCCTCCACTCCGTCGCCACCCGGCATCCGCAGGTCCATCAGCACCAGATCGGGATGCAGTGCCGCCACCAGCGAGACCGCCTCCGGCCCGCTGCCCGCCTGGCCCACCACCTCGATGTCGTCGTAGCCCTGCAGCATCCCGCGGATCCCCTCCCGCACGACGGGATGGTCGTCGGCCAGCACGATGCGGATCACGGCGCCTCCCCGATCGGCTCGGCGGGGAGCACGACACGCAGGCGCGTCCCCGCGCCGGGAGCAGTGGTCAGCGCGAAGGCGCCGCCGGCCTCGCGCACGCGGGCCTCCATCCCGTCGATGCCGTAGCCGTCGCGCGGCGCGCCCGCGTCGAAGCCGCGGCCGTCGTCGTGCACGGTGAGCGCGAGCGAGCCGGCGTCGTACGCGAGGGTCGCATCCACCGCCCCGGCGCGCGCGTGCTTCCGCACGTTGGCGAGCGCCTCCTGGAACACACGCAACGCGACCACCTCCAGTGCGGGCGCCGCGGGCCGCGGCGTGCCGGTGACCCGGAAGGCGACCGGTACGCCCGCTTCCTCCTCGAACCGGCCGGCGACCCGGCCGAGCGCCTGCTCCAGCGTCGATTCGGCCAGCCGCCCTGGCGTCAATGCGGCGATGATCCGACGTGACTCCTGCAGGTTCTCCTGCGCCGTGTCGGTCATCAGCTCGACGTGACGGCGCGCGGTCGCGGGATCCGACTCCAACTCGCCCTGCACGGCGTGGCCGAGGGTGACGATGCTCGTGAACCCCTGCGCCAGCGTGTCGTGCATCTCCCGGGCGATCCGTTCGCGCTCGGCCGCAGCGCCCTGCTGCTCCGACAGCTCCGCGATCTCGCGCTGCTGCTCGCGCAGCCTGTCGATCAGCAGTCCGCGCTCGCGGCTCTCCTTGGTGACCGCCGTGATGCGGTTGCTGAAGTAGACGGACACCGCGATGATCAGCACCGTCAGACCGAGCGTCCCCGCCACATCGCCGGGGTCGAGGTCGCCGACCAGCCACCGGACCAGCACCCCGCCGAAGTTGATGACGACGATCGCCGCCGCGGCGGGGATGGCCGAGAGCACCAGGAAGAACTGCGGGGACACGATGAACAGGGCGATGTTGGCCCAGGTGTTCAGCCCGTAGGCGGCGAAGTAGACGGCCGTCGCGATCCCGACATACGTCCACGCGCGCCAGGTGTTGCCGCGGATGCCGGCTCGGCTCGGCCGGGCCAGGTACCAGTAGACCGGGAAGAGCGCGAGGACGAGCCCCGCCGACACGATGGTCCGCGGGTAGCCGCTGATCGGGTTGGCCAGGATGAGCACCACCGACGCGAGGGTCGCGGCGGCCGAGTACCCGATCCAGTCGCCGAACCAGCGGTCGTCCACGCGCTCCGTCACGATCAGACTGTAGCGGCTCTGTCGGCGGCGTCGGTGCCGGCGCCGCCGGTGACGGCCGCGGGCTCCTCGGGCAGCGAGGTGCGACCGGCTGGGTAGAAGATCCCGATCACGGCGACGACCGCCATCGCGGCCGCCATGCCCCAGAACGCCCACTGCACGGCCGAAGCGTAGTCGGCGCGGACCGCGTGCAGGATCTGGTCCTGGATCGCCTGCGGGATGTTCGCGAGCGAGCCGCCGCTGCCGGAGGCGCCGCTGATCCTGTCGACCGCGGTCTGCGCGTCCGCCGCCGTGCCGCCGAACTTCGCGAACGAGGTGGTCAGCAGGTCGGTGAGCCGTGAGGTCACGATCGTCGTGAAGACCGCGAGGCCGAGTGCGCCGCCGAAGTTCTTCATCGTCTGCGAGATCGCGCTCACCTCGCCGTAGCTCGCGCCGATCGCGCGGTTCACGGCGTCGGTGGACACCGGGCTGAACATGAGTCCGATGCCCGCACCCGCGATCACGATGGGCCACGTCTGCGGGTTGAAGAAGGCGTCCGCGTGGATCGACAGATCGGTCGCCGTGGTCGCCAGCCAGCCGAAGCCGACCGCGCCGATGAGACCGCCCAGCAGCACGACCCTGCGCGCTCCGCTCTTGTCGAACCGGACCGAGCCGAGTCTGCTCGCGATGACGAACCCGATGAAGAACTTGAGGAACAGCAGTCCGGTCTCGGACGCCGACAGCTGCAGCGACACCTGACCGTAGACGCTCAGGAAGAAGAAGGCGCTGATGAAGGCGATCGAGGCGAACAGCGTCGCCAGGGTCGAGAGGGTGAAACCGCGGTCGCGGAAAGCGGCGATGCGGATCAGCGGCTGGGCGATCCGGCGCTGCACAACGACGAACAGCACCAGGAGGGCTGCACCGACGACGAGCGAGCCGATGACCGCCGGGCTCGCCCATCCCCAGGGGCTCGCCTGCTGCAGGCCGAAGACGACCAGGCCCATCCCCGCGGCCACGATCGCAGCGCCCAGCCAGTCGATGCGCTCGTGTCGCCGGGTGGAGGGGCGCGCGGCGATGAGCACGATGACGAAGGCCGCGACGGCGATCGGGACGTTGACCCAGAAGATGGCCCGCCAGGTCCAGAGCGTGAGGTAGCCGCCCGCGATCGGTCCGACCGCGGTCATGGCGCCGGTGATCGCGAAGAAGATCGCCATGGCGCGTCCGCGGCTCTCACGGGCGAAGCCCTCTACGACGATGCCGATCGCCGCCGGGAACATGATCGCGCCGCTGACGCCCTGGAGCGCCCGGGCGGCGACCAGCCACGGCTCGGCGAGGTCGCCGGTCGGCGCCAGCCCGCATAGCAGCGACGTGATGCCGAAGCCGGCGATGCCGACCAGCGCCATCCGCTTGTGACCCACCACGTCGGCGATGCGGCCGCCGAGCAGGAAGAAGGCGGCGGTGGTCAGGAGGTAGACGTTGACGGCCCACTGCATCCCGTCGTGGCTCAGCCCGAGGTTCTGCTGGATGCTGGGCGCCGAGAGCGCGACGATCGTCTGGTCGATCGTCGTCATCGAGACGGCGAAGATGAGCCCGGTGAGGGCGAGGGTTGACGACTTCATACCCTCAGCCTGGCGTCGCGCCGCTTCTGCGGGCACCGGCGGGTGGACGTCACCTGTGTCCACCGATCGGTGGACGCGTCAGCCGGCTGCCTCAGCCGGAGGTGGCGTCGGCCCGGGCGTCCGCCGTGGCCCACTCCGGGCGCAGACGCTCGACCCCGTCCAGGATGAGGTCGAGGCCGGTCAGGAACTCCTCGTCGTAGTCGTAGCCGGAGCGGGCGAGCTCGGACACGACCTCCAGCAGGTGCGGGAAGTGCTGGGCGAACTCGGGCGGGGTCGCCTCGAGTTTCTGCGCGGCCACCTCCCCCGACTCCTCCGGAGTGCCGAACGGGAGCGTCTTCTCCTGCAGGGCGAAACCGTAGACGTACGCGTCGAGCACCGAGGTGACGTGGACCGTCGTCCGGAACGAGAAGCCCGAGAGCCGGAGGCATCCCATCATCGCGTTGTGCTGGTGCAGGTTGGAGAGCCCTGGGCGCATCCGCGCCTCCATCATCCCGACCGCCCAGCGGTGACGCAGCATCGCGGCTCGCAGCGAGATCGAGCGGCGCCGCATCGCCTCCCGCCAGCCGAGCTCGGGCTGCGGCGCCTCGACCTCCGCCCAGACGCGGTCGACCATGCCGTCGAGCAGGTCGTCCTTGTTCGCGACGTGCTTGTACAGCGCCATCGGGACGACGCCGAAGCCCTGCGCCAGCGCTCGCATGCTGAGGCCTTCGAGTCCTTCGCGATCGGCGAGTTCGATCGCGGCGTCGATCACCCGGTCGGCGCTGAGGGTCACGCGCGGCGTCGACTCACTTGACATGGTGTACAGCGTACACCTATCGTCATGTCTGACAGGTGTACGCCGTACACCTCCGCCTCTCAAGGAGACCATCATGGACCCGGATCGCCGCCGCTCGCTCGCCGCGGGCGTGCTCTTCCTGCTCACCTTCGCGACGTCGATCACCGGAGCGCTGCTCTACGGGCCGGTGCTGAGCGACCCGCACTTCATCCTCGGCTCGGGAGACGCCGGTCCCGTCCTCGCCGGGGCGCTGTGCGAGGTCGCACTCGTCATCACCAACCTCGGCACCGCGCTCGTGCTCTACCCGGTGCTCCGGCGCACGAGCCCGTCGCTCGCGCTCGCCTACGTCGTCGCCCGGGTGATGGAGAGCACGCTCATCGCGGTCGGCATCCTCAGCCTCCTCTCGGTGGTGACCCTGCGCCAAGACGGCTTCGCCCCCGGCGCCGACGCGACCGCGATCGTCGTCGCGCAGGCGCTCGTGGCGCTGCACGGGTGGACGTTCCTGCTCGGCCCGGGGTTCGTCGTCGGGATCGGCAACGGCCTGATCCTCGGCTGGATGCTCTACCGCGCGCACCTCATCCCGCGCGGATGGGCGTGGCTGGGCATGGTCGGCGGCCCGCTGCTGTCACTGTCGGGTGTGGCCGTACTGCTCGGGGCGTACGAGCAGGTCTCCACGTGGTCGGCGCTGGCGACCATCCCGGAGTTCGTCTGGGAGGCGTTCCTGGGCATCTACCTGACGGTGCACGGGTTCCGCGCGCGAACCCCGCACGCGCAGCCCGCAGCGGTCACGCCTGCGCTGCGATGAACTCCTCGATGGATGCGACGGTCACGCCCGGGGGTCGAGTCGGCTGAGTGGACGGTCAGAGCCCCAGCGACTTCTTGATGAGGTCCGCGGCGTCGTCGGTGCCCGCGGCCCGCTCGGTCGCCTCCTGATTCGCCTCGGTCACGGCCTTCACGACCTCGTCGCGCTGGATGCGGATGCCGCGCGGGGCGTCGATCCCGATGCGCACCCCGTCACCGCGCGATTCGAGGATCGTCACGACGATGTCGTCGCCGATGAGCACCCGCTCCCCCGCCTTGCGCGTCAATACCAGCATCAGGCCAGCCTATCCGCCGGGCGGCGCGTCCAGCCAGAGCACCGGGAGCCCGAGCGAGTGGATGTCGTCCGGCGACGACGTGAAGGATGCGCCGGTGGCGGCCACCGCGTCCACCGCGAGCACCGCATCCACCGCCCGCACCCACTCGGCGGTGTCGTCGAGGCGGCGCGAGACGTCGACCGAGACCCAGACCTGGTCGGGCGCGATCCCGGCGAGTTCGGCGGCGACCGCGGGGACGCCGGACGGGACGGCCAGCGCGAAAGCGGCTACGACGGGGATGTCGCGTCGGACGCCGTCGGCGCGCGCGGCCAGCGCATCCCTCCGGTCGGCGAGCGCGTGCACCTCGGCGCCTGCGCCGGCGGAGGCGGCCAGCACGCGGGCGGCGGCATGCGCGTCGGAGCCCAGCCCGACGACCAGCGTGAGGTCGCCGCGTCCGCGCAGCCGCGCCGGCGGCGGCCCCGCGGGCACGGCCGGCGTCGCCGGCTCCGGCGCGACCGGGGCGACCTGCACGACCGGCGGAACGAACGGATCCCCGAGTTGCGACATGTCGTCACCACTCGACGGGGATTCGAGCAACGACTCACCACTCGACGGGACGGAGACGCCGGTGGGCGCCGGGACGGACACGCCGGCGGGGAGCAGCTCGGGCGCGTCGACGGCACGCACGAGGTCGTCGAGCACCGCCTGGAAGGCGAGCGACGACGTCGAGACGGCGGGGAGCACCTCCTCGTCGCCGTCGACCCACTCAGGCCGCGATCGACTCCGCACCGCGGACCACCCCCACGGTCTCGATGGCCGCCTGGACGGCGGTCACCTCCTGGTACGACAGCACCGCGAGTCCGCCGATCTGACCGGCCACGAGCCTCCGGATCGCCGGACGCAGCGCGGGCGCGCACACCAGCACCGCCGAGACGCCGGCCTCGTCGAGACGCCCCGCGGTGTCCCGGATGGACGCGAGCACCGCCTCCAGCCGCACCGGGTCGAGCACGATCTGGCTGCCGGCCTCGGACGGCCGCAGGCCCTCCAGCATCGACTGCTCCAGTCCCGGGTCGATCATGATGACGCGCAGCGTCCCCGCGTCGATGTGCGGAGCGACCACCGCCGGCCCGAGCGCCGCACGCGCCGCCTCGACCAGCCCCTCCGGGTCGTTCGAGACCTTCGCCCGCAGGGTCAGCGCCTCCAGGATGCGCGGCAGGTCGTTGATCGGGACCTGCTCCGCCAGCATCCCCTGCAGCACGCGCTGCACCTCTGCGAGCGACAGCAGCGCCGGGATGAGCTCCTCCACAGCGGGCGGGTTCACCTGCTTGACGCCCTCGGTCAGCAGCCGCACGTCCTCGCGCGTCAGCAGGCGGGCGGCGTTCGAGGTGATGATCGACGACAGGTGCGTGATCAGCACCGAGACGCGGTCGATGACCGTCGCGCCGCCCAGCTCGGCGCTGTGCCGCATCTCGGACGGGATCCACTTCGCCGGAAGGCCGAACACCGGCTCGACGGTGGGCGTTCCGGGCAGGTTGTCGAGCGCGTCGCCCAGTGCGAGCACCCGGCCGGACGGCGCCTGGCCGCGCCCCGCCTCCACCCCCGCGATCTTGATGACGTAGGTCGACGGCGGCAGGTCCGCGCTGTCGCGCGTGCGCACCGGCGGGACGATGACGCCGAGCTCGAGGGCGATCTTGCGGCGCAGCGCCCGCACCCGGGCGAGCAGGTCGTCGGAGGCTCCGCTGACGATGTCGACGAGGTCCGGGGCGAGCGTGATCTCCAGGGCGTGGACGCGCATCTGCTCGATGAGATCCTCGGTCGTCTCGGACTTGGTCGCCGTCGCGACGGCGTTCTGCGCCGCCTGCGCCTTCTTGGCGGCGGCCTGCGAGGTCTTGATCCGCTGCGACGCGAAGATCAGGAACGCTCCGACCAGCACGAACGGGATGGGCGGCATGCCCGGGATGAGCGCCATCACGATGGCCGCGCATCCCGCGATCATCAGGGCGTTGCGCGACTGGCTCAGCTGTCCGCTGGCCGTCGTCCCCATGTCGGACTCGGCGTTCGACCGGGTCACGATCATGCCGGTCGAGACGGCCATGAGCAGCGCCGGGATCTGCGAGACGAGTCCATCGCCGATGGTGAGCAGGGTGTACGAGTTGACCGCGTCGAGCAGGTCCATGCCGCGCTGGATCATCCCGATCGCGATGCCGCCGACGACGTTGATGACGATGATCAGGATGCCCGCGATCGCGTCGCCCTTGACGAACTTGGAGGCGCCGTCCATCGCGCCGTAGAAGTCCGCCTCGGCCGACACCTCGGCGCGCCGCGCACGCGCCTGCTCCTCGGTGATGAGGCCGGCGTTGAGGTCGGCGTCGATCGCCATCTGCTTTCCGGGCATCGCGTCGAGGGTGAACCGCGCGCCCACCTCGGCGACGCGCTCGGCGCCCTTGGTGACCACGATGAACTGGATGACCACCAGGATGAGGAACACCACGGCGCCGATGATGATGGACCCGCCGACGGCCACATGCCCGAACGCCTGGATGACCTGGCCGGCGAACCCGTCGCCCAGCACCAGACGGGTGGAGGCGACGTTGAGTCCCAGCCGGAACAGCGTCGCCACCAGCAGCAGCGACGGGAACACCGAGAAGTCGAGCGGCTTCTTGACGAACATCGTCGTGAGCAGCACGACCAGCGCCAGCATGATGTTGACGATGATGAGCATGTCGAGCAGCCACGACGGCACCGGCACGACCAGCAGCATGATGATGCCGACGACACCGATCGGCACGGCCACCTTGGCGGCGAGACCCTTGTTCGGCTTCATGTGAGCCCTCCCTGCAGTTGGGGTCGCATGGTGTGGAAGCCGGCGGCGGAGCCGCGCTGCTTCAGCGACATGACGAACGCGAGCACGCGCGCGACGGAGTTGTAGAGCTCGACCGGGATCTCGTCGCCGACCTGGCAGCCGGCGTGCAGAGCCCGGGCGAGCGGGATGTCCTTCACGATCGGCACGCGCTCCTCCTCCGCCTTCTCGCGGATGCGGAGCGCGATCGCGCCGGAGCCTTTCGCCACGACCCGCGGCGCCGACCGGCCGGGCTCGTACTTCACCGCGACCGCGATGTGCGTCGGGTTGACGAGCACGACATCCGACCCGGCGATCGCGGCGATCATACGGTTGCGGCTCATCGCGAGCTGGCGGGAGCGGCGATGCGAGCGGACCAGCGGGTCGCCCTCGCTGTTCTTGTTCTCGTCGCGCACCTCCTGCTTGCTCATGCGGGTGTGCTTGCGGTTGCGCCGCATGACGACGAGCACGTCGAGGCCCGCGAGCACCAGCCCCGCGCCGACCGCGGCCTGCAGCAGGCCGGCCGTGCCCCCGGATGCGGCAGAGAGCAGCGAGGCGAGCGGCATCGTCCCGGAGGTGAGCAGCACCGGCATCAGACCCTGCACGACGAGGAACAGCCCGATCGCGACGACGCCCGACTTGAGCAGCGTCTTCGCGCCCTCCCAGAGGGCGCGCATCCCGAACACCCGGCCGATGCCTTTGACGATGTTGAACTGCTCGTACTTGCCTTCGAGCTTCTTGAAGTGGATGCCGCCCTGCACCGCCGCCGCGCCGACCACGGCGAGCGCTCCCACACCGAGCAGCGGCCCGATCGTCGCCATGATGCTGCCGAGACCCGCTCCCAGGGCGGCGAGCGCCTTCGCCGGGTCGGGGCTCTCGATCACCGAGCGGACGGAGAACAGCTGCTCGATCGCGGCGGTGCTGCCGGTCTGCAACGTGAACGGGAGCATCACCGCGGCAGCGCCGACGCCGACCCAGGCCGTGAGGTCGGACGACTTGCTGAGGCGGCCCTTGGAGCGCGCCTCCTTCATCCGCTTCTCGGTGGCCTGCTCGGTGCGTTCCTGCGCGTCGCTCACCGGGCCACCTCCAGCATCGTCTTGACGGCGGTGTCGGTGAGGCCCGACACGATGCCGGGGAGCGCGATGAACACGATCGCCGACAGCACCACCGTGAGCATGATCTTCAGCGGGAAGCCGAGCGAGAACGCGTTGAGCGCCGGCGCCACGCGGGTGAGGAGGCCGAGGCCGACATCCGCGAGGAACAGCACGACGATCAGCGGCCCGGCGATCTGCAGAGCAGCGATGAACATCTGTGTCACGCCGGCGACCATCTGCTTCGCCGGGTCTGCCATGTCCATCCCCGCGGCGAGCGGGATGGCGTCGAACGTGCGCACCAGTCCGCCGATGATGAGCTGGTAGCCGCCCGACGCGAACAGCAGGGCGAGGGAGGTCAGCTGGAACATCCGCGTGAACTGCGCGCCGTTGATCATCGACTGCGGATCGAACGCCTGGGCCAGCTGGAAGCCGCCGAACAGGTCGACCAGGTTCCCCGCCGACTGGATGGCCGCGAAGACGAGGAAGACGAGGAACCCGAGCGTCGCCCCCACCGCGAGCTCACGCACCATGCCGAGCAGGAACGCGCCGGTGTCGCCCGAGTGGTACCCGGCCCCCGCGCGGGGCGCGACCGCGACCGCGAGACCGATCGCCAGCATCCCCTTCACCTGAGCGGGGAAGCCGTTGTACGAGAAGGGCGGCGCGATCACGAGGAAGGCGACCATCCGCAGGGAGGCCAGCGCGATCGCCTCGAGCGCGGCGACGTCGATGGGGATGTTCATCAGCCACCGCCCAGCAGCAGCGGGATCTTGTCGAAGAGCACGTGGGTGAAGGTGACGAGCTCGGAGATCATCCACTGCCCGCAGATGATCAGCGCGATGGCGACCGCGGCCGCCTTCGGCACGAACGAGAGCGTGACCTCCTGGATCTGCGTGATCGACTGCACGAGCGAGATCGCGAAGCCGACGACGAGCGCGGTGATGACGATCGGAGCGGCGAGCTTGGCGGTCACCATGAGTCCCTGGATGGCGATGTCCAGGACGGCGTTGGGATTCATCCGCCACCTCGATAGCTCGTGATCAGGCTGGTGATGATGAGACCCCAGCCGTCGACCAGCACGAACAGCAGGATCTTGAACGGCAGCGAGATCATCACCGGCGGGAGCATCATCATGCCCATCGACATCAGCGCCGCGGAGACCACCATGTCGATGACCAGGAACGGCACGAAGATGACGAAGCCGATGATGAACGCGGCCCGCAGCTCGGAGATCATGAACGCCGGGATGAGCGTGAGCATCGGGACGGCGCTGACCGTGCTCGGGTTCGGCCGGCCCGCCGCGCGGGTCATCAGCGCGATGTCCTCCTCGCGGGTGTGCGCCGCCATGAACCCGCGCAGCGGCCCCTCGGCGGCGTGCACCGCCGCGGTGAAGTCGATGTGACCGGCGAGGTACGGCTGCACCGCCGAGTTGTTGATGTCGACGAGCACCGGACTCATGATGAACAGGCTCAGGAACAGCGAGAGCCCGGCGAGCACCTGGTTCGGCGGGATGGACGGCAGCGCCAGCGCGTTCCGGGTGATCGCGAGCACGACGAAGATCTTCGTGAACGACGACATCATCAGCAGCAGCGCGGGAGCGACCGACAGCACGGTGATGCCCAGCAGGGTCAGGATGGCCGCGCTGGGGGTGCCGTTCGGTCCGTTGATGTCGAGGGTGATGCCGCCGGTGGCGCCACCCGGACCGCCCGGTCCCGTCGGTGTCGGGACGGGGGTGGGGACGGCGTGCGCGGCGTTCGCGCCGAACAGGACGATCGCGACGGCGATGACGGCGACCAGGACGCCGGCCGCGGCGAGGCGGGGAAGCCGCCCGGCGCGCGTCACCTCTTGGGCCGCACCGCCGAACTCGCCTGACGCCACGTTGCCGGGGACAGGATCGAGCCTTTGAGTGCCTCGTCGAAGAGCGAGGCGCGTCCCTGCGCCGTGAGGAAGTCGGCATCCTGCCTGGAAGTGGTGCTGGTGGTGCTGGTGAGAGTCGGAGCGGGTGACGCATCGGTGGTGCCGGTCCTGGCCTCCACCTCGCGTACGCGCGTGATCGGGGTGACGTCCGCATCGTGCGGGCGGTCACTGGAGTGGAGGACGCTGACCTGGCGCTCGGTGACGCCGAGCACGAACCGGTTGCCGTCCACATCCACGACGACGACCGACGCCTTCGGGCCGACCCCCTGCCGGCCCACGACGGTCACCGCGTTCCCGCGACGTCGGCGGCCGGAGCTGCGGCCCTTCGTCACCCGTCGCTGCACGAACCACAGCAGGGCCACGATCACGCCGAGCACCACGAGCACGCGCAGGGCGATGAACAGGGTCTCCACGGCTCGCACTATCGACCGGGGCCGGGGTCCCGTTAGGTGCTGGACGGACGAAACAGAGGCACGGGAGGTGGGATGCTGGGGCCGTGGACATCGAGCTGGCGCGCATCCCGGCCGGGAGCGTCCAGCTGCACGACGCCCGGCGCGAGCGGCGCTGGACGGTGGAGCTGGAGGAGTTCGAACTGGGCACCTTCGCCGTGACGGAGGCGGAGGCGGCCGAGCTGATCGGCGAGCCGGCGCCGCATCCGCGCCGCCCGGCCACCGGGATCAGCTGGTTGCGTGCCGTGCGGATCTGCAACGCGGCCTCCGAGTGGGAGGGGCTGGACCCGGCGTACACGTTCGACGGCGAGGACGTCACCTGGCACGTGGATGCGGACGGCTATCGCCTGCCGACCGAGGCGGAGTGGGAGTACGCCTGCCGCGCCGGGTCGGCCGCTCCCCACTACGGCCCGCTGCCGGAGATCGCCTGGACCAGCGCGGACGGGGTGCGCGAACCTCAGGACGTCGGGCTGCGCCTCCCGAACCTCAACGGGCTCTTCGACACGCTCGGCAACGTCTGGGAGTGGTGCTGGGACCTCCTCGACCCCGGCCGCTACGGCGACTACCGGGTCTTCCGGGGCGGCGGGTTCGCGGACGACGCGTGGAACGTGCGGGCCTCCGTGCGCCGGGGCGGTCCGCCGCGCACGCAGCTGGAGGACGTCGGCTTCCGGTTCGCCCGCGGCGGCTTCGACGCCGACGGCGCCGCGCAGGGGTGGTCCGCTGCGGAGGACGCGGAGCGCGCCTCCCTCGACGGACCGCTGCCTCCGGGATGGACGCCGCGGCGCTGACTCAGTCCAGGTCTTCGGCCGCGTCGAGGATCTTGGTGATGCGGACCGCGTAGTCCTGGTCGACGACCACGATCTCGCCGTGCGCGATGAGGCGGCCATTGAGCAGCACATCCGCGGGCGAGCCGGCCGAGCGGTCCAGTTCGATGACCGCGCCCGGCTCCATGGCCAGCACGTCCCGCACGGCCATCCGGGTGCGGCCGATCTCCACCGTCAGGGCCATCTCCACGTTGCTGATCCGGGCGAGCTTGCCGCCCAGCACGCCGGTTGCGGCACGCTCGGCGACCGACGCCCGCCCCCGGATCGCGAACCAGCCGGCGACGCCTGCGGGGCCGGACAGCGCGAACACCGTCGTCGAGGGGTCGGCGAAGAGCTCCGCCGCGTCGTCGGTGCGGGCGTCGTCGAGCACGCCGGCGCCGAGCGTGTCGCTGGCCGCCTCGAGGGCCGGCTGCAGCACATCCTGAAGCGCCACCACCGGCGAGCCGTCCATCCCGTCGTCCACCAGTTGCGGCGCCTCCAGCAGCACGACGGCGAAGTCGGCGGAGACGGCACCGACGAAGGTGGCGACGACGGCACGGTTGGCGCCGTCGACGTCCGATCCCTGCGCGAGCAGCGGCGTGAGCGGGGCGCCGGTCGGCAGCAGGCGCGAGAGCGCCTCCGCCGCGGCCTGGGCCTGGCCGAGGGAGATCCCGGCGGTGTTCGAGAGGGTCATGCTCATGGGTTCAGTCCTCGGTGTTGGTGATCACGCAGGCGAGACGCGAGCCGCTCGAGCCGAGAGCGGCCGAGGCGATGGCCTGGTCGCCGACGGTCAGATCGAACGGTCGGTGCTGAGGGTGCGGCAGCGGCAGCAGGTCGCCGACCGCGAGCCCCAGCACCACGCTGGGACGCACTGTCGCGGGCGCCAGCCGGAGCGCCACATCCACGGGGACGCGCGACAGCTGGGCATCCACCAGCTCCCGCGCGTTGTCGGTGCTGTGGGTGGGATTCGTCTCGCCGAGCTGCGGGAGCAGGGCGACGGCAGGAAGGGCGAGGGTCGCCCGCGCCGTGTTGTCGCCGACGTGCAGCTCGAACCCGGCGACGATCATCAGCTCGGAGGTCGCCGCGGCTTGGGCGAACTGTGAGTTGTACTGGATGGCGTCCACCGCGATCGGGTTCACCAGCAGCGACCCGAGCGAGTAGCTGAGGTCCTCCAGCGCGTCATCCATCAGCCGACGGACGAGCGCGTGCTCGATCTGCGTGAACGTGCGCTCGTGGTCGACGGGCGTGCCCTGTCCGCCGAGCATCGCGTTCACCCACGACAGGGCGGCGACGGTCGGGAACTGGATGACGGCCTTCGGCGCGATCTCCTCCAGCTCGCACAGCACCATGGCCGTGGTCGCGGGCAGGGACGCCGCGTACTCGTCGTACGTCTGCATCTGCACGTTGTCGCACTCGACCTGGCTGAGCACGCGGACCTTCGCGGTCAGCTGCGTCCCCCACTGCCGCGCGAATGTCTCGAACGCGAGCTCGAGCACGCGCGAGTGCTCCCGGGCGAGCGTCGTGGGCCGCCGGAAGTCGTAGACCGGCGCCTCGAGCGCATCCGGTGCCGGGGCCTGCAGAGTCGTCACGGATGCGACTATCGGCCGGTGAGCGCAGGGCGTTAGGGAGGCCGCGCAGAACCCCGGTCCCCCTAACGACCGACCGGCCGACGCCGATAGTGGGCTCGTGACGGCTCACCCGGAGCCGAGACCAGGATTCGCCCCCATGATCGTCGTCACCCGATTGAACGACAGCCAGTTTGCGGTCAACCCCGACCTCATCGAGCGCATCCACGCCAGTCCGGACACCACTCTCGTCATGGTCGACGGGGCGAAATTCATCGTCACCGAATCCATGTCCGAAGTGATCGAGAAGATCGCCGCGTACCGGGCGCGTGTGATCGCCCTCGCCCACGACCTCCCCGCCGCCGGTCCGCGCCCTGTGCCCGCGCCGACACTGGGGCTCGTGCCGCTGCCAGGACTGGAAGACAACGAGACGGCGCACGCTCACCCCGAGGCCCGCGCCGTCCCCATTCGAGCAAGGAAGAAGTGATGGACCCGGCAACGATCATCGGCATCGTCCTCGCGTTCGGCTCCGTCGTCGCGATGGTGACGATGGAGGGCGCGCACCTGAGCTCGCTGCTGCTGCCCGCGCCCATGGTGCTGGTCTTCGGGGCCACCGTCGCGGTCGGCATCGCAAGCGGCACGGTGAAGGACTTCCTCACCGCGGTGAAGGCGCTCCCCCGCGCGTTCCGGGGCAAGATCGAGCCCCCGCAGCAGGTGATCGACCAGGTGGTCGGGCTCGCCGAGAAGGCGCGCGCCAACGGCCTCCTCGCCATGGAGCAGGAGGCGGAGGGCGTCGACGACCCCTTCCTGAAGCGCGCCCTGCAGAACATCGCCGACGGCACCGACGGCGACGAGCTGCGCGTCCTGCTGGAGGACGAGATCGCCACGCGTTCCAAGAAGGACCGCGTCGCCGCGAAGTTCTTCAGCGCCATGGGCGGCTACGCGCCCACGATCGGCATCATCGGTACCGTCGTCTCGCTCACGCACGTCCTCGAGAACCTCGCGACGCCGGGCGAGCTCGGCCCGCTGATCGCGAGCGCCTTCGTCGCGACCCTGTGGGGCCTGCTCTCCGCGAACTTCCTGTGGCTGCCTCTCGGCGCCCGCCTGCGCCGGCTCTCCGAGCTGGACGTCGAGCGCATGACGCTGCTCCTGGAAGGCGTGCTCGCCGTCCAGTCGGGCAGCCAGCCACGGCTCCTCGGCGAGCGCCTGCGCGCGATGATCCCGGACGGCGACGCCGAGAAGGCCGCGGGTAAGAGCGCCAAGCCGGCGCGCGGCGCGAAGGATCCCGTCGAGGAAGCGGCCTGACATGGCCGCCCGCCGTCGGAAGAAGCACGAGGAGCCGGAGGAGCACGAGAACGAGGAGCGCTGGATGGCCTCCTACATGGACATGGTCACCGTGCTCATGTGCATGTTCATCGTGCTGTTCGCGATGTCGACGGTGGATGCGAAGAAGTTCGAGCAGCTGAAGGACTCCCTGGCGACCGGGTTCGGCCAGGTGAAGACCCAGAAGGTCGACACCGCCAAGGGCGTCATCGTGCCCCCGAAGCACGTCGACGAGTCCGGCAAGACGACCGACTTCGCCCTCGCCCAGCAGGAGGCGCAGGACCTGAAGCGCCTGGAGGACCAGATCCAGGCGGCGCTGACCCACGACGGGCTCCAGGATTCGGTCGAGATGAAGATCGACGAGCGCGGGCTGACCATCGGCCTGGTCGGCAACTCGACCTTCTTCGACTCCAACCGGGCCGAACTGAGCGTGCGGGCCGTCACGGTGCTGAACGACATCGGACCGGTGCTCGCCCCCGCGTCCTATGCCGTCTCGGTCGAGGGCCACGCCGACCTCCGGCAGCCGGGCGCCCCCTACCCGACCAACTGGGAGCTGTCCGCCGGACGCGCGACCAGCGTCCTGCGCCACCTCGTCGAGGTGAACGGATTCCCGCAGGGACGCATCGCGGCCGTCAGCTACGGCTCCGCGCGACCGGTCGCCGGGTTCACGGGCACCACCGACAACGACCTCGCCCAGAACCGGCGAGTGGATGTGGTGGTGCTGTCGAACCAGGCGGAGAACATCCGCAAGCTCATCCCGCAGGCGCTGGACGCGCCGGCGACCGCCCCGGCGTCCGCATCCGGCTGAGCCCGCGCCTCCCGCCGCTCCGGAAAACGGAGGAGTTTCGGAGGCCGAGGGTGCCGAACGGCGGGTTACGGAGGAGTCTCCAGCCGTATGGGACTGAGACTCCTCCGTTCCGCGCGACGGACGGGGGCCGGGCGCGGTCAGGCCAGCGACACGGCCGTCCAGGAGACCGGCGGGAGCTCCAGCGTGAGCACGCCGTCGGCGAGCGTGGCGACCGGTGTCGGGCGCAGGCCGACGCGCTCCTGGTCGTCGATCGTGTTCTTGGCGTACACGTCCTCGTCCCACAGGGAGAGCGCCTCACGCACGTCGGAGACGCCCAGGTCGCGCACATCCACCCGGACCGTCTGCGTCTCGGTCAGGCTGCGGTTCACGACGAACAGCGCGGCCGAGCCGTCGGCCTCATCGAAGGTGGCGACCGCATCCACCAGGTCCGCCTCGCCGTACACGGCCGACTCGTAGGTACCGGTCGTGATGGTGGGACGGAGCACCTCGCCGCGCGCCAGCCGGCTCGTCACCGAGAACGGGAAGAAGGTGGTCTGGCGCCAGGCGGCGCCGCCCGGCTCGGTCATGATCGGTGCGATCACGTTGACGAGCTGGGCGAGGGATGCGCTGGTCACCCGGTCGTGGTTCTTCAGCAGCGTGATCAGCAGGTTGCCGAGCACCACCGCGTCGGCGGCCGAGTAGACATCCTCCAGCTGGCGCGGGGCGTAGCGCCAGTCGTCGTTGACCTCCTCCGACTCCTTGTGCTCGTCGAGGTACCAGATGTTCCACTCGTCGAACGAGATCTGGATCTTCTTCGTGTTCTTCTGCCGGTACCCGACGTGGTCGGCCGTGGCGACGACCGTGTCGATGAAGTACTGCATGTCCACCGACGACGCGAGGAAGGACGCCAGGTCGCCGCCGCGCTCCTGGTAGTACGCGTGGGCGGAGATGTAGTCGACGTGGTCGTAGGAGTGCTCGAGGACGATGCGCTCCCACTCGCCGAAGGTCGGCATCCCGGAGCCCGACGAACCGCACACCACGAGCTCGAGATCCTTGTCGGCCATCTTCATCGCGGCCGCGGTGCGCGCGGCGAGCTTGCCGTAGTCGTCCGCCGTCATGTAGCCGGTCTGCCAGGGGCCGTCCATCTCGTTGCCCAGGCACCACATCCGGATGTCGTGCGGTTCGGGAGTACCGTTCGCGATCCGCTGGTCGCTGAGCGCCGTGCCCGACGGGTGGTTGGCGTACTCGAGCAGGTCGAGGGCGGCCTGGATGCCACGGGTGCCGAGGTTCACGGCGAGCATCAGCTCGGAGCCGGTGAGCTTCAGCCAGCGGGAGAACTCGTCCAGTCCCACCTGGTTCGACTCCAGCGAGTGCCAGGCGAGGTCGCGGCGGACGGGCCGCTGGTCGCGCGGACCGACCGAGTCCTCCCAGCGGAAGCCGGAGACGAAGTTGCCGCCCGGGTAGCGGATGGTCGACGATCCGAGTTCGCGCACCAGATCCACGACATCCAGCCGGAACCCGTCCTCGTTCGCGGTCGGGTGCCCCGGCTCGTAGATGCCGTCGTAGACGCAGCGCCCGAGGTGCTCGACGAACGAGCCGAAGATGCGGCGGTTGACGGTGGCGACGCGCGCGGTGCGGTCGAGGGCGATGCGGGTCTCGGACATGGTCTCCTGCGTTCCTGGTTTCGTGCGGTGGGGGGTTCCGTGGTGCGGGGTGCTCACTTGACGCTGCCGATCGCCAGTCCGCCCTGCCAGTAGCGCTGCAGGGTGAGGAAGGAGACGATCAGCGGGATGATCGAGATCAGGGCGCCGGTGATGACGAGGTTCCACAGCGACTGACCGCCGGTGTTCACCTGCGCCTGCGCCTGGAGGGCGCCGAGTCCGACGGTGACGGGGAAGAGCTGCGGGTTCGAGAACATCACCAACGGCAGGAAGAAGTTGTTCCAGGTGCCGACGATGGAGAGCAGCAGAACGGTCACGACGGCCGGGCGCATGAGGGGGAGGGCGACGCGGGCGAAGATGCGGACCTCGCCCGCACCGTCGACGCGGGCTGCATCCACCATCTCGGAGGGGATCGCCTCGTCGGTGTAGACCTTCATCAGGTAGACGGCGAACGGATTCAGCATCGACGGCAGGATGACGGCCCAGATCGTGTTGGTCAAATGCGCCCCGCTCATCAGCACGAACATCGGGATGACGAGCACCGTCGCGGGGACCATCACCGAACCGAGCACGATGGCGAAGAACAGCCTCCGCCCGCGGAAGCCGTACATCGAGAACCCGTACCCGGCGAGCACCGAGAGCACGGTGGCCCCGGCGCCGCCGGCGATGGCGTAGAGGAACGAGTTCCCGAGCCAGTGCGCGTAGAGGCCGCCCGAGTAGCTGAACAGCGAGCCGATGTTCGAGAACAGGTCGAACGATCCCGAGAACCAGAGCGGACTGGTCTTGCCGTCGAACAGGCTCTGCTGGCTCTTGGTGCTCGCGACGAGCAGCCACCAGAACGGCAGGGCGAAGTAGACGATGAACGCGGCGAGCACGATGTGCGGGATCACCTGGCGTCCGGTGCGCCGGCCGGCCGGCGCGTCGTTGCGGGAACGGAGGGGCCGCCCCGTACGGGTGCTGCGCGCATGGATGCTGCGCGTGTCCGTGGCCGGTTCGGCCGGGTTCAGGAGTCCGGTGGTCATTTCATCAGTCCACTTCTCTTGCGCGTGGCGAACATGAACGCGTACGAGCCGATGAAGATGACGAGCCCGAGTGCGAACGCGATGGCGGAGGCGTAGTTGAACTGGTGGTACGAGAACGCGACCGTGTAGGCGTAGATGTTCGGCGTGTAGTTGGAGGTGATCGAGCCGGACGCCATCCCCCGGAGCATCTGCGGCTCGTTGAAGAACTGCAGCGTCCCGATCAGGGCGAAGACGAGCACAAGCAGCAGCGACGACGCCACCATCGGGACCTTGATCCGCAGCGCGATCTGCCAGGCGTTGGCGCCATCCACCCGGGCCGCTTCGTAGATCGACGGATCGACCCCCTGCAGTGCCGCGTAGATGATGATCATGTAGTAGCCGGCCCACTGCCAGGTCACGATGTTGACCAGCGAGCCGAAGACGTTCCCGTCGGAGAAGAAGTTGGGCGCCTGCAGCCCCACCAGCCCGAACAGCTCCTGCGCCGGTCCGAAGCTCGGGCTGTAGAGGAAGCCCCACATCAGCGCGCCGATCACGACGGGCACGGCGTAGGGGACGAAGATCAGCAGGCGCGAGATCTTCGCGAACCGTGTGGTCAGAGCGTCGATGAGGAGCGCGGCGACCAGGGCCACGAGCATCTGCGCCGGGATCATGATGACGGCGAACAGGAGCACGCGCCACACGCCGTCGAGGAACAGCGGGTCGGTGAACGCCTTGGCGTAGTTGGCGAGGCCCACCCACGACGTGCCTCCGGCGAGCGTCGTGTTCTGGAGGCTGAGCACGAACGCGTAGACGAGCGGCACCAGCAGGAACGCGACGAGGAAGACGGCGAACGGGGCGGTGAACGCCCAGCCCCACCGCGCGCGGCGGAGGCCGACCATGTCGCGGCGGGGTGTCCGCGGCGGGCGCTGTCGCGGCGGTGCGACGGCGGTTTGGGTCATCGGTGAAGCCCTTCAGGATGGGGGAACGGGTGATGCTGGAGAGGTGCCCGGGCAGGGCATCAGCGCGGCCCGGGCACCTCGGTCCGTCACTTGGTGACGGTGTAACCCTGCTGCTTGGCGTAGCTCTCGACCGCGCTCTGATAGGTCTTGAGCGCCTCCGCGGGGGTCGCCTTGCCCTTGTTCGTCGAGTTGATCGCGTCGGTCAGCTTGTCGTAGACGAGGTTCTGGAACGGGGTGAACTGGAAGCCCTTGTAGTCCTTCGCCGCGGTGAGGAACACATCCTGGTTGATCTTCTGGCCGCCGAAGAAGGGGTAGGCCTTCGTCGTGAAGTAGTCGGATTCGAGGATGGGCTTCCAGAGCGGGAACAGCGCCGCCTTCTCGATGCCGAGCTTCCACGCCTCTTCTGTGCCGAAGATCTCCGTCGCGACCTTCGCCGCCGCCTTGGGGTTCTGAGCCTGCTTGCTCACGGCGAACGCGGACCCGCCGATGTTGATCTGAACGGGGTTGGCCGGGTCCCACTGCGGGACCGGCGCCACGGCCCACTTCGCGGTCTTGTCGGCACCGGTGAATCCCTGCAGATAGCCCGGGAGCCAGGCGGCGGCGATGGCCGTGGCGTACGTGCCGTTGACGAGGTGGGTGTTGTAGTCGGTGGTCGAGGTGTTCTCCGTGGCCACCTGCTTCTTCTCCACCAGGTCGTTCCAGTACGTGTAGACCTTCAGGCTGGCGGCGTCGTTCAGGTCGATGGAGATGTCCTGCTTGCCACTCAGCGTGAACGGCGCGGACCCCGCCTGGGCGAACAGGGCCGTCTGGTAGGCATTGCCGTTGCCCGGGAAGGTCGTCATCAGGGTCTTGCCGCCGCTCGCCTCCTTGATCTTGGCCGCGGCGGCCGCGTACTCGTCCCAGGTGGTCGGGACGGCGATGCCGTACTTGTCGAAGAGGTCCTTGCGGTAGAGCAGGCCGACGGGACCGCCGTCGACGGGGATGGCGTAGGCCGACCCGCCCTGGCTGACATCGCTCCAGGCGCCCTCGGAGTAGTTCGACTTCACCGAGTCGGCACCCAGGGCGCTGAGGTCCACGATGGAGCCGTCGGCGACGTAGCTGGGGACGACCTGGCTCTCGAGCATCACCACGTCCGGTGCGCCGGAACCGGCCTGCGTCGCGGTCGAGAACTTCGTGTACTCGTCGGTCCCCGCCCCGGCATTGGTCCAGCAGATCTGGACGTCCTTGTGGTTCTTGTTGAACAGGTCGACGACCGGCTCGAAGTTGGGGTACCAGGCCCACATGGTGACCTGTTTGGCGTCCGAGTTCACGATCGTGTTCTGGCAGCTGGCTGCTGCGCCGCTGCCTGACGAACACCCGGTGAGCGCTGCGACCGCGACCGCGATCACGCCGCCCGCTGCAAGGAGCTTCTTCATTGGATTCCCTTCGCGGTGTGTGTGACACCTTCGTCTACAACGTTGTACTACAACGTTGTAGAGACCATGATGCGCGTCGGATGTGACCGTGTCAAATGGTTTTTCGCCTCACCCCCCGGTGGACTCGCGCTCGACCAGCCGGAACGGGACGGCGATCTCCTCAGGGACGAACGCCTCCGATCCGGCCTCGATCCGCCGGACCAGCAGGTCGACGGCGATGCGCGCGATCTCCTCCCGCCCGGGGTCGATGGTCGACAGGGTCGGCATCGAGTACTGCGTCTCGTCGATGTCGTCGAAGCCCATGACTGCCACGTCCTCCGGCACGCGCCTCCCCGACTCCTGCAGCACGCGCAGGGCGCCGAGCGCGATCGCGTCGTTGAACCCGACCAGCCCGTCGAAGTCCGTTCCGGTGGCGAGGAAGTCGCGCATTCCCTCGGCGCCGTTGCGACGATGCCAGGACCCGACCGGCACGACGAGGGACTCGTCGAACGGGAGACCGGCCTCGGCGAGCGCCTGCCGGTAGCCCTCGAGGCGCAGCGCAGCCGAGCCGATGACCTCGCCCGGGTGGGCGCCGAACGCGGCGACCCGGCGCCGGCCGGAGCGCAGCAAGTACTCGGTCGCCGCCTTGGCGCCCTCGGTGTTCCGCATCGTGACGTGGTCGCGCGGCGCCCCGAAGTTGCGGTCGCCCAAGAGGACGACGGGCGTGGTCACCTCGGCGATCAGGTCGACGTCGTCCTGATCGAGGGTCAGCACGCTGTAGAGCACGCCGTCGACCATCCGCGCCCGCGGTTGCCGCACCGTGTCGATCTCGCGCTGCCGTTCGCTGCCGAACTGCTCGATCAGCACGGTGAGCCCCCGCTCCGCCGCGGCCCGCATCACCGAGTCGGCGAGCTCGGCGAAGTACGCGTTGCGGAGGTCCGGGATCATCAGCGAGATGACGTTGGTGCGCCCGGAACGCAGGCTCCGCGCCGAGAGGTTGGGCGTGTAGCCGAGGGTCTCGATGGCGTCGAGGACCTTGCGGCGGGTCTCCTCCCGCACGTACGGGTAGTCGTTGATGACGTTCGACACCGTCTTGATGGACACGCCGGCGAGCCGGCTGACATCGTGCATCGTCGCAGCCATGGATGCTCCCCTCTCGTGCGCGCCTGGCTCGACTTTACAACGTTGAAGGCAATGCCCTCATTTGTGCGCGACGCGACAGGTCGCTGTTCTCAGCGCAGGGCCGCGGGCCGCACCCGCACCGGCGCGAGCCACGCGGACACGATGACCGCCGTAATCGCCCCTGCCGCCATGATCGCCGCGAGCACGACGACCTGGAATCGGCCGGCCTCCAGCGGCGACACGCCCCCGAAGATCGCACCGACGAAGGCGCCCGGCAGGGTCACGAGGCCGGTCGTCTTGGTCTGGTCGACCGACGGGATGAGCGCCGAATACACGGCCGCCCGCGCCTGTTCCAGGGTCGACTGCCTCGGTGTCGCGCCCAGCGCCATCCACCCCTCCACCTCATCCCAGTGGTCGCCCACCGCCTCGGTGAAGCGGCGCCCGGCGAGCGTGGCGATGCTCATCGAGTTCCCGATCACGATGCCCCCGATCGCGAGCGCATAGCGTGCGCTGAACTCGATCGCGCCGGTGAGGAACACCACCGAGAACGACACGATCACTCCGGTCGCCATCGCGGTCGCCATCATGACCGCGTGGTCGCGCGACCACCCGATCCGGTGCGTTGCGGTGCCCGCGGCGACCGAGAACATCACGAGCAGCGCGAGGGCTACCCACACCGGATCGGTGATGACGCCGGCGAGGATGACGCTGATGATCGCGAGCTGCGCTGCCCCGCGCAGGATGGCGAGCGCCGGCGCCCACCGGTGCGGAACCCGGTATGCGGACAGCACCGCGACCGCCAGCAGGGCGAGCACCGCCACGCCGAGCAGGGTCGGCGCCAGCTCGGAGAGGATCGGCACGGGACGAGCCTACGAGGTCGCCGCCGGGTGCGCGGTCAGGGCTCGACCCGATCCATCCGGAAGATCCGCGTCAGACCGAGCCGAAGAAGGAGGATACGGCGTCGAGCGACCCCGGCGCGATCCGGTAGTACGCCCAGGTGCCGCGCTTGGTCCGGGTCAGGAACCCGGCGGCGCTGAGGACCTTCAGGTGATGCGAGACCGTCGGCTGTGAGAGACCGAGCGGCTCGGTGAGGTCGCAGACGCACGCCTCGCCGTCCTCGTGTGCGGCGATCATCGAGAGGAGCCGCAGGCGGGCGGGATCGGCGAGCGCCTTCATCGCGGACGCGAGCGAAAGGGCGTCCGGCTCGGAGATCACTTCTTTCGTGATCGGCGCGCAGCATGCCTGCAGGTCGCGCAGCGGGAGGAGGTCGGTCATCGCCATGATCCGATCATGCTCCATATATTGACACTCGTCAATGTATGTGTTCATCCTAGGTTCATCGACAAACGTCGATGAAGGAAGGAGAATGGCCATGGATTGTTGTGACACTCTCGAGTGCCAGCCGTTGCCCGACGGGTCCTGCCCGCCGGACTGCTGCTGACCAAACGGGCCGTCGCCCCTCCGGGCGGCGGCCCCACGCATCTTCCCACCGCATCCCACGACGAGGACCCCCATGACCGACACCGCCACCCCGACCGTCCTGTTCGTCTGCGTGCACAACGCGGGCCGTTCGCAGATGGCCGCTGGGTTCCTGCGCGAACTCGCCGGGGACCGTGTCGCGGTGTTGTCGGCCGGTTCGGAGCCGCGAGACCAGCTCAACCCGATCGCGGTCCAGGCGATGGCCGAGGAGGGCATCGACATCGCAGGCTTTACCCCCCAGATCCTCACCACCGAGGCCGTGAAGGAGTCGGATGTGGTGATCACGATGGGATGCGGCGACACCTGCCCGATCTTCCCCGGCAAGCGCTACGAGGACTGGGACCTCACCGACCCGGCCGGACGTCCGATCGAGGAGGTCCGCCCGATCCGCGACGAGATCAAGCGTCGCGTCCAGACCCTCCTCGCCGAGATCGCCCCCGCCACCGCACGCTGAGGTGCTCGCAGCTGCGCGCGACACGCCGTGCGCGGCCGCACCTACGAGCACCTCACGGGCCGGGCCGGGCCGGGATGGGCTCAGCGCTTCAGGTTCGTGAGCTCCTGGAGCACCTCGTCGGAGGTCGTGATGATGCGGGCGTTCGCCTGGAAGCCGCGCTGGGCGACGATCAGGTTGGTGAACTCCTGCGACAGGTCGACGTTCGACATCTCGAGGGAGCCGCCCTGCAGCTGCCCGAGGCCGTCCTGGCCCGGCACGCCGAGCTGCGCCGCACCCGAGTTGACGGTCGCACTGTAGGTGGAGCCGCCGCCCTTTTCGAGGCCGCCCGGGTTGACGAAAGTGGCGAGCGCGATACGGCCGACCGCCTGCTTGTCGCCGTTCGAGAACAGACCGGTGATGGTGCCGTCCTTGTCGAGGGTGAACGACTCGAGCGTGCCGGCCGCGCGGCCGTTCTGGTCCTTGATGGAGACAGTGGTGATACCCGAGTAGCCGGTCACCGCGGAGAGGTCGATGGCGACTCCGCCGACCGTCATGGCGCCGCCGCTGGTGAGCACGCCGTTGGTGAAGGTGAGCGCCCCGACGCCGGTCGCGCCCGAGGAGTCGGCGCCGCCCACATTCCAGCCGGCTCCCGTCTTGGTGAAGGTCAGGGTGAGCTTTCGGGCCGCGCCGCTCGCGTCGTAGACGGCGATGTCACGAACGAGCTGGTCGCCCACGGCGGCGTCGGACGGCAGGTTGCCGGTGACGTCGCTGGTCGTCGTCGCCGACGCGGGGGTGACCGCCTTCAGCGGGATCGTGATGTCGCTGAGCGCTCCGCCCTGCTGCACGACGCCGTTGACCGCGTTCCACCCCTGCAGGATCGCACCGCCCGGGCCGACCAGACGGCCGAGGGCATCGGGGTCGAGCGAGCCGGCGCGGGTGTAGACGGTCTGGCCGCCCATCTTCATGACGAAGAAGCCGTCGCCGTTGATCATCATGTCGGTGGAGCGGCCGGTGGCCTGGGCGGCGCCCTGCGTGAAGTTGGTCGAGATTCCCGCAACGAGCACGCCGAGGCCGATCTGCGCGGGGTTGGTGCCGCCGGTCTCGGGCTGCGCGCCGCCGGCGCCCTTGACCAGCTGCGACAGGGTGTCCTGGAACTGCACGGCGGACGACTTGAACGCCGTGGTGTTGACGTTGGCGATGTTGTTGCCGGTCACATCCAGCATGGTCTGGTGGGAGCGGAGACCGGAGATCCCGGAGTAGAGAGAGCGGAGCATGGCGGATCCTTTCTGGAACGAATAGTTAAGGTCAGGCGGCCGGTGCGGAGGATCCGCCGGTGCCGGTGGCGGCGGGGGTGACCACGCCGAGGATGCTGTCGAGGGCGATCTTCTGGTCGCCGATGGAGACGATCGGGACGGCCCCCGCGTACGACACGGAGGAGGCGATGCCGGTCTGGGTGTCGCCGTTCTTGTCCAGATAGTTGACGGTGTGCCCGATGAGGGCGGCCGCGGCCTGCCGCATCTGCAGGGCGAAGCCCTCCTGTGCGGTGGTGTCCATGCTGGTCAGCTTCTCCATGGTCGCCAGCTGGGTGGTCTGCGCGATCATCTGGTTGGTGTCCATCGGCGAGCTCGGGTCCTGGTTGCGGAGCTGGGTGACCAGCAGCTGCATGAACGCCTCGCTGTCGAGCGACTGCTTCGGCGCGCGGGCGGGGGTGGACGAGTAGATGCCGCCCGTGGAGGCGGTATCGGCTCCGGTGATGGGGTCGACGGCCACGGTGGCTCCCTTCTAGACGATCAGGTCGATGGTGTGGGCGGACCCGTCCGCGGGCGCGGCGGGAGTGGATCGGGTGGATGCGGTGGCCGCGACGGCCGCGCGCGGCTCGTCCGCACGCTGCTCTGCTTCTCCGTGCCGGCCACCGGCAGGGGCGTCCTGCTGCGGGGAGGGCTGGTTCTGCGACGACAGGTCGAGGGTGCCGCTCAGCCCGGCGCCGCTGAGGTCGCGGCGCAGATCGGGCAGGATGGCCCTAAGCGCGTCGCGTCCGAGGTCGGTGGGGGCGAACAGCTCGACCCGCACCCCCTCCCCGCCGACGTGCGCACGCACGGTGACGGGCCCGAGGGTGTCGGGGGTGACGTGCACGGTCATCACGTGCTCGCCCGCTCCCGCCGCCGCGAGCGTGAAGACCGGACGCGCGAGCTGAGTGCCGAGGCTGGGCTGCGGAGCCGCGGCCGGGGACGGCGCGGTGACCGGCGGAGCGGCCGACGGACGCTCCAGGAGCGGCATCGGCTGCGGTGCCGCGGAGGCCGGGGAGGTGACCGGTTCGGTCTTGCCGGGTTCCGGGCGAGTGGATGCGCCGGTCCGGCTCAGCCCGTCGCTCGCCGGGCTCGCCACCGCCGGAGTGACGGGCGCTGCGACCGGTGTGGCCGGGGCGGCGTTCGCGTTGGGAGCCGATGCGCGCTGCACCGCCGGGGCGGTGGTTGCGACCGCGGTCGCGGTCGGCTCGTCTCGAGCGGACACCGTGTCCGTGGATGCTGCGGGCCGGACCGGAGCGGAGTCGGTGGTGGACGTGGCCGCCGGTGTGACCGCGGTCTCTCCGGCCGCGGGCGCAGGCGCAGAGGCCGACGGAGTCGCCGGGCGGCTGGACGGCCCACCCGTCGCGGGGCGAGCGGACGGCACGGAGTCGGCGACTGCTGCCGCGGTTGCTGTGCTCGCCGCACCGGCCGCACCGGAGGCGGCGAGCTGCGTCGTCTCGGCGAGCGGTGCTGCGACCGTTGTCGTCGCCGCACCGGCGGCACCGGCGTCCGGCACTACGGCGGGTGAGGCTGCGGACACAACGCTCGTGACCGTGGCGGCCGCGGGCGCGCCTCCGGCGGGGACGGCGAGCGCATCCGGCGCGACCGCAGCCGCAGCATTCGGCGCTGTCGCAGCCGCCGCCGTCACCGCGACCGGAACGCCCTGCGCGGACGCTGCCGCGGTCGCGGCGCCGGCAACGGCGTCCGCCTTCGCAGGCGCGACAGTGCCGTCGGCCACCGACGCCGGCGCCGCATCCTTCCCGGCAGACTGTGCGGCCCGTCCCGAGCCGGCCGTATCCGCCTGGTCCGTCGTCCCGCGCTCGTTCCGGGCCGTCTTGGGCCGCGACACCGCGCGATCGTCGCCGGGCGCAGCATCCACCGCTCCGCGGAGGAACGCGTCGAACGCCTGCCCCGAACCGGCACGTCCAGCGGGCGCGGTCTGCCCGGAGCGACCCGCGGGCGGTGACACGGGGGCCGCCGCCACCGGCGCCGGGCTCACAGCGAGCCGCCCTGCATCAGCGACGCGAACAGCGAGCGCATCATGTCCGCCTGGGCCGACGACGCCGACGCCGAACCCGCCGCCGTTCCCGCGACCGACGTCGCCGACGTCGCCGCCGCCGCTGCCGCAGGCGCCGCCTGCGGCAGCACCCGCCGGATCGTGACGATGTCGGAGTCGTCCATCCAGTTGTTCACGAGACTCACGTTGCGTCCTTCGCTGGGGGCGTGGATGACCTTGCCGTCACCCGCGTAGATGACGATGTGCTCGCCGCCGTTCGTGACGATGAGGTCGCCGGGCTGGGCCTGGGCGAGTGAGGGCACCTCGGTGCCGACCGTCGACTGCCCGGAGACGAGCCGGGGCACGTCGACCCCGAGGTCCTTGAAGACGCGCTGGACGAGCCCGGAGCAGTCGAGCCCCGACGCGCTCGTTCCGCCGAACACGTACGGCACGCCGAGGTACTTCTTGGCGTCCGCGACGACATCCGCCCCGGTGGGGCCGCCGGTCGACGCGGTGTCCGTCGCCCCGAGGGCCCCCGAGAGCGCCGAGGCGAAGTCCGTTGCGGAGGTGCTCGAGGCGGCCGACGAGACGGCCGAGGAAGCGGAAGACGACGACCCGTTCAGCGCGGTCGCCCGCTGCGGGGTCTCCAGTTGCACCAGTGTCGCCTGGATCTGCGAGATCCGCCCGATCGCGTCCGTGATGCTCATGCCTCTCCCCCTTCGCGGGCGCGCTGCCACGCCCCGGTCGCGACCTCGTCGATGGCCGACTGCTCGGCGCTGAGCTCGTTGGCGACGACCTCCGCACGATGCCGCGTCTCGAGCTTCTCGAGTCCGACCGCGCGCTTCTTCGCCTCGGTGAACACCTGCTGGGCGGCGGCGGCCTGGGCATCCCGCTGTGCGGCGAGCGCGTCGAGGTCCGCGAGCATGCTCCGGCTGGAGGCGCGGGCGGCCGCCATCGCGAACAGGGTGCTCGCGTCCGTGGCGTCGGCCGGGATCGAGTGCAGGGCGGCGATGGCCCGCGCCTGCCGCTCCCCCGCATCCCGTCGCAGCGCATTGGCTGCGGCGAGGTCGCTCGCCGCGTGCTCCTTCTCGATCTGCCGCAGCCGCAGCAGACCGGCCAGTGCGAACGCTCGTGCCATCACACGCCTCCCAGCATCCCGATGAGCGAGTCCAACCGGGCCCACGACTCCGCCGCGGCGGCGGGCTCGTCGATGGCCTGGCGCAGGAATGCGTCGATCGCATCGGCGTGCGCGACCGCCGCATCCACCTTGGGGTTCGTCCCCGGCTTGTACGCGCCGACGTCGAGCAGATCCTGCGCGGCGACCTTGGCCGCGAGGATGCTGCGCAGCGCCACCGCCGCGGCCCGCTGCTGCGGCGTGGCCACGCGCGACGCCAGCCGCGACACCGAGCCGAGCACGTCGACCGACGGGAAGTGGCCGATCACGGAGAGTTTCCGGTCGAGCACGACGTGCCCGTCGAGGATGGACCGGGCCGCGTCCGCGATCGGCTCGTTGTGGTCGTCGCCGTCCACGAGCACCGTGTAGAGGCCGGTGATCGAGCCGGTCTCGCCGGTCCCGGCCCGTTCCAGCAGCTGCGCGAGCAGCGAGAACGTCGACGGCGGATAGCCGCGCGTCGCCGGCGGCTCGCCTGCGGAGAGTCCGATCTCGCGCTGCGCCATCGCGACGCGGGTGAGGGAGTCCATCATGAGGACGACGTCGGCGCCCTCGTCCCGGAACGCCTCGGCGATGCGTGTCGCCGCGAACGCGGCGCGCAGGCGCATGACGGCCGGCTCGTCCGACGTGGCCACGACGACCACCGATCGCGCGAGGCCGGCGGGACCGAGGTCGTCTTCGAGGAACTCGCGCACCTCGCGGCCGCGCTCCCCCACCAGGGCGATCACCGACACCTGCGCATCGGTGCCGCGGGCGATCATCGACAGCAGGGACGACTTGCCCACCCCTGATCCCGCGAACAGGCCCAGCCTCTGGCCGCGGCCGGTCGTCACCATGGTGTCCAGCACCCGCACGCCCAGCCCGAGCGGTTGCAGGATGCGCGCGCGGCGCATGGCGTCCGGCGCGCGGTTGCCGAGGGTGACGAAGCCGTCGGGTTCGATCGGGCCGCGGCCGTCGACCGGCCGGCCCAGCGCATCCACGACACGTCCGAGCATCCCTCGACCGGTCGGGACGAGGAGGGGAGCGCGAACAGCCCGCGCCGGGGCTCCCGCGGCGATGCCGGTCAGCGGTCCGTACGGCATCACCTTCACCCGGTCGGCCGTGGTCGCGACGACCTCGGCGTGCACGCCGGGGTTCTCGCCGATCACGACGACGTCGCCGAGCGCGGCCGGCACGCCCTCCAGTTCGGCCCCGAGGCCGACGACCGCCGTCACCCGTCCGACCCGCTCGACGCCCGCAGCGCCGACCGCGGCGTCCCATCGGCTGAGCAGGGCGCTCACGACAGCGCCTCCCTGGCCCGGTCCAGGGCGGCGTGGATGCGCCCATCGAGCCAGCCGTTCGGCAGTTCGCCGATCGCGTCCCCGCGAGCGAGTGCCGGGTCGGCGACGAGCTGCACGTCGGCCGCGAGCCCCGCGTCGCGCAGGTCGGCCAGGTCGTCCGGGTTCAGGCGGACGACGGGCAGCGCGCCGTGGGACACGCCCGAGAGCACGCGCTCGACGGCCGCGCGTGCGGCGGCCAGGCGGTCGTCCAGGACCACGCCGACCACGGTCGACGCGAGCTCGAAGGCGGCCTCGACGAGCGCGGCCTCCGCGTCCGAAAGCACGGGTACGGTCGCTTCCCGGAGCTCCACCGCTGACGCGCGCAGGGCCGCAGCCAGCACGGCGGCCCGCTCGGCGGCCTCCGCGGTCACGGCGGCGCGCGCCTCCTCCGCCTGGGCGAGCCACTGCGCCTGCTCGCGCGCGGCCGCACGCCGGCCCTCTGCGAACCCGGCGGCGTACCCGCGCGAGCGCGCCGAGGTCATCGCGGCGCGCTCGTGCGCCGTCTCGGCGATCACCGGGACGGCGAACGGCGCGAACGCCGGCGCGACGGCGGACTCACTCGACATATGCGTCCTCGTCCCCGCGCTGCACGGTGATCGCCCCGGTGGCCTCCAGGTCGCGGATGGAGCGCACGATCTCGGCCCGCGCGTCCTCCACCTGCGACACCCGCACGGGCCCGAGGATGCGGACCTCCTCCTCGAGGATCTCGCGGTTGCGCTCGGAGAGGTTCGTGGTGATGACCTCGGCGACCGCCTCGGTCGCCCCCTTCATCGCCACCGCGAGCACCGCTGCGTCGACACCGCGCAGCACCTGCTGCACGTCGCGCGACTCCAGCCGCACGATGTCCTCGAACGTGAGCATGCGCGAGCGGACCTCTTCGGCGAGCTGCGGATCGCGCTGCTCCAGCGCCTCCAGCAGAGCCTTCTCGGTGGCGGCGTCCGACCGGTTGATGATGTCGACCAGCGGCTGCACTCCCCCGACGGCGTCGGACGCCGTCCGCGACGACACGACCGCGCCGGCCCGCTGCTTCAGGGTCTCCGCGACCACGCGCACGGCATCCGGGCTGGGCGAGCCCATCGTGGCGATCGCGTGTGCCACCTCGGTGCGGGCACGCTCGTCCAGCCCGGTCAGGATGCGCGAGGCGTGGTCGGCGCGCAGGTGCGCGAGCACGAGCGCGCTGGTCTGCGGCAGTTCACCGGCGAGCAGCATCTGCACCTGCGCGGGCTCGACCGCATCGAGGAACTCGAACTGCTTGCCCGCCAGGTTGGAGGCGACGCGGTTGAGCACGCCGGTGGCGCGCTCGGCGCCGAACGACGCCTCGAGCAGGCCGACGGCGATGTCGCGGCCGCCGCGCGTGGACATGGTCCCCCGCGTCGCCAGGTCGTGGAACTCGTCCAGCGCCTTCTCGGCGACACCCGGATCCACGCGGCGCAGGCGCAGGATCTCGGCGGTGATCTCGTCGGCCTCCTCGTCGGAGAACTGCTTCATCACCTGGGCGGCGCGCTGCTGATCCATGTTCATCAGCACCACGGCGACCTTCTGTGCGCCGGTCAGGACGGTACTCATACGCCTGCCCTGTCATCCATGAGGCTGCGCAGGAACTCCGCGGTCCGCTGCGGGTCGCGCTCGGCGAGAGCGTCGATCTCGGCGCGGCGGCGGTCTGCCTCGACCTCCGCCGGGTCGGGTGAGAGGTCGGGCAGCGGGTCCAGCTGCATCGGCACGGTCGGCGCGGCCTGCTCGAGCGCGATCGGGAACGCGGCCGCGTCGAGCGCCAGCGTGTCGGTGTCGCCCGCGAGCGCCGCCTCCTCCGCTGCGCGGCGGCGGCCCCGGCGGAAGAGCGCGAAAACGATGATCGCTGCTGCCACGATCGCTGCGGCGATCACCGTGGTGCGGATGATGCTGCTCAGCTGGTCGGCCGCGGCGGCATCCTTCGCCTCCTTGAGCGCCTTCGCCGCCTCGGTCGCGCCGGTCTTGCTGAACGGCACCATCTCGACGCTGACCGCGTCGCCGCGCTTGACGTCGATCCCGGCGGCCGCGTTGACGAGGTTGCGGATCTCGTTGGCGCTGACGCTGCCGACCGCGTCGGAGTTGAGCGCGACCGAGACGGTCTGCCGGTTGATGGCGCCGGCCGGGATGGTGCGCTGCTCGGTGACCTTGTCGACCGCGTTGTCCTTGGTGCTCGACTCGGAGTTGAAGGTGCCGTTCCCGCTGCCGCCGTTCGGGACGGCCAGGTTGTCCGGCCCGAGCACCCCGGCGCTGCCGGCGCCGCCGGAGCCCGTGTAGGTCTCCTTCTGAGTCGTCTCGCTGAGCGACGGCGCCGCGGTCGGGGTCGTGTACGACTCCTCGGTCCGCTGGGCGCTCTCGGTGCTGACGTCCGCGGCGACGGCGACCGTGGCGTTGCCCGGACCGACCACCTTGTCGAGCATCTCCTGGACCGCCGACTTCACGCGCGTCTCGTAGTCGTTGGCCTGCTTGTCCGCTCCCCCGGTCGCGCCCCCGCCGACCGTGCTCAGCACGGTCCCGTCGGCGTCGACCACTGCGACATCCGTCGGCTTCATGCCGGGAACGGCCGCGCTCGTGAGGTGCACGATGGCCTGCACCTGATCGGCGCTGAGCGTGACGCCGCTCTGGGTCTCGACGAAGACGGAGGCGGTCGGATCCTTCTTCTCGGCTGCGAACACGGTGTCCTCAGGGATCGCCAGACGCACCGAGGCGGTCTTGACGCCCTTCATGGCGCCGATCGTGTTGCCGAGCTCACCCTCCATCGCGCGCTTGTAGGTCACGTTCTGCTGGAACTCGGACGACGTGACGCCCATCTTGTCCAGCAGCGAGTATCCGCCGGTCGTCGACGCGGGGAGGCCGGCCGAGGCGGCCTTCAGGCGCTCGTCGTAGACCTTCTCCTGCGGGACGAGGATGGTCGCTCCCCCGTCGGTCAGCTGGTACGGCACGTTGTCGGTGCGGAGCTGGTCGACGATCGCCGACGCATCCGTGGCGGCGACACCCGAGAACAACGGCGTGTACGACGGCTGCGACGCCCACATCGAGATGCCCGTGATGCCGAGCACGACCACCGCGACGCCGATGATGGCGATGACCCGCTGGGCCACAGAGAAGCCGCGGATCGTGTCGCCGAGCCGCCGGAGGAATCCACTCACCTGCTGGGGCATCAGGCCTGCATCCGCATGATCTCGTTGAACGCGTCGACCGCCTTGTTCCGGACGCCGGCCACCAGCTCCAGGGTCACCTGGGCGCGGGTGGATGCGATGGTGGCGTCATGGATGTCGTCCAGGTTCCCGGTGACGGCCTGGATGGCGAGCTTGTCGCTCGTGCCCTGCAGCTGCTGCAGGTTGTCGATGGCGCCGGTGAGGGCGTTCCCGAAGGACGCTCCCCCGGTTGCACCCGTCGCCTGCGTGGCGGTGACTCCACCGGTGGCGCCGATGCCGGAGATCGCTCCGATCGCGGGAATGGGCATCAGTTCTTTCCGATCTGGAGCGCCGCCTGGTACGTCTCCTTCGCGCGGTTGACGACCGCGGCGTTCGCCTGGTAGCCCCGCTGGGCCATGATGAGCGCCCCCATCTGCTCGGAGAGGTCGATGTCGGGGTACCGCACGTAGCCGTTCGCATCGGCGACGGGGTTGGTCGGCTCGTAGACCATGCGGCCCTCCGCGCTCCCGTAGGCGTCGCCGCCCACGTACACGCCCGAGACGCCCTGGCCCTCCTGGGCCACGACGTATCGCGCCTGGAAGGCGGCGCCGTTCGTCGGCTTCGCGGTGTTGATGTTGGCCATGTTGTCCGAGATGGCGTCCAGCCAGTGCCGGTGCAGGGTGAGGCCCGTCCCGGCGATTCCGATGGCGTCGAAGGTCACGTCATGCTCCTGTCGTGGTCCGGACTCAGTTGGTCTTGAGCGCTGCGCGGATGGTGGAGAACTGGTTGCCGGCCGCCTGGGAGGCGAACTGGAATCGCAGCACGGTGTCGACGTTCGAGATGGTCTCGGTGTCGAGGTTCACGTTGTTGCCGTCGAGGCGCGTCGGCTCGAGCGAGCGGGCGGTGGTCGCGCTCGCGTGCCCGTCGTGGTCCGCTACCGAGGCGGCGAGCGCGTCCTCGAACGAGACGCGCTCCGCCGTGTAGCCCGGCGTGTTGACGTTGGCGATGTTGTTCGCGATGGCGCGTTGGCGCGCGGCGAGGCCGTCGAGGGCGCTCGTCAGGGCGGCGCTGGTCACGGATTCGAGCACAGCTGCACTCCAGGGTCGTGGGGCGGCCCGTCCGTGGCCAGTCGATGAGCGATCCGTGCTCGAGAGGAGCTATCGGCAGCTCTTCCCCACCCGTTAGGAACGCATGCCAGGGATGTTCGCTGCACGATTTCCCACACCGTCATCCACAGCTTGTACCCCGTTGTGAATTACAGGCGTGTGTTTTCGAATGTGTATTCGACCGCGGCCAAGGGCCAGCAAACATGCCGGTCAGAGGCTGTTTACGAAGTCTGAGAATCTGAGAATCCACACATCCCGCGCGTGTCCTCCACACGATCGACCCCGTCATCCACGGATTCTCAACAGAGTTATCCACAGGTGGACAAGTGCTATGGGGTCAGCCGATGAGGTCGAAGTAGACCGGATGCGCCCCGACCTCGGATCGGGGTACAGAACGCACCGCCGCGAGATGCCGCGCTGTCGTCTGACGCACGTCCTCCAGATACCGGATGGTGTGCAGTTGCGCCTCGAGAAGTCGGGCGGCGCGCTCCTGCAGTTCCGGCGGGATGGGCCCGAGGGCGATCGGCGGACGCCAGGGGACAGGGTCCACCTTCGCGAGCGCACCGTGCAGCTCGTGCTCCATCCGGTCGAGGGCATCCGACCAGGCGACGGCTTCCGGCGCGAGTTCGTCAGGCGACACCGAGGTCACGATCCGCCTCGGTGGCGAGGTTCGCCGCGGGAAGCAGGGCGGCCGCCTCGTGCCAGGTCCTGCGGAGCGGTTCTGCCAGTTCGATGGCCTCGTGCACCTTGGCGGCGTCGCGTTCGATCATCCCGCCCACGATGAGGTCGGCGAGGTAGCCGTAGAGCTGGAGCAGACCATCGGCGCCGTCCCAGAGCTCGACCCGCAGGCTGCCGGCGAGCTCGGCGACGATCTGGTCCGCGTGCCGCAGGTTCTCCCAGGCGGTCGGCCACTGCGCCGCCTGCAACGCGGCTTCCCCGCGGTTGAGGTCCAGGAGCAGCCGGTCGTACAGCATCGTGACCAGCCGTGCCGGGCTCGCGGACAGCACGCTGTCGCGGTTGTAGGCCGAGAGCTTCGCGGCCGCCGAAGTGAGGAGGTTCATCATGCGCTCGCAGTCGGGAGGGAGGACAGCTGGCCGGTCAGCCACGACGACTGCGACTGCAGCTGCTGCAACTGGACCTCGAGGTTCGCGTAGGTCTTCTCCAACGTCGACCGCCGGTCGGACAGCCGGGTGTCCCAGTCGGTGATCTGGTCGTTGAGGTCTTTGACCGTCGACTGCTCGCCCTTGATGCGGAGGGAGAGCGAGCCGGTGTAGGTGTCGCTCGCCCCGGTCGCGGCGTCCGCGACCCGCTGGGCGATCGTCGTCAGCGCGCCCTTCACCGCGTCCGGGTTCGCGGCCATCGCGGTGGCGAACACGTTCTGGTCGAACGTGACCGATCCGTCGCGCTGGATGCTGATGCCGTAGGTGGAGGGCGAGACGCCGTTGATGGGGGAGCTGATCGCGTCCACCATCTGCTGGTCGATATCCCGGGCGGTCGAGTCGCCGGTGAACGCTCCACCGGAGACGACCGTGCCGCCGGCGGAGTCGGTGGAGGTGCTGACGGCCTGCTTCTGCGAGATGAGCGTGAGGATGTCGTTGACCTGCGAGACGAGCGAACTCGCCGCGGAGGTGAGGCCTTTGTCGTCGCGGGCCACGCTGAGGGTGACCGGCGTGCTCGAGACGGCGCTCACCGAGACGGAGACGCCCGGCAGCACGCCCGTGAAGGTGTTGGTCGCACTGGTGACGGTCTGCGCCGCGCCTGTTCCCGCCCAGAGGGTGAGTTGCGCATCCTGCGCCGCACGCACCTGGGCCGCGCCCGGGTCCGAGAGCAGGTTGGTCGCGGTGCCCGCGGTCACATCGGCGGGGGTCCCGCGGTAGGCGGTGAAGGCGCCGGCCGCCCCCGACTTCGTCGAGCTGAGCTGGAGGCGGTAGAGCTGCTGCCCGGTCGCGGGGTCCAGCCCGGCGGCGACCTGGGTCGCGCTGACGCCGACTCCGGCCTGGTTGATCGCTGCGGCGACGTCGGCGAGCGAGGAGCTGCCTGCCGTGACCTGCTTCACGGTGCCGTCGGCGGCAACGAAGGTGAGGGTCGGCGGCTGATCGGGCCACTGGGTCAGCGGGCCGGTGACCATCACCTGCGATTGAGCGAGCTTGTCGACGGTGAAGTCGATGGTGCCGTCCACTGCTCCGGTTCCGGCGGTCGCCGTGACCGAGGTGGAGGTGGTGGAGGCCGTGTGCAGGTCGGTGCCGGCGGGCTTGGCCAGCGCACCGGCCGAGGTGGCCAGGGAAGCGACCTTGGTGTTGAGGGCCTGCAGGGCCGAAATGTAGGTGGTGGAGTCGCTCAGCTTGTTCTTCAGCAGCGTCTGCGGGATCGCCTCCGCCTGCATGAGGCTGTCGATCAACTGCGTGGTGTTCAGGCCACTGATCAGCCCGTCTACGGCCATTCCCATGCGATGCTCTCCCTCCTACGACGGTGGTGCGGATGGTGCGGCGGCCGGGACGCGCTTTGGGGTCTGCGTCCCGGCCGCCGAGCCTGCTTAGCGGAGCAGCTGGAGCACGCCCTGGTTGGACTGGTTCGCCTGAGCGAGCATCGCCGTGCCGGCCTGCGACAGGATGTTGGAGCGGGTGTACTTCACCATCTCCTCCGCCATGTCGGTGTCGGTGATGCGGCTGGACGCGGCCGACAGGTTCTCCTTCGAGACGTTGAGGCTGCGGACAGCCGACTCGAAGCGGTTCTGCGAGGCGCCGAGCTCCGACCGAGCGGTCGAGATCGCGGTGATCGCGGTGTCGATCGCGGTGATCGTGGTGTTCGCCGTCGTGTTGCTGGTGACGTCGAAGCCGGTGGCGCCGGCCGCGCCGGACAGGGTGCCGACCGAGGTGGCGACGTCGGCCAGGCTGACCGCGATGGTGTCGTTCGCCGTCGAACCCGCGCCCACCTGGAAGTTCAGCGATCCGCCCTTGAGAAGGTCGATCCCGTTGAAGTTGGTTCCGTTGGTGATGCGGTTGAGCTCCTTGCCCAGCTCGTCGGCCTCCGTCTTGATCGCCGCGCGCGAGGTCGCGTTGTTCGAGTCGTTGCCGCCCTGCACCGCGAGGTCGCGCATGCGCTGCAGGATGGAGTGGACCTCGGTGAGCGAACCTTCAGCGGTCTGCACGACACTGATGCCGTCCTGAGCGTTGCGGGCGGCGACGGTCAGACCGCCGACCTGCGACTTCAGGCCCTCCGAGATGGCGAGGCCGGCCGCGTCGTCCGCCGCACGGTTGATGCGGAGGCCGCTGGACAGCTTCTCGAGCGACTTCGAGAGGTCGCCCTGCGTGTTGTTCAGGTTGCGGTAGGCGTTGTTCGCCGCGATGTTGGTGTTGATCTGCATACCCATGATGTTTCCTCCATGATGTGGGTGGTGGTGCGCGGCCCTTCCGTGGTCCGCATCAGCCTCTATCGGCTGTCGTTGCCGTCCCGTTAGCGGTCGTCCGTCAGGACGCCCGCGCCGAGCTCGGTGACGTGGGGGAGAGGCGGGAGACTCCCGCGACGGCATGCTGCGCGAGACGCGCGAGATACGCGCTGCGCCGGGCCTGCGAGGTCTTCGCCTCGATGACGACGGGGTCTCCCTCGTCGGCGTAGTGGGTGGCCATGCCCTCGCGCATGAGGCGGATCGCCTCGGAGCGCTGCTGGGACACGGCGGAGTGCGTGATGCCGAGTTCCTCGGCGATCTCGGTGACGGTGCGGTCATCGAAGTAGACGGCCTCCACGATGGCGCGCATCCGGTCGGGGAGGGCGGCGACGGCGGCACGGACGTAGGCGGTCTGCTCGTTCGCCAGAAGGGAGTCCTCGGGGCCGACGGTCTCGGAGACCAGCAGCGGCTCGATCGTCTCGTCGAGGGCGGTGACGGTCCGGGAGGCGTCGGCGAGGCCGGCGATCGCGGTCTCGCGGTCGACGCCGAGCGCGTTGGCGATCTCGTCGACGCTGGGCTTGCGGCCGAGCGCGGCCGTCAGGCTCTCCTGCACCGCCAGCGTCTCCTTGATTCGCTTGCGTGCGGAACGCGTCGCCCAGTCGGACGCGCGCAGCTCGTCCGCGAGCGCGCCGAGGATGCGGGTGCGGGCGTAGGCGCCGAACGGCACCCCGGTGGTGGCGTCGTAGGCGTCGGCGGCGGTCACCAGGGCGACGGCGCCGGCGGAGGCCAGGTCGTCGCGCGACAGGTGGGTGGCGCGCGAGCACAGGTCGGAGACCAGGTAGCCGACCAGCGGCAGGTTCTCCACGACGAGCGTGTTGCGTTCGTTCCGGTTCACGCTGAGCGACCCCTTATTCATCGGACGGGTAGTTCACGGCGGCCTCTTTCGGGGAGGTCGTCGCTGGTACTCGGGCGGTGCGGTACACGCTCGGACTTACTTCGGGTGCCGAGCGAGGTGCTAGGGGTCTTCCGCTGTTCACGGTAACAATTCGAACCTGTTCAGATTGCATGGCGGCTGTCCCCATTACGGGGCAGCACGTACCCCCAGTACGGGGAATACTGACAAGCGGTGGTGAGGCGGTAGGTCGGTCCGCACTTCGGGGGACCTCGGCGCCTAACATCGGGCGCAAGCGTGCCGATGGTCTGGATCGGCGGGGGACACATCCCCCCACCTTCAGACCCGAGGAGACCAGGTGCGCACATCGACTCACGAGGAAGTTGGTAGCGACATGGCCGCGAGTGAGCTCTCCGCACAGCTGTGGAAGGAGCGGGAGCTTCTCGAGCTCCTGCTGTTCAAGCTGGAGGAGGAGCAGCTGCTGCTGATCGCGGGGAAGTCCCGCTGGATCTCGCACGCCACCCGTGAAGTCGAGCAGGTCATCGAGCGGATGCGCGCCATCGGTCTCGCCCGCACCGTCGAAGTGGCTTCTCTGGCAGAGCAGTGGGGGCTGGGGCAGGATGCGACCCTCCGCGAGCTCGCCACCGCGGCGCCCGACGGCATCTGGTCCGACATCTTCGGCTCGCACCTCGCGGCGATGACCGAGCTCACCGGCCAGATCGCGGAGGTCCGCGACACCAACGAGCGTCTGCTGCGCGAGGCGGCGCGGTCCACCCAGGAGACCATGAGCTCGCTCGGCGGAGCGGGCGACGACCCCGGCGTCTACGGCGTCGGAGGCACCGGCACCGTCGGCGACACGGCGCGCTTCTTCGACACGGAGGCCTGACCGGATGAGCACTTTCAGCGGGCTGAGCACCGCGTACTCGGGCCTCGTCGCGGCGAAGGCCGGACTGGATGTGGTCGGCCAGAACCTCGTCAACGCCAATACCCCGGGGTACACCCGCCAGCGGGTGAGCACCTCCGGCGTCCCCGCCCTGGCATCGGCCGGGCTGTTCAGCGGGGGAGTACGGCCCGGGCAGGGTGTCAGCGTCGACGGCATCCAGCGCCTCGACGATGCTGCGCTCGACTCCCGGGTGCGCACCACCACCGCCTTGTCCGGTTACACGAACACGCGGGCGGATGCACTCGCCACGCTCGAGTCGTCGCTCAACGAACCCGGCACGAACGGGCTCTCGGCGCAGCTTCAGAAGTTCTGGTCCGCCTGGGGCGACGTCGCCAACCAGGCGGGTGAGCAGGCCCCCGCGGGCGTGCTGCTCGGTCAGGCGGGCAGCCTGGTCACCCAGCTGCAGAGCGGCTATCGCGCGGTCGACGACCAGTGGACCACGCTGCGCACTTCGGTCGACGGCATGGCCGCCGACCTGAACACCGCGGCGACGGCCGTCGCCGACCTCAACGGACGCATCCGCGCGGCTCTGTCCTCGGGCCAGTCCGCGAACGAACTTCTCGACCGCCGCGACCTGCTCACCGCATCCATCGCGAAGCTGGCCGGGGGAGTGGTGCGGCCGAACGACGACGGCACGGTGGATGTGCTGGTCGGCGGCAACGCGCTGGTCTCGGGCACGACCGCGAACGCGGTGCAGGCCGCCGGAGCGAGCCGCATGGCCGACGCCGCCGCCGATCCTGTGCGCCTGGAATGGACCTACCGGCCGGGCGCCGCCATCGCCCTGGAGGGCGGATCCATCGCAGGCGCCGTCTCGACGCTGGCGCCCGCCGACGCCTCCGGGACCGGCGGCGTGCTCGCCGAAGCCGCGGTCAGCTTCAACGCCTTCGCCGTCTCGCTGGCGCAGCGCGTCAACGCCATCCACTCGACCGGCACGACACCGACGGGTGCGACCGGGCTCGACTTCTTCGCCATCGACCCCACCAAGCCGGCCGCCCTGGGCCTCTCGGTCGTCCCGACCGGCGTCAGCCAGATCGCGACCGGTACGCCGGGAGCGGGCGGCACGGACGGCAGCATGGCGGACGCCATCAGCCAGCTGGGCACCGGCTCGAACGCCGTCGACAAGCAGTGGGCCGCCTTCGTGGTGCGGGTCGGCGTGGCCAGCCGCACCGAGCAGCAGCAGTCCGACCTGGCGGATCTCGCCACCAGCGCCGCCACGAACGCCCAGCTCGCCGGATCCTCCGTCGACCTGGATGAGGAGAACATGAACATGCTGTCCTTCCAGCACGCCTACCAGGGGGCCGCGCGCGTGATGACCGCCGTGGACGAAGCCCTCGATGTGCTCATCAACCACACCGGACTCGTCGGGAGGTAGCCATGATCAGCCGTGTGACCAACGCGACCCAGACCCTCAACGCCCAGCGCAACCTGCAGCTGAGCCTGCAGCGTCAGGCGGAGCTGTACGACCAGGCGACGAGCCGTCGGCTGCTGAACAAGCCCTCCGACGACCCCACCGCCACGGCGAGCGCCCTCGGCGTCCGCGCCGACCAAGCCTCGACGGCTCAGTACCAGCGCAACGTCGACAACGGCGACGCATGGCTGACCACCGCGGACTCGGCCCTGACCTCCGTCGAGTCGCTCATGCACCGGGTCCGCGACCTGACGGTGCAGGGCGCGAACGACGGCGCCATGTCGCCGGAGGCGAAGGAGTCGATCGCGACCGAGCTGGACGGCCTGAAGAAGAGCCTCCTCTCACTGTCGAACACCACCTACCTCGGGCGGACGGTCTTCGCCGGCAACTCGGATGCGGGCGTCGCGTTCCAGCCCGACTACTCGTTCACCGGAACCGCGGGAAGTACAGTGGAGCGCAGGATCGGCCCCGACACCACGGTGCGGGTGGATGCCGACGGTGCAGCCGTCTTCGGAACGGGCGCCTCGTCGGTGTTCGCGCTGATCGACAACACCGTGAGCGACCTCCGCAGCGGGGTGAGCGTTACCCCGCGCTTGGCGGAGATCGACGACAGGATGAAGGCCATCGTGGGAGAGCACGCGGAGGTGGGCGGCCGCCAGACCCGCATCGACAAGGCGAAGGATGCACTCGCCGTCGGCGCGAACGCCCTCGAGGGGCAGCGTTCCTCCCTGGAGGACGTCGACCTCAGCAAGGTGATCCTCGACCTGAAGACGCAGGACGTGAACTATCAGACCGCGATCGCCGTCACGGCGCGCGTCCTCCAGCCGACGCTGATGGACTTCCTCCGATGAGCGCCGTCCGCTTCCTCGCCCCGCCGCCCGGGCTGGAGCCGCTCGACGAGTTCACCCTCGACCCGGTCCCCGGGGCGGATGGCCTCTACACTCTGGCCTCGGTGGAGCGCCCGGAGATCCGGCTGTTCACGCTGGACGCCGAACGTCACCTCCCGGGCTACTCGCCGGAGCTGCCGGACGACCGCGCCGGCGAGCTGGGCGTCTCCGCGCCGGAGGACGCCCTGTTGCTCGTCGTGGTGACCCCGTCGCGCGAAGGCAGCACGGTCAACCTCCTGGCGCCCGTCATCGTGAATCGGGCGACCGGAGCGGCCCTGCAGCTCGTGCTCGATGACGACGCGTTCCCGGTGAGAGCCGAGCTCGCGGCGCTGGCCGGCGCGTAGAACCGGCCTAGCCGGCCTTCTTGGCCGGGCACGGCGCCGACTTCGTCATCGCTTCGACCGCCTGCTGTTCGGACCACGGGAGGGATGCGACGACCTTCGCGCCCTTCTGCTTCGCCGGGGTCTTGGACACGATCGAGGCGAGCCGCTGCGCGAGCAGCTGCGCGAATCCCGGACCGGGTGTCGAGTTGTTCAGCGCGACCACGATGGTCAGGCCGGAGGCCGGGTCAGAGTACACCGCCGAGAGGTACCCGGGGACGGCGCCGCTGCTCCCGCGGAGCGGGCCCAGCAACTGCACACCCAGCCCGTAGCGCTCCCACGACTGCCCGTTCACCACGGCGTCGACCTGGGCCTTCCGCGACTTCTCGCTCAACAGGCTGCCGCTCGCCAGCGCCTGGCCGAACGCCTTCAGGTCATGCACGTTCGACACGACTCCGCCGGACGTCCACCCCTGCGACGGCGACATCTTGCTGACATCCCGCATGGGTGAGCAGACCACGGCTCCGGCGCCGTCGAGCCCCACGGAGTACCCGACCGCGTGCGGGCCGGGCACCGAGAACTGCGAGCTGTCCGGCAGCGATGAGGAGGTCATCCCCAGCTTGTCGAAGACGTACTGCTTGTAGAGCTCCGGCCAGCTGCGATTCGTCGCGTTCTGCAGCGCCATCCCGACCAGCACGGCGTTCGTGGCCGATCGGCCGTACTTCTCGCCCGGGTTGCCGTAGCGCTCCATGGCGATTCCGTCGCTCGCCAGTTCGAGAGGCGGCCACTGCCGGGTCGGGTTCATGAGGAACTTGGGGTTCAGCTGGGCGATGTAGTCGCCGATGCCGGAGGTGTTCTGGCAGAGCTCGCGCATGGTGACGCCCTCGACGCCGACCAGTCCCGGCAGCCACTTGGTGAGCGGATCGTCGAGGCTCACGACGCCGTCGTCGACCAGTTCGAGCAGGACGGTGCAGGTCATCGGGACGGTGTTCTGCCCGATCCGGAACGTCATGTCGGCCGAGACCGGCGTCGTCCCTCCGCGTTTCGTCGTGCCGAGCGCGTCCGTCCAGCTGCCCGACCAGGGCGCCCACACGCCCACGAAGGCGGCGGAGGCATCGGCGAGCTTCATCCCGTCGGTCACCGCCGACGACAGGCGCTTCTCCACGTCCTTCGAGAAGCCGCCCGACTGCTGCTCGGGCAAGTCGGCGCTCCCCGCCGTGGAGGTGCACCCGGCAAGGATGAGCGCCACGATCCCGGCTGTCGCGGCGAGCGCGATTCGCCCGAATCTGCTCTGTCGTCGCATCGATAAATCCCCCGGCGGTCGCCCTGCGTGTCCAGCGATTGTAACGTGCGGCAGAAAGCCACCGGTCGCGCAAGGGCCTGTGGCCGCAATCCGATTGGGTCGATGCTGCGAATGGGTTAGTGAGGCGCGCGTCCGTGCGCCGTCCTATGGAAGGAACAAGACAATGCGCACATCACCGAATCGCCTTGTGGCCACGATCTTCGGAGCGGTGTACCTGCTGGTCGGTCTGCTGGGCTTCGCCGTCACCGGTGGAGTCGGATTCGTCGCCACCAAGGGCGGCCTGCTTCTCGGCATCTTCGAGGTGAACCCGCTGCACAACATCGCGCACCTCCTGATCGGCGCAGCACTGCTGATCGCCGGCCTGACCCGCGTCGCCGCCGCCAAGGCGGTCAACACCACCGTCGGTGCCGTCTACCTGCTCCTCGGCATCATCGGCTTCTTCCTGGTCGGCACGGACGCGAACATCCTCGCTCTGAACACGCCCGACCACTTCCTCCACCTGGTGAGCGCGATCGTCCTCCTCGGTACCGGCCTCGGCGCCGACCGCGGGACCCGCGCCCGTACGGCCGCCGCCTGACCGGCGGGGCCACGGCTCCTATGAGCAGGATGACGGATACGCTGCGGGTCGCCCCCGCCGCCTCGGCTTCGACAGCCGTCGCGGCGGGCCCGGCGACCCGTGCGTTCCTCGCCGTGGCCGCACTGGGGGCCGGGTTGCTTCACGCAGCCCTGGCCCCCAGCGCACCTCCTGCACTGCTGGCCGCCTTCCTGATCCTCGCTCTCGCAGAGCTGGGATGGGCGGCCGCCACCCTCGCGCGCGACCGGCCGCCGGTGTTCCGGCTGATCCCGGCGCTTGCGCTCGTCCCGGTCGGCCTGTGGGCGGCTCTCGCCGTCGTCGGCGCCACCGCTTCGGGCGGAACGGTCCTGGCCCTTCCGCTGGCGCCGATGGGCGCCGCCTCACTCCTGGATGTCACGATCGCGGCCACTGCAGCCGTCGTGATCCGTCGTGGACGCCCGAACCCGGACCAGTCCGGCTCGATGCGGTTCGTCATCGCTCTGGCGCTCAGCGCCTCCGTGGTCTGCGCCGTCACCATCCCGGCGCTCGGGCTCACCGATGCGGGAATCGCCGCGGTGACGGTTCACCACCACCACTGAGCCCTTTGGGCACCGCCGTCAGCGGCGTCGCCGGGTCGCGCTCAGCGCCGGGTGAGTGCGAACGACGTCCCGCCGAAGCGCACCACCGAGCCGGGATCCACCTCGTGCCGGGTGTTCGGATCGCACGCGAACGTGCCCTCGCCCGGGTAGGTGATCGTCGTGCCGTTGGCGGATCCCAGGTCCATCACCCAGAACACGCCGTCGTACTGCCCGAACGCCAGGTGGGCGCGCGAGACCGACTTCCGGTCGTCCTCCACGGTGATGAGCTCGACGTGACCCGGGTCGTCCATCTCGGTCCCCGGCGTGTGCACAGCAGGATTGCGCCCGATCACCCCGTTGCCACTGGTCTCGACGCGTTGGCCGTCGCTGAAGTCGAGCACGAACGTCACCGCCACAGCGGTCCCCTCTCGTTCATCCCACCGACGCTCCGGCGACGGGCATGGTGACCGGTCGGGCGTCGCGCATGAAGCGCTCGACGTCCGGATCCACCGTGATGTCGCTGGGCCGCAGCGGACGGGTCAGGTACAGACCCTCCAGCGTCGTGATCCGGCTGAGCGCCACGTAGGTCTGGCCGGACGTGAACGCCCGCGAGCCCAGGTCGACGATCGCCGCGTCGTACGTCTTGCCCTGCGACTTGTGGATGGTGACCGCCCACGCGAGCCGCAACGGGAACTGCGTGAACTCGGCCACGACGTCCTTCGTCAGCTTCTTGGTCTCCGGCGACCAGGTGTAGCGGAACTTCTCCCAGATCGCCGGCTCGACCTCGTGCACCTCGCCGTCGACGTCGACATACACGTTCGAGTCGATCTTCGTCACGGTGCCGATGGTGCCGTTCACCCAGCGGGGACCGTCTCCCTGGCCGACGTCGTTGCGCAGGAACATCACCTGGGCCCCGACTTTCAGCTCGAGGGACTCGTCGGCCGGGTAGTTCCGGCCGCCGAAGTCTCCGCTGACCTCGGCCTTCGCGGTGAGCACGCGGCCCGGGAGACGCTCCAGCGCGTGCGCGTTGATGCGGTTGACCGTGTCGTTGCGGGTCGCCAGCGTGATGGTGCCGTCATCCGGAGCCGGTCGCGCGCCGACCTCGTTGAGCCGATCCGCGATCTCCTTCGTCACCTGCCCGTGGCGCACCGCGTTCAGCATGAACCGGAAGTCGGACTCGTGCTGCCGGTGGACCTGCAGCAGTTCGACGATGCGCAGGTCGGTCTCCTGCCACACGCGCGCGTCGAAGAACCACATCGACCGGTAGGTGTCGGCGAAGTAGGCCCGCTCCTCCTGGTCGCCCGGCACGGGGGCCAGCTGGTACGGATCGCCGAACAGGACCACCTGGACGCCGCCGAACGGCTCGCCCGCACGCTGCCGGGCCTGGCGGAGGCTGCGGTCGATCGCATCCATCAGGTCGGCGTTGACCATGGAGACCTCGTCGATGACGAGCGTGTCGATGGTGTTCAGGAGCTTCCGCAGCTCTGCGCTCTGATCGATGGCGTGATCGGCGATCACGCCGATCGGCAGCCGCAACAGCGAGTGGATGGTCTGGCCGCCGACATTGAGCGCGGCCACACCGGTGGGTGCCGCGATCACCAGCGACTTCTCCGTGTTCCAGGAGAGGTGGTTGAGCAGCGTCGACTTGCCCGTGCCGGCGCGACCGGTCACGAAGACATGCTCCCGGGTGTGCTCGATGAGCTCGTACACCGCCTGCTGCTCCGGCGAGAGGGAAAGCCGGCCCATTCCCCGCCCCTTCCGCGTCGCCCGACCTGCCGGACTACTCTAACCCGCGCCCGAGGCCGCAGGACGGTCATCCACAGGACCCTAGGATGGCCTCATGGCTGTGGGGGACGCGCGAGCGCGCCGGCGCGCCGTCCTGCTCTGGTCGGGTGTCGGCGTTCTGCTGCTGGCCGCTTTCGCGGCCGGCCTCGGAGCCGTGCAACGCGCCTACTACAGCCCCAGCGGGTTCGTGGAGGCGTTCGCGCACTCCATCGCGAGCCGCGATGTGTCCGCCGCCCTCGCCATGCCGGGCGCGGCTCCGACCGCCGCCTCCCTGCGAGAAGCCGGACTTCCGCCCGGCGCATCGCGCGAGCTGCTGCGCTCCGACGTGCTGCCGGCGATCCGCGACGTGAGCGTCGTCTCGGACACCTCCAGCGCAGACGGGGCCCATGCGGTCACGGTCGAGGCCCGAGCCGATGGGCGGCCTGTCACCGCGACCTTCCGGGTCCGGCCGACGGGAGCAGTTCTCGGGCTGCTCCCGACGTGGTCGTTCGCGTCGACTCCGCTCGGTGCGGCCCGGATCACAGTCGCGCACGCCTCGTCGTTCACCGTCGGCCGGCACTCGGTGAGCCCGCGCGCGGCGTCCCCCGATCAGCCCGCCGGAGCCTTCAGCGTCTCGGCCGACTACCTCGTTCTTCCGCTGGCCCCTCTCGAGCTCGGCCACGACTCGCGGTACCTGCATGCCGCGCCGGTGACCGCCGCGGCCGCTCCCGGCACGATCGACGAGACGACCGTCGACGCGCAGCCCACTCCCGCCTTCACGACGGCGGTGCAACGGCAGGTGAACGCGTTCCTGGACGACTGCGCGAAGCAGCGCGTGCTCCAGCCCGCCGGGTGCCCGTTCGGCGCCGAGATCGACGATCGGGTCGAGGGCGAGCCCGTCTGGTCGATGGAGACGTACCCGAAGGTGCGCCTGGTCCCCGGCGATACGTCGTGGACGACGGACCGGATGGTGGGTGTCGCGCACCTGGACGTGACCGTGCAGTCGCTCTTCGACGGCACCATCTCCCACCGGAGCGATGCGGTCCCGTTCTCGATGAGCCTCAGCAGCGTCACGATCCGCAGCGACGGGTCGCTCGCGATCGTCGTCGCGCAGGACCCGTAACCGCCGGTCAGCGGGAGACGCGGTCGCGGTCCGCCATGCGGGCGAGCCGCTCGTTGTACGCCTGGAGTTCCGCGTCGCCTGTGCGATCGGCGTTGCGGTCGCTCCGCTTCGTCTCGCGTTCGTCGCTGCGGCTCCACTGGATGGCCACCACGATCGCGAGGATGACCGTCGGGATCTCGCCGATGCTCCAGGCGATGCCTCCGCCCGCCTGCTGGTCGACCAGCGGGGAGTCGCCCCACGTGCGGCCCATCGCCCCGAACCAGTCCGCAAGCAGGAGCCCGTGCATCTGCATGATCGAGAGGCCGAAGAAGGCGTGGAACGCCATGGTGAGCAGCAGGAGGAGCAGCCGGAACGGGTAGGCCAGCCGGTACTTGACCGGGTCGATGCCGATCAGCGACTGCACGAACAGGTAGCCGGTGATGAGGAAGTGGACGATCATCCACTCGTGTCCGATGTGGTCCGTGGTGGCCCAGCGGAACACGGGCGTGTAGTAGAACACCCACAGCGATCCGGCGAACAGGATGGCAGCCACGATCGGGTTGGAGATCACCGCAGCGAAGCGCGAGTGCACCGCCAGCAGCATCCATTCCCGGCCGCCGCGCGAGCCGTCACGCCGCTTGCGGATCGCCCGCGCAGCGAGGGTCACCGGCGCACCGGGCACGAGGAGGAGGGGCACTCCCATCGTCAGCACCATGTGTGCCGACATGTGAGCCGAGAACAGGTACTTCTCGTACACGTTCACGCCGCCGTTGGTGATGTAGAACAGCAGGACGATGCCCAGCGTCCACAGCACCGTGCGGTAGATCGGCCAGGCGTCGCCGCGGCGGCGCAGCCGCCAGACGCCCGCGAAGTAGAAGAACAGTGCGAAGGCGCAGGCCAGCACCCAGAGCAGGTCGAAGTTCCACGACGTGAACAGCCGGTCCCACGTGAGCGCGGGGGGCAGCTTCTCTCCGGTCAGGATCTCCGCGGGCGTCGGAGTGGCGGCCCGGGTCTCCGGAACCGGCGTGACCGTTCGCGCCAGTGCTGCGGCCACGCCTGAGGCGATGCCCATGAAGGCCAGCTCGGCCACCACGATCCACCAGAAGCTCCGCGTCTCACCGGACGTCTTGAGCCGGCCGATCAGGTACCGCCGCTGCGTGAGCCCGAACAGCCCGAGCGCGACCAGCGCCGCCACCTTCACGAGCACGAGGATGCCGTACGGGGTGGCCAGCTCGGCGAGCGTGCCGACACGCAACTCCGCGTTGACGTATCCGGAAGCCGCCACCACGATGAAACAGACCAGGGCAACCGTGGAGTAGCGCTCGAGCACCGTGACGAGGCGGCCCTTGCCGAACGTCTGCTTGACGACGATGAGGGTGACCAGGCCGCCCAGCCAGATCGCCGCGAACAGCACGTGCAGACCGAACGACGTGACGGCGGCGTCGTGGCCGGCGGCCTCCGCGCTGTGGCCCTGCTGGGCCATCGGCACGACGGTGGCCATGGCGAGAAGCGCCACGAAGGCGATGGCCGTCTGGTTGCGCACGGCGAAGCACAGCACGGTGACGGCCGCGGCGATGAGCGTGATCCCCAGCCACGCCTGGCCGAGCGAGACGCTCGTGATGAACGAGCTCAGCCCATTGCTGAAGGTGGCGTCGAACGACCAGGGAACGTTGGAGACGCTGACGAAGGTGAACAGCCCGGTGGCCGCCGAGGCGACCGTCATGACGGCCGCGCTGCCCGCGGCGAAGTCGAGTGCCTTCCCGTACTCGTCGCGGTCGGGGCTGAAAGCGAAGCACGCGAGCACCAGCGCACCCACCGTTCCGGCGACGCTCAGGTTGACCACGAGCGTCGCGGCGGGGAGCCCCCACCGCACGAGAGCACCCGGGTCGGCCAGCAGGGGAGCCGTTGCCCCTCCGCCGAATGCCAGCGCGAGAAGCATGGCCGCGACCGCTGCCAGAAGCAGGGCGGCGGGGCCGATCACGCGGAGAATTCGAGGCACCCGTCAAGCCTACGTCCCCACCCCTGGACGGGCGCCCACAGCGGCTGAGCTGGGGAAACCGACCTGAAGCGTCCGTCTGTGGACGAGACCGACGGCAGACAAGACGAGGGCGGCACCGCAGGTCGCGGTGCCGCCCTCGGGCAAAGCTGGGAAGGACTACTTGACGGCAGCCTTGAGCTTCGAGCCCGCGGTCAGCTTGACGCGGTGGCCGGCCGGGATGGAGATCTCGGCGCCGGTCTGCGGGTTGCGGCCGGTACGGGCGGCGGTCTCGCTGCGCTCGGCGGCGAGCCAGCCCGGGATGGTGACCTTTCCGCCCTTGGCGACGGTCTCGCTGATGGTGCTGAAGAACGCGTCGACGACGCTCGAGACGGTGGCCTGGCTCTGACCCGACGCCGCAGCGACGGCAGCAACGAGCTCAGTCTTGTTCAGGTTGTCAGCCATTGAGTGTCCTCCTCGGACCTTGTGCTGGATCTACAGCTATTTGTGGAACGGTTGAGGCCACGCGGGGCCATTACGTTTGGTCGGTCGACCGCCTCGAATGTATCAGAAACCCGCAGAAACACGCGGATTTTGGTGCCTTTTGCGCACATCCGCGGTCGATCTCCGGGTTCGGACGCGCCCCGGGTACGGCAAAGGGGCGCCCGGCCGAAGCCGGACGCCCCTCTGAACGTCGTCGCGCTGACTTACCAGCTGGACTTGGTGATACCGGGCAGCTCGCCACGGTGCGCCATGTCGCGGAAGCGAACACGCGAGATACCGAACTTGCTGAGGTTTCCGCGGGGACGGCCGTCGACGGCGTCGCGGTTGCGGACGCGGATCGGCGAGGCGTCCCGGGGGAGCTTCTGCAGGCCCAGGCGGGCGGCCTCGCGGGACTCGTCGGAGCCGTTCGGGTCGACGAGAGCCTTCTTCAGCTCGGCGCGCTTCGCGGCCCAGCGCTCGACGATGACCTTACGCTGCTCGTTCTTGGCGATCTTTGACTTCTTGGCCATGTTTAGCGCTCCTCTCGGAAGTCGACGTGCTTTCGCACTACAGGGTCGTACTTCTTGAGCACGAGGCGGTCGGGGTTGTTGCGACGGTTCTTCTTGGTCACGTAGGTGTAACCGGTGCCCGCCGTCGAACGGAGCTTGATGATCGGACGGATGTCCTGCTGCTTCGCCATTAGATCTTCTCCCCACGGGCCAGGAGGTCCTTGACCACGGACTCGATGCCGCGGGCGTCGATGACCTTGATGCCCTTGGCGCTCAGGGTCAGGGTGACGTTACGACGAAGAGACGGGACGTAGTACGTCTTCTTCTGGATGTTCGGGTCGAACCGACGCTTCGTGCGACGGTGCGAGTGCGAGATGTTGTGACCGAAGCCGGGAACGGCTCCAGTCACCTGGCACACTGCTGCCATTGGTTTCTTCTCCAATACCGTGGAGCCGGACGGCTCCACCCAAGGTCACTTGTCGGCGCACGACTTCCCCGCTTCGAGAAGTGGGGGTTTCGTACACGGCTAACGGAGTGGGAGGAGCCCACTCAGCCAAACATCTATGCTACGGCATGGACGCGGAAGCGGCCAAATCGCTTTTCGCGGTGCACGCGGCGCAGAGGCCGAAGACATCCACGACGTGCTGCGCCTGAGTGAAACCGTGAGCAGCGGCGGCCTGACGGGCCCACTCCTCCACAGCATCCGCCTCGATCTCCACGGTGAGCCCGCAGTTGCGGCAGATCAGGTGGTGATGATGCCCGGTGGTGCAGGCGCGGTAGAGGCTCTCGCCCTCGGGCGACTGCAGCGAGTCGGCGTCGCCTTCGGCCGCCAGGTCGGACAGCGCCCGGTACACGGTCGCCAGCCCGATCGGAGACCCCGCCTCGTGAAGGCTGAGGTGCAATCCCTGCGCGCTGATGAAGCCCTCCGTCGAGGTCAGGGCCTCACGGACGGCCTCCCGCTGCCAGGTGTTCCGCTTCACCATTCCAGGCTATCCCGCCTGGCTCACGAGTGGCCGAGAAGCCGACGCGGAGGCCGGGCCGGAGGACGATCCCCGGCGCCGGGCGCGACGACCACCGACGACACGGCAGACCACGTAGATGAGGAACGAGATCGTCGTCACGTACGGGCTGATCGGCAGGGCGCTCCCGAGCGCGAGCATTATGCCGCCCACCACGGACACGAGCGCGAACAGCACGCTCAGCAGGGGGACCGCGATCGGAGAGGACGAGATGCGCATGGCCGCCGCAGCGGGTGTCACCAGGAGCGACAGCACGAGCAGGGCCCCGACGATCTGCACCGAGACGGCCACCGCCAGCCCGAGCAGCACCATGAAGGCGAGCGCCACGAAGCCGGTCGGGACACCGCGCGACGCGGCGACATCCGCATCCAGGCTGTCGAAGGTCAGCGGCCGCCACATCAGCAGCAGGGCGACCAGCACGATGGCACCGATCGCGAGCAGCCAGCCCAGCTGGGGGTCGTCGACCGACACGATCTGGCCGGTGAGCAGCCCGAACTTGTTCGCGCTGCGCCCCGGATACAGTGCCAGGGCCAGGATGCCGAGGCCCAGCCCGAAGGGCATGAGCACCGCTATGATCGAGTTCCGGTCCCGCGCCTTGGCCCCGAGCAGACCGATGAGCACGGCGGCGACCAGCGATCCGACCAGGGAGCCAGCCACGACGTTCGCGCCGAACAGCAGCGCGATCGCCGCACCCGCGAACGACAGCTCGCTGATGCCGTGCACGGCGAAGGCCATGTCGCGCTGCATCACGAAGACCCCGATGAGCCCGCCCACGATCCCGAGGACCGCGCCTGCGAAGATCGAGTTCTTCACCAGCAGGAGCAGCTCGCCGTAGTCGGTGAAGTCGAACAACTGCTGCCACAGGTCGAGATGCATCATGCTGCCGGCTCCGGGTGCGCGTCGCGCGTGTGCGCGTGGTGGTCGTGGGTCTCCGCGTCGGGGATGCCGACCACGACGATCCTGCCGCGGCTGCGGATCACGTCGACGGGCGTCCCGTACAGGTCGGTGAGGACGTCGCTGCGCAGCACCTCGTCGGGGGTGCCGGTGCGGAATCGACCGCCCGCCAGGTACAGGACGCGGTCGACCATCCCGAGCACCGGGTTGACGTCGTGGGTGACGAAGACGACCGCGCTGTCGTGCTCGCGGCGCCGACGGTCGATGAGCTCGCTCACGCCGCGCTGGTGCTGCAGGTCGAGGGAGAGCAGGGGCTCGTCGCAGAGCAGCAGGGCGGGGTCGCCGGCGAGCGCCTGCGCGACGCGGAGCCGCTGCTGCTCGCCACCGGAGAGCGAGCCGACGGCCGCGTCCGCGTAGCGCCGCGCGCCGACATCGTCGATGAGCCGGTCGACCTGCGCGCGGTCGTCACGGCGGGGGATCGGCAGACCCCAGCGGTGCCCGTTCACACCGAGGGCGACGAGGTCGCGGGCGCGCATCGGCGTCCCGGCGGGGATGAGCTTCTGCTGCGGGATGTAGCCGATCCGGCGGTCGCCGCGGCGGACCGCGTGGCCCTCGAAGGCGATCTCCCCGCTGTCGAGCTGCTGCTGCCCGAGGATCGTGCGCAGCAGACTCGTCTTGCCCGAACCGTTGGGACCGAGCACCGCGACGAACTCACCCGCGTGCACATCCAGATCGAGGTTGCTCCACAGCGTGCGGTCGCCGAAACCGAGGGAGGCGTCGCGCAGGCGCAGGACGACGTCGCGCGTCTCGGGAGCCGGCATGCGCTCGAGTGGCTCGCTCATCGGCCCAGCGCCTCTCCGATGGCGTCGAGGTTGGCCTGCATCCACCCGACGTAGTGCTCGCCGCTCGGCAGCGTCTCGGTCACGGGGACGACGGGGACACCGGCGTGCTTCGCCGCAGCGAGCACGCGCTCCGTCTCCGCTCCCGTCGTCTGCTCGTTGTAGGCGAGCAGCTTCACCTGGTGACTGCTGAACAGCTGCAGGGTGTCCTTGAGCACGACGGGGGAGACGTCGTTCTCCTCCTCGATCGCCGCGCTGAACTTCTCGGGCGTCTTGTTCACCAGGCCGATCGCCTCCAGCATGTACAGCGGGACGGGCTCGGTGATCGCGACGCCTTCGCCCGCATACGAGGCCTTGAGCTTCGCCTCCGTGTCGCGGAGGCCGGAGAGCTTCTGGATGAACGCGTGCGCGTTCGCGTCGAAGGTCGCCTTCTGCGAAGGATCGGCCTTGCCGAGCGCGTCGGCGAGCGCGTCGGCAAGCTTCTGCACGGTCGGCAGGTCGTACCAGACGTGCTCGTTCAGTTCGCCGTCGACCGGCTTAACGCCCGAGAGGTCGACGACGTTGAGGACGCTCACGGAGTCGTTCTTCTCGCCCTTCAGAAGGGACTGCATGAACTCGTCGTACCCTCCGCCGTTCTCGATGACGACGTCGGCCTTCGAGACGGCGAGCCGGTTCTGCGCGCTGGCTTCGAACGAATGCGGGTCCTGTGCGGGGTCGGACATCAGCGAGGTGACGCGCACGGCGTCGCCGCCGATGGTGCCGGCGATGTCGCCGTACACGTTCGTGCTGGCGACGACGCGGAGGGTGCCGTCGTCGGATCCCGCCGACGACGATGAGCAGCCGGCGAGCGCCACGACGGTGGCGGCCGCGACCGCGAGAACGGAGACGAGGGAGCGCGTCTTCATGGGTGAGCCTGTCTAAGTCGCGAACGACACGAGGATGTGCGCCCGCGATCGCGGGCACCGGCTCAGATTAGGCTCTATTGATAATGATTGTCAAATTCAATCGAGCAGGAGCGCAGGCTCCTCGATGATGGATGCGACATCCGCCAGGAAGCGGGACGCGACATCCCCGTCGACCACGCGGTGGTCGAAGGAGGCGCCGAGCGTCGTGACGTAGCGCGGGCGCACCTCGCCGTCCACCACCCACGGCTTCTGCTTGATCGTGCCGAGCGCGACGATGCCGACCTCGCCGGGGTTCAGGATGGGCGTGCCGGTGTCCATCCCGAACACGCCGATGTTCGTGATGGTGATGGTCCCGCCGTTCATGTCGGCCGGGGGAGTCTTGCCGTCGCGCGCCGTGAGGGTGAGCTGCTCGAGCGACTTCGCGAGCTCGAGCAGGGTCATGCCCTGCGCCTCCTTGATGTTCGGAACGATCAGCCCGCGCGGCGTCGCGGCGGCGATACCGAGGTTGACGTAGTGGCGGACGATGATCTCCTCGTCGGTCCACGACGAGTTGACCGTCGGGTTGCGGCGCACCGCCCAGATGATGGCCTTCGCCATGATGAGCAGCGGGGAGACCTTCACGCCGCCGAAGTCGGCGGAGTTCTTGAGGCGCTTGACGAACTCCATCGTGCGGGTCGCATCCACGTCCACGAAGAGACTCACGTGCGGCGCGGTGAACGCGCTGGAGGTCATCGCGTTGGCGATGGCCTTGCGCACGCCCTTGACCGGGATGCGGTCCTCGCGGTCGTCCGGCCACTCCGGCGTCTGGAGGTTGCGGAAGACGGTTACCTGCGTGGCCTCGCGCAGCACGTCGTCGCGCGTCACGTCGCCGATCGGGCCGGTCGGGGTGACGGCGGTGAGATCGACGCCGAGGTCCTTCGCAAGCTTGCGGATCGGCGGCTTCGCGACGACGGGGCCCGCGGGACGGGCCGCGGAGGCGGCCGCGGCCGCGGGAGCGCGGGAGGGGGTCGGAGCGGGCTGCGGTGCTGCCTGCGGAGCAGGTACGGTCGGCTGAGCGATCGAACCCGTGAACGACACGGGCAGGGAGCCGGTACCGGGATGCGTCAGCCGCCGACGGCGGGTCGTGCCGTGCCCTGCGGATCCGTACCCGACGAGGACGGCTCCCGCCTTCGGCTCCTCCTCGTGCGAGACGGTCGCGGCTGCATCCGCCGCGACCTCCTCCGCCGGCTCGGGCTCGCGCACGGGAGCAGCCGGTGCTTCGCCACCGGACGTCACGGTGAAGATCGGGGTGCCGACTTCGACCGTCTGGCCCTCCGACACGAGGAGTTCGCCGACGGTGCCCTCGAAGGGCGACGGCAGCTCGACGAGCGACTTGGCGGTCTCGATCTCGACGATCACCTGGTTGACCGCGACGGGCTCGCCGGGGGCGACCTTCCAAGCGACGATCTCCGCCTCGGTCAGGCCCTCGCCCACATCGGGCAGGAGGAACTGGGACTCGCTCATGTGCGACTTCTCTCTGTTGTCTTCGCGCCTGTCGGCGGGCGGGCGCTCAGTACGCCAGTGCCCGGTCGACGGCTTCGAGAATTCGGTCGGCGTCCGGCAGGTAGAGCTCTTCGAGCTTCGCCGGCGGGAAGGGGACGTCGAAGCCCGCGACGCGCATCACCGGCGCCTCGAGCGAGTAGAACGCCTTCTCCGCGATGGTCGCCGCCAGCTCGGAGCCGACCGAGACGTTGCCCGGCGCCTCCTGCGCGATGATCGCCCGGCCCGTCTTCTGCACCGAGGCGACGACGGGTCCGTAGTCGATGGGGGACAGCGACCGGAGGTCGATGACCTCGAGGCTGCGTCCCTCCTCGGCGGCGAGCTCGGCGGCGCGGAGCGCGACGCTCACCATCCCGGCCCACGCGATCACGGTCGCGTCGGTCCCGGTCCGGACCACGCGGCTGGCGTGGAGCGGCGTCGGGTTCTCGACCACGTCCACCTCGCCCTTGGGCCAGTAGCGGCTCATCGGCTCGAAGAAGACCACGGGGTCGTCGGAGCGGATCGCCTCCTGGATCATCCAGTACGCGTCGTGCGGGGTCGACGGTGCGACGACGCGCAGGCCGGCCGTATGGGCGAAGTACGCCTCGGGCGCTTCCTGGTGGTGCTCGACCGCGCCGATGTGCCCGCCGTGCGGGATACGGATCACGACGGGGAACTTCATCCGCCCGCTGTGCCGGTTGGTCATCTTGGCGAGCTGAGTGGTGATCTGGTCGAAGCCGGGGAAGACGAACCCGTTGAACTGGATCTCGACCACCGGCCGGTAGCCGCGCATCGCCAGCCCGATGGCCGAGCCGATGATGCCCGCCTCAGCGAGCGGGGTGTCCATCACGCGCTGCGGGCCAAACTCCTTCTGGAGCCCTTCGGTCACGCGGAAGACTCCGCCGAGCGGGCCGATGTCCTCACCCATGAGGATGACGCGGGAGTCCTCGGCGAGCGCACGCCGCAGCCCGGCGTTGAGCGCCTTGACCATGGGAAGCGACTGGATGCGCGGCTCGGGAGCCGCCTCGGCGGCGGGAGCCTGCGCGTTCGGCGCCTCGTCCGGCTCGACCTGTTCGGTCGCCGCCTGCTGCTCGCCTGCTGCAGCGTCCTCTCCGACCTCCGCGGAGGCCTGAACGCCTGCCTGGGCGTCGCCCTCGGTCTCGTCCGTTCCGGGCTGCTCGCCGGCGAGCTGCTCGGGCGCGGCCTCGTCGTCGATCACGAACTCGCGCGTCCACTCCTGCTCGGCCACGTGCTCCTCGAGCACGCGGGAGTCCGGGTCGCTCTCGATGATCTCGACGACGTCGATGGCCTGCGTGTCGAGCGACACGCTGTCCTCCGAGGTCTCCGTCTCGCCCGCGGCAGCGTCGCCGCCGGCGGGCTCTTCGATCAGTTCGGCCTCCACGTACTCGGCCTCACTCCTCACGTCGCTCATGCGTCACCTCCGAACTGCGCCTCGTAGTCTTCGATCCACTGCTGCTGCTCGTCGACCAGAGGATGCGGCTCACTGTAGACGTGCTGGAACATCGAGGCGACAGACGGCGGAGTGAGCTCCAGCGTGCGCCGACGGATGTCGGCGGCCAGATCGGCCCCCTCCTCGTCCGCGCTGTCGAAGAAGGCCTGGCCGACCCCCTGCTCCTCGAGGAACACCCGGAAGCGCCGGATCGGGTCGCGCTCCGCCCAGTAGGCGAGCTCTTCGTCCGTCCGGTACTTGCTCGGGTCGTCGCTCGAGGTGTGCGCGCCCATGCGGTAGGTGAGCGCCTCGATCATGCTCGGGCCCTCGCCGTTACGGGCGTCGTCGAGATGCTTGGCGGTGACCGCGTAGGCGGCCAGCACGTCGTTCCCGTCGATCTGGACGCCGGGGATGCCGAATCCGCTCGACCGCAGGTAGAGCGGCGTGCGGGATTGGGTGCTGACCGGCACCGAGATCGCCCAGTGGTTGTTCTGCAGGAAGAACACCTGGGGGGTCTGGTAGCTGGCGGCGAAGACGTACGCCTCGTTGACGTCGCCCTGGCTGGTGGCGCCGTCACCGAAGTAGACGATGGCCGCCTCGTCCTGCGTCGGGTCACCGGTGCCGACCTTTCCGTCGAGCTTCATGCCCATCGCATAGCCCGTGGCGTGCAGCGTCTGCGAGCCGATGACGAGCGTGTACAGGTGGAAGTTCCCGACCGCCGGATCCGTCGGGTCCCACCCGCCGTGCGTCGTGCCGCGCAGCAGACCCATGATTCCGATCGGGTCGATGCCGCGGACCATGCCGACGACGTGCTCGCGATAGGAGGGGAAGAGGTGGTCCTGCGGCCGCGCCGCGCGCGCCGAGCCGACCTGGGCACCTTCCTGGCCACGACTGGGAACCCAGAGGCCGAGCTGGCCCTGCCGCTGCAGATTCGCGCCCTCGTTGTCCAGCGAACGCACCCGGATCATGTCGCGATAGAAGGTGCGGTAGTCGTTCTCGTCGAGGCGCTCGAGGTACGGGAGGTACTCGGCCGACGTCTCACTCGGCTGGAAACGGCCGTCAGCAGTGAGCAGCTGGACCGTGTTCGCCGGGCGCGGGATCTCGTTCGTCGCAACCACCGTTCTAACCTAACCGCTTGCCTGGGTGCCCATTTGGTAGGTTCCGCACAAGATCATCAGCAACTTGCAGGAGTTTTGCCACAGACTCCTCCTCGCCGACGCTGATGCGGATGCCTTCGGGCGGGAATGCGCGAACCGTCAGTCCGGCGTCGAAGAAGGCGTCGTTCGCCTCGACCGTCTGCTCGCCCGTCGCGAGCCACACGAAGTTGCCCTGCGCCTCGGGGACGGCCCAGCCCTGCCCGATCAGAGCATCCCGCAGCCGGTCGCGACGCATCGCCACGCGCGCCACGCGCTCCATGAGTTCGTCCTCGGCGTCGATCGAAGCGAGCGCGGCGACCCGCGAGGCGTCGGTGACGGAGAGCGGGATGGCCGCGGATCGCGCCGCATCGAGCACCGCCTGCGGCCCGACGGCGTAGCCGATGCGAAGTGCGGCGAGGCCGTACGCCTTCGAGAACGTGCGGAGGACGACCAGGTTGGGGTAGCGCGAGAGCAGCGGGATGCCGTCCACCGCAGCGTCGTCGGTGACGAATTCGTAGTACGCCTCGTCGAGGAGCACGAGGAGGTTCGACGGAACGCGGGCCATGAACGCCGCGAAATCGGCCGCGGTGACGATCGTGCCGGTCGGATTGTTCGGGGTGCACACGATGACGACGCGCGTGCGGTCGGTGATGGCGTCGGCCATCGCATCCAGGTCGTGGCTGCCGTCGGCCCGGTTCGGCACCTGGACGCTGGTCGCGCCCGTCACGGTGACGAGCCCGGGGTAGGCCTCGAACGAGCGCCACGCGTAGACGACCTCATCGCCGACACCGGCCGCCGCGGAGATCAGCTGGGACAGCAGCGCCACCGAACCGCTTCCGAGGTGGACCTCGGAGACGTCGACGCCGTGCCGCTCGGCCAGCCGCTGGCGAAGGTCGCCCCCGCCCGCGTTGGGATACCGGTTCAGCTCGCGCAGGGTGGCCGCCACCGCATCCACCACCGAAGGCAGCGGGGGGAAGGGGTTCTCGTTGCTCGACAGCTTGAAGCCGTCTGCCGGCGCCGGCCGCCCCTGCTTGTAGGCAGGTACGGCGACGATCTCGGGGCGCAGTCTCACGCCGAGCGTGTCATCGGAACTCACAGACCCAACTTAGCCGCGCCCGCATACCCCGCGCGGAATTCCCTCGATCTGTGGATGACGCCGCAGGGCTGCCGCTGTACCCGGCCCGCCGTCCCTGAAAGGATGTGGCCATGCGATTCCTGCTCCGGTTGATCATCAACGCCATCGCCCTCTGGCTCATGACGCTGATCGTCAGCGGCGTGACCGTGGTGCCCTACGCCCCCGACACGACTGCGCGCATCCTGACGTACCTGCTCATCGCGCTCATCTTCGGCGTGGTCAACGCCATCATCGGCACGGTGATCCGCATCATCGCGATCCCGCTGTACATCCTGACGCTGGGGCTGATCTCGCTCATCGTCAACGCCTTCCTGCTGTTCATCGTCTCGTGGATCAGCGACGCCCTGGGCTTCGGTCTGCACATCGACGGGTTCTGGTCGGGAGTGCTCGGCGCGCTCGTCCTGGCGATCATCGCCTGGCTGCTGGGGCTGATCATCCGGCCCGCCCGCCGCGACTGAGGCCTCCGGCGTCTCCGGCGCCGTAGCGCGTGCGGGAGAATGGTGGGGTACCCGCCGCCTGATCCCGCGAGGAGCACCATGACCGCCCTGCCTCCCCAGCCGCTCAGCCCCCTCGACGGCCGCTACCGGTCCGCCGTCGTCGGACTCGGCGATCACCTCTCGGAGGCCGGTCTGAACCGCGCGCGCGTACAGGTCGAGGTCGAGTGGTTGCTGTACCTCACCGAGCACCGGATGTTCGGCTCCTCTCCGCTGACGGCCGAGCAGAAGAGTGCGCTGCGCGCCCTGGCGGATGACTTCGGCCAGCCGGAGATCGACCGGCTCGCCGAGCTCGAAGCCACCACCAAGCACGACGTCAAAGCCGTCGAGTACCTGGTGCGCGAGCGCCTGCACGCTCTGGGGCTCGACAGCATCGCCGAGTTGACCCACTTCGCGGCGACCAGCGAGGACATCAACAACCTCTCCTACGCCCTGACCGTGAGCGCGGCCGTCCGGGAGACGTGGCTGCCGAAGTTCCGCGCGGTCATCGCCGAGCTGCGGGCACAGGCGTTGCAGTACCGCGACGACGCGATGCTCGCGCGCACCCACGGCCAGCCGGCGACGCCGACGACCATGGGCAAGGAGCTCGCCGTCTTCGTGCACCGGCTCGAGCGGGTGCGCACGCAGATCGAGGGCGGCGTCCACCTCGGCAAGTTCAGCGGCGCCACCGGCACCTTCGCCGCGCACCTTGTGGCCGACCCCGACGCCGACTGGCCCCGCATCTCCCGCGAGTTCGTCGAGAGCCTCGGCCTCGACTGGAACCCGCTCACCACCCAGATCGAGTCGCACGACTGGCAGGCCGAGCTCTACTCCCGCATCTCGCACGCCAACCGCATCCTTCACAACCTGTGCACGGACATGTGGACGTACATCTCGCTCGGCTACTTCCGCCAGGTCCCGGAGCCCGGCGCGACCGGTTCGTCGACGATGCCGCACAAGGTGAACCCGATCCGCTTCGAGAACGCCGAGGCGAACCTCGAGCTCTCGAGCGCCGTCCTCGACTCGCTCGCAGCAACCCTCGTCACCAGTCGCCTCCAGCGCGACCTCACGGACTCGACGACGCAGCGCAACATCGGCGTCGGGCTCGGCCACTCGCTGCTCGCGCTGGACAACGTCCAGCGCGGCCTGGGTCAGGTCGCGATCGACCGGAAGGCGCTCGCCGACGACCTGGACCTCAACTGGGAGGTGCTCGCGGAGGCGATCCAGACGGTCATCCGGGCGGAGGTCACGGCGGGGCGCTCGACGATCTCCGATCCGTACGCGCTGCTCAAGGAGCTGACGCGCGGAAAGCGCGTGGACCACGCGGCCCTGACCGAGTTCGTCAACGGCCTCGAGATCGGGCAGGCGGCGAAGAACCGCCTGCTGGCGCTCACTCCCGCCGGGTATGTGGGGCTGGCGTCCGAGCTGGTCGACTACCTGTAGTCAGCCGCGGGGCCGGCGTCAGTGACCACTCGGCCGGTCGTCACCCTCGGCACGGTCGCGCGCCGCCTTGGCACGCGCTTCCGCATCCTGCTCGTGGATGTCCTCCACTTCGGCCTCGGTCGGCTTGAACGCGAGGGCGAAGAGGGCGAGCAGCACCAGCGCGACGATGAAGGTGACGCCGAACGCCACACCCGCCAGCACGAACTCCCGCGTCGCGACCAGGACGATCAGTCCCACGAACACGGCCAGGCCGGCGGAGATGCCGAGCAGTTCGACCGGAAGGAATCGGTCGCGGCGGGTGGGCTGGAGGTTCTGGGTCACTCGGGGGTCTTTCTTGTCGCGAGAGGTCACGATCCACTCTCCGCTCGGCGGGAGGGCGTGTGCGCGGCGCTGCGCAGGGTGGCGGCGCCGATCGCTTGGAACACCCCGACGATCACGGCCCAGGCACCGAACAGCCCGATGGCGAGGATGGCGTCGGCCGGCGCGAAGAGCAGCACCAGCGCGAGCACGGCCGTCATCGCCCCCGTGATCAGCCAGTCCCGGGCCGCCGCATCGCGGCTGCGCTCGCGGATCCCGTTGTAGAGCTCGAGGAAGCCCGTGAGTGCCGCCCAGACCGTCACGAGATAGAGGAACAGCCCGAGGCCGGACCCGGAAAGCACCAGGGCCAGCACTCCGGCGATGACTCCGATGGCGCCCTGGACCGCGAAGAGCGTTCGGGTGACGCGGCGCCCCGCGAGCAGTGCGCTGAGGATGCCCGTGGCCAGGCCGTCGACGATCGCGAATGCGCCGAAGACGATCAGGCCGAACGTGGCGGTGTGCGCGTCCCGGGTGAAGGTGATGATCGCGCCGGCGGCGAGGGCCACGATCGCACGTATGGCGGGGACCACCCAGTAGCGGGTGTGCGCGTGGACGTTCGGTTTCGGGGCAGGGACGGCGGTAGCCACTCGGCGACCTCTTTCGTACGGGATTCGCCGTCCAGTCTAGTCGGCGGCTTCCTGCGCGTTCGCCCCACCCGGTGGCCGCGGATCGCTACGATCGCGGCATGCGGATCGCTTTCGCGCTACTCCGGGCAGCGGCGTTCGCCCTCACCCTTGCGGCCATCGTGGCGCAGTTCACGGCGAGCGTGCAGTCGGTCGGCGGCCAGGGCGGGGATGTGGCCGGCCTGGTCGCGAACTTCTTCAGCTTCTTCACCATCGACTCGAACGTGCTGGGCGTCGTCGTGCTCGCCATGGGTGCGGTGCTCCTCCTGATACGGCGCGACGACGACCCGGGATGGTTCACCGCCCTGCGCGCCGCGTCGGTGACCTACCTGGTGACCACGGGCGTCGTGTACAACCTGCTGCTGCGGAACATCTCGCTCGCGCAGGGCACGACCGTCGGCTGGTCGAACGAGGTGCTGCACGTCGTCGCTCCCGTCTACCTGCTGGTCGACTGGCTGTTCGCGCCCGGTCGCACCCCGCTCCGGCTCAGGGCCGTGTGGGGGATCGCGGTGTTCCCGATCGCCTGGGCGATCTACACCCTGATCCGCGCGCCGTTCGCCGCCGACCCGGTGTCGGGGAAGAGCCCGTGGTACCCGTATCCGTTCCTCAACCCCCAGACCAGCCCGAACGGCTACCTGTCGGTCGCCTTCTATGTGCTGCTGATCGCCGTGGTCATTCTGGCGGCCGGGTACGGCGTCGTGTGGATCTCGCGGCGCTGGAGGGGCGGCCGGGCACTTCCGAGCGTGGCTCCGGCGGCTGAAGGCTGAGGCCGGACGCCGGCACCGTCAGGCGAGGGTCGGACGCTGCTCCGGCTCTTCGGTTCGCGCCCACAGGATGATGGCTGCGAGCGCACTCACTGCGAGCAGGAAGGCTCCCGTGGGAGTGACCGTGTCCGGCAATCCACGCTGTGCCAGCAGCGCGGCGCCGATCCCGGCCAGCGCTCCGCATGCGGCCACGACGGCCAATGCGATGGAGACGGCACGCGCCGCTCCGTGCATCAGCAGCCCCCGGAGGGCGAGGGCGACAGCCCCGATGAGCCAGAGCGCAGCGACCGGTACCGCGAGCAGCACTCCGAGCGGATCGCGCAGCAGAACCGCGGGCGTCGCGTAGAGAACGGACGCCGCAAGCAGCAGTACGACGCCGAGTCCGGCGAACGCGGCGACTCGGGCAGTGTCCGTGCGAAGCCGCAGGAGGGGCGACAGGAGCGACGGCCAGGTCAACGCGAGGGCGAACGCGACGACCGAGAGACCCACACTGCCCGCGCCCTGCAGCAGGGGGATGAGGATGCCCGACATGTCTCTATTGAACGCGTCCGGGCCGCTCTCCGCGTCATCCGCCAGGATGATCGGAGGGCGCGTTCCGTACCTCTTTCAGGTGCCGGCGGCGGATCAGATAGGCGCCATGTCGGCGAAGCGCGAGTACATGCCCTGGAACGCGACGGTGACCGTTCGCGTGGGGCCGTTTCGGTGCTTGGCGACGATGAGGTCGGCCTCGCCGGCGCGCGGGTTGTCCTTCTCGTAGGCGGACTCGCGGTGGAGGAGGACGACCACGTCGGCGTCCTGCTCGATCGATCCGGACTCGCGGAGGTCGCTCAGGGCGGGGAGCTTGTCTGCACGTTGCTCCGGACCACGGTTCAGCTGCGACAGCGCGATCACAGGGACCTGGAGCTCCTTGGCAAGCAGCTTGAGCGCTCGCGAGAACTCACTGACCTCCTGCTGGCGGCTCTCGACGCGCTTACCGCTCGTCATGAGCTGGAGGTAGTCGATGATGACCATCTTGAGGCCGACGCGCTGCTTGAGGCGGCGGCACTTGGCGCGGATCTCGACGAGCGTCATGTTGGGGCTGTCGTCGATGTACAGCGGAGCGTCGTTGATGCGACCGCGAGTGGATGCGATGGTCGTCCAGTCCCGGTTGTCGACGGTTCCCTTGCGCATGTTCTGCAGCGGGACGGACGCTTCCGCGGACAGCAGTCGCATCGCGATCTCGCTGCGCCCCATCTCGAGTGAGAAGAAGATCGTCGGCATGTCGTGCTTGATCGCCGCAGCGCGGGCGAAGTCGAGCGCGAGCGTGGACTTTCCGAGCGCCGGCCGTGCGGCCACGATGACCATCTGCCCGGGGTGGAGCCCGTTCGTCAGTTCGTCGAGCTCGGCGAAGCCGGTCGGCACACCGGTCATCGAGCCGTCCTTGTGCTTCGCGGCCTCGATCTCGTCGATCGCCACGGTGACGGCCTCGGTGAGCGGGACGTAGTCCTCGGTCTCCTGCGAACCCGTCACCGAGTAGATCTCGGCCTGGGCGTTGTTCACCAGGTCGAGCACTTCGCCCTCGGCCTTGTAGCCCATCTGCGTGATGCGGGTTCCCGCTTCCACGAGGCGTCGGAGGAGTGCCTTCTCGGCGACGATGTTGGCGTAGTAGCCCGCGTTCGCAGCGGTCGGGACGAGGCTGGTCAGGGTGTGGAGGTACTCGGCGCCGCCGGCCCTCGAGAGCTCTCCGATCTTGGTGAGTTCGTCGGTGACGGTGATGACGTCGGTGGGCTCGCCGTGCGAGTAGAGCGTGAGGATCGCGTCGTAGATGATCTCGTGCTTGGGGATGTAGAAGTCGGTGCCCCGGACGACCTCGACGACATCCGCCACAGCATCCTTGCTGAGGAGCATGCCTCCGAGTGCGCTCTGTTCGGCCAGCAGGTCGTGCGGCGGAGTGCGCTCCGGAGTACGGGCATCGCCCGGGTCGCGACCGTCTGCGAGACCGATATGGGCGATCGACACGTTCTCTCCTCACTTCGAGCTGTAGCCGGACATGACGGACCGCCCCCAAGGGCCGGACGCGCTTGCCGAGCGGAAGATCCCTCAGGTCGATTGTCGGGGCGACCTCTGACATCTCCGCTGTGACGCGGCCGTCGTCCCTCGATGTCGATCCACACTACGAACCCGCCGCTCCCCCTCACAACTCGGCCTGTGGATAAAACTGGGGAGAATCTGCGCGAAACGCCGACGAGCGTGTGTAGAAGGTGTGTGGAAAGCTGTGGACAGAAAAGAACTTTGGTCACACAATCGCCGCGCGACCAGGGTTTTTCTTATCCCCACCCTGTGTGCAGAAACTTCTTTGAACCCTGTGTTCAACGTTGGCCGCGCGGGTCTGCTACCTGTGCACAGAACGGGGGAAAAGATCATTAACGAGGTGTAGCGGCGGGCCTTCGCCCGCCGCTACACTTCCGCTTCGTCGCGCCTACTTGGCAGCGACCACCTGAAGGGTGATGACGGCCGAGAGGTCGTCGTGCAGACGCACGGTCGCCTCGTGGTCGCCGACGACCTTGATGGGGTTCGGAAGCTCGATCTTGCGCTTGTCCAGCTCGCCGATGCCGGCCGCCTTGACGGCGTCCGCGACATCGCCGGTCTTGACCGAACCGAACAGACGGCCCTCGCGGCCCGCCTTCACGGTCAGCTTGACCTTGGTCGCCTCGAGCTTGGCCTTGAGGTCCTGGGCCTGCTCGACGGTGTGCAGCTCGCGGGCGACGCGCGCCGCCTTGATCTGCTCGACCTGCTTCTCGCCACCACGGGACCACGCGATCGCGAAGCCCTGGGGGACGAGGTAGTTACGGGCGTAGCCGTTCTTGACGTCGACGACGTCACCGGCAGAGCCGAGGCCGGTGACCTCGTGCGTGAGAATTACCTTCGACATGTCGCTTCTCCTTAACGGCCAGAGCCGGCGTAGGGGAGGAGCGCCATCTCGCGCGCGTTCTTGACCGCGCGGGCGATGAGTCGCTGCTCCTGGACGGAGACACCGGTGATGCGACGGGCGCGGATCTTTCCACGCTCCGAGATGAACTTACGCAGGGTGGCGACGTCCTTGTAATCGATGACGCCCACGCGAACGGACTTCGCGGGAGCGGCGTTCTTGCCGTCCTTGCCCTTGCGGATTGGCTTGCGGCGGTCGCCGCTCGACTTTCCAGCCATGGTTTCCTTTGCTTTCCGCCCGACCCGGCCTCCGGCCGGCGGGCTGATGATGGGTGCCCCTCTGCGGAGAGGCGAATCTCGTTAGAAGGGGGTCTCGTCGTTGTAGGAGCCTGGAGTGTTCCAGACGTCTGCACCGGCGGACGGGTCGGCCGGAGCCGATGCGGCCCAGGGCTCCTCGACGGCAGGCGCTCCACCGAAGCCGCCTCCGCCGCCAGGCCCGCGCGACGACTGCGTGCGGGTGATCTGAGCGGTGGCGTAACGCAGCGACGGGCCGATCTCGTCGATCTCGAGCTCGATGCTGGTGCGCTTCTCGCCTTCCTTCGTCTCGTAGGAGCGCTGCTTGAGGCGGCCCTGCGCGATGACGCGCGACCCCTTCGTCAGCGATCCGGCGACGTGCTCGGCGAACTCGCGCCAGACGCTGGCGCGGAGGAACAGAGCCTCACCGTCCTTCCACTCGTTCGCCTGACGGTCGAACGTGCGGGGAGTGGACGCGATGGTGAAGTTGGCGACTGCCAGCCCGTTCTGCGTGTAGCGCAGCTCGGGGTCGGCCGTGAGGTTTCCCACCACGGTGATGACGGTCTCGCCGGCCATGGGACTAGGCGCCGGCCTTCTCGGAGGTGGCGGCCTTGCGGGCAGCCTTCTCGTCGGCACGCTGCTGCGCGGCAGCGACCTGAGCGATCGCCTCCTCAGCGCGGAGGACCTTGGTGCGCATGACGGCCTCGCTGAGCTTCAGCTGGCGGTCGAGCTCCTTGGTGGTGTCACCTTCTGCGGTGAGCTGCACGACGGCGTAGATGCCTTCGGACTTCTTGTTGATCTCGTAAGCCAGGCGACGACGTCCCCAGATGTCGACGTTGTCGATCGTTCCACCGTCGTTACGAACGACGTTGAGGAACTTGTCAAGGCTCGGAGCCACGGTGCGCTCATCGATCTCGGGATCGAGGATGACCATCAACTCGTACTGATGCATGACTAACCCACCTCCTCTGGTCTCAGCGGCTGCAGACGTTCTGCAGCAGGAGGGTGTCATAGACGTGCCCAGGGCAGGAATCCGCCCGGACAACTTATCTAGCGTAACGGATGCGGATGCGGGGCGCCAGCCGGCGAGTGTCTCGGTCATGCCTCCAAGCCTCGCCGCGAGACCGCAGCTCGTGCGCCTGGCGACAGCGATCGGTGGAGAACTGCTCCATCGTCGAAGCTGTGGACGACGCCCTGCGTCTCAGCGGCTCTCCCACCAGGCGAGCAGCCGCCGCGTGGCCTCCTCCTCGCCGAGCGGACCCTCATCGAGCCGGAGCTCCAGGAGGAACCGCATCGCCTGACCGACCTCCCGGCCGGGCCGGATACCGAGCACCCGCATGACCTGCTCCCCGTTCAGATCGGGACGGACCGCATCCAGTTCCTCCTGCTCCTGCAGTTCGCGGATGCGCGACTCGAGGTCGTCGTAAGCGAAGGCGAGACGGTCGGCTTTGCGTCGGTTGCGCGTCGTGACGTCTGCGCGGGTGAGCATGTGGAGTCGCTCGAGCTCCGGGCCGGCGTCGCGGACGTAGCGGCGAACCGCGGAGTCGGTCCACTGGGCATCCGAGTACCCGAAGAACCGCAGGTGCAGCTCGATGAGCCGTGCCACCGCGTCGATGGTCGCCTTATCGAACCGCAGCGCTGTCAGCCGCTTCCTGGCGAGCTTCGCGCCCACGACGTCGTGATGGTAGAAGCTGACCGCGCCGCCCGGCTCGAACCGCCGGGTGGCGGGCTTCCCGATGTCATGGAGGATGGCGGCCAGCCGCAGCACCAGGTCGGGAGCCTCGCCGGGGTGGCGCTCCTTCTCGTAGCCGATCGCCTGGTCGAGCACCGTGAGGCTGTGCTGATAGACGTCTTTATGGTGGTGGTGCTCGTCCGCCTCGAGCCGGAGAGCAGGGATCTCCGGCACCACCCGGTCGGCCAGGCCGGTCTCGACGAGCAGTTCGAGCCCCTCGCGGGGTTCGTCCGCCAGGAGGAGCTTGCTCAGCTCGTCGCGGATGCGCTCAGCGCTCACGATCTCGATGCGGTCGGCCATGGCCGACATGGCCTCCCGGGTGGCCTCGTCGACGGTGAACCCGAGCTGCGCGGTGAAGCGCGCCGCGCGCAGCATGCGGAGCGGGTCATCCCCGAAGGAGATCTCCGGGCTGCTCGGCGTCGTGATCGCGCCGGCGATGAGGTCTTCGACACCCCCGGACGGATCGACGAGCCGGACCTCCGGCAGGCGCAGCGCCAACGCATTGACCGTGAAGTCGCGGCGCAGCAGGTCGCCCTCGAGGTCGTCGCCGAATTCGACCTCGGGCTTCCTCGTGGCCCCGTCGTAGCTGTCGCTGCGGTAGGTCGTGATCTCGACCGTGTCGTCGCCGAGGCGTGCGCCGATGGTCCCGTACTGCCGTCCGACGTCCCAGACGGCGTCGGCGATCGGTCCGACGATGCGCAGGATCGCATCCGGACGGGCGTCGGTCGTGAAGTCGAGATCGTGCACGGGACGACCGAGCAGCGCATCCCGGACCGGCCCGCCGACCAGGGACAGCTCGTGCCCGGCCGCCTCGAAGGCGGGCGCGAGGCGGGCGACCGACGGCGTGCGCGCGAGGTCGCCGAGACGTTCGAGGGATTCGGCGACGCTCTGCATGGTGACCCAGTTTAACGGCCCCGCTCGCGGGCCTCTCAGGGGGCGACCTCTACAATCGAGGTCATGGAGGCCGAGTCGGGATCGCGCGTCGACGCATGAGCGCAGCCTCCCCCACCCTCCGGAGGGGTTCATCCCTTCGCGCCCGTGCACGCCAGGTCGCGACCGCGCTGGTGATCGGAGCGCTGACCGCCGCTGGAGCAGTCGGAGGCGGAGTCGCACCGGCGAACGCGGCGGAACCGACACTCTCCCACGCGGCGACCGCCGCCAGCGGTCTCGCAGCGACCATCACAGCCGACGGCGGCGGGGTGCTCAGTCCCGGCAAGGATCTGGGCGTGTCGATCACGGTCTCCAACCCGACCGACACCGCCTACGCCACCGGCACGGTAACGCTCTGGGCCGACCCGACCGCGCAGAAGGACCGCAAGGCCCTCGCCGCCTGGCTCACCGCGACCGACGCCGTCTCCGGCGCCGTCGACCTCGGTCAGGCTCAGCTGAACACGCTCGAACCGGGTTCGAGCACCGTCGTCCGGCTCGCGGTCCCGGCCGCGTCCGTCCCCTTCGCTGCACGCACGTCCTCGGCGGTCTTCGGGATCGGGGCATCGGTCCGTGCCGGATCCGCGGATGCGCAGGCGCGCGGTTCCGTGGTCTGGTATCCGGGCGGCACCGCGAAGCAGGCGAGCATCAACGTCGCGATGCCGATCGTCACCCCATCCGGATCGAGCGGGCTGATCGCCTCCGACGACCTCGCGACGTACACGGCGCCCAACGGCATCCTGACGCGCGAGCTCGACGGCCTGAACGGCCACACCACGGTGACCGTGGGGATCGACCCGATGATCATCGCGTCGATCCGTGCCCTGGGAAACGCTGCGCCACCGACCGCGGTCGAGTGGCTCGGGCGCCTGGCCGACCTCCCGAACGAAACCTTCTCGCTCGGTTACGCCGACGCGGACCTCGCCGGGCAGATCCAGGCCGGACTTCCCGCACCGCTCCAGCCCACCTCCCTCGCCTATGGGATCGACCCCAAGAACTTCACACCGACTCCCACTCCGGTCGGTGAGCCGTCCACCGCCAGCCCCACCCCGACACCCGGTGCCCTCACGCCGAGCCCGACTCCCACCGGGACACCCGGCCCGGTCGTCCCGACGATGGAGAAGCTGCTGGCCTGGGACTTCTCGCTCACCGGAATCGGCTGGCCCGGCGACAAGACCCTTCGTCACGCCGACCTCGGACCGCTTGCCGCCGCCGGCCTCGCCACCACCATCGTCTCCGGCAGCAACACCAACGCCGATGGGCTCGCGACGACGTCGAACGCTCCGGTCACCTCGGGCGGCAGTCGTCTCGTCGTATCCGACCAGGGCATCAGTGATGCTCTGCGCCAGGCGGTATCCGCACCCAGCGATGCGGCGTGGAACACCGCGATGTCGAAGGTCAACGCCCAGCTGGAACTCATCGGCCAGGAACCGGGGGACGCCCGGCGGATGCTCGTAGCGCTCGACCGTTCCTGGCCCTCCAGCGGGACGCAGCTCGAACGCACCCTGAACTCGCTGTTCTCGTCCCCCTGGTCCGCACCCGCGACGTTCCGCAGCATCGCGGACGCGCCGCAGACGCAGGGCCTGGACCTGGTCGACGCGCCGGAATCGGCGCAGCGCGTCGCCAGCATCCGGGCGCTGGTGCAGGACGAGGGCTCGCTCGGCCAGTTCGCGACGGTTCTGGACGACCCGACGCGCCTCACCGGACGCACGCGCGCCGACCTCCTCGCGCTCCTCGCCGTGTCGTGGCTGAACCCCCGGACCGACTGGACCGCCGCGGTCGCGAAGGAGGGGGCGACGACCTACCAGACACTCCACTCCATCCGCATCCTGCCCACGGAGAACGTCAACCTCGTCAGTGCGCAGGGGTCCATTCCCTTCACGGTGAGCAATGGGCTGGAGGGCGACGCCGTCACCATCGTGCTGACGGCGGCACCGTCAAACAGCCGGCTCGAGGTCGATCAGTCGACCACCAAGCGCATCCTCCAGGACTCCCGCGCGACGGTCCTCATCCCGGTCAAGGCGAAGGTGGGCAACGGCCAGGTCGTGCTCTCGCTCCATCTCTACAGCCCGACCGGCGTGCCCATCGGCGATCCGACCTCGGTGACGGTGGATGTGCACGCGGACTGGGAGGGCATCGGCGCCCTGATCTTCGGCGTCCTGCTGGTCCTGCTGTTCGGCTTCGGGATCGTGCGCAACATCCTCCGGCGCCGGTCGACGCGCGCGGAAGGCGAGGCGGAGGCGGCCGAGCCCGGAGAGGATGCGGACGCGGCCGCAGCCGTAACCCCGTCAGAGGGTTCCACCGCCGACGCCCCTGCAGCAGAGAGCCCGCCGGGGGAGGATCCCCGTGGCTAGCGTCGGGCGCGCGAGCGCCGTCCTCGCATCCGGAACCCTCGTCTCCCGCGTCCTCGGCTTCGCCAAGGCGTGGTTGCTCGTGCAGGCGATCGGCACGCTGACCTTCGCGGCGAACGCGTACGGCACGGCCACCATCGTGCCCAACAGCATCTACGCGATCATCGCTCAGGGCATCCTCAACGCCGTCCTGGTTCCCCAGATCGTGCGCGCGTCCATCAACCCCGACGGCGGCCGTGCCTACATCAACAAGCTCGTCACGCTCGGGATGGTGGTCTTCGCTGTCGTGGCCGTGGTGGCGACCTTCCTCTCACCCGCACTCGTCGCGCTGTTCGGCCTTCGCGGCGAGCAGGCGCAACTCGCGACCGCGTTCGCGTACTGGTCGCTTCCGCAGATCTTCTTCCTGGGCCTCTACACACTGCTCGGGGAAGTCCTGAACGCCCGCAAGTCGTTCGGCCCCTTCACGTGGGCGCCCGTCGTGAACAACGTCGTCGCCATCGCGATGCTGACCGCGTTCATCCTGCTCTTCGGCGCCGCGTCGACCGGACACGTGCACAACGACTGGTCCTTCGGGATGGTCGCCCTGCTCGCCGGCGGAGCGACCCTCGGCGTCGCTGTCCAGGCGATCATCCTGTTCGTCTTCTGGCGCCGGGTCGGACTCCGGTTCCGCCTCGACTTCGGGTGGCGCGGCGTCAACCTGGGAACGGCGGGGAAGGCGGCCGGCTGGACATTCGCGATGCTGATCGCGACGCAGGTCGCGGGGCTGGTCGAGACGAACGTGTCGAACTCGGCCGGCGAGGGCTTCGCGGGCCCGTTCGTCATGCAGAACGCCTGGCTGATCTTCATGCTCCCGCACGGCATCATCGCGGTCTCCATCGTCACGGCGTACTACACGCGGATGGCGGAGCACGCGCACCGCGGGTCGGTCACCGAGTTCCGCCAGGACTTCTCGTCGGCGGCACGCTCGATCATGTTCCTCATCGTCTTCTCGTCGGCCGCCCTCATCGTCACCGCGTTCCCGATCGCGCGTGTGTTCACCCCCGACTATCAGTCGATGGGACTCGTGCTCGTCGCCTATCTCGTCGGCCTGGTGCCCTTCTCGCTCGTCTTCATGGCTCAGCGCGCCTTCTACTCCCTGGGCGACACCCGGACGCCGTTCTTCTTCACGCTCGCGCAGGTCGCGGTCATCGTCGTCGGCGTCCTCATCTGCTTCGCCGTTCCTCCCACCACCCGTGCGGCCGCCGTCGCTCTGGTCGTGTCGCTGGCGAGCGTCGTCCAAGCTGTCCTCGCATTCGCCCTCCTGCGCCGCCGCACCGGGGGAGTGGATGGCGGACGCATCCTGGGTTCGCTGTGGCGCTTCGTCGTCGCCGGATTGGCCGCAATGGCCGCAGGAGGCGGCTTCCTCGTCATCCTCGGCGGGGTAGAGAAGGGTGCCTTCCCGGTCAGCGGTCCGATCGCCGCGATCGTCGCCACGGCCGTCGTCAGCGTGGTGATGCTGGTCGTCTATGTCGGCTTCCTCGGGATGCTGCGATCGCCCGACCTGGAGAACGGGCTGGCGCCCATTCTGAACCGCGCCGCAGGGCGTTCTCGCACACCCAGGTGACACGGAATAGCATCCGCCTAGGATGTGTTCTACAGGTCGACACCTCCAGACGAAGGTGTCGTGATCAGGTCAAGGAGTTCCGCTGTGCGGCAGATCATCATCATCGGTTCCGGCCCTGCCGGTTACACCGCGGCCGTCTATGCGGCCCGCGCCAACCTCAAGCCGCTGCTGATCGCCTCCTCGGTCGAGGCCGGCGGCGAGCTGATGAACACGACAGAGGTCGAGAACTTCCCGGGCTTCCCGGACGCGGTCATGGGACCGGACCTCATGTTCAAGATGCAGGCGCAGGCCGAGAAGTTCGGCACCGAGATCGTCCTCGACGACGTCGTGTCGGTCGACCTGACCAGCGAGGTCAAGAAGGTCACGCTCGGCTCCGGTGCCGTCCACGAGGCACTCGCGGTGATCTTCGCGACCGGTTCGGCCTACCGCAAGCTCGGCCTGGAGGACGAAGAGCGTCTGTCCGGCCACGGCGTCTCCTGGTGCGCCACCTGTGACGGATTCTTCTTCCGCCAGCGCACGATCGCCGTCGTCGGCGGTGGCGACTCCGCGATGGAAGAGGCCACGTTCCTCACCCGCTTCGCCGACAAGGTGTACATCATCCACCGTCGCGACTCCCTCCGCGCCTCCAAGATCATGCAGGAGCGCGCCTTCGCCAACGACAAGATCGAGTTCATCTGGAACTCGGAGGTCATCGGCATCGGTGGAGACGAGCAGGTGCAGGATGTGAAGCTGCGCAATCTCGTCACCGGCGAGGAGAGCGAGCTGCACCTGCAGGGCCTGTTCATCGCGATCGGCAACGACCCGCGCGTGCACCTCGTCCATGGTCAGCTCGACCTGACCGCCGAGGGCACCATCGCCGTCGATGGTCGCAGCTCCAAGACGAACCTGCCGGGCGTCTTCGCCGCAGGCGACGTCATCGACCCCACTTACCGTCAGGCGGTCACCGCCGCGGCGTCCGGGACGGTTGCCGCCCTCGACGCGGAGCACTACCTCACTACGCTCCCTAAGGACCTGCTGGACCGCGCGGCGGATGGCGCATCCAGCGATCTCGAACTCACGACCACCGCATAAGGAGAACAACAACATGTCAGCAGCACGTTCGGTCACGGACGCCAGCTTCGAGCAGGACGTCCTCAACAGCGAGAAGACCATCCTCGTGGACTTCTGGGCCGAGTGGTGTGGTCCCTGTCGCGCCGTAGGCCCGATCCTCGACCAGATCGCCTCCGAGCACGCCGACAAGATCGAGATCGTCAAGCTCAACGTCGACGAGAACCCGCAGACCGCGGCGAAGTACCAGATCACTTCCATCCCCGCGATGAAGGTGTACCAGGGTGGCGAGGTCGTCAAGACCGTCATCGGTGCCAAGCCGAAGCCGGCCCTCGAGGCCGACCTGGCCGCCTACATCGCGTAGCGCGACCCGTCCCTCTTCAGACCCGTCCGTCGCTCACCCGCCGGGCGGGTCTTTTTCGTACCCGGAAGGGCGCACCGATTTACGCCTCGGTGCGCCGCCCCCATAGCATGGCTGAACGGCAGAGAAACGGAACTCACACGTGATCGAACAGGGCACTCCGCAGCAGCGGGGCAACAATCTGGACCCGTGGTATCACCACTACGCGCAGCGCACGAGCGGCCTGGCCGCCAGTGAGGTCCGAGCCCTGTTCGCCGTCGCCAGCCGCCCTGAGGTGGTCTCGCTGGCAGGCGGCATGCCGTACGTTGCGGCCCTGCCGCAAGATCTCGTCGTCGGCGCGATGGACCGCGTCATGCACGAGAGGGGAGCGGTCGCGCTCCAGTACGGCTCCGGCCAGGGTGTTCCTCAGTTGCGCGAGCAGATCCTCGACGTCATGGCGCTCGAGGGGATCAGCGGCAGCGCGGATGACGTCGTCATCACGACGGGGTCGCAGCACGCGCTGGAACTGTTCAGCAAGCTCTTCATCGACCCGGGTGACGTCGTCCTCGCCGAGGGGCCGAGCTATGTCACCGCGATGGTCATCTTCAAGTCGTATCAGGCCGAAGTCGACCACGTCCCGATGGACGAGCACGGTCTCATCCCCGAGGCCCTGCGTGAACACATCGCGCGGCTGAAGGCGGCGGGACGCCGCGTGAAGTTCCTCTACACGGTGCCGACCTTCCACAATCCGGCCGGCGTGACCCTCACCTGGGAGCGGCGCCTCGAGATCCTCGAGATCGCGCGCCAGAACGACATCCTGGTGCTGGAGGACAACCCGTACGGCCTGCTGTACTTCGAGGACAAGCCGCCCGCCGCGATGCGATCTGTCGAGAAGGACGGCGTCGTCTATCTAGGCACCTTCTCCAAGACGCTCGCCCCCGGCTTCCGGGTCGGCTGGGCACTCGCCCCGCACGCTATTCGCGAGAAGCTCATCCTCGCCAACGAGGCTGCGGTCCTGAGCCCGAGCTCCTTCAGCCAGCTGGTCATCTCCGAGTACCTGCAGGATGCGGACTGGCGCGCGCAGATCGACACCTTCCGCGGTGTTTACCGGGAGCGGAAGGAGGCGATGATCTCCGCGCTCAACGAGTACCTGCCGGAACTCAGCTGGACGGACCCGAACGGCGGGTTCTACGTGTGGCTCACCCTGCCGCCGCACCTCGACTCCAAAGCCATGCTGCCGCGCGCGGTGACGGAGCTCGTCGCGTATACGCCCGGCACCGCGTTCTACGCGGACGGGTCCGGCGCGCACAACATCCGCCTCTCGTTCTGCTACCCCACACCCGAGAACATCAAGGTCGGCGTGCGCCGCCTGGCCAATGTCATCGGCGGCGAGCAGGACCTGCTCGACACCTTCGCCGGCACCGGCCCGTTGGATGCGGGACGTCGCCGCAGCCAGACGAGCGCCAACCCTCCCACCGACCTCCGATAGGCGAGAAAGACCTGGTCATGGCCGAAAAAGACACACTCGACATCGTGGTTCTCGCGGGCGGGATCTCCCACGAGCGCGACGTCTCTCTGCGCAGCGGACGCCGCGTGGCCGATGGCCTGAACGCGCTGGGCCACCGGGTGACCGTGCGCGATCCGGACGCTTCGCTGCTCGCGTTCCTCGGCGACACCCGTCCGGACGTGGTCTGGCCCGCACTCCACGGTGCGAGCGGTGAGGACGGCGCGCTTCGGGGACTGCTGGAGATCACCGGAGTGCCTTTCGTCGGCTCTCGCGCCGATGCATCAAGGCTCGCCTGGTCCAAGCCGACCGCGAAGACCGTCGTGGAACGCGCCGGCGTAGCGACGCCCGCGTCTGTGACCCTGCCCCAGGAGACCTTCCGTGAGCTCGGGGCGGGAAGCGTTCTGTCGACCGTCCTCGGCGGACTCGAACTGCCCGTGGTCGTGAAGCCTGCACATGGAGGCTCCGCCCAGGGCGTGACCATCGTGACGACTGCCGAGGAGCTGCCGCGCGCGATGGTGGATGCGTACACCTACTCGGATGTGGCGCTGATCGAGCGGAAGGTGGAAGGGGTCGAGGTCTCCGTCGCGGTGGTCGACACCGGCGACGGCCCTGAAGCGCTGCCCGCCGTCGAGATCGAGCCGGTCGACGGCGCTTACACGTTCGACGCGCGGTACAACGCGGGGGAGACCCGGTTCTACGTGCCCGCCCGGCTCGACGAGGCGGTCGGCGCAGCCGTCGCCGAGGCCGCTGTTGCCGCTCACAAGGCGCTGGGCCTGCGGCATCTGTCCCGCATCGACCTCATCGTGGACGCCTCGGGGACTCCCTGGTTCCTCGAGGCCAACGTGCTCCCCGGGCTCACGGAGACCTCCATCATGCCTCAGGCGATCACGGCGTCCGGCCGCGAGGCCGGGGGCGTCTATGCCGCCCTCGCTCTGGCAGCCATCGCCGACGCCTGACCGGATCCGGCCCGCTCAGCTGTAGCTGGGCTGCCCCAACTCGTCCAGGATGCGGTTGAGGTCCTGAATCGTTGCGAAGTCGACCACGATCTGACCTTTGCGGGCCCCGAGCGAGATCTTCACCCGAGTGTTCAGGCGGTCACCGAGGTGACCGGCGATTTCGTCGAGGTGCCCCCGGTGCCGTCCCGGCGTTGCCTTGGTCCGCGCCGGCTTGGGCGTCTTGCTGGCCGCCGCCTCCGCAGCACGCACGGACAGGTCCTCGTTGACGATCTTGTCCGCCAGGCGGATCATCGCCTCCTGGTCGTCCGCCAGCGAGAGGATGGCGCGGGCGTGGCCGGCGCTGAGAACGCCGGCGGCCACACGCGCCTGGACCACGGCGGGGAGCTTGAGGAGACGGATCGTGTTCGTGATCTGCGGACGGGAACGTCCGATGCGGTTTGCCAGTTCCTCCTGCGTGATCCCGAAGTCGGCGAGCAGCTGCTGGTAGGCCGATGCCTCTTCGAGCGGGTTGAGCTGGCTGCGGTGGAGGTTCTCGAGGAGCGCATCCCGCAGCATGTCCTCGTCAGCCGTGTCCTTGACGACTGCCGGGATGGTCTCGAGGCCGAGCTCCTTCGTCGCCCGGAGGCGACGCTCGCCCATGATCAGTTCGTAGCGGCCGGGCTCATCGGGGAGGGGCCGCACGACGACGGGCTGGAGAACGCCGACCTCGCGGATGCTGGCGACCAGCTCATCGAGAGCGTCGCGATCGAACTCCGTGCGGGGCTGCACGCGGTTCGGGACGATGTCGTCCGGGGCGATGTTCGCCAGGCGTGCACCAGGGACCGCGACCAGGTCGTCCGGGCGCTCCGCCAGGGCTGTTGCCGTGCCCCCGCCGGAGTTGTCCGGGAAGAACACGTCCACCGGACGGCTCGCCTGGTCGCTGGTGGGGATGAGCGCGCCGATGCCGCGGCCCAGTCCGGTTCGCTTCGCTGCCATTAGCGGGGTACTCCTCTTCGTGCGATCTCAGCGGCCGCCTCCATATAGGAGAGCGATCCGCTCGAGTTGGTGTCGTAGCTGATGACGCTCTGTCCGTAGCTCGGTGCCTCCGAGATACGAACCGAGCGGGGGATGATCGTGTCGAGGACTTCGTTAGGGAAGTGCTCCCGCACATCCGCCGCGACCTGGTGGGCCAGATTGGTGCGGGAGTCGTACATCGTCAGCAGGATGGTGGATACCTGCAGCTTGGGATTGAGGTGACGCTCGATGAGCTGGATGTTCTTCAGCAACTGACTGAGGCCCTCGAGCGCGTAGTACTCGCACTGGATCGGGATCAAGACCTCGCTGGCCGCCACGAAAGCGTTGATCGTGAGCAGTCCGAGCGAGGGTGGGCAGTCGATCAGCACGTAGTCGATGTCGTACTCGTCGAGGAAACGGCCGAGCGCGCGGGACAAGCGCTGTTCGCGGGCCACCATCGACACGAGTTCGATTTCCGCTCCAGCCAGGTCGATCGTTGCCGGAACCACGAAGAGGCCATCGAATTCGGGGCTTTTCTGGATGACTTCATCGACCTCACGGTCGTTGACCACGACGTCGTAGACACTCGGTGTGCCCTCGCGGTGCTCCACGCTCAGCGCGGTGGATGCATTGCCCTGCGGATCGAGGTCGATGACCAGCACGCGCGCACCCGACTTGGCGAGCGCTGCACTCAGATTTACGACTGTCGTCGTCTTACCGACGCCGCCCTTTTGGTTGGAGATCGTGAAGATGCGGGTGCGAGAGGGGAGGGGGAGGGTCGTTTCCGCGATCACCTGCCGGCGGCGAGCAAGATCCGCGAGCTCTTGAGCCAGGGGAGTGGTCCCGTCGAATGCCGTGGATGCTGCTTCGGGTTCCATACCGTCCTCGATCTCACCTACTCCGCCGCGCTCGTCCTGGTGGGGTTGTTTCACGTGAAACCTCGTCGCTCAATGGTGCTTCGCACCGGCCTACCGTCGGTCGTCGGCACACCCGCAGCGCACCCGTCAACAACTCTAACTCGGATGTCCGACGCTCCTTGCGCGGCGCGCACGTCGTGGTTCGGGATGCGTAATCTCCCAGGGTGAGCTGGGCGTCGCGACGCCGTGTCTGTCACGTGCTGAACCGGGTGAGGGCGACTGTTTCACGTGAAACACTTGACCGGGGTCGTGGTCGATGGGGAGGCGATCGCGCGGGCGCGCGGGTATGAGCTGATGATTCTGCGGGCGAGTTCGCGCGCGGTGCGCGATGTCAGAAGCCACGGTGTCGCGGATCACACCACGGCGCACTGAGCCCCCGGTTTCACGTGAAACGCCGCAACTCGATCCGCGAGTGTTTGCCGGGCGCACAGGCGCCGAGGTCGGGGGGCAAGCGGCCCAGCGGAATGTGTGCGCTCCTGGACGGGAGGCAATCACCCCCGTCGCAGACCTTGGTGACCGCGACTTCTGGAGCGTTGGGTCGAATATCAGCCGGTTCGATCGTAGGTAACAGCTACCCATACGTCGGCGATCGTCGAAGCGCCGATTTTAGGGGAGCGCGAAACAGTGCCATGAGGGGAAGCTCCACTGGGGGAGCAGGCACTCGCACTGCTGCGGCCGAAGAGCCGCAACACCGGGCTCGCGCGCGAAAGCCCGCTGCGGGCGACATGCGTATGACAGCGCGCGCCCGAACTACGCGTGTTTGCCGGGAACCCGTAGGAGGTTGACCCGACGTTTCACGTGAAATGGTGACCCGGTGACTCGCTACCAGGAGATCAGATCCGAGGCAGCCCTGGAAAAGGGCTGCAGCCGTACGTCGCTATAGCAATGTCGCGGCCGTTTCACGTGAAACGTGCATGGACGCGTCGAGGTCCGCCAGGGTCCAGGCCCAGAGCAGTTCGGACAGTTCTGGAATACCCGCCTGACACCGCAGACCCCGCGCGTGCTGATGTACGCACCTCGCGCGGAGCACTTCTTCGGCCGACCCCCTGAGGACGGGAGTATCTCGCGCACCGCGCAGCACCTGCATCCATGATGCGGAACACTCGACGCTTCGCAGCGCCAACAGCCCGCCACGCTACGAACGCGGGGTCCATTCCTACACTGGCACCCGTCGAGCGGACCAGCGCTTCATCGGATGGGTTCCCGGCGCCGGCGCTCGGATGTTCAGTGGCGCGAGTTCTAGCACACCACCCCGGCTCAGGAAGCACGGAACACTTCGGCCGCCTCCAATCAACGAATGGTCGCGCCCTCGGGAGTGCGACTATGCGATCCGATGTGGCGCTCCGCGGCAAGCGTGGTCGAAAACCGGCTTCTTCGGGGACAGACTGCCCGCAAGTCAGCGAACTCGGTTCGTCTCAGTCGAGCGCACGATGGCTCCCACGCAAGCGAAGCCGTGTATCCGCTTGCGTCAGAGCGATCCTTAGCAGTCTCAGGATGTCCTGCGACTACTGGACGGTGGCGCGAATGACACGGGTGACCTCTGTCAGTAGACCCTCGCCGAGCGTCAGGACCTCGATATCGTGCACTCGGAAGCGACGGATCTCCTTGGCCGCGGCCTCGACCTCGGCCGGCGCGCCCGCTCCCTTCATGAGAACCAGCTCGCCGCCGTCGCGCAGCAGGGGAGCGGTGAGGGGGAGCAGCTTGCGGAAGGCGCTGACCGCGCGTGCCGTCACCTGATCCAGGAGTGCGTCCAGACGTACATCTTCGGCGCGAGCCCGAACAACCGAGACGTTCGCCAGCTCGAGCTCGTCAACCTGCTCGTTCAGCCACGCAACCCGCCGCTCCATCGGCTCGATCAGCACGAAGGAGACATCCGGTCTGGCGATCGCGAGGACGAGCCCAGGGAGGCCGGCTCCGCTGCCGACATCACCCACGACGCCGGGACGTAGCAGCGGCGCCACAACAGCGCAATTGAGGATGTGGCGCGTCCACAAGCGGGGGAGTTCCAGGGGCCCGATCAGTCCACGCTCTTCCCCCTGATCACTGAGGTTGCGCGCGAACTCCCGAGCCTGTTCGATCCGGTCCCCGAAAAGCGTGAGCGCCGCGCTGGGTTCGGTCTCGACGTCGGTCACAGTTTCACGTGAAACTACGCGGCCGTGATGACCGTGTGCCGGTCGCGTCCCTCGCCGTGCGAAGTCGACACATACCCGCGCTCGGAGACGATGTCGTGGACGATCTTGCGCTCGTACGACGACATCGGCGGCAGAGCAGCCTCAGCGGCACCTTCGTCGAGACGCGCGATCGCACGCTCCACCAGACGACCGAGTTCCGCCTGACGCGCGTCACGCGAGCCGGCGATGTCGAGGATGAGGCGCGAATAGGCACCGGTCTGGTTCTGCACGGCAAGGCGGGTGAGTTCCTGCAGGGCCGCAACAGTGTCGGCCTTGGCGAGCATCGCCAGATTCGAACCGTCCTCGGCGTTCACCGAGATGTAGGCGCGCCCGTTGCGGGTGTCGATGTCGATGTCCCCGTCGATGTCGGCGATGTCGAGAAGCTCCTCGATGTAGTCCGCGGCGATGTCGCCCTCACGATCGAGGTCTGCTGGCTCCTGGGGCTCGGCACCCTCAGCGACGGCAACGTCGTCCGAGACGTCGACGGGATCGGGGGAGGAGGTCTGCACGTCGGTCATCGTTGAAGGTCCTTACTACTTTCCAGCTTGCTTCTTCGCGCGGGCCTTGCTCACCGGCTGCACCCGCTGCACGACCTGCTTCGGCTGCTCCTCAACGGTCAGCACGGTCGAGCCGTCGGCCTGGACGAGCTTGCCCTTCTTCGCCAGGCGCGCCTCGCGGGCCTTGGCCGCGTCCGAACCGGGAGTCGGCATGTTGCGGATGACCAGGAACTGCTGACCCATGGTCCACAGGTTCGAGGTGAGCCAGTAGAACATGACACCGAGCGGGAAGGCGAAGCCCGAGAAGAGGAAGACGAAGGGGAGCAAATAAAGCAGGATGCGCTGCTGCTTGAACTGGGGGCTCGCCTTGGTCTCCGGCGACATGTTCTTCGAGACGATCTGCAGCTGGGTGAGGAACTGCGATCCCGTCATCAGCACAACCATAACGGCTGCTATCACCATGACGGCGACCTGCGGCGGGTGCGCGTTCAGCGCGCCCTGGAAGCTCTGGTGCAGGGGAGCGACGCCGAACAGCGTCGCATTTCCGAACTGCTGCGCGAGCTGCTCGTTGAGGGGACCGACACCGGCGTGGCCGCCCTGTGCGCCGTTGAGCACCTGGAACAGCGAGAAGAACACCGGCATCTGGAGCAGCAGCGGGAGGCACGAACTGAGCGGGTTGGTACCCGTCTTCTTGTAGAGGTCCATGGTCTCGCGCGACATCGCCTCGCGGGAGAACTGGTCCTTCTTGCCCTTGTACTTGTCCTGGATCTTCTTCAGCTGCGGCGCGATCTCCAGCATCCGCCTCTGGTTCTTGATCTGCCGCACGAAGATCGGGATCAGCGCGGCCCGCACGACGACCGTGAGTCCCACGATCGCCAGAACCCAGGTGATGCCGGCCGCCGGGTCGAGTCCCATCTGCGTGAACAGCCAGTGGAAGGCGACGAGGATCAGCTCCACGACCCACTTGATGGGCCAGAGGATGGTACCGATGATGTCCATGTGTTGTAGCTAGGCCCTTCCGTGGCTGATGAAGCTGTCGTTGCGTGCGGCGACCACGAACCCGAAGGGAGTGACCCTGTACCGCGGCGCCTTCGCCGGCGGAACGTCGTCGACCCCGCCGGCCGCCCACGGGTGGCAACGGGCGATACGTCGGATGCCGAGGTACGAGCCCACGATCACTCCATGCTGCTGGATGGCCTGGAGTGTGTAGGCGGAACACGACGGGTAGTACCGGCACACGTCGCCGTAGAGGGGCGAGATCACCGCGCGATACGCGCGCAGCACCAGCACGGCCGCATTCCGCGGTGCGAGGAGCACTGCTGCGAGCGCGGTGTTCATGGACTGACGCTGCCCTTACTGGTGTGACTGCGGCTGGTGAGGCGGGCCGAGGCCCGGAGAAGCTCTTCGTGCAGGCTAGCCCACGGTGCTTGAGCGGAGGCTGGCAATGCACGCACGACCACATCCACCCCCGCGTCGCCCGGTGAACCAGGAGAGAACCGGGGGAGGAGCTCGTAGGCGGCCGCCTTGAGCCGGCGCCGGACGAGGTTGCGACGGACGGCATTGCCGACCGACTTGCTCACGATAAAGCCGAATCGCACCACGCTGGAGTCGGGGTTCGGACGGATGTACGTGACGGTGGACGCTCCGGTGGAGCGAGAACCGCGACGCACGGTCGCCCGATAGTCCGCCCCCCGCGTGATGCGATTGGCTTTCGCGAGCACCGGAGCGGCTAGGCCGAGAGCGTCTCGCGACCCTTGCGGCGACGGGCCGCGAGGATCGCCCGGCCTGCGCGGGTGCGCATCCGGAGGCGGAAACCGTGGGTCTTCGCGCGCTTGCGGTTGTTCGGCTGGAACGTTCTCTTGCTCATATCTATCTCCGTGTGGGTGATCTCTTCACAGGCCGGTGCCGAGAGGAATCGGCCAGCACCGAACGCCAGGAAAGTTTCAGGGCAGCCCGAACGGCTGCAGACAACTGATTAAAACTACGGCCTCGGCAGGGATCAGGTCAAACCGATCGAGTTAAATCCACTGATTATGCACGGTATTGGCAGGGAAGACCGGTCCGACGCGCCGTCATATGCCCCCGATCGGATTTGATCGGGGTTCTGTGGACAAGTTACCGTGAGGTCGAAAGTTATCCCCAGGCCATGCCAATTCTGGCCGGAGATCGCTACGGTATTTCTCACACAGCGGTGGATAACTCTGTGAATACCCACCGGCGGCATCCGAAGCCGCCAACCCGACGAAAGTCATCGGGGGTCGACGTGTCCCCTCGTCGGGCTGACGGCATCCGCAATACAGACGAAGACGGGGAACGATGGCAGGCGGCGAAGAGTCCATAGCTGCGGCGTGGCAGGACGTGCTCGGCAAGCTCGAGACGGACGATCGGATCACCCCGCAGCTCTACGGCTTCCTCAGCCTGGTGGAACCCAAGGGCATCATGGCCGGCACCTTCTACCTGGAGGTCCCCAACGAGTTCACCCGCGGGATGATCGAACAGCGCAGCCGGCTGCCGCTGCTGAACGCGATCGGCGCCCTCGACGATGCACTGTCGGTGAACACCTTCGCGATCGTGGTCAACCCGGAGATCCAGCAGGAGACCATGTCCGGTCCGTCGCCGGAATCCGAACCGACGCCGAGCTACTCCGAGCAGGTCGCTCCGATGGTTCCGGCGCCCACCGAAATCACCGCACCGCCGCGGGGCGGCGACACCCGTCTCAACGCCAAGTACAGCTTCGACAACTTCGTCATCGGTCAGTCGAACCGCTTCGCCCACGCGGCCGCGGTCGCCGTGGCCGAAGCGCCGGCCAAGGCGTACAACCCCCTCTTCATCTACGGCGACTCGGGGCTCGGCAAGACCCACCTCCTGCACGCGATCGGCCACTATGCGATGAGCCTCTACCCGGGGATCCGCGTGCGTTACGTGTCGTCGGAGGAGTTCACCAACGACTTCATCAACTCGATCGCCAACAACCGGGGCTCCTCCTTCCAGGCGCGCTACCGCAACATCGACATCCTGCTGATCGACGACATCCAATTCCTGCAGCGCGCGGTGGAGACCCAGGAGGCCTTCTTCCACACCTTCAATACGCTGCACGACCACAACAAGCAGGTCGTGATCACCTCCGACCTGCCGCCGAAGCACCTCACGGGCTTCGAGGACCGGATGCGGTCGCGGTTCGAGTGGGGCCTGATCACCGACGTCCAGGTGCCCGACCTCGAGACCCGCATCGCGATCCTCCGCAAGAAGGCCCAGAGCGAGAAGATCCAGGTTCCCGACGACATCCTCGAGTTCATGGCGTCGAAGGTGTCGAGCAACATCCGCGAGTTGGAGGGCACGCTCATCCGCGTCACCGCCTTCGCCAGCCTGAACCGCACTCCGGTGGACATGCCGCTCGTACAGACGGTGCTGAAGGACCTGATCACGCTCGACGACGACAACGTGATCGCGCCGACGGACATCATCACCAACACGGCGGAGTACTTCAAGCTCAGTGTCGACGACCTCTATGGTTCCAGTCGTTCGCAGGCCGTCGCCACCGCACGCCAGATCGCGATGTACCTGTGCCGCGAGCTGACCAACCTGTCGCTCCCGAAGATCGGTCAGCTCTTCGGCGGCCGGGACCACACCACGGTCATGTACGCGAACAAGAAGATCAGCGAGCTCATGAAGGAGCGCCGCTCGATCTACAACCAGGTCACAGAGCTGACCAGCCGGATCAAGCAGAATCACCGCTACGGCAAGTAGCGACACGCACTTCTAGCGCAGAACTTATCCACATATCCATCCCCAGAGTGGGGACAAAGCGTTATTAACACGTGTGGATAACTTGTGGAAAGGCTCCGGAGAACGACACGTTTAATGGGGACGGAATTCGCGAGCCTGTGAAAAGCGACCATCGACACCGCCAGCCCTCGATCGTTGTGAACAGGCCGAATCCTCAGGCCATCAACATGTCACCGGGGTGTAGTTCCCAGTGCTCGGCTGGAGTCCACCGAGTTATCCACAGTTTCCACAGCGGTTAACACGATTACTTCTTAACTCTTCTCATAGGGCGCAGACGACAACCTGATGCGCAGCCCGGCCCCTCCGCTTCCGCGTCACAGGCCAGGCGCTAGGATTTGTGACGTCCGTTATCCGTGAGTCCGACAGAGGTGACTTCGTGAAGTTCCAAGCCAATCGGGATGTGTTCAGCGAGGCCGTCTCCTTCGCGGTGAAGCTTCTTCCGCAGCGGACGACCCTGCCCATCCTGAGTGGTGTGCTGATCGAGACCACCGAGACCGGACTTCAGCTGTCATCGTTCGACTACGAGGTCTCGGCTCAGACCGAGATCGCTGCCGAGGTCGAAGAGCCGGGTCGCGTGCTCGTCTCGGGCCGTCTCCTCGCGGAGATCGCCTCCAAGCTGCCGAACGCACCCGTGCAGTTCTCCACGGAGGAGTCCAAGATCGTCGTGCGGGCGGGGTCGGCGAACTTCACGCTGCTCTCCATGCCCGTCGAGGAATATCCGAGCATCCCGCAGGTCAGTGCTGACGCCGGACTCGTACCGGCCGAAGAATTCGCTCAGGCGGTCGCACAGGTCGGTGTCGCCGCGTCCCGCGACGACGTGACGCCCGTGATCACCGGCGTGCAGCTCGAGGTCGGGAACAACACGCTCGGTCTGGTCGCGACGGACCGCTATCGCGTCGCGGTCCGCGAGATCGACTGGGACAACGGCACGACAGCCGGCGAACCGGTGACCGCGCTCGTGCCCGCACGCACCCTGACGGAGATCGGGAAGACCTTCGGTCACAGCGGCAACGTGTCGATCTCGATCACGAACCGCGACGACCGTGAGCTCATCGCCTTCACCGCCGACAGGAAGACGGTGACGTCGCTCCTGATCAAGGGCAACTTCCCGCCCGTCCGACGGCTGTTCCCCGAGCAGGTCGACAACTACGCGGTCATCAACACCGCTGAGCTCATCGAGGCGACCCGCCGCGTCGCGCTCGTGCTGGAGCGCGAGGCCGCGCTCCGCTACACCTTCACCGCCGACGGACTGACGCTCGAAGCGATCGGCTCGGAGCAGGCGCAGGCATCCGAGAGCATCGACGCTCTTCTCACTGGCCAGGAGACGGTGGTTTCATTGAAGCCGCAGTTCCTGCTCGATGGTCTCGGTGCGGTGCACTCGGAATTCGTGCGCATCTCGTTCACCAAGACCGAGAACCCCAACAAGCCGGGGCCTGTGCTCATCACGAGTCAGACATCCAAGGATCAGGCGGGAGCGGACTCCTACAAGTACCTGCTCCAGCCGAACCTGCTCCTGCGCTAGTTCCCGGCGCCGCTGAAGCAACAGAAGAAGGATCATCATGCACATCGGCCTCATCGGTCTCGGACGCATGGGCAACAACATGCGTGCCCGTCTCGAGAAGAACGGCATCGACGTCACCGGTTACGACACGAACCCCGATGTCTCGGACGTCGCGACCGTGGCCGACCTCGTCGCCGCGCTGCCGGCCCCGCGCACCGTGTGGGTCATGGTGCCCGCCGGGGAGATCACCGATTCCGTCATCCGCGAGCTCGAGCCCCTGCTCGAGAAGGGTGATCTGGTCATCGATGGTGGCAACTCCAAGTTCACCGAGGACTTCAAGCACGCCGAAATGCTGGCGCCGCGCGGCGTCGACTTCATGGATGTGGGCGTCTCCGGTGGGATCTGGGGCCTCGACAACGGCTACGGCCTGATGGTCGGCGGCTCCGCCGCCCAGGTGGAGCGGGTGCTCCCGGTGTTCGACGCTCTCCGTCCGGAGGGTCCGCGCGACGAGGGCTTCGTCCACGTCGGCGAGGTCGGCGCCGGCCACTACGCCAAGATGGTCCACAACGGCATCGAGTACGCACTGATGCAGGCCTACGCCGAGGGCTATGAGCTCCTGGACACGCGCAAGGACATCATCAAGGACGTCACCGGCACGTTCAAGGCGTGGCAGCGCGGAACGGTCGTCCGCTCCTGGCTGCTCGACCTCCTGGTGCGCGCGCTCGAGCAGGACCCGGAGTTCGAGCACATCGAGGGCTACGTGCAGGATTCGGGAGAGGGTCGCTGGACCGTCGAGGAGGCGCTGAACAACGCCGTCCCCGTTCCGACGATCAGCGCCTCGATCTTCGCGCGCTTCGTGTCCCGCCAGGAGGACTCGCCGGCCATGAAGGCCGTCGCCGCGCTGCGCAACCAGTTCGGCGGCCACGCCGTCAAGGCCGTGGACTAGAAACGCTGAGCCCGAACACTCAGTGCGTGTCACACATCTCTCTCTGACCGACTTCCGCAATTACCGCACCGCGGAGGTGCCGTTCGCGGCCGGCGCCAATCTGTTCGTCGGCCGCAACGGTCAGGGAAAGACCAACCTCGTCGAATCGCTCGGCTACCTGAGCACCCTCGGGTCGCATCGGGTGTCGAGCGATCAGGCGATGATCCGCAAGGATGCGGACGCTGCGATCGTGCGGGCGCGCATCCAGCATGACGGCCGGGAGCTCCTCGTGGAGGTGCAGCTCAACCGCAGTTCAGCGAATCGCGCGCAGGTCAATCGCGGCGCGATCAAACCGCGCGAGCTGCCGCGGTACTTCTCCAGCGTGCTGTTCGCCCCGGAGGACCTCGCACTCGTCAGGGGCGAGCCGGGGATCCGCCGTCGCTTCCTCGATCAGCTCCTCATCCAGCGCAATCCGCGCTTCTCGGCGATCATCTCCGACTACGAGCGTGTGCTGAAGCAGCGCAACACTCTGCTGAAGTCGGCTCGGGCCTCGCGCGTCCGCGAGGAGCAGCTCGGGACTCTGGAGATCTGGGATGACCGGCTCGTCCAGCTCGGTTCGGAGCTTCTCGACGCCCGGCTCGATGTGGTCGAACGACTGAGCGATCCGCTGGTGGCGGCGTACCGCTCCGTGGCCGGCGACGACCACCACCCTCGGCTGCTTCCCCAGCTGACCATCTTCGGCGCCCATGTCGACGAGGATGATGACGCTGACGCCGATGGTGTGACCGGCTCAGCCGGTGTCGCGACGGCGGAGGCCTTCCGCAAGGCACTCGCCGGCGTGCGCCGGAAGGAGCTGGATCGCGGGTTGACCCTGGTGGGTCCGCATCGTGACGATGTGCTGTTCGAACTGAACGGCCTTCCAGCCAAGGGGTACGCCAGTCATGGCGAATCGTGGTCGTTCGCGCTGGCGCTCAAGCTGGCTTCCGCCGAACTGCTGCGGCGCGAGTCGACGACGGGGGACCCTGTGCTGATCCTCGACGACGTGTTCGCCGAGCTCGACCAGGCGCGGCGACGCATGCTTGCAACTGCCGTAGGCGGTTACGAGCAGGTGCTGATCACGGCGGCGGTGCTGGACGACGTTCCTCCGGAGCTCACGGCCCACACCGTGCGCATCGATGCGGGGACCATCGTGGAGGCGACCGGTGTCTGAGGAGCGCTCGACGGAGGCGTCAGCCGTCTACCTGCGACTCAAGGCCCTGTTCGCAGGGACCGGCTCGCGAAAGAAGTGGGCGCCTCGCCGCGAAGAAGGAGCGGCTGCGAGCCAGCCGTTCGGCTCCGGCCGGGATCCGCGGGGCGTCGGAGACGTGGTCGATGCGTTGGCGGCGCAGCTCGGCTGGACCTCCGCGCTCGCGCAGTCCGACCTCCTCGAGGGATGGCGCGAACTGGCCGGCGAGGAGACCGCGAAGCATGCCATCCCGGACCAGATCACAGATGGTGTCCTCGTCGTCCGATGCGAGTCGACGGCGTGGGCGACCCAGCTCCGGATGATGCGCTCGGAGCTCCTCGCGCACATCGCCGAGCGCTTCCCCGAGGCCGGCATCGAGTCGATCCGTTTTCAGGGGCCGGACGCCCCCTCCTGGAAAAGAGGCCCCAGGTCGATTCCAGGGCGCGGTCCGCGCGATACTTACGGCTGAGCACACAAAATAGGTCGGCCCACAGCGGAAAATGCGTCAGACGGCCGTTTTCGGGCATTTCTGCGCCCGGCTCTTGGTAGACTGGAACGTCACTGTTGAGTGCGGTCAGGAGCCTAATTTCATATGACGATGGAACCGAACAGGGCCGGGGCAGAACACGACTACGGCGCGAATGAGATCCAGGTCCTCGAGGGTCTCGAAGCCGTCCGCAAGCGACCCGGAATGTACATCGGATCCACCGGTCCCCGCGGTCTGCACCATCTGGTCTACGAGATCGTCGACAACTCCGTCGACGAGGCACTGGCCGGGCACGCCGACAACATCGAGGTGACCATCCTTCCGGACGGCGCGGTGCGCGTCGATGACAACGGCCGCGGCATTCCGGTCGATGTGCATCCGGTCGAGAAGAAGTCGACCGTCGAGGTCGTCCTCACCATCCTCCACGCGGGCGGAAAGTTCGGCGGCGGCGGATACGCGGTGTCGGGCGGACTGCACGGCGTCGGCAGCTCCGTGGTGAACGCCCTGTCGTCGCGACTCGACGTCGAGGTCCACCGCCAGGGCCACGTGTGGCGTCAGAGCTACCGGAACGGTGTGCCGCAGGCTCCCCTCGAGCAGGGCGAAGTCTCCGAGCGGAGCGGCACGATCATCACGTTCTGGCCGAGCCCCGACACATTCGAGACGGTCGTCTTCGACTACGAGACGCTGCGCACGCGCTTCCAGCAGATGGCGTTCCTCAACAAAGGGCTCCGCATCGCCATCACCGACCAGCGGCCCCCGGAGATCGAGCCCGTCGAGGGCGAGGTGGACGACGACGAGATCAACCCGCCGCGCCATGACGTCTTCCTGTACGAGCGCGGGCTGATGGACTACGTCTTCTACCTGAACTCCGCCAAGAAGGCGGAGGTCGTGCACGACGAGATCATCTCGTTCGAGTCGGAGGACACCGACCGCAAGATCGCGCTCGAGGTCGCGATGCAGTGGACGACGAGCTACAACGAGAGCGTCTTCACGTACGCGAACACCATCAACACGCACGAGGGCGGCACGCACGAGGAGGGCTTCCGCGCTGCGCTCACGACGCTCGTCAACAAGTACGCGCGTGAGAAGGGCATCCTCAAGGAGAAGGACGACAACCTCTCCGGCGACGACGTGCGCGAGGGTCTGACCGCGGTCATCTCCGTGAAGCTCTCCGAGCCGCAGTTCGAGGGCCAGACGAAGACGAAGCTCGGCAACACCGAGGCGAAGGCCTTCGTGCAGAAGGTCGTCGGCGACCAGCTCGGCGACTGGTTCGACCGCAACCCGAACCAGGCCAGGGACATCATCCGCAAGGCTCTCCAGGCCGCGACCGCACGCATCGCCGCCCGCAAGGCGCGCGAGACCGCGCGGCGCAAGGGTCTGCTGGAGAGCGGCGGGATGCCCGGCAAGCTGAAGGACTGCCAGTCCAAGGACCCGACGGTCTCCGAGATCTTCCTCGTCGAGGGCGACTCGGCCGGCGGCTCCGCCGTGCAGGGCCGGAACCCCGAGACGCAGGCGATCCTGCCTCTCCGCGGCAAGATCCTGAACGTGGAGAAGGCACGCCTCGACCGCGCACTGGCGAACAACGAGGTGCAGGCGATGATCACGGCGTTCGGCGCCGGCATCGGCGAGGACTTCAACCCGGAGAAGGCGCGGTACCACAAGATCGTGCTCATGGCCGACGCCGACGTCGACGGCCAGCACATCACTACGCTGCTGCTCACCCTGCTGTTCCGCTACATGCGGCCGCTCATCGAGCTGGGCTATGTGTACCTGGCGCAGCCGCCGCTGTACCGCCTCAAGTGGTCGAACTCGGAGCACGAGTACGTCTACTCCGACCGCGAGCGCGACGCGCTGCTCGCCGAGGGGCTCGCTTCGGGCAAGCGCATCCCCAAGGAGAACGGCGTCCAGCGTTACAAGGGTCTGGGCGAGATGGACTACCAAGAGCTGTGGGACACCACGATGAACCCGGAGTCGCGGACCCTGCTGCAGGTGACGCTCGACGACGCCGCGGCAGCCGACGAGATCTTCGCCACGCTGATGGGCGAAGACGTCGAGTCGCGCCGCTCGTTCATCCAGAAGAACGCCAAGGACGTGCGGTTCCTCGACATCTGACGCTCACGCGCCAGCTGACGAGAGAATCCGCGAGGGAGAGAAGACTGTGACGGACGACGACAACACGGGCCAGGACTTCGGCATCCACGGCAGGATCGACCAGGTCGACCTGCAGTCGGAGATGCAGCGGTCGTACCTCGACTACGCGATGAGCGTGATCATCGGGCGCGCGCTGCCCGAGGTGCGAGACGGGCTGAAGCCGGTTCACCGCCGGGTCATCTACACGATGTTCGACGGGGGATACCGACCGGACAAGGCGTTCTCGAAGTGCACCCGCGTCATCGGCGACGTGATGGGTCAGTTCCACCCCCACGGCGACGCGCCGATCTACGACGCGCTCGTCCGGCTCGTGCAGCCGTGGAGCCTGCGGTATCCGCTGGCGCTCGGCCAGGGCAACTTCGGCTCCCCGGGCAATGACGGGGCTGCCGCGCCGCGATACACCGAGACGAAGATGGCGCCGCTCGCGCTGGAGATGGTCCGCGACATCGACGAGGAGACCGTCGATTTCCAGGACAACTACGACGGTCGCACCCGCGAGCCGATCGTGCTCCCCAGCCGTTTCCCGAACCTGCTGGTGAACGGCTCGGTCGGTATCGCGGTCGGCATGGCCACGAACATCCCGCCGCACAACCTCCGTGAGGTCGCGGCAGGCGCCCTCTGGTACCTGGAGAACCCGGATGCGCCGCGCGAGGAGCTCCTCGAGGAGCTCATCAAGCGGATCAAGGGCCCGGACTTCCCGACCGGCGCGCAGATCCTCGGCGTCAAGGGCATCCACGACGCGTACCGGACGGGTCGTGGTTCGATCACGATGCGTGCGGTCGTGAACATCGAGGAGATCCAGGGCCGCGTCTGCCTGGTCGTCACCGAGCTGCCGTACCAGGTCAACCCGGACAACCTGGCGATCAAGATCGCCGACCTCGTGAAGGACGGACGCATCGGCGGCATCGCCGACATCCGCGACGAGACCTCGGGCCGTACCGGCCAGCGCCTGGTGATCGTGCTGAAGCGCGACGCGGTGGCCAAAGTCGTGCTCAACAACCTGTACAAGCACACTCAGCTGCAGGAGAACTTCGGCGCGAACATGCTGGCGATCGTCGACAACGTGCCGCGCACGCTGTCGCTCGACGGCTTCATCGTCGCCTGGGTCGACCACCAGGTCGAGGTCATCGTCCGCCGCACCCGCTTCCGCCTGCGGAAGGCCGAGGAGCGTGCGCACATCCTGCGCGGATACCTCAAGGCGCTCGACGCGCTCGACGAAGTCATCGCGTTGATCCGCCGCTCCGCCACCGTGGACGACGCGCGCGAGGGTCTGAAGGGGCTGCTCGACGTCGACGAGATCCAGGCGGACGCCATCCTCACGATGCAGCTCCGCCGTCTCGCGGCCCTCGAGCGGCAGAAGATCATCGAGGAGCACGACCGGATCGAGCAGGAGATCGCCGAGTACAACGCGATCCTCGCCGACCCGACGCGCCAGCGCACGATCATCAGCGAGGAGCTCGCGGAGATCGTCGATCGGTTCGGAGACGACCGCCGCACCGAGATCATGTTCGGCTACGACGGCGACATGAGCGTCGAAGACCTCATCCCCGAAGAGGAGATGGTGGTCACCGTCACGCGCGGCGGCTACATCAAGCGGACCCGGAGCGACAACTACCGCAGCCAGCACCGCGGCGGCAAGGGAGTGAAGGGCGCGCAGCTCCGTGGAGAGGACGTCGTCGACCACTTCTTCGTGACCACGACCCACCACTGGCTCCTCTTCTTCACCAACCAGGGACGCGTCTACCGCGCGAAGGCGTACGAGGTGCAGGAGGCCGGCCGCGACGCGAAGGGCCAGCACGTCGCGAACCTGCTCGCGCTGCAGCCGGGTGAGGAGATCGCAGAGATCCTCGACATCCGCGACTACGAAGCCGCGAAGTACCTCGTGCTCGCGACGCGCGACGGTCTCATCAAGAAGACCGCGCTCGTCGAGTACGACACCAATCGCAGCGGCGGCATCATCGCGATCAAGCTGCGCGAGGGCGACGAGCTGGTCTCCGCGCTGTTGGTCGAGGAGGACTCGGACCTGCTGCTGGTCTCCCGCAAGGGCATGTCCATCCGCTTCACCGCATCGGATGAGGCGCTGCGTCCCATGGGGCGGTCCACTTCGGGTGTGATCGGAATGCACTTCCGTGGCGAGGACCGACTGCTCGACGCCTCCGTCGTCTCGGACGAGGGATACGTGTTCGTGGTCACCGAAGGCGGGTACGCGAAGCGCACAGCTGCGGACCAGTACCGCCTGCAGAATCGCGGCGGCCTGGGCATCAAGGTGGCCAAGCTGAACGACGATCGGGGCGACCTGGTGGGCGCGCTCATCGTCGGCGAAGACGACGAGGTCCTTGTGGTTCTTGCCAGCGGCAAGGTGGTACGCTCTGCCGTGGCCGAGGTACCTGCCAAGGGCCGTGACACCATGGGTGTCGTCTTTGCACGTTTCGCCGAGTCCGACAAGATCATCGCACTCGCGAAGAACACCGAACGTGACCTCGAATCCTCCAGTCTCGCGGAGGAAGACGAGTCCGTCGGGAAGGAAGAAACCGTAGATGAGCAGTAGCGTCGCCGAAAAGCTGGCCAAGAAGTCGTCGCGCCGTCCCGCATCCGCCAAGCAGGTGCGGCTGAAGCTGGTGTACATCGACTTCTGGTCGACCGTGAAGCTGTCGTTCCTGGCGGGTATCTGCCTGGCGATCATCGCGATCGTGGGCACGTTCCTGATCTGGACGGTGCTCGACCGTACGGGCATCTTCGACCAGGTGAACAGCCTGTTCAAGGACATCTCGGGTGCCGGCGGCAGCGACCTCCGTTCCATCCTGGGCCTCGGCCAGGTGATGGGATTCTCTCTGATCGTCGCGATCCTCGACATCGTCGTGGTGACCGCGCTGGGTGCCGTCTTCGCCCTCCTGTACAACCTCTCCGTGAAGATCACAGGCGGTCTGCTGGTCGGTTTCACCAACAACTGACCGATTTCGCAATGCCTGGGCAGATCGGGTAGTCTCGTATCTGCCCATTCGGGGATATAGCTCAGGCGGTTAGAGCGCTTCGCTGATAACGAAGAGGTCCGAGGTTCAAGTCCTCGTATCCCCACCACTGTGTTCTTTTCAGAACACGGCTCTCGGGGCCTTAGCTCAGTTGGTAGAGCGCCTGCTTTGCAAGCAGGATGTCAGGAGTTCGAATCTCCTAGGCTCCACCCTTTTCTTCAGCCGGCGGAACGATCGCCCGCGTCGGGAACGGGCTCGAGTACGAGACGCTGGTCGTCACGCTCCCCAGGGTTCCGACCCGGCCGCTGACCTGCTCCAGGTGGCGCATCGACGTCGCCACGACCTTGAGGATGAAGCAGTCGTCGCCGGTCACATGGTGCGCCTCGACCACCTCAGGGATGTCGGCGAGAAGGTCGTGCAGCGGCTTGTACTGACTGCTGGGATACCGCAGGCGGAGGTACGCGAGGATCCCGTAGCCCAGCCGCTCGGGGTCGACGACCGCGCGGTAGCCCGAGATCACCCCGGCCTCCTCCAGTCGCCGGACCCGATCCGCGACGGCGCTGTTCGACATGTGGACCGTGCGCGCCAGTTCGGCGATCGACTGCCTGCCGTCCCGCTGCAGCTCCGCGAGGAGCGTCCTGTCGGTGTTGTCGGCGATGAACGGGAAAGTGACGGCCATGGCGCGATTCTTCCACGAGAATCGCGGTGGCGCTGCGGCAATGCCGTCGATTGCCACTTCAGTCGCGCCTCGTCATTTCCTAGTCTCGAGGCATGACCACAGACACCGCAGAAGCAGTCCGGCACTTCGCAGCGAAGCTGCGATTCGAGACCGATCCCTCCGACGTGAAGGCCGCGATAGATGCGGGGGAGCGGTTCGTGCTGGTCGACAGCCGCGGTCCGGCCGCGTGGCGACAGGGACGCGTGGCAGGAGCCGTCCACCTCCCGACCGCGGAGATCGCAGAACGCGCATCCAGCATCGTTCCCGTCGGCGTGCCGGTCGTCGTCTACTGCTGGGGCCCTGGATGCAACGGGTCGACCCGTGCGGCCCTCGCGTTCAGTCTTCTCGGCTACGAGGTAAGCGAGATGATCGGCGGATTCGAGTACTGGGCTCGGGAGGGTCTGCCGGTGGTCGATGACGAGGGCCTCGTCGAGCGGGCGCCGGATCCGCTGACGGCGCCTGTCGCCGCGATCGACTGCGCCTGCTGAGGAACGCTACTTCAGAAGCCGCGACAGGACGCGGTCGGCGAGTGGCTTCCCGCCGGTCTGGCAGGTGGGGCAATACTGGAACGTCGAGTCGTGGAAGATGACCTGACGGATCGTGTCGCCGCAGACGGGACACGGCTGCCCGGTCCGGCCGTGCACCCGGAGGTTGGACTTCTTCTCGCTCTTCAGTTCGGACGCCGCCAGGCCGTCGGCGCGCGCCAACGCCTCGCGCAGCGTCCACTGCATGGCGTCGTAGAGGCGTGCGACGTCGTCCGCCGCCATGTTCGCGGGCTTGTAGGGAGACATCTTCGCGACGTGCAGAATCTCGTCGGAGTAGGCGTTGCCGATGCCGGCGATGAGTGACTGGTTGCGCAGCACGCCCTTGATCTGGGCTCGCCCCTGGGCGGCCAGGATCTCGGCGAACGCCTCTTCCGTGAAGGCGGCATCGAGAGGGTCCGGGCCCAGACGCGTGATCCCCGGCACGTCGGCCGGGTCATGCACGACGTAGATGGCCAGACTCTTCTTCGTCCCCGCCTCCGTGATGTCGAGCCCGGCACCGTCATCCAGGATCAATCGCGCCGCGAGCGGGCCCTTCCCGAGGCGGCCGGTGGGCGGGGGCGGCGGCTTGTCGCGCCAGCGGATCCACCCCGCGCGGGCCAAGTGGATCACGATGTGGAGGTCGTCGGCCGCGATGTCGAGGAACTTGCCGTGGCGGGTGACTCCGGCGATCGTCGACTGCCGCAGATCGTCGACCGGCGGGTCGAACGTCTTCAGAGCCGAGAACGCGACCACACTGAGCCGGTCGATGACGCGCCCCTTCAGCCGACCGTCCAGGTCGGCGGCGAGAGCGGTGACTTCCGGCAGTTCGGGCATCACCCCATAGTCTGCTCCCGACCCCCGACATTCGCGACGGTCCTCGGCATTATGGTGAAGCGGTGGACATCAGAGTCGCCGCATACGGCGTCATCACGGACGGCTATCGCATCCTGCTCGCTCACTGGAACGAGAACGGGCGCTCCGGATGGACGCTGCCCGGCGGCGGGATCGATCCCGGCGAGGATCCCGCCGATGCGGTGGTCCGAGAGATCGCCGAGGAGACCGGCTATCGGGCTCAAGCGGGAGAGCTGCTGGGAATCGACTCGAAGGTCATTCCGGCCGAGCATCGCTTCGTACCCGATGCCGGACCGCTGCACGCGTTGCGGATCGTCTACCGAGCGAGCCTGCTCGGTGGATCACTGACCAACGAGGTCGACGGCTCGACCGATGAGGCGGCCTGGTTCCCGCTCTCCGACATCCCGAAGCGACACGTCGAACTGGTCGACATCGCGCTCCGGATGGCGCGGCTGGGCTAGACGGTCGCGCTGCGCTGCTGCTCGCCCGGGATGATGATCCACATCACCAGGTAGGCGATGAACTGCGGACCCGGGAGCAGGCACGACAGCAGGAACAGCGCGCGGACGGTCCACGGCTGCAGGCCGAACCGATGGGCGAGACCGGCGCAGACTCCACCGAGAATGCGGCCATCACGAGGACGTACGAGAGTGTTCATGCACACCAGCGTCGCAGTCCTCGGATGACCGCACCATCGGGGTAACCCCCGAATAGACCCTGAGGGCTACTGCAGGGGGTCGGTGGTCGAGGTGGTGGGCGTCGTGGGCGTGGCCGGCTCCTCGTCGGCCACCCACAGCTCGTCGTCGGCGCGGAAGGTCTGCCAGACGGCGTAGAGCAGTCCGACTGCCGCGATGATCCCGAGACCGATGGCGATGACGCCACCCGCGCCCGGTCCTGACCGCTGCGTGGCCACCTTCGGCTTCTTGGTCAGCTGCTGGCCGGCCTTCTTGAAGTCTCCGGCGAAGGCGGACGAACGGGCCGCCCGCGCGTGATCGACGACCGAGAGCGCCGTTCCGACCACGGTACCGACCGCGGGGATGACGTCGCTGACCACGCGCTCGCGCGCCTGCCCCGCATAACGACCGGCGGTCGACTTCGCCGTCTGCGCGGCGGGCCGGACGTACTGCTCGTAGCCGTCCCGGACGCGGGGCGCGAGCTCCTCCCGGGTGTAGTAGGAAGCCTGCTTGCGGGCCTCAGCAGCCAGCGCGTTGGCATTCGCCAGCACCTCCTGCTGCTGCGTCCACAGGTCCTCGGCTCCACTGCGCAGTCGCTTGAGCTCCTTCTGGCGCTTGCGTGTCAGGCTCATCTGTTCCTCCGTTGCATCGGGGTGACGACGACTCCATCTTGCCACCGAAAGGGCTGGGGATGGCCCGAGAGCTCTCGAGGCCACCCAAGTCCTCTATACGCGCTGTGCAAGAATTGGTGCCATGTCTAAGCACACCGCTGTCGCCACGCTCCACACTAACTACGGAGACATCAAGGTCAACCTCTACGGCAACCACGCGCCGAAGACGGTCAGGAACTTCGTCGGGCTGGCGACGGGCGAGATCGAGTGGACGCACCCCGCCACCGGCGAGAAGACGAACGCTCCTCTTTATAATGGTGTGGTCTTCCACCGCATCATCCCGGGCTTCATGATCCAGGGCGGCGACCCGCTCGGCCAGGGCGTCGGCGGTCCCGGGTACCAGTTCGATGACGAGATCAGCCCCGAGCTCGACTTCACGCAGCCGTACATCCTCGCGATGGCCAACGCGGGCATCCAGGGCGGCCGCGGGACCAATGGCTCGCAGTTCTTCATCACGGTCGCGCCGACCACCTGGCTCCAGGGCAAGCACACGATCTTCGGCGAGGTCGCCGACGACGCGTCGCGCAAGATCGTCGACAAGCTCGCCGAGCTGCCGACCGACGCTCGCGACCGGCCGCTGGACGACGTCGTGATCGAGTCCATCGACATCGAGCAGGTCTGAGAGAGGACGGGCGAGCAGCAGGCATGACTCAGCCCGTCGATCCGCGCGCGAACTACTGTTACCGGCATCCTGACCGGGAGAGCTATGTGGTCTGCCAGCGGTGCGGCCGCACGATCTGCGGCGAATGCCAGACTCCTGCGGCCGTCGGTGTGATCTGTCCGGAGTGCATGGCGCAGCAGCGCGCGACGCATCCCCGCACCAAGCCCGCGTGGGTCACGCGACTCACGGGATCCGGCGCACCCGTCGTCACCTACGCGATCATCGCCGTCTGCGTGGTCGTCTTCATCCTGCAGAACGTCGGGCCGTTGCTCGGCGTGCCGGTCACTCCGTCACTCGTGTATGCGGGCGCCTACTCGTATCCCGCGTCGGTCTCCGGGGCCTTCGAACCCTGGCGGATGTTCACGAGCGTGTTCGCGCACGCCAACATCCTGCACCTCGCGCTGAACATGTACACGCTGTGGGTCTTCGGGATGGCACTGGAACCGCTGCTGGGTCGCGCCCGTTACCTGGCGCTGTTCCTGATCAGCGGATTCGCCGGCTCCCTCGGCGTCCTGCTGCTCGGATCGCCGGTGCAGCCCGTGCTGGGAGCCTCAGGCGCGATCTTCGGCCTGTTCGGTGCGTTCTTCATCATCCAGCGCAGGCTGGGCGGGAATGCGACGCAGATGCTGGTGCTCTTGGCGATCAACCTCGGGATCGGTTTCCTGCCCGGCTTCAACATCGCCTGGCAGGCGCACGTCGGCGGCCTGGTCGGAGGCTTGCTCGTCGGCCTCATCTACGTCGAGACGCGGCAGCCGCAGCGCCGGCGCTGGCAGCTGCCCCTGCTCATCGCGCTGTGCGTCCTGTTCGTCCTGGTGAGCCTCATCCACTTCTTCGTGTAGTTCCACACCGCGTGGATAAGTTATCCACAGGCTTATTAACACTGTGGGGAATTACACGCCTGTAACTCTCCACAGGCTTATTAACACTTGGGAAATCAGCGCAGAACGCACGGCAACTGTTCACAGGGCCCCTGTGGAGAACTGTGGAAAACACGAAACCCGGGCCAGCTGGTGCGGGCCCGGGTTCGGAAAGTGCGTGCGGTGAGCGGCTAGCGCCACCGAGTGGTCATCAGGAAGCCGATGAAGGCGATGCCGAAGCCCACCAGGATGTTCCAGGCGCCCAGAGCGGGGATCGGGTACTGGTTCTGGCTGACGTAGAAGACGATGATCCAGATCAGGCCGAGCAGCATGAAGCCGAACATGACCGGCTTGAACCAGACCGGGTTCGGCGCCTCTTCTCCCGATGCGGCCGTGATGCGCTCTGCGCGGACCGGTCGCTCGGGTTTCGTCTTCGACTTGCTGCGTGCCATAGCACCACAGTGTAGCGGGGAAGGTGCCGAGCTTCCTGATGCCCCCGAACGGGGGAGGGCCCTGTGGACAGCCGGATCGATTCCCAGCGGGCGTCTCTAGAATCTGTCCCATGACCACCCGGGGCACGCACGACCGACGGCCGCATCGCGGCGTCTCGGTGGTGGACGTGATCGGGGAGCTGCTGATCACGGCCGGCGTGCTGGTCCTGTTGTTCCTGGGCTGGCAGATCTGGTGGAACAACCTGGTCACCGCCGGGCAGCAGACGACGGCAGCGGCGCAGCAGAGCCAGAAGTGGATCGACGATGCTCTGAAAGCGCCCAAACCGGCGCCCAGCACGACGACCGCTCAGGTCGATCCACCGGTCATCGCCACGCCCGCGCCCTATCAGTCGTTCGCCGTGATCTACGTGCCACGACTCGGCGCCGACTGGAAGCGCACCATCCGGCAGACGGTCGACGTCGAGCGCGTCCTCAACAGCTACACGGCGGGCGTGGGCCACTACATCGACACCCAGCTGCCCGGCCAGGTGGGCAACTTCGCCGTGGCGGGCCACGACTCGGGATGGGGAAACACCTTCATCGACCTGTCGAAACTCCGCATCGGCGACCGCATCTACGTGCAGACGCAGGACGGCTGGTACACCTACACCTTCCGCAACTTCGAGTACGTGCAACCATCGGCGGTGCAGGTCCTTCTCCCGGTGCCGCGTCAACCGCAGGCGACCCCGACCGAACGCCTCATGACCATCACGACCTGCAATCCGCCGTTCCATGCGGGTGAGCGGCTGATCGCGTACAACGTGTTCCAGGCGTTCGCGCCGCCGCAGGACGTGCCGAGCGAGATCGCCGCCGCGGTCGGGCAGGGAGGCTGACGGTGTACGGAGCTCTCTGGAGGGTGCTGCCGGGACCCTGGTGGGTGCGGGTGCTGCTCCTTCTCGTCCTGGTCGCCGTAGTGCTGTTCGCGCTCGTGACCTGGGTGTTCCCCTGGGTGGATTCGCTCCTGGGACCGCAGGAAGGTACCGTGGGGCCGTGACTCGCGTCCTCGTCATCGACAATTACGACAGCTTCGTTTACACGCTGAACGGCTACTTGCGCGAGCTCGGCGCAGAGACCGAGGTCGTGCGCAACGACGACGTCACCGCAGCCGACCTTCCCGCGAAGCTCGCGGAGTACGACGCCGTGCTCGTGTCTCCCGGGCCCGGCAAGCCGGCCGATGCGGGCGTGTCGATCCCCGTCGTCGAGGAGGCTCTCCGGACCGGGCAGCCGCTCCTCGGCGTCTGCCTCGGTCATCAGGCCATCGCGGAGGCCTTCGGCGGTGTCGTGACCAACGCGGAAGAACTGATGCACGGCAAGACGTCGCAGGTCACGCACGACGGCAGCGTGCTCTTCGACGGCGTCGCACAGCCGTTCACAGCGACCCGCTACCACTCGCTCGCGGTGGTCGACGGCACTCTGCCCCAGGACCTCGACGTGACGGCACGCACGGCGGGCGGCGTCATCATGGCGCTGCAGCACCGCGAGGCGCCCATCTACGGCGTGCAGTTCCACCCCGAGTCCGTGCTGACCGAGGGCGGCTACCGGATGCTCGGCAACTGGCTCGAGGTCGCAGGCCTGCCGGGAGCGGGCGAAGCCGCCCGCGCTCTGAACCCGCTGGTCAAGCTGGGCTGATCCGTCGGGCCCGCCCGGTCGCTCAGCCCGAGCAGTAGGTCAGATCGACCGTCGACCCCTGAGGGACATCGCCCGGCGCCACCGACTGGGTGTGTACCATGGTCGCGCCCTTGTCCTGGGGGCAGGTGGGGTCGGGCTTCGGGTTGCCGGTCAGCCCCAGCTGGGACAGGATTCCCGTCGCCGCTTGGATGGTCTGCCCCGTGAGGTCGGTGAGAGTCACCTTGCCGCTGGAGACGTGGAGTCCGATGGCATCGCCCTCATGCGCGGACGTGTTCGCGCCCGGGTCGGTGGAGATGACCACGTTCGCCGGAACGCTCGGAGAGTTCTCGGAGGTGGTCGGACCCACGGTGAGACCGGCCTGCTGCAGCGCTTGGGTCGCCGCATCCACGGTCTGGTTGTGGACGTCGGGGACCGAGACGGTCTTCTTGCCGGTGGAGACGTAGAGCGTGATCGTGTCGCCCGTGGCGACGACGATGCCGGCGCCGGGGTCGGTGCGGATCACCTGACCTTCGGCATAGGTGGGGCTGGACTCGGTCGTCTGCACCCACTTCAGCTTCATGTCGTCGAGCTGCGTGGTCGCCTTCTCGAGGACCTGCCCCGAGAGGTTGGGTACCTTGCGCGACGAGTCGGGCATGGTGGTGCTGGGCGCGAGGCGGAGCACCCACGCCAGCACGGCGACGATCACGACGGCCATGATGGCGATGCCCGCCCAGATCCAGATCACCGGTGGGCGGCGCTGCGTGCGCGTCATGGTCTGGTCTTCGGCCAGCTGGCGGAACGCCGCCTCCGGTCCGGAGACCGCGCTGGGCGGAGCGCCGAAGAGCGTCTCGGCGAACTCGTCCTCGTGCTTGCGCTTGGGGACACGGCCCGCCGCGGCCTGCTCGAGGTCCGCACGGAACTCGGCGACGGTCTGGTAACGCTCGAAGCGGTCCTTCGTCATCGCCCGGGCGACCACGACATCCATCGCCGGCGAGACCTTCGGGTTGACGGTGCTCGGCGCGACGGCCGTCTCGCTGACGTGCTGGTAGGCGATCGCGACCGGGGTGTCGCCGCGGAACGGCGGGCGTCCCGTCAGCATCTCGAAGAGGACGACACCGGTCGAGTAGAGGTCGGTACGGGCGTCGACGGACTCGCCCTTCGCCTGCTCGGGCGAGAAGTAGCTGGCGGTGCCGAGCACCGCGGTGGTCTGTGCGACCGTCGCCGAGGAGTCGCTGATCGCACGGGCGATCCCGAAGTCCATCACCTTGACCTGGCCGGCCTTGGTGATCATCACGTTGCCCGGCTTGATGTCGCGGTGCACGACGCCCGCGCGGTGCGAGTACTCGAGAGCCGTCAGGATGCCCTCGGTGATGCGGACGGCCTCGGGAACCTCGAGAGGGCCCTTCTTGATGAGGTCCTTCAGGAGGACGCCGTCGACGAGCTCCATGACGATGAAGGGCAGCTGCGCCTCGTGCCCGTTCGGCTCGCGCACCGTCTCTTCGCCGGCGTCGAAGACGCGGACGATCGTGGGGTGGGTCATGCGGGCGGCGGCCTGCGCCTCCTGGCGGAAACGGGTGCGGAACGCGGGGTCGGTGGCCAGCGACGGCTTCAAAAGCTTGATGGCCACCGTGCGGCCCAGACGGGTGTCCGTGCCGCGGTGAACGTCGGACATGCCGCCGCGACCGATGAGTTCGCCCACCTGATATCGGCCTGCGAGCAGGCGGCTATCTGGGCTCAATGCGGACTCCTTCTGGGTGCTGACTCCGGCTAGTGTAGCGGGGCGTTTCTGGTATCTCCCCGAGCACGTCCCCTGGACTCAGCCGTTGCCCTTGCCGCCGTTGCCGGGCGCCGGGGTCGACGTCGAGGACACGACCTCGTACGGGGCGGCGGGGGACTGGCCGGACTCCACGGACTCACCGCAGAAGATCGTGTAGGTCAGCTGATACGTGCCGGCGGCGCTGGGCGACCAGACCATCTTGGTGTCGTTCACCGGGGTCTGCGGCTGTCCATTGACGTACAGGCGGCGACCGACGAGGTTCTGACCGGCCGGGCACGTCGCGGAACCGAAGCTGACGCTGATCTGGGAGTTCGGCGTCCCCTGACCGGAAGCCGGCGTAGCGGAGACGGTGTCCGTGGGCGTCGGGATCGGCGCGACCGGACCGTAGACCTTGACCGTGATCGTCGAGCCCTTGGGGACGGGACCGGTCGGGTTGACGGAGTAGACCTTGTTGGCCTGGTCAGCGGTCGTCGCGGCGTTTCCCTGGGAGACGTCGGCCACCATCCCGACCTGCTGGAGCTTGTCGCGAGCCTGGTCGGCGGTGAGCCCCAGGTAGTCGCTCTCGGTGATCTGCACGGTGTTGCTCGTCGGCGTCGGTGACGGCGTCGGGCTGGCAGACGGGGACGACTGGGTCTGGGTGACCGACGGAGTCGGTGTGGGTGCTGCCTTGGGCTGCGCGACCAGCGTGATGATCGTGCCGATAAGCACGAGCGCGAGCAGGGCGATAAGGGCGATGAGCGGCCACGTCCAGCGGCTGCGCTTGCGCTCCTCCACCGGCTCGACGGCCTCGTCGGCGACGACGGGGGCGACGGCCGTGGCGGGAAGCACGGTGGTCGCCTGGGTCGGGGCCGCGGCAGGGGACTGCATCAGGACGGTGGACGCGTCGGTCGCTGCCGCACCACCGAGGATCGCGGGCACGGCCGCGGCCGCGGCACGGATGTCGCCACGGCGCAGCGCCTGGGCAGCCCGAGCCAGGTGGGCAGCGGAGGCCGGACGGTCGGCCGGGTTCTTGGCGATGCACGCGAACACGAGGTTGCGCACCGGCTCGGCGACCGTGGCCGGCAGCTCGGGCGGAGCCTCGTTGATCTGCGCCATGGCGATCGCGACCTGCGACTCGCCCGTGAACGGGCGACGGCCGGCCAGGCACTCGTACGCGACGATGCCGAGGGAGTAGATGTCGGTGGTCGGCGAAGCCGGGTGGCCCGAGGCCTGCTCCGGGGACAGGTACTGGACCGTGCCCATGACCTGGCCGGTCGCGGTCAGCGGCACCTGGTCGGCGATACGTGCGATGCCGAAGTCGGTGATCTTGACGCGGCCGTCCGGCGTGATGAGCAGGTTGCCCGGCTTGATGTCGCGGTGCACGAGACCGGCGGCGTGCGCGGCGTGCAGCGCGGCGGCGGTCTGGGCGACGATGTCGAGCGTCCGGTCGGTGCTGAGGACGTGCTCCCGCTCCAGGATGGTGGACAGGGCCTCACCGGGCACCAGCTCCATCACCAGGTAGGCGCTGCCATCCTCTTCGCCGTAGTCGTAGACGTTCGCGATGCCTTCGTGGTTCACGAGAGCGGCGTGGCGGGCCTCGGCACGGAAGCGCTCGAGGAAGCCGGGGTCGCCGAGGTACTCGTCCTTCAGGATCTTGATGGCGACGGTGCGGCCGATGACGAGGTCAGTGGCCTGCCACACCTCGCCCATCCCGCCGATCGCGATCCGCGACTGCAGCTCGTAACGTCCCCCGAAGGTGAGCCCTGCTGTGGGTCTCATTTATTCAGCACCGCCTCTAGTACTTTCCTCGCGATCGGAGCGGCGATGGAGTTACCCGAGCCGCTCTGACCCTGTCCACCGCCATTTTCGACAACTACAGCCACAGCGAACTCCGGGTCGTTCGCCGGCGCGAAACCGGTGAACCACAGCGTGTAGGGATCGCCCTCCCCGTTCTGCGCCGTGCCCGTCTTACCGCCGACCTGAACCCCACCTATTCTTGCATTGCTCGCAACGCCGTGATCGACGCCGTCGACCATCATCTGCTTGACGGTGTCGGCGTTGGCCTGGCTCAGCGGCCGCGAGAATTCCTTGGCCTGGAAGCTCTCCACGGTCTGCAGATCCGCGGACCGGATCGAGTCGACCAGGTTCGGGGCCATGAGCGTGCCGCCATTCGCGATCGCGGACGACACCATCGCCATCTGCAGCGGGGTCGCGCGGTCGTCCATCTGCCCGAACGACCCGAGCGCGCGCTCTGCGGCGTCGGTGTAGAGGGGGTAGACGCTCTTCTCGACCGGGGTCGGGATGCTCAGCGACTGGTTGAATCCGAACTTGTCGGCCTGGTCCTTGATCACCTGCGGCTTCAACTGCATCCCGAGCTCGGCGAACGGGATGTTGCACGACAGGATCTGCGCGGTCGCGATGGACACGGTCGCACCGGGGCCGCAGGTCGTCAGGGAGTCGTTCTTCACGACGGTTCCGGAGCCCGGCAGCGGGAGCGATGCCGGGTTGGGGAGCTGGCTGTCCTTCGTGTACTGCCCGGTCCCGAAGGCGGAGGCGCTCATCACCGGCTTGAACGTCGACCCGGGCGGGTTGAGGTTGCCGCCGATGGTGCGGTTGACGAGCGGGTCACCCGGAGCGGCGAGCAGCTGGTCGTAGGTCGCGTTGACGGCCTTGCCGTCGTGCCCGGCGAGCGAGTTGGGGTCGTAGGACGGCTTCGAGACCATCGCCAGGATCTTCCCGGTCTTGGGCTGCAGGAGGACGACCGCCCCCTGGTAGTCGCCGAGCGCATCCCACGCCGCCTGCTGCGCGACCGGATCGATCGTCGTCTCGACGGTGGCGCCCTGCGGGCTCTTGCCGGTGAGGATGGCGTTGATGCGGTCGAAGAACTGGGAGTTCGCCGACCCGCTGAGCTTGGCGTTGAGCGCGCCCTCGAGGCCGGTCGGTTCGCCGTTGATCGGGAAGAACCCGGTGACCGCCGAGTAGAGCGGGCCGTTGCTGTAGACGCGCTGCCACTTGTAGACGTCGTTCGACGGGACGGACTGAGCGACCGGCTGTCCTCCGACGAGGATCGCGCCGCGCTGCGCCTGGTAGCTGTCGTTCAGCGCGCGGGTGTTGCGGGCGTCCGCGCCGAGCGCGTCCGCCTGGAAGACCTGAAGGATCGTGGTGGACACCAGCAGGGCCACGAACATGGCGAGCACGATCAGGCTCACCCGTTTGATCTCGCGATTCATCTCAGCTCACCACCAGACGGGGTTGGTTTCGGACGGTGTCCGACAGCCGCAGCAGCAGCGCCACGATGATCCAGTTGGCGACGAGCGACGACCCGCCTGCCGCCAGGAACGGGGTGGTGAGGCCCGTGAGCGGGATGACGCGGGTGACGCCGCCGATGACGATGAAGCACTGCAGGGCGACGGTGAACGACAGGCCGACCGCGAGCAGCTTGCCGAAGTCGTCCTGACCGGCGAAGCCGATGCGGAGGCCGCGGGCGACGAACACGATGTAGAGCGCGAACACGGCGAAGAGGCCCGCGAGGCCGAGCTCCTCTCCGAGACTGGCGATGATGTAGTCGCTCTGCGAAACCGGCGTGATCCACGGCTGGCCCTGGCCGAGTCCCGTGCCGATCAGCCCGCCGTGCGCGAGGCCGAACAGGCCTTGGACCAGCTGGAAGCTGCCGCCCTGCGCGTCGTAGACGCTCTGCGAGAACGGGCTCAGCCAGTTCGCGAAACGGTCGTGCACGTACGGGAGCACCTGGCTCGCCACCACGGCGCCGCCGACGATCAGCAGGAGGCCGAGGATGACCCAGCTGATCCGCGAGGTGGCGACGTACAGCATGACGAGGAAGAGACCGAAGATCAGCAGACCGGTGCCGAGGTCGCGCTGGAAGACGATGACCGCCATGGACATCAGCCAGACGATGAGGATGGGGCCGAGGTCGCGCGCGCGCGGGAACCGCATCCCGAGGAACTTCTTGCCGACCATCGAGAGCGAGTCGCGCGCCTGCACCAGATAGCCGGCGAAGAAGATCGCGAGGCAGAGTTTCGCGATCTCGCCCGGCTGGAAGCTGAACGGGCCGATCCCGATCCACACCCGAGCGCCGTAGATCTCCTTGCCGATGCCGGGCAGCATAGGCAGCAGCAGGAGGACCAGCGCGGCGAAGCCGAAGAGATAGGTGTAGCGCTGCAGGATGCGGTGGTTGCGGATGAGCACCACGACCAGGATCGCGCAGATGATCGCGATGGCGCTCCAGACGATCTGCTTGACGCCGGCGCTGTCCCAGCCGGCGTCCTTGTAGTGGATGTCGATGCGGTAGATCTCGGCGATGCCGATGCCGGTCAGCACCGTTGCGATCGGGAGCAGGAACGGATCCGCCTGCGGCGCGACGAAGCGCAGGGCGATGTGCATGCCCACGACGAGTGCGGACAGGCCGGCGCCGAGGTAGACCAGTGTGAGGTCGACGTGACCCTCCGCGCCGAGCTGCACGAGCACGACGGCCGACGCGTTGATGGCGCACGCGATCACCAGCAGGAAGAGCTCCAGATTGCGCAGCTTGGCGGGCAGGCGCAACCTTTTCACCGGCCCGGTGGTGTTCCGGACCGGCTTGGCCTGCGCGCGCGCGGCGGTTCTACTGTCCGCCGACGTCACTCAACTGCTCCACGATCGTCTGGGCCGCCTGAAGGTTGTCGGCGTTGATGGTCTGCTCCACCTGCTGCTTGTCGTAGGCGGGGAGGTCGTCCACCTTCACTCCCGACTCCTCGTACAGGTGCGACAGGCTGATCGGTCCGACTCCCTGCTGGACGCCCTGGTAGATGGCGACGTTGCCGCTGGGCGACATTCCGACGTAGAACCGGGACTGGGTCCACTGGTAGCCGAAGAAGATGGCGAGCACGATCCCGACCACCAGCAGGATGAGGCCGATCATCCAGGTGAGGCGCCGGCGCCGGACGCGGCGGGCATCCTCCTCGATCAGCTCGTCGAGGTAGTCCTCCGACTGCGGCTCGAAGTGGGTGGGACCGGTGGCCGGGCGGATCGGGTGCAACCGCAGTCCGGGAAGCCGCGCCGCACGGGTGGTGGGCTTGGGCTCCGAGCCGAACTGCAGGGGCGACGCCGCGGATCCGACGGTGATCGGATCCTTCAGCACGTCGCCGCGAGCGGTGTCCGCGATGTCGACGATGACGACGGTGACGTTGTCCGGTGCCCCGGCGTCGAGACTGTGCTTGAGGAGCCGGTCGGCGACCTGCTTCGGACCGTCCTTGGATGCGAGCGCCGCCACCAGATCGTCGTGCTTCACCACACCGCTGAGGCCGTCCGAGCAGATCAACCAGCGGTCGCCGGGGCGCGTGTCCAGTGTCCAGGTGTCGATCTCGGGGGACGCATCCACATCACCGAGAACGCGCATCAGCACCGAGCGGCGGGGGTGGACCATCGCCTCCTCCTCGGTGATGCGCCCGCTGTCGACGAGGCGCTGCACGAAGGTGTGGTCGGTGGTGACCTGCTTGACCTCGCCGTCCCGGTACAGATAGATGCGGGAGTCGCCGATGTGCGCGAACGCGAACTGGTCACCGACGCGGGCCATCGCACTGACCGTTGTGCCCATTCCGGTCAGCTCGGGGTGCTCGAACACCGTCTCGGCCAGTAGGGAGTTCGCCGCGATGAGCGCGGACTGCAGGGCGAACTCGGCCTCAGCGGCGGACTCGTAGGGACGGTCGGCCTCCCGGATGCGGGTGACCGCGATCGCGGACGCGACGTCGCCGCCGGCGTGGCCGCCCATCCCGTCGGCCACGACGAAGAGGTCGCGCCCCGCGTAGCCGGAGTCCTGGTTGTTGGAGCGGATCTTCCCGACGTGGGAGACGGCCGCCGCCTTGTTCGCCGCCACCGCTTACCGCCGCAGCTCGAACGTCGTCGTACCGATCTTGATCGGCGTGTCGAGCGGAACCTGGGTCGGGACGGTGACGCGACGGCCGTCGAGGAACGTGCCGTTCGTGGAGTCGAGATCCTGGATCATCCACTCGTCGTTCCAGAGGAGCAGGCGGGCATGGTGGGTGGAGGTGTAATCGTCGCGGATGACGAGGTTGGACTCGCCGGAGCGGCCGATGGTGATCGGGTCGCGGCCGAGGGGGAGCTCCGTCCCGGCCCGCGGTCCGGAGGTGATGACCAGGCGCCGGGCGCTCTGCACGCTCGCGTTCGTGTGACCGCCCGCGCGGTTGGCGCCCGAAGGGAGGCTGGACACGGGAGCGGGCTTCATCACCGGCTCGGTCGGGCCGGCCGGCGCGACACCGACACCGGCGCGGGCCGGTGCAGGGGCTGGGGCGGGTGCGCTCGCCGCAGCGCCGCCGGGGAAGGGGGATGCGGCCGCCTGCGATTCGGGAAGCTTGCGCACGCGTTGGCCGAACAGGTCGGTGCGGAGCGCGTAGACGATGCCGAAGACGAACAGCCAGAGAAGAAGGAGGAAGCCGAACCGCAGCACCAGCAGCGTCAGCTCGCTGGGGTTCACGAAGGACTCCAGAAGTTGCCGGCGTCGTGGCGGCGAGTGGCGTCATCCACCCGACCGAGGGGTGCGGAGGGAGCGGCCTGGGGGAGGACCCGGAAGACGATGCGCGTCCGCCCCAGCGTGACGACGGACTCCGGCTCGAGGATCGCCTTCCGCAGCGGCTGACCGTCGATCTTCGACCCGTTCGTGGAGCCGAGGTCCTCGACCTGTGCGCGGTGACCGTCCCACGTGATCATGACGTGGCGGCGCGAGATGCTGGTGTCGTCGACGGTGATGTCGGCGTCCGCACCGCGACCGACGACGGTGCGGGAGTGGGTGAGCGGGTAGTGCGTTCCGTTGATGTCGAGAACCGGGGTCCAGGCGACGTCGCCCTTCACGTTCTCGGACTCGACCTCCAGCATCCCGACGGACAGCTCGGCGCTCTCCTCCAGATCGATCGAGATGCCGCCGGCGAACTGGTAGTGCTGCGCGGCGGCGTGCTTCTGGACGAAGTCGATGAGCTCGTCGGTGAGTGCCGCACCCATGGAGCGCATGCGCGTGTAGTCGGCGGTCGCCATGCGGAGGACGAAGCGGTTCGGGGCGAGCACGCGGTCGCGCGCGACAACCGCCGCCTTGGTGTCGAGCTCCTTCCGGAGCGCGCTCGTGAGCTCGACCGGCTGCAGCCCGGAACGGAAGGTCTTCGCGAACGCGCCGTTGACGGCACGCTCGAGCCCCCGCTCGAAGTTGTCCAGAATGCCCACAGTCTCCCGCTTCCGGCTCGATGACTACATGCATGTTAGTCGGAACGGTTGGAAAGGCACTGGCCATCCGGTGAAGATCCGCCCGTGGGAGGACACCCCGATTGGTGAACGATCCGAGCACCGTGTTAGAGTTCCTGGGTTCGCGCGAGTGGCGGAATTGGCAGACGCGCTGGCTTCAGGTGCCAGTGCTCGAAAGGGCGTGGGGGTTCAAGTCCCCCCTCGCGCACGAACCAAAAAGAGGAAGGCCCCCGAGAAATCGGGGGCCTTCCTCTTTTGCTTTCTATGGGCAGCTCGGTTCGTCGCGAACGGCGTCGGCGCTCGTCTTTCCTACCAAGACCTCATCGCATCCTCGCGGTGGAGCGGGAAGGAAAGAAGTACAAAACATGAGTGCAATCACACGGCACCGCGGGCGCACACCGCTTGCTGCCGGAGCAGCGTTGTCATTGGGTGTGCTGGGGGCCCTCGCGGCCGGTACGCCGGCGAGTGCGGCGTCCATCGACACCGCCCAGCAGGGATCGATCATCGTCCACAAGTACGCGAACCCGGGCGACGGTGATCAGAACGCATCCGGCACCGGAACCACCGATCCGAGCACGCAACCGATCGCCGGTGTCGTGTTCCAGTACTGCTCGATCAGCGGGATCGACCTGCTCGACGGGACCAACGCGGGCTGGGACGACATCAATGCGATCACCGCGACCGACAAGCAGGCGGCCGCGGATCCGCAGGTGACGACGCTCGGGGCGGCCCCGAACCAGTACACGCTCAGCGGTTGCACGAGTCTGCCGGCCACGGATGCCACGGGAACCGCGACCTCGGCCACGCTGCCGCTGGGTGCGTACTTCGTGCGAGAGGTCTCCGCGCCCGGCAACGTGGTGGAGAAGGCGGCGCCGTTCATCGTCACCCTGCCGACACCGCAGAACGGCACGACGCTCGACGGCACGTGGGTCTACGACGTCAACGTCTACCCGAAGAACACCATCGCGAACGGCCCGACCAAGAACGTGGTCGACCAGCCGACGAACGGTGCGCTGCTCGGTTCGGCGATCGACTACGAAGTCACGCAGCTCGTCCCTGCCCTCGCCGCCGGTGCGCCGTACACGAAGTTCGTGCTGACGGACACGCTGGATGCGAAGCTGACCCCCGCGACCGGCACCCCGGTCACGGTGAAGGCGGGCGCGACGACCTTCGTGTCGGGTAACGATTACACCGCCGTATGGTCGGGACAGACCCTCACGGTCACGTTCACCCCGGCCGGACTCGCGAAGCTCGTCGCCGGACAGAATGTGGTCTTCGGCTTCGAGGCGAGGGCGAACGCGCCCGGAGACATCGACAACCAGGCGTTCGTGAACCTGAACGACTTCGACCTCACGCCGGGCAGCGCCAATGGCCCGAACGGATCCCCGTCGACCACGATCACCACGCGCTGGGGCGATCTGACCTTCCAGAAGGTCAACGCCGCCAACACGTCGGACGGCCTGTCCGGCGCGAAGTTCCAGCTCTACGTGGGCACCACCGACGGCACCAGCGCCTGCACGGCGGACATCACCGGGCTGGCGAAGGTCACCACTGCAGGCACGAGCAACCCCTACGTGGTCACCGCTGACAGCACCGGCACCGTCGTCATCCCGGGGCTCTGGGTGGGCGACACCGAGAAGACGGTCGCTGCCGATGGGACCGTGTCCAACACGACCGTCGCTGGACACGACCTGCGACAGCGCTGCTACGTGCTCGAGGAGATCCAGGCGCCCAACGGGTTCGTCCTGCCCACCGGTGCCGCCGCGCTCACCCCCGTCATGGTGAAGTCCGGCGCGAACGGCGCCACCCCGATCGCCACGATCGAGAACACGCAGCAGGGCGTCCCCCAGCTGCCGTTCACCGGTTCCAGCGTCCAGCTCGCGCTGACCATCGGCGGAATAGCGCTGATCGTCATGGCCCTCGGCGGCGTCCTCGTCGTCCGTCGCCGCGCGAACCGTCGCGAGAACGCCTGACCAGCACCCAGAGGCAGAGGGGCGGGTCGACTATTCGGCCCGCCCCTCTCCTCAGAGCCCGAAGCCGAGCTGATGCCCACGTACCGCCCGCGCCACAATGTCCGCCGCCGCCGGTGGCGACCCAGCACGCTGATCATCCTGGTCGCGATCATCGCACTCATCGGAGCGACGACGCTGACATACTCGCCCGCAGCACGTTGGCTGGCCGCGTACAACCAGTCACTCGTGATCGCCCGCTACAGCGAGGCGCTCACGAAGGTGAGGCCGACCCCGTCCGAGCAGGTGAGAGAGGCGCACCGCTACAACGACGCGCTGTCGTCCGGGGCGATTCTCGAAGCGAACACGCACGTTCCCACCGGATCCGGCACGAGCAGTCACCAGATCTATGACTACTGGAGGCTGCTGCGCGCGCCCAACGAGGTGATGTCGCGGATCCAGATCCCCGCCATCGACGTCGACCTGCCGATCTACCACGGCACCAGTGATGCAACGCTCCTCAAGGGTGCCGGTCACCTGCAGGGCACCTCGCTACCCGTCGGCGGCAAAAGCACGCACGCGGTCATCACCGCCCACCGCGGGCTGGCCGACGCGACGATGTTCACCGACCTCGACAAGGTCAAGAAGGGTGACCGGTTCACCCTTTCGACGTTCGGGAAGGTGAGCACCTACGAGGTGTACGACATCCGGGTGGTGAAGCCCGAGGACAGCGCAACGCTCCGTCAGCAAGCAGGCGAGGACCTCGTCACGCTGGTGACCTGCACGCCCCTCGGCATCAGCACCCACCGGATCCTGGTCACCGGCACGCGCATCCTTCCTGCGCCGCCGGAGGATGTGAGCGCGGCGAAGAACAGCGAGGCCGAGCTCGGGTTCCCGTGGTGGGCCGTGAGCTACCTGGCCGCGCTTCTGCTGATCGGCGTGTACACCGGGTGGGCGGGGCGAGTGTTCCCGCCTCGAGGGCTGCACTTCGCGCCGAGGGGAAAGAGACGGCGGCGATCGCGACTCAGGCGCGCCGGGGGAGTCGGACGGTGACCACGGCTCCGCCGGCGGGGCCGTTGGACGCCTCCACCGAGCCCTGATGACGCGTCGCCACCTCCGAGACCAGGGCGAGGCCGAGACCGTAGTGCCGGGTGCGCTCCTCTCCGGGATCCGCATCCCTCGTGGTGGCGAAGCGCTCGAACGCGCGCTTCGACACGTCGGCGGAGAAGCCGGGGCCGTCATCCTCGACAGTCAGGACGACCGTGTCGCGCGACGACGTCACAGAAAGCCGGATGCGTGACCGCGCATGATCCAAGGCGTTGTCGATCAGGGCGACGACCATGCGCCGCAACGAGACGGGAGCGCCCGTGACCTCGCTGCCCTGTTCGGCCTCCACCTCGACGGTCAGACCGCGTTCGGCGGCGCGGCCCGCGGCGGAGCGGGCGACCGCGGTCGCCACCTCGCTCAGGTCGACACCCTCGCTCTCGGCCGTCTGGCGCGGATCGGCCGCCGTCAGCAGGTCCTGCACGATCTCGGTCAGTGCCCGGCTGTCGTCGATGATCTCGTCCAATCCGTTCCGCAGCTCGTCGTCGACGGGGTCGTTCGGGGTTGCAGGGTCGGCGGCCGTCGCCGACACCACATGCCTGCGGAGCAGCTGGGCGCGGGTGCTGAGAAGGGTGAGCGGTGTGCGCAACTCGTGCCCGGCGTCCGCGACGAAGCGGCGCTGCAACGCCAGGGCGTCCGCCAGTGGTCTGATCGACCGGCGGGCGAGCACCAGCCCGATGCCCGCGGCAGCGATCGTCGCGACGATGCCGGACGCGATCAAGGCGACCAGGAGCCGGTTCAGCTCCTCCTGCTGCTCGGCGAGACTGTACGCGATCTGCACGACCTTGCCGCGGCGCACATCCGTCTGGACGAGGTAGCGCCGGCCGTCGGCCTCGACGTCGCCCGACACCGATCCGCCGTGCTCCTCGACCTGCCGGAGCGCGGCCTCGTCAGGGAGTCCGGCGGGGAGATTCGGAGAGCTTTCGCGACCCCCGGGCGTCACCACGGTGATCAGCAGGTTCCGCGGGGCGTCGTGCACCGAATCCACCATCGAGGCGTCCGCGAGCACCTTGCGGGCCGCCTCCGCTTGCCCCGCCGAGACGACGCTGTAGACGACCACGCCGAGTGCGATGAACAGCGCCACGATGATCAGGGCGAACTGCGCGGCCAGGCGAAGGGATGCGGAGCGCAGCTCGCGCTCGTCCGCTCCGCTCACGACAGGGAGCCCATCCGGTAGCCGACGCCGCGGACCGTCTCGATCAGCGAGCGCCCGAATTTGCGGCGCAGGTGGTGCACGTAGGTGTCGACGACGCCGGGGTCGTCGGCGGCGGCGAACACCTCTTCAAGGAGCAGCGCGCGCGAGAACACCTGGCCGGGACGCCGTGCCAGCAGCTCCAGGAGCGCGGACTCGCGCTCGGACAGCGCGGTCGTGGTGTCGTCGTCGAGGGTGACGGTGCGGCTCTCGGGGTCGAGCCTGCCGCCGGGGAAGCGGACGGTCGGAACGACGGCGGAGGCGCGACGTGTCAGCGCGCGGACGCGCGCGACGAGCTCGTCGATGTCGAAGGGTTTCGCCACGTAGTCCTCAGCACCCGCGTTGAGGCCGTCGACGCGGTCGGGGGCGGTCCCGAGGGCGGACAGCACGAGGATGGGCGTGGTGATCCCGCTGTCACGGAGGCGGCGCAGGACGTCCAGTCCCTCCACGGCGGGCAGGCCGCGGTCGAGGACGATCGCGTCGAATCCCGCGGTCAAGCCGAGGTGGAGGGCCCGCTGGCCGTCGCGAGCGACCTCGACATCGAATCCTTCCGACCGGAGCAGGCCCTCGAGCATCCCCGCGAGACGGACGTCGTCCTCGGCGATCAGCACCCGCGACGATCCGCTCACCTCCGAAGTATAAGAGGCCGTCCTGGCGCCAGTCGGGGGAGGCGTGAGGGTCACGCGGCGTGCTCCGGCCGCGCGAACGCCAGGTCGCCGGCCCGCAGCAGCCGGTTGGACGCATCCATCGCGAGGACTCCGCGAGCGCCGGCGGTCAGGGCCCAGTCGATGCCCTCGCGGCCCAGCCCGAAGACCGCGGTCGCGAGGACGTCGGCGGTGGTCAGGTCGTCGGCCACCACGGTCACGCTGAGGAGGGAGCGGGGGGTGGAGCCGTCGCGCCCGTCGACGATGTGCGCGCCGCGCTCGTACAGTCCCGACGTCGCCACGCCCACGTCGGAGACCGCCAGGACGGCCATCATGTCACTCGGGGCGTGCGGCGAGCGGATGCCGACGTTCCAGGGGCGCTCGCCGCCGGGGCTGCCTGCGGCGACGACATCGCCGCCGGCGTTCAGGCAGAAGTTGCGCACGCCCGACGCGGCGAGCTCCCGCGCGGCCCGTGCGGCCGCCCATCCCTTCACGACGCCGTCGAGATCCCAGGTGCCGTCGTCGAGGCGGATCCGGAAGGCGCCGCCCGAGTCCCGACCCGCTGCCTCGCCGATCGCGACCACTTCACGGAAGTCGGCACTGTATTCGGCGGCTGTGCCACCGGCCGCGTTCGCGCGGCTTAGTTCGCTGTCGGGACGGTAACTGCTGAAGCGCCGGTCCGCAGCTTTCAGGACCTGGAAGGCGCGCTCGGCGGCCGGGGCCGCATCCTGCTCGTCCCGGATGTCGATCGACATGGGGATGCCCATCACCGTCTCGACGAATCTCATCGCTGGTCGATCGCCGACTGCACCGACTGGATGTATCCCTCGGAGGTGTAGGTCGCCCCCGACACCGTGTCGATGTTCGCGGACTGCGAGGAGAGCACCTCCTGCTCGAGGATCGGAAGGGCCTGGTTGTTGATCTCGATGTCGCGTCCGTCGCGGTCCGGCGACTGGACCGTGTCCACAGCGGTGATGGTGCTGCCGGAGAACGTCACCTTCACCTGTACGGCTCCGTAGCGCGTGTCGACGGCAGAGCCCGTGATGACTCTCGTCGCAGCGGACGACGACGCCGAGGAGGATGCGGAGGGCGCAGGCGTGGCGGTGGTCGTCGTCGCGCCGCCCGAGGTGTCCGTGGTGCCGGACCCGGTGGACCCGTTCGAGCCGTTCGACCCGGATCCCGAACCGGTCGTCGAGTGGACGGAGGTCGGCGCCGCCGCGACATCGGTGCCCAGACCGTACAGCTTGAGTCCCACCGTCGCGCCCATGACGACCAGGATGACGGTGAAGAGGACGGTGCCCCGCCAGGATCTGCTGTTCATGACATGCTCAGTTCTTCTCGGTGGATGAAGCGCTTCGGCATCCGCAGTGCCCGGAGCGAGGCTTCGGCGCGTTCGCCCATGCCCTCCGGGCCGCAGATGAAGGCCTCCCAGTCGTGGAGGTCGGGGATGAGCCGGCGGAGCGGCTCCGCGTCGAGCGGGTCGTAACCCAGCTCGCTGCGCCGACCGACCAGGGGGATGACCTGGACGCCCGGCAGCGACTGCAGCTCGCCGAGCAGGGCGAGTCGCTGTGCGGATCGGGCCCGGTAGAGCACGACCGGCCGGCCGCCCCGTCGCACCAGCTCCTCCGCGAGCGCGCGGATGGGGCCGATCCCCGCGCCGCCGGCGATGAGCAGGATGCGCGGACGGCTTGCGCGGTCCGCGGTGAAGCGGCCGAACGGCCCCTCCGCGAAGACCAGCGATCCCGGGCGCAGCAGGGGAAGACGGCTGCTGTGGTCGCCGATCGCCCCGACGGTGATCCGCAGGTAGCCGTTCGCCGGGACAGCGGAGACCGAATAGGGATGCGCTGTGCCGAGGTGACCGCGGCTGAAGAACCGGAAGAGCAGGAAGTTGCCCGCCTGCACTCCGAGTCGCTCGATGTGCGGACCGGTGAGCCAGACGCTGTTGACGCCCTCGCTCTCGGGGACGACGCTGACCACGCGCATCCGTCCCCGCCACGCGTCGAGCGTGGGGAGGATGAATCGCCAGGTGAGGACGGCGGACGCGGTCCCCAGGTAGAGGGCGATCCAGATGACCCGGTTCCACGGGTCGGAGACGAAGTGCGCGCCACCGCTCAGCTGGTGCGAGAACGTCAGGTAGATCGACACGTAGGTGGTGAGGTGCAGCCAATACCAGACTTCGTACGACAGCCGGGCCCGGATGAGGCGGGCGCTGCTCAGGCCGACGCCCAGGAACGCGAGAGTTCCGACGAGCGCGGTCAGCATGTCGGGGTAGGACTGCAGGATCGAGACGAACTCGGTCCAGGCCGGGTTGCGGTCGGCCAGCTCGCCCCCGAACACGAGGAACAGCACGTGCGCGACCACCAGGAACAGCACGGAGGCACCCAGGGAGCGGTGCCACGACACCAGCTTGTCGAGCCCGACCGCGGTCTCGAACCACGGGACGCGCGCGATCAGCAGCACCTGCACGCAGATGAGGAAGGCGCCGACCATCCCACTCAACTCGCCCAGCGAGGTGAGTGCGTCCGCCGGGGTCGCGGCGAAGCCGCTCGGGACGCTGACCCACCACATCCCGAGCACCAGCAGGACGCCCGCGGCGACGGCGGCGCGCACCGCCCGGGCGCCGCGCCGGGCGCCGGCCGACCGCCGGCGGCCGAGAACCCGGCGGCTCGGGGGCGCAACGCTCAAGGTCTGATCCATGTCATCAACAATGCGGGTGGATTCTTGGTGGATTCTTACGTGGCCTGGGAGCCGCCTATGGGCAGGGTATGAGTTGCGGCGGGTGGGATGCTGGTGATGACGAAGGGAGCCCTGTGGACGACAACGCGTTCTTCGAGCGGGCCATTCTCGCCTCCGCCGCCGGGCTGGACGACGAGGACGCGGTCCGGCAGCTGCGGGCACTGTTCTCGGCCGACGAGCTGGCGGCGTGGGAGGCCTCCCGCACCGCACGGGTTCGCCTCGCGGTCCCCGTCGGCCACGACGACGAGAACGACCGCTACTGGGCGGAGTGGGGCGAGTTCGGCATCCAGGGCACGTCGCCGTCGTCGTACGAGGCCGCCATCGCGGACCTCGCCGGGCACGTGCGGGAGTGGGCGTCGGAGGCCCACGACTCCGGTTCGCGGGGCGGCCTCACCGACGACGTGGCCCGGCTGGTGGACGAGCTGGATGCGCTGAGCGACGACGGGCTGCGCACCTACCTCCTCGTCAGGGTGTCGTTCGACCGCGGGCGGCTCAGCTTCGGCATCGCGGACTTCGTCGAGGAGGACGGCACCACGACCCAGCGCGCGGTCCCGCTCGACGAGGGTCACCCTCCGGCCGAGATCGACCTGCCGGTCGACGGCGCGATGAAGACCTACCAGAGCAGCGTCCGCGGGGAACGCGTCGCGTTCTCGCCCGTCGGCTCGGGCCCCAGCATCGTGAACACGCTGCGCCAGCAGGACCCGACCGGCGACTTCGACGCCGAGTTCCCGCGCGCCGATCTGCGACCGCGCGATCCGGAAATCTGAGGGCGCCACGCCTCCGGCAGCGAGCCCGGCGCAGGGCGACCCAGTTGACAGGCGTCCCGCATCCGGGCACTATCGCCACCGTGCGCCTTGGCGGCGCGCGCGAGGAGGCTGGGCGTGGTGACGTGCGAAGCGGAGGCGAAGGAGCTGTCCGATGCCATCGCCGCGCGCCAACTCGAAATCCACGTTCAGCCGCAGATCGACCTCGCCACCGGAGAGGTCGTGGCGGTCGAGGGGCTGTCCCGGTGGATGCACCCGACGCGCGGCCCCATCCCTCCGGCTGAGTTCATCGCGCTCGCGGAGGCGACGGGGTCCATCCACGATCTTGGACTGTTCGCACTGCAGGAGTGCTGCCGGATCGGGCGGGAGTGGCGCGAGCACGGCAACATGCTCTCCGTCGCCGTCAACGTGTCGCCTCTGCAGCTCGAGACGGACCTCTTCTTCGACGAGCTGGAGCGCCAGCTCGCCGAGTCGGGCCTTCCGCCGGCGGCTCTGATCGTGGAGGTGACGGAGGCCGAGCGGATCGACGACTACGCGGTGGTGGCCGGGCGGCTCGACATCATCCAGCACTGGGGCGTGACGGTCTCCATCGACGACTTCGGCTCGGGGCATTCCTCCATCGAACGGGCGGTCGCCGTGCACGCCCGCGAACTCAAGATCGACCGCAGCCTCGTGGCCGCCGGGGACTGGGATGCCGTCGCCGATGCGGTGACCGTCGCGCACCGCAGTGGGATGCGCGTGGTCGCCGAAGGCGTGGAGACGCAGGACCAGTTGGAGCACATCACGGCCGCGGGATGCGACCGGGGGCAGGGATTCCACATCGCTCGCCCGTCGCCGCCCGATGTGTTCGAGGACTGGCTTCGATCGTTCGTGCGCTAAATTCGATCGTGTATCCACCAGCCGCCGAGCGGCCCAGTCATCCGAAGGAGAGTGCGGTGCGCCCCCTTGCAGCGGACGACTTGCCCTGCGCCCTCGTCGAACTCGATGAAGAGGGCCGGATCCGGGAGGCGAACGAGGTCTTCGTCGCCTGGACGGGGTTGTCCCGCAGCGAGCTCGAGGGCCGACCGTTCCTGTCGCTGAGGACGCGCGTCTCCGGACCGGGCGGAACCTCGGACGGATTCGTCCGGCTCGCTCACGTCGACGGCTCGTCGCGGCCCGTGATCGTCGGGAGCCGCCCCGCCACCGACGGAGAACTGCTGGTGCTGGTCGACGGCACGGAGCGTGCGGAACGCGAGCAGGAGATGGTGCGCACGCACGCTCTGCAGGAACGTACGCGGAACCGACTGCAGTTGATCATCGACTCCTCGATCGCCTTCTCCGCGGCCACCACGGAGCAGGCACTCGGCGACATCCTCGCGTCCACCGTCACCAAGGCGTACCAGGCGGAGCAGACCGCGGTCTTCCTCCTCGACGACTCCGGCGAGTTCGTGCAGGCGTCCGGCAGCAATCCCATGCGCTTCCTCGACCAGACGCATTCGCTCGCCGAACAGGCCCGAGAGCTCCGTCGGGTCATCACGATCAGCGGGACGGCCGCGGCGGACGCCGTCGCCCCGGTGCTCGGCCAGGCCATGCGCGACGCCGGCGTGCACGCCGTGCTCGTCGCGCCCATCCAGCACGACGATGTGCTCTTCGGACTGTTCTCCGCCTTCTTCCTGCACCCTCGCGAGTTCGACTCCGAGGCCGCGCCGCTGGCCGACGCGCTCGCCGGACAGGCGGCCCAGGCGATCACCACCCTGCGACTGCAGCGCCAGCTGGAGCACGCCGCCATGCACGACGAGACGACGGGCCTGCCGAATCGTCGGCTGCTGGAGACGGAGCTGCTCGAGTACCAGCGGTCCACCTCGACGCTCGTCGCAACGCTGTTCATCGATCTGGACGGCTTCAAGCGCGTCAACGACGGCCTCGGACATCACACCGGCGACCTGCTGCTGCGCGAGGTCGGCGAGCGGCTTCAGGCTGCGGTCCGCCAGGACGACCTGGTCGCCCGCTACGGCGGCGACGAGTTCGTGGTCGTGTGCGAAGTGCCCGAGGTCGCCGCCGCCGAAGAGGTGGCCGACCGCATCCGGCAGGCCATCGAGCTTCCGTTCGCCGACATCCCCGAAGGCTTCCCGATCAGTGCGAGCATCGGTCTGTCGATCGCGCGCACCGAGGATCCGGCGTGGACTCCCGACCGTCTGATCCGCGAGGCCGATCACGCCATGTACTCGGCGAAGAACGCCGGCGGCAACCGCGTGGTCGGGATACCGGTCGGCTGAACCGGTCGCGCGGCATCCCGACCGTGTTCAGCGAGTGCGGGAGGCGTCGGAGCGGGCGTCGGTGCCGTCCGAGTCGTCGTCGTCCGCGTTCTCGCGGAGCTGACGTGCCTCGTCGATGAGCTTCTGCTCCTTCTCCTCCGACTTCTCGCTGAGGCGGGTGTCGCGCGGCGGCAGCTGGATGGTCTCCTCAGCTTCCATCCCGGCCTGCAGCTCACGGCCGCGCTCCGTCTCCGCGTCGAACTCCGCACCGAACAGCAGCGCGAGGTTCGCGATCCACACCCAGAGCAGGAACACGATCACGCCGGCGAGCGGACCGTAGGTCTTCTCGTAGTTGGCGAACGTCGCCACGTAGAACGCGAACAGGAACGTCGCGACTGCCAGCACGACGATCGCGATGATCGCGCCCATGCTGATCCACTTGAACTTCGGCTGCTTCGAGTTGGGAGTCGCGTAGTAGAGCACGGCGATGATGATCACGACCACGATGAGCAGCAGGGGCCACTTCGCGATCTCCCAGGCGATCTGCGGTGCGGTGCCGATGTGGAGGGTGTCGCCGATGGCCTTGGTCACCGGTCCCGAGACGACCAGGATGAGGGCCACGATCGTGACCAGGACCAGCGTGATGACGGTGACGAGAAGCTGTTGGGGCTTCAGCTTCCAGAACGGTCGGCCCTCGTCGATCTCGTAGATGCGGTTCATCGCGCGCGAGAACGCACCGACGTAGCCCGAGGCCGACCAGATCGCCAGCACGATGCCGAAGACCAGGGCGAAGCCGGATGCGGGCGAATTGACCGCGTTCTCGATCGGTCCCTGCAACAGCTTCGCGGTCGATCCGGGCGCGACGCCCTTGATGATGCCGAACATGGCGTCCGTCGCCGACTTGCCCTGCCCGAACACGCCCAGCAGCGAGACCAGCGCGATGAGGGCGGGAAAGATCGACAGGATGCCGTAGTACGTCAGTGAGGCCGCGATATCGGTGCACTTGTCGGTGCTGAACTCGCGGAGCGTCCGCTTGAAGATCAGCTTCCACGAGGGCTTGTCGAGATGGGGCGGACTGTCCGGCTTGCGGGAGTCCTCGGGGGCGGGGGCATCGGCCAGGCGCTTGCTGGCCCCGATTTCGCTCATCGTGGCGTCCTCTCGGTGTGGTGCGGGGTGTTCGGGGGTCTTCGAGGGATCAAAAAACGCGGCGGAAGGCCCGGGGGATGGCCTTCCGCCGCGTGTCTCGGTGAAGCGTTACTGGTCTGACTGCAGGCGCTGTCCCGACTGCTTGGCGTCGTCGGCGACGTCGCTCGCGCGGTCGGTGGCCTCCTCCTTGACGGTGGAGACACCCTCCTGCGCGGTCTCCTTGACCGACTGGACAGCCTGCTGCGCCGGCTCCTTCAGGTCGTTGGCGACCTGCTTGCCGACCTCGGCGGCCTCCTGGAGCAGCGGCTGCGCGGCGTCCTTGGCGGACGACGCGAGCTCCTTCTCCTTGGTGCTCGCCGGGATGAGAGAGGCTACGAGGGCGCCGACACCGAAGGCGATGAGGCCGACGGCGAGCGGGTTGCCCTGCGCCTTATTCACGACCGTGCGTCCCGCGTCGGCCACGGCGTCGCCGGCGTCCGAAGCGGTGCCGCTCACGTTGCTGCGGACGTCGTCCGCGGTGCCCATGACCCTGTCGCTGAGGGAGTGGAAAGCACCCTTCACCTTGCGCGTCTGGCGCTCGGCGATCTTGCTTGGGGTGACCTTGTCGGCCAGTGCGTCCACGTCGCCGCTCAGGTTGCGGCGGGTGGCCTCGATGTCGGCGCGGATCGCGTCGGGGTCGTCGCTCATCGGTTCTCTCCGTTCGGTTTCAGTGTCTCCGGGATTTCCTTGACCGTCTCGACGGTCTGGGGGGCGCCTTCGACGGTCTTCAATTGCTTGCGCCCACGGGTGTACAGGATCAGCGCGACGATGCCCCAGATGATGGCGACGATCACCGCGGACCAGGCGTTGCCCACCAGGTAGCCGAGCGCCCACCACAGGGCGACCGACAGGAAGAACACGGCCATGAGGCCTGCGTATCCGGCACCGCCGAGCAGCCCCGCGCCCTTACCGGCGCGCGTAACGGTCTGCTTGATCTCGGCCTTGGCGAGTTCCATCTCCTGACGGATCAGGGTGGAGAGGTCTCGGCTGACCTCCCCCAGCAACTCGCCGAGCGAGCTGTTGGCCGCGCGCTCTTCCGCGGCGTCTGGGGCGGCGGCCTCGGCGGCGACGCGCCGGGCGGCACTGGGCTGATCGGTCATGCCCGGCCCCCGGTGTAGCCCGCGCCCGGGAGCTCGGGAAGGTCGTTGCCGTCGTCGTACGCGTCGCCATAGCCGCCGACGGTGCCGCCCGTGACGGTGCCACCGACGCCGGCCGTCGAGCCCGCGGTGTAGTCGGGCGTCGTGTAGTCCGGCGTGGTGTACCCGGAGGTGCGGGTGCCGCTGGTGCTTCCGCTGCCGGAGTCGTTCCCGCCGCTGGCCAGCGCACGAGTGAGTCGGCCGGCGAGAGCGCCGGCGATCGCGGCGGCCGCGATGAACGTCCCGGGATTGCGCCGCGCGTACGACTTGACTTCGTCGAGCAGCGAACCGGGGTCGCGGTTGCCGAGCCATCCGGCGATCGAGTGGGCACGCTGGCCGGCCTGGCGGACCAGGTCGCTGGCGATGCCGCCGTTCTCGGAGGCGGAGGCCATCTGATCGAGCTCGTCGCCGACGGAGTGCAGGCCGCTCGCAACGCGCTCCTGCTGCTGGGCGGCCTGGCCGCGCAGTTCCTCACGGGTCTGGTAGTAGAGGTCCCGGGCCTGGGACTTGGCCTCACCGGCGACGTTCTTCGCCTGCTCCTTCGCGGTACCGGCGACGTCCTTTCCGGCCTGGGCCGCAGAGCCGGCAACGCGACTCGCCTCGTCGCGGACGCCTCCCTGGCTTCCGCCCGACTCGCCGCCCGTCGTGCTGCCGACCGGCTGCACGGCCTCGGGAAGCCCGGCCTCCGGCTCGAAGGCATCGCGCCTGCTGTCGAAGATCGGTGTCTCCGCGGACTGGTCGTCTGACATGGTCATGACTGACGTTTCCTTTCGGTGGATGTGTCCGGTTGATGTGCCGCCCACTCAAGACATGCGGTCGAAGCGGGTCCAGTCATTGACGGTTCCTCACTTGGGGGGTAGCCGCACGCGGGGGCTGCCCCGGCCGTGGAGCGGTGACTAGGGTGTGCCGCATGGACGTCCTCGACTGGCTGCTCGACTCCGATCCGGCGATCCGTTGGCAGGTTCTGCAGGACCTCATGGGGGCGGGCGCCGAGGATGTCGCGGCCGAACGCGCCCGTGTGGCGCGCGAGGGCTGGGGTGCGACCTTCCTGAGCGAGCAGGCGGAGGACGGACTGTGGGACGGCGGAACGTACCGTCCGGGATGGATCCCTCCGGAACGCGACGGCTTCGACGCATGGAGCGGAACGCACTTCAGCCTGCAGCAGCTGGTCGATTTCGGGCTCGACCCGGCGAGTCCGGAGGCACGGCGTGCGATCGAGCGGGTCCGCGAAAATGTTCGCTGGGAGCACGCCGGCGAGCCGTACTTCGACGGTGAGACCGAGCCGTGCATCAACGGGGTCGCCCTGACGATCGCCGTGTACTTCGGTCAGAACGGCGACCGGATCGCGGAAACGCTCGTCGATTCGCGGCTCGACGACGGCGGGTGGAACTGCTGGGCCGAGTACGGAGCGAAGGTGTCGTCGTTCCACTCCACCATCTGCTCGGTGGAGGGACTCAGCGCCTGGTTGCGCGCCGGCGGCGACGACCCGCGCGCGGCGGAGACGCTCACCCGGGGCGAGGAGTACCTCCTCGAACGCTCGCTCTATCGCCGCCGCTCGGACGGCACCATCCCGGACCCGCGCATGACGATGCTCTCGTATCCCGTCCGGTGGTACCACGACGCGTTGCGAGGGTTGGAGCACTTCCGGCTGCAGGACCGACGGGATCCCCGCCTGGCCGACGCGGTCGAGCTGGTGCGCGGGAAGGCGGACGCGGACGGTCGCTGGGTGCTCGAGAACATCCACGAAGGCCCGGTCATCGTCGAGTTCGACATGGAGGGGTTCCAGAGCAAGTGGCTCACGCTCCGGGCTCTGCGGGTGCTGCGCTGGTGGGATGCCGCCTGAGCGGACGGCTCAGGGCTTCACCGCCGTCAGGTCGTCCACCGACATCGTCACGGGAGTGTTGGCAACGCCGCCGGACAGGTAACCCGTGATCGCCAGGCCGCCCGGACCCTGCAGAGCGGCCGTGGCGTCCGTCGCCGACCGCTGCCACGCGGACGGTTCGGTCGTCCCGTCGAGCCAGGCCTTCGTCTCGACCAGCGTGGGTGCGGTCCCGGTGGTCCGCACGCGCACGTTCAGGCGGGCGCCGGCCGTATACGTGACCGGCACGACCGTCGAGGCCTGCACGACCACCTCGTTCCCGCCGTTCTGATCGACGCGGACGATCTGGATGGTGACCTTGCCCACCGAGGAGATGATCACCTTCGAGGCATATGCCCCGGCGGTGGGGATCCGACGGCCCTGCACGGTCACGTAGACGTTCCCCGAGGAGGGCAGCTTGTCCAGCCCGAGAGCGAGCCGCAAGTCGATGCCGGTGGCGCTCACTCCCGCCAGCCGGGCCGTTCCGCCCGATCCGGTGGGCAGCTGGATGCGCCCGGCACCGCCTGAGACCGAGTAGAGGGAGGAGCTGCCGGCCAGCGTCCACGCCCCTCCGGTCGGCGCGCTGCCCCAGCCGCTGGTCACGGACCGCTCGAACGGGTCCGCTGCGAGCGTGTCGGTGGGCGGGGGCGGCGCTGTCACGCTCAGGATGCGCGTCGCAGTCGAGGTGGCGCCGGCGTCGTCGGTCACCGTCAGCCGTGCGGTGTAGGTTCCTGCCGCTGCGTAGGTGTGGGTGACCGTGCCGCCGGTCCCGGAGGCGCCGTCACCGAAGTCCCAGGCGAACGTGGCGATGGTGCCGTCGGGATCGCTCGACCCGGTCCCGTCGAACGAGCAGCCCAGATCGGTGCACGACGAGGCGAAGACGGCGTTCGGCGGCTGGTTGCCTGCCGCGGGAGGGCCGATCACGAAGCCGTCGTTGAATGTGGCGCCCGCGGCCCGGGCGAAGGATGCGGTCAGCTGGGTCGCGTTCGCGGTCACGTCGAGGGAGCCGTAGAGGGGCGCGCCGCTGTTGCCGTACGCGCTGGCGAAGTACGGTGCTTCGGCGTCGTCGGGGACGATGTCGTAATTGCCGTTGCCGCCGGTGCCGACCGTCGCGAAGACGGTGCCGGCGCCCTTCACCAGGGTGCTGTCGGAGTCGGCGACGCACCCCGCGGTGAAGGTGCCGGGCGTGATGCTCGGGCAATTCGGACCGATCGCCAGCTGCTTGGTGCGCTGGTAGAGGTGCTCGTGTCCGGTGAGCACGAGGTCGACCTTCTTCGACACCAGCAGGTTCATGATGTCCGGGCCGGCTTCGCAGGCGTACTTGCCCATGGTGAGGCAGGGCTTGTGCATCCCGACGACGACCCACGGGGTGCCGGCGGCGCGTGCGCCGTCGATGGCCGCCTGCGTCCAGTTGTAGTGGGAGGTACCGGTCGCGTACGTCCAGGTGCCGTCGGCGTACGGCAGTCCGGGGGAGATCATTATGAAGCGGACGAGCGGGGACCCCTGGGGCACGTCGACGTAGTACTCGCGTCCGTAGGTGCCGACGGCCCCGGGAAGCTGGTTGGGGAGGCAGGCGGAGAAGTCGTTGATGTTGCCGTTCTGGCCGCTGCTCTCGTGGTTTCCGGAGACCAGCTCGAACGGGAAGCCCGCCCCGACATTCTGGGTGACCATGTCGCAGAAGGCCTGCTCCTGGCCGGTCGCTGCGTACGACATGTCGCCGAGCGCCAGGTTCAGGTCGGGCGCGAGCGTCTTGACGCCGGCCAGCACGGCCTGCGCCGGTGCCGCCATCGCGTAGTCGCCGGCCGCGGTGAAATGCACGGCGGTTGCCCCCGGTGCGATTCCTTGCACGCTCTGCGGGACGCCGAGCGTCAGGGCGAGGACGGCGGCGGTGAGTCCGGCCGCCGCGAGGACTCGATGCTTTGCCATCGCGGACACTCCTCGGCCCGTTCTGGCTCGGGCCTTCGGGCACAGGGTAGCGCTGGACGCCCGTCCTGGAAAGTAGAAGTCGAGGTCTCCTCAGGAACGCTCGACGGCGTAATGGAGGGCGACCGTGCCGCCCGCGAAGCGTCGTGCCTCCTGCAGGTCGAGCCGGAGGAACCGGTCCTTCGGCAGGGCCGGAGTGCCGCCGCCGACCGCCACCGGGACCAGGATGAGGAGCACCTCGTCCACGAGGCCGGCGGCGAAAGCGCGCGCGGCGAGGGTCGGACCGCCGACGGACACCCGACCAGGGGCGTCGACGACGAGCCGGCGCACCGTCTCCGGATCGAACCGGGGCTCGAGCCGCGTGCGGGGTGTGGTGACCTCGCCCAGCGTCGACGAGTACACCACCTTGTCCGCGCTCTGCCAGACCTGCGCGTAGTCCGCGGTCACCGGGTCGTCGCCCGCGCCGGGGAGGTCCTGCCAGACCTTCATGGTCTCGTACATGCGCCGGCCGTAGAGATAGGTTCCGACATCCCGTTCGAGGTCGTTGACGAAGGAGTGCACCTCGGGGTCAGGGCGCGCCCAGTCGAACGAGCCGGAGGAGTCCACGGTGTAGCCGTCGACCGAGGCGATGGCGGAGAAGATGAGCCGTCCCATGAACCGGACTCTAGAGCGACGGGCGCCCGGCGGCCAGACAGCTCAGCCGAGTTGCGGCAGCAGCGCCCGCAGGGCGTGCAGCTCGTCGTCGAAGATCCACGGAACGGAGACGTCGAGCACGAGCCCGATGCCGAGCACCAGTGCGGCCGCTCCGGCGGCCAGGGCGATCAGCGTCACCAGCAGCTGCAGATAGGCGTTGCCGGTGACGGCGGCGAGCAACCCCCGCGCTCGCCGCCGCACCGGGACCGATGCCGTACCGAGTGTCGGTGCGCTTCGCAGTCCGTGGCCCAGTGTCGTCATCGGTCTCCCCCTTCGCGTCGAGGTCCCGAGCCGCAAGCTCGGGTCGACACCATCGAGTCAACCGTCCCGGTCGCGAGGAAGCATCGACCGGAGGTAGCGAGCAGGTCATCCCACGGGATGATCCGTGCAGCCGGTCAAGGCGTGCCGACCGTGCACCCGCAGCCGTAGGCGGCCTCCGGGATGCGGTGCTCCGCCCCGTCGAGCCGGCTCGCCAGGAGGGCACGACGGCGCTCGAGGGAGGCGATCGCCGCATCCAGCTCGGCCAGGCCGTCGCGGTAGGCGTCGCGGGAGGCCGGGCACTCGTCGCTGTGGGCGTGACCGGAGCCGAGGCACTCGATGAAGGGACGGGCCTTGCCCGGCGGGATGCCGGTGGCGGCGAGTTCGCGGATCTCGAGCACGGCGCGGAGGTGCTCGTCGCCGTACTCGCGGTACCCGTTGGAGAGCCGCAGGGGTGCCACGAGCCCGAGTCGTTCGTAGTAGCGCACCGCCTTCACGGTGACACCGGCCTGTTCGGCGAGTTCGCTGATCCTCATGTCGTCCTCCGCGGCCAGCGTAGACCGTGACCCGTGGGTCAGGGTCCACTTCGCTCAGGTCGTGCGTCCCGCCGCCGCGATGATCGCGTGCAGGCTCGCGCGGAGGTCCTCCAGCTGCGAGACGGGGAGCCCCAGCTGCTCGACGATCCGCGCGGGGATCTTCTCGGCCTCGGCCCGCAGCGCGCGTCCCGATGCGGTCAGCCGCACTTCGAGCGCCCGCTCGTCCGTCGCACTGCGCCGTCTCTCGATGTAGCCGGTCGCCTCCAGCCGCTTCAGCAGCGGCGACAGGGTCGCCGGCTCCAGGGCCAGCGTCTCGCTCAGATCCTTCACCGATCGCGGCTCCCGCTCCCACAGCGCGAGCATCACGAGGTACTGGGGATGCGTCAGCGACAGCGGCTCGAGCACCGGCCGGTAGAGCGCGATGACACTGCGCGCCGCGACGGCGAGTCCGAAGCACACCTGGTTCTCGAGAGCGAGGAGATCGTCGGACATCCTGCCATCGTAGGGCGGCGCCTCAGTAGTCATCGGTGCGCCGCTCGATCCGCTCGCCGGTCAGCGGATCGATGCCGTCGCGGCGGACCGTGGTGCGTGGTCGGCGCCGCAGGGCGAACGCCAGCGAGATGGCGAACACCACGAGCCCCGCCCCCATCAGGATGTAACCGGTCGTCTTCAGGTCGATCCAGCTCACCTCGACCTGCAGCGCGAACGCCAGGATGAGCCCGACCACGAAGATGAAGATGCCGCTTCCGATGCCCATACGCCACGCTCCTTCACGTTCGCGCTCAAGCTACTCCGGAGCCGCCCGGAGCGCAGCACTTCGCGCGCATTGCCCGCGCCCTTCCTGCTACTCGGCGCGCGAGAACGCGGAGGCGCGCGCCACCTGCTCCGGCGTCAGGCGAACGCCGGTGTACCGCTCGAACTGGCGGGCGGCCTGCAGGGCGATCACCTCGGCGCCGGTGATGACCGCGGTGTCCGCGGCCCGAGCGGCGACGATCAGCGGCGTCTCCGACGGGAAGGCCACCACATCGAAGACCGTGGTGGCACGCTCGATGTACGGCTGCTCGAAGGCGAGGACGTCCTCCGCATCGCCGCGCATCCCGAGCGGGGTGACGTTGACGATGACGTCGAAGTCGGGTTCCGGGTCGTGCGCGACCCACTGGTAGTCGTACCGCTCGGCGAGGGCCGGGCCGGCTTCCGCGTTGCGCGCGAGCACGGTGAGGTCGTCGAAGCCCGCGCCGCGGAACGCCGCGACGACCGCCTTGGCCATTCCGCCGGAGCCGCGCAGCAGCACGCGCTGGGCGGGATCGACCTCGTGCTCGGCGAGCAGCTGGGCGACGGCTTCGTAATCCGTGTTGGATGCAGTGAGCAGGCCGTCCTCGTTGACGACGGTGTTCACGGACTCGATCGCGACGGCCGACGGCTCCAGGTTGTCGACCAGGGGGATGATCGCCTCCTTGAAGGGCATGGAGACGGAGCACCCGCGGATGCCGAGCGCCCGGATGCCGCGTACCGCGCCCTCCAGGTCGTCGGTCGTGAACGCCTTATAGACGAAGTTCAGTCCCAGCTCGTCGTAGAGGAAGTTGTGGAACCGCGTGCCGATGTTGCTCGGTCGACCGGCGAGGGAGATGCAGACCTGCATGTCCTTGTTCAGGATGGGCATGCCCTCCATCATCGCAGCCGGCGCCGATGTGACGAAGTTGTAACCCACTCCGGGGTCGACTCTTGCGTTCACAGCTTGACTCCAACAGCGCGATCATTCACTCTTATCGCTATGACCGCCACTCCGGGGCTGATTCCTCGTGGCGCACGCAATCCGGGGTCGCAGGGCGCACTGAGGCACTTGAACCAGGAGCGACTCGTCGAGTTCCTCCTGGCCAATGGACCGTCCACCCAGGCTGAGCTGGCGCGCGGGACCGGCCTGTCCACCGCCACCGTGTCCAACATCGTCCGTGACATGGCGACGAAGGGTGTCGTCGCGACGTCTCCCGTCACCTCGAGCGGCCGGCGCGCCCTCCTCGTGCAGCTCACCGACACTGGGGACATCGCGGTCGGCGTCGACTTCGGTCGCCGCCACGTGCGGATCGTGCTGTCGACCCTCGGCTACCACGTCATCGCCGAGGAGCAGGTCGCACTGGAGCCCGGCTACGACGTGCTCGGCGCGGTGGGGGAGGCCGCGGCGCTGCTGGACAGGATGCTGGCGCAGGGCGGCCACGACCGGGAGTCGGTGCTCGCCGTCGGCGTCGGCATCCCCGGTCCGATCGACCGTCGCACGGGCACGGTGCTGCAGGGCGCGATCCTTCCCGAATGGGTCGGGATCACGCGGCGCGAACTGGAGGACGTGTTCGGCTTCCCCGTCGTCGTCGACAACGATGCGAACCTCGGGGCGCTCGCCGAGGTGACCTGGGGCGAGAACCGCGGCGAGCGGAACCTCATCTTCGTCAAGATCGGCACCGGGATCGGCGCGGGCCTCATCCTGAACGGCCTGCCGTACTACGGGTTCCTCGGGATCACCGGCGAGCTGGGGCACACACCGGTCGCCGAGCACGGCGTCATCTGCCGCTGCGGAAACCGCGGATGCCTCGAGACTGTCGCCTCGACCAGCGTGATGCTGGAGTCGCTCGGGAGGGGGAGCGGGACGCGTACCGCGGGCGACATCCTGCGCCGTGGGCTGGAGAAGGATCCCGCCGTGCTGCGCGTGGTGAGCGACGCCGGAACGGCCGTCGGGCAGGCGATCGGCAACATCGCCAACGTCATCAACCCGGAGCTCGTACTGATCGGAGGCCCGCTGGTCGGCCTCGGCGACGCGCTGCTCGACCCGATCCGGCACGGGATCCAGCACAACGCCATCCCGATCATCGCCGACACCACGACGGTACGGGTGTCGTCTCTGGGCGACAGGGCCGAGTCGCTGGGCGCTGCGGCGATCGTCATCCAAGGCGCACTCGCCGGGAACGAGTGAGAAACCCTCATCCGTTATCGCATCGTTGTCTTCACTATTTGACGACAAGCGCGAACATAGCGTTTACTACTTAGGCACATCCATTCCCGAGCACCGCAAGGAGCGACGATGCCGTCGAACGCAGTCATCCTGGAGATGCGCGCGATCACCAAGGAGTTCCCTGGGGTCAAGGCGCTCGAGGATGTCTCCCTCACCGTGCACGCTGACGAGATCCACGCGATCTGCGGCGAGAACGGCGCGGGGAAGTCCACCCTGATGAAGGTCCTGTCCGGCGTCTACCCGTACGGCACCTACTCCGGCGACATCGTCTACCAAGGCGAGGTCATGCGCTTCAAGGACATCAAGTCCAGCGAGCAGCAGGGCATCGTAATCATCCACCAGGAGCTCGCGCTCATCCCCGAGCTCTCGATCACCGAGAACATCTTCCTCGGCAACGAGCCCGCGCGCGGCGGAGTCATCGACTGGCAGGCCGCCAAGACCCGTGCCGTCGAACTGCTCGCGCGCGTCGGCCTCACCGACAACCCCGACACCCAGATCAAGAACATCGGTGTCGGCAAGCAGCAGCTGGTCGAGATCGCCAAGGCGCTCAACAAGAACGTCAAGCTCCTCATCCTCGACGAGCCGACCGCAGCGCTCAACGAAGCCGAGTCGCAGCACCTCCTCGATCTGATCCTGGGATTGAAGGGTCGTGGGATCAGCTCCATCATCATCAGCCACAAGCTCAACGAGATCGAGCAGGTGGCCGACGAGATCACCATCATCCGCGACGGCCGCGCCATCGAGACGCTCAACGTGAAGGCGGACGGCGTCGACGAGGACCGCATCATCCGCGGCATGGTCGGCCGCACGCTCGAGAGCCGCTTCCCCGAGCGCACCCCGAATATCGGCGAGAAGTTCTTCGAGGTGAAGGACTGGATCGTCCAGCACCCCCAGATCTCCGATCGCCTGGTCGTCAAGAACTCCAGCTTCTACGTCCGCCGAGGCGAGATCGTCGGCTTCGCCGGCCTCATGGGCGCCGGCCGGACCGAGCTCGCGATGAGCGTCTTCGGCCACTCCTACGGCAACTGGGTGTCGGGCGAGATCTACAAGGACGGCAAGGAGATCCAGGTCCGCAACGTCTCCGAGGCGATCGAGAACGGCATGGCCTACGTCAGCGAGGACCGCAAGGTGCTCGGTCTCAACCTCCTCGACGACATCAAGCAGTCCGTCGTCGCGGCGAAGCTCAAGAAGATCGCCAAGCGCGGCGTGGTCGACGACCTGCAGGAGTACGCGGTCGCCGACGAGTACCGCAAGCTCCTGCGCATCCGCACTCCCGACGTTGACCGCGGCGTCTCCACCCTCTCCGGTGGGAACCAGCAGAAGGTCGTCCTGGCCAAGTGGATGTTCACCGATCCGGACATCCTCATCCTGGACGAGCCCACGCGCGGCATCGACGTCGGCGCCAAGTTCGAGATCTACGGGATCATCCAGCAGCTCGCCGCACAGGGCAAGGGCGTCATCGTCATCTCGTCCGAACTGCCGGAACTGCTCGGCATCTCCGACCGCATCTACACGATCTTCGAGGGTCAGATCACCAACGAGCTCCCCATTGCGGAAGCGACCCCCGAGACTCTCCTGAAAAGCATGACTTCCGCCAAGAAGAGGGTGACTCGATAACCATGACCACACAGACCGCTGAGAAGAAGAAGTCCGGAGGCATCCGCGACCTCGGCATGATGTTCGGTGGGGGGCAGTCGACCGGCCGCCAGTTCGGCATCCTGGGCGCCCTCGTCGTCATCATCGTCCTGTTCGAGATCCTCACCGGAGGCAAGACCCTCGAGCCGGTGAACCTGATCAACCTGGTCAATCAGAACGTCTACGTCCTGATCCTGGCCATCGGCATGGTCATGGTGATCATCGCGGGGCACATCGACCTGTCGGTCGGCTCGGTCGCCGCCCTCGTCGGCATCATCGTCGCCAAGTCGATGACCGACTGGAACGTCCCGTGGCCGCTGGCCATCGTGCTCGGCCTGCTCGTCGGCGTCGTGATCGGCGCCTGGCAGGGCTGGTGGGTCGCCTATGTCGGCGTCCCGGCCTTCATCGTGACGCTGGCCGGCATGCTCATCTTCCGAGGCCTCAACCAGCTCATCGGCAACGCGAACACCATCCCGGTGCCGGACGGCTTCACCTACATCGGCGGCGGCTTCCTCCCGGAGTGGGGCCCCAACACCGGCTTCAACAACTCCACCCTGCTCCTCGGCCTGATCATCGCGGTCGTCATCGCCCTGGCCGAGGTCCGCACCCGCCGCAAGCAGGCCAAGATGGGGTCCGAGAAGGCCCCGCTCTGGGTCAGCGTCTTCAAGGTCGTCATCCTCGACGCGGTCGTGGTCTACGCGGCGGTGCTGTTCGGCAGCGGCCGTGTCGGCACGTCCTTCCCGGTTGCCGGTGTCATCCTCGGCGTGCTGATCATCCTCTACTCGTTCATCACCCGGAACACGATCTTCGGTCGTCACATCTACGCCGTCGGTGGCAACTGGCACGCCGCCGAGCTGTCCGGTGTGAAGATCCGCCGCATCAACTTCTTCGTCATGATGAACATGTCGGTCCTCGCCGCGCTGGCCGGGATGATCGCCGTCGCCCGCTCCGTGTCCTCCGGTCCGCAGGACGGTCTGGGCTGGGAGCTGGACGCGATCGCCGCCGTCTTCATCGGTGGCGCCGCAGTCTCCGGCGGTATCGGTACCGTCGCCGGATCGATCATCGGTGGTCTGGTCATCGCCGTCCTGAACAACGGCCTCCAGCTGCTCGGTGTCACCAGCGACAAGGTGCAGATCATCAAGGGCCTGGTCCTGCTGATCGCCGTCGGCATCGACGTCTACTCGAAGCGTCGCGGTGGCCCGTCGTTGATCGGCAGGATGTTCAACCGCGACCGCACGCAGCGCGTCGACGCCGCGGCAGCGGAGCAGCCCGCGGTCCTGCCCACCGGGGACGGCGCCGAAGACACCTCGCGGTCCCTCACCAAGTAACGACTTTCGTTTCCCACCCTGCAACACACCCCAACACACAGAGAAAGTAGATAGCAATGCGCAAAATCGCACTCGCGACAGTGGCCGTCGCAGCTGCCGCCGCGCTCGCCCTGACGGGCTGCTCCGGCGGAAGCCGCAGCGGTTCGGGCGACGGCTCGTCCGCCTCCGGCTTCGACAAGGGAGCCACCATCGGCGTCGCGCTCCCGACCAAGACCTCGGAGAACTGGGTTCTCGCCGGTGGCCTGTTCACCGACGGTCTCAAGGAGGCCGGCTTCAAGGGCGACGTGCAGTACGCCGGTGGCTCGGGCGTCTCCGACCAGCAGTCGCAGATCCAGTCGATGATCACCAACGGTGCGAAGGTCGTCATCATCGGCGCCGTCGACGGTGGCCAGCTCGCCGCGCAGGCCAAGGCCGCGCACGACGCCGGCGCGACCGTCATCGCGTACGACCGCCTCATCCTCAACACCAACGACGTCGACTACTACGTCGCGTACGACAACGAGAAGGTCGGCGAGCTGCAGGGCCAGGCCCTGCTCGACGGCATGGCGAAGAAGTACCCGGGCAAGAAGAACTTCAACATCGAGCTCTTCTCCGGTTCGCCCGACGACGCCAACTCGGCGGTCTTCTTCAACGGCGCCATGAAGGTGCTCGAGCCGAAGATCAAGGACGGCACCCTGAAGGTCGTCTCCGGTCAGACCGAGATCAAGCAGACCTCGACCCAGGGCTGGCTGCCGGCGAACGCGCAGACCCGCATGGACACCCTGCTGGCCGCGAACTACGGTTCGACCGAGCTCGACGGCGTCCTGTCGCCGAACGACACCCTGGCCCGCGCCATCCTCACCTCGGTGAAGGGTGCCGGCAAGCCGACCCCGATCGTCACCGGTCAGGACTCGGAGGCCGAGTCGGTCAAGTCCATCATGGCGGGCGAGCAGTACTCGACCATCAACAAGGACACCCGCAACCTGGTCAAGCAGGCCATCACCATGGTGAAGGACCTGCAGCAGGGCAAGAAGCCCGAGGTCAACGACGACAAGTCGTACGACAACGGCAAGAAGGTCGTTCCGGCATTCCTGCTGAAGCCGGTCATCGTCACCAAGGAGAACGCGGCCGAGGCGTACGCCAACGACCCGACCCTGGAGCCGCTGACCAAGTAACTCCCGTTCGCACCCCCGTGTGAACACGAAAGGGGCCGGAGCGCGATGCGCTCCGGCCCCTTTCCCGATCCGTCCCCCGACGGGATCGGTCCCCCTGGCCGAGCTCGCTCACAGGTTATGGCTGGGAGCGCCCGGCGGGCATCGGTGGCAGCACGGATAAGCGGTCCGTGCGGGCTCGTTGCGGTCCGGACGAGTCCTTGCGGAGCGCTGCGCGGTAGAAGCGGACGAGCTCGGAGGCGGGTGGTCGCTGCGCCGCCATCGTCGCCGTGTCCGTCCGGCGCGCCGCCATGTGGTGCCGCCACGACTCGGCGGCGCAGCGGTGATCCCACGCGACCGCAGCCGCGGCCTCGAGGGTGCGGCACCAGCCGATGAGCTCGCGGCCGTCCGACGTCGGCGCCCACGTGACGACGCGGAACCAGACATCCGGACGGTTGGGGTCGCCGAACGCGAAGCGGCGGATCACGGCGTACGGGGCGCCCAGCGACCCCTGGCGGAGCAGCCACTCGGTGGGCTGCGCATTCGCCACCGGGTGCCAGGATGCGCTCACGGCGTCACGGTATGCGAGGCCGCCGACACCGGACGGACGGCCCCGGATCCGGCGTCAAGTGAAGAGGCGGATGAGCGCCGCGACGACCGCCGCGGCCGGCACGACCACGATGAACGGGACGCGCAGCGCGTACAGGCCTGCGGCGATCGCGAGGGCCGGGAGACGTGCATCCAGCTGCAGGGACTGGCCGACGCCGAACGTCTGCACGCAGATGAGCGCGGCCAGCAGCGCGGCGGTGAGCAGGTCGCTCACGCGCGCGACGGTCGGGTGGTCGAGCGCCTTCGGCGGCACCATCCAGCCGACGGCCTTCAGGCCGAGCACGCAGATGGAGCCGAGGAGGATCACGTGCCAGGTGGTCACGGTTCCACCTCCCGCTCCATCGGCACCGCTTCCGGATGCGGAGGGTCGTCCCGGCGGCCGAACAGGTTGAACACCCCGACGGCGATCGCGACGACCGCTGCGGCGAGCACAGGGAGGCCCGGCGTGAGGAACGGCGTGAGCAGGGTCGCCACGAGGCCGCCCGCGACGGCCACCGCCTGCGTCTGCCGCGCCTTGAGCCGCGGCCAGAGGAGGCCGAGGAAGGCCGCGGCCGCCGCCGCATCCAGCCCGTACGCCTTCACGTCGCCGATGAGGTTGCCGAGCAGGGCGCCCGCGAGGGTCATCAGGTTCCAGCCGACGTAGACCACCAGGCCGGTCACCCAGAATCCGATGCGCTGCGCCCGGGGTTCCGTCTGGGCGGTGGCGACGGCGGTCGACTCGTCGATGGTCAGCTGGGTGGCGGCCGCGCGCTTCCAGAATCCCGGCCCGATGATGCGGGAGAGGCGCAGAGCGTAGAAGGAGTTGCGCACGCCGAGCAGCGCAGCGCTGATGATCGCTGTGCCTCCGGCCGCCGCGCCGCCGGAGGCGAGCACGCCGATCAGCGCGAACTGCGAACCGCCGCTGAACATGACCAGGCTGAGCACGCAGGTCTGCCACACGTCCAGGCCCGATGCCGTCGAGAGGGCGCCGAAGGAGATGCCGTAGACGGCCGTCGCGATTCCGACGGCCCAGCCGGAGCGGGCCGCCGCTCGTTCCTGGCTGGTCCGTTCCTGGCGCATCGCCTCCCGACACTACCTGGTCAGCGGAACAGGCGACCGACGAGGTGTTCGGCGGTGGTGTCCTCCAACGTCCAGGGGAGGAAGATCACGCGATAGATGATCGGAGCGATGACGATGTCGAGGATGTCGTCGGCGGTGACCGTGGTGTCGGGGTACCGATCGAGCAGGAAGCCGGCCTCGATACGACGGTTGCGCAGGCAGTAGGACTGCTGCTCACCGGCGGCGGACGCGCCCCCGCGGAGGAGCGCGGCGTTCACCGGCTTCCGGTAGTGGGCGACAATCTCGTTCGCCCACGAGGTGAGGTCGCGGCGCAGGTCGCCGTTGTCGGGCAGCGGCCGCTCCGGGTCGAGCCGGTACGTCGCGATGTCGTTGATCAACGTGGGGAGGTCGCCCCAGCGCCGGTAGATGCTCGTCGGGTTGACCCCGGCGCGCTCGGCGATCATCGGCACAGTGACCTTGTCCTGGCCCTTCTCCTCGACGAGCTCTTCGACGGCCGTCCGCACATTGTGGATGACCGCAGCGCTGCGCCCGCCCGTGCGCTTCGACGGTGTGGTCGTGGTGTCCATGGGAATAGCTTAAAGCAAATTTTGTTGCTTTATTCCACATCCCCCTCTATAGTCGGCTAAAGCAAGGATATTTGCTTTAAGGAGCGCGTCATGAGCACTGCCGAAGAAACCTTCGCCACCGGGGGCGTCCCCGCCGTCTGCCCGGCCACCGCGACGCGGACCCGCCGTTCGCTCCGCCTCCGGCCGATGGCCGCCTTCACCGGTGTCGCGCTCGCCTTCGTCGCGGTGGCCCTCGCGGTCGGCGCGCCCAGCCCGCTCTTCGTCCTGTACGAGCAGGAGTGGGGGTTCCAGCCGTGGCTGCTGACGGTCGCCTTCGCCATCTACGCGGTCACCCTGCTGATCACGCTCCTCATCGCCGGGTCGCTCTCCGATCACATCGGTCGCCGGCCCGTGCTCATCGGGGCGCTGGCCCTGCAGGTCGTCGCAATGCTCGTCTTCCTGTTCGCGCCCGACATCGGCTGGATCATCGGCGCGCGCTCGGTGCAGGGCGTCGCCACCGGAGCGGCGATGAGCACCTTCACGGCTGCCCTGGTGGAGTTGGCGCCCGAGCGTCACAAGAAGCTCGGCGCGACCATCGGCAGCACCGCGCCCGTCGGCGGCATCGCGATCGGCGCATTCCTGACCGGGCTCGCCGTCCAATTCGTCCCACAGCCGACGACGCTGGTCTTCCTCGCGCTGGCGCTGCTGTTCGTGGCCGGCATCCTGGTGATCGTGGCCTCACCCGAGACGGTCGAGCGCCGCCCCGGCGCAGTGCGGTCGCTGATCCCGCGCCTGGTCGTCCCGCGGGCGGCCCGCAGGGAGTTCGTGGGCGCGATCCCGCTGTTCCTGGCGACGTGGATGCTGGCGGGCCTCTTCATCGGTCTGTCCCCGTCCATCCTGCACGGCGTCTTCCACCTCGACAGTGGACTGCTGAACGGCGCCATCGTGGCCGTTCCGCCCGCCGTCGGCGCGGTCGCCGGCCTGCTGCTGACCCGCGCCCCGGCCCGGCCGACGGTCGTCTGGTCGATGGCGGCCATCCTCCTCGGGGTCGCCGTGGCCGCGGTCGGGATCGCCGGTGCCGTGCTGCCCCTGCTGTTCGCGGGTGCGACGATCGCCGGCGCCGGGTTCGGGGCCGGGTTCTCGGGGATGCTGCGCATCCTCGCCCCGCTCGCCCCGAACGACCAGCGAGCCGAGCTGTTCGCCGGGATCTTCCTGGTGAGCTACCTGGCCTACGGCCTGCCCGCCCTGGTCGCCGGTGAGCTGATCAGCGTCATCGGTCTCCTGCCCACGGCGCTCGGCTATTCGGCGGCGATCGCGATCGCCGCCGTGGTCGCCCTCAGCGTGCAGGCGGTCACGGCACGTCGATGAGCACCTTGCCCACGACGCCCTTCTCGACGGCGTCGTGGGCTGCGGCCGTCTGCTCGAGCGGGAAGCGCGTGAGCGGGAGGCCGTGCTCCTCGCCGACCCGGAGGGCGCCGTCCGCGGCTGCGGCGGATACGGCGCGAACGGCCGCATCCTTCGTCTCGTCGGCGACGGTGTACGTCAGCAGGAACTGCCAGCGGAGGTTCTTCGCCATGCTCGGCCGGACGGGGATGGTGACGGTCTCGGCACCCGGAGCATCGGCGTAGCTCGCGATCGTCGCGTTGCGACCGGTGACCTTGACGTCGAGCTCGACGTTGGCGCTCACGTTCACCTCGACCACGATGTCCACACCGCGCGGGGCCAGTGCCCCGATGGCCGCTGCCGTGTCCGGGTCGGTGTAGTTGACGACGTGGTGAGCGCCTGCAGCGCGGGCCAGCTCCGCCTTCTCGTGGCTGCTGACCGTCGCGATCACGGTGGCGCCCGCCCACACCGCGAGCTGGATGGCCGCGTGGCCGACCGCTCCGGCGCCCCCGGCGACCAGCACCGTCCGGCCCTCGAGAGAGCCGGGCGCTAGCTCCGGCGGGGCGTATTCGTACGAGGTGAGTGCACGGTGCGCGGTCAGCGCCGGGATGCCGAACGACGCCCCCTCGTCGAAGCTCACGTTGTCGGGCAGCCCCACCACGAGCCGCTCGGGGAGGACGACGAGCTGCTGGGCGGTGCCGTCCGGGCGCTGGTAGGCGGCATCCCACACCCAGACGCGGTCGCCGGGACGGAAGGCGGTCACCCCGTCGCCCACCTCGTCCACCACGCCCGCGCCATCCTGGTTCGGCACCTGTGGCCGGGGGAGTTCCGCCGGGCCGCTGCCGCGCCGGGCCTTCCAGTCGGTGGGGTTCACGCCGGAGACGTGGATGCGCACGCGCACCTCACCGGGGCCGGCGTGCGATTCGTCGCGGTCGCCGAGGGTCAGGACGTCGGAGTCGCCGGTGGCGGAGTAGCTCACAGCCTTCATGCCCCCAGCCAACCACGAGCGCCGTCGTCGTGCGAGCGATGTCAGCCGGCCGAGCAGGCGCCCGAACTGATCGGCGCGGAGCCGACCGAAGACAGCACGGGGCGGAGCTCGGAGAGCGTCAGCGCGTAGCCGGTGTCGGCATCCGTGGCGCTCCGGGCGAACACGACGCCCGCGACCTGGCCGTTGGTATCGAGCAGGGGTCCGCCCGAGTTGCCGGGACGCACGACGCCGCGCAGCGAGTAGATGTCGCGGTCGATGCTGCCGCTCTGGTAGATGTCGGTGCCGCGCGCCGTCACCCGGTCGCGCACGCGCTGCGGCGAGATGGTGAACGGCCCGTCGCCGGGGTAGCCGGCCGCGTAGGCGGCGGCTCCAGCGGCCAGGTCCGGTCCGATGTCGAGCGGGGGAGCGGACAGATCCGTGACATCCAGCACTGCCAGGTCGCGCGACGGGTCGAACGCGACCAGGGTGGCGCGCTCGATGCTGCCGCCCCCGGGCTCGCGCACGACGATCGACGAGGCACCGGCGACCACGTGCGCGTTGGTGACCACGCGGCCGCGCTGCACGACCCAGCCGCTGCCTTCCGAGTCCAGGCCGCACGCGGGCTTGGAGGCGAGGACGGTCACGACGGACTGCTCCGCCTGCGAGACGGCGGAAGGGACGGAGCTGTCCGGGGCGGGGACGGCCCGGATGGTCTCGGCGCCCTCGAACACCTTCGGGAGGCCGGCGCCGGCGAGGACGTCGTCGACGGCTCCGAGCACAGACGAGGCCGGGAGGGGCGCCATCCCGTTGAGCGTGGCGACGACGCGCGAGGAGTTCGCCGCCTGCACGACCGTCGCGAGGCTGGTCGCCATCGCGAACCCGGCGAGCAGCCAGACGACGACCGCCCACGTCAGGGCGCCGAGCACCGCGCCGACCAGCGAATCGAGCCAGCGGATCGGGCCGTGACGGAGGAGCTTGCCGATGATGGACGCCAGCGCTCCTGCAATGGCGTAGACGACCCCCGCGCAGACGACGACGACGACAGCAGCGACGATCGAGCGCTGGGTGACGCCGCCGAATCCGGCGTCAGCGAACCATCCCACGACGACGGGAGCGAGTGTCAGACCGAGCCAGAGGCCGAGCCCCAGACCCACGAGGGTGCCGGCAGCACGGATCGCGCCCTTGCTCCACCCCGCCGCGATCGCGAGGATGCCGAGCACAACGAGCACGACGTCGACAACGATCTCCACGAGGTTTACCCTGCCCCACGAGACTGGGCGACTGCTCAACTCCGACGATGAAGGAGCACATCATGTCCGATCCCCGGGCCAACGGCGACGACGAACGCGAGGATCTCGACGAGGGCGAGCGCCAGTACACCAGCGCCGACCTCACGGCGCACGACGAGGAGACCGGTCAGATCTCGGAGGAGGGCGAACAGCCCGCAGAGTGACGGTGCGAGGGGGACGGCCTAGAGTCGGCCGTCCTCCTCGTCGCCGTCATCGACGGAGTCCGGTCGAGGCTGGGTGACCGGCACGATGTCCGGGTCCATCTGATCCTCCGGGACGATGTCCGGGAAGTCCTCCGTCTGCTGGTCCGTCGTCTCTCTGGCCATGCGCGAACGCTACGCCCCGATCAGGGGCGCGAATAGTCCTGTCGTCAGGCGACGTTGTCAGGCGACGTCGTCGGGTGCGCCAGGCGCCTCGGGCGTGCCGGGCGGCTTGCGCCGCGACGTGAGCACGATGATCACCACGCCGATCACCGCCAGCACGACGATCGCGATGGCGATGCCGATCACCAGCCCGAGGTCGGTGCCGCTCGACGCCGCGGTCGGCTGCGGAGTGGATGCGGTGGCGGTCGCCTCCGTGCCGGTCGAGCCGGAGCCGGGCGACCCCGGGGATGCGCCCGTCGATGCCCCGGCCGTGGGCGTCGACGTCGCGCCGCACGGCGTGCTCTCCGCCCCCGCGGCTGCGGCCGTACCGGCCGGTGGCTGGTAGGTGAACGGGAACGACGACGACACGGTGTGACCGTCCGCGGAGACGGCCTGATACGTCACCGTGTAGCGGCCGGCCGGGCCGAGCGCCACAGGAGCGCTGAGCTTCGTGTCGGCCACGGTCGCGCATCCGGTCTCGAAGTGCCGCGTGGAGGCGTCGGGTCCGGTCACGGTCAGCAGGTTCGTGGAGCCGTTGCCCGACAGATCGAGCACGCGGTCGTTGAAGGTGATCGTCACGGTGTCGAGTGCGCCCGTCACCGTGGAGTCGGCGGCCGGGTCGCTGCCCACCACGTAGTCGTGGGCATCGGCGGCTGCCGCAGGAAGGAGGACGAGCGCGGCGGCGGCGAGGAGGCCGGCGGTCGCGGCGAGCAGCCTGGTCGTCATCCCTGCACCTTACGCTCGGCGGACCGGCCCACGCGGGTGAGCGCGAACACGGCCACGACCAGGGCGATGGCCCCGAGCGCCAGCCCGCCGACGCCGAGTGCGATCGAGACGACGGTCGCGGTGGTGCCCGCCCCGGCCGCGTTCGGTCCCGGGACCGCCGGGGCGTCGGTGGCGACGAGCGGTGTCACTCCGTCTTCCGCCGGCGCGGGTGACGTGATGTACAGCGTCGGCGCGGGGTGCTCCGGCTCCTTGCCCGAGGCGGGCGTCGGCTGGTCCCAGTCCACGACCGTCCCGTCGGAGTAGTACTGGTGGGTGGGCAGCGTCACCGAGCCGGTGTCGGGCACGGCTCCCGCCGAGACGGTGAACTGCTGGAACTGTCCCGGCTCCACCTGCACGCCGCTGTCCGCGGTCCAGGTGACCCGTACCGGAGCCTCGGTGATGGTGCCGTCGTCGGTCTTCACGGGGCGCGACAGCTTCTCGGTGTCGACGGTCGTCGTCCAGCCCGCGAGCGGCAGATAGCTGACGGAGGTGAACGGGGTCTCGGTCGGCAGGTCGACGACGAGTTTCACGGTGCCGGCCGTCGCCGACTCGGTCGGCACTTTGAACGTGAGGTTCGTGTAGCTCCCGGGCGCTGCGCTGTCGGGGTCGACATGCACGTGCGCGCTCGCCGCCAGGGGAGCGGCAGCGAGGAGCAGAGCGGTGGATGCCGCCGCGACGGACGCGGCGAACGTGGTCTTCTTCATGAAGGGTCCTCAGGGTATTGGGGTCGTCGGATGAGCGCGTGCGTGCGCGCACCGGCAGTGGCCGCCCGGAGAGCGGCCACGCGGGTCAGAACGCGCGAGCGACGACCGGCGGACCGCGATGCCGCAGCCGCGCGAGGGGGAGACCCAGGTCGCGGAGCCGGGCCGGCTCGGCGCTCCCCGGCATCGCAGCGGAGGCCGACACCGGGACCGGGACGACGACGAGACGGTCCGCGGCGCGGTGGATGCGAACCCGCGCAGTGTCGAAGAGTCCCCAGAAGGCCTGCTCGCCGAAACGCAGGGCGATGACCGTCACGAGGACGGCGGTCGCGTGCGTCATCCACATCGACGGGCTGAGGTCGGAGGTGTGGGCCGCGGGCATCGCCGCGAGCGTCATCGTGGGGTGCGAGCCGGCATGGAGGTGCGCCACCCCCTCCGCCGACGAGAAGCGGGCTCCGCCTTCGCCCAGCGTGAAGAGCGCGTGGAAGAGGAACTGGCTGACGGCCACGGCCAGGGTGAGCCGCCACAGCGACAGGCGCCGCGCGGTGAGGGCGACGGAGGCCAGCGTGGCGAACGCCAGGCTCAGCGCGAGGGGGATCAGACCGGGGGCCGAACCGCCTCCCGCGACGTGGAAGAGGGCCGCGACGAGGATGGCGGCGCCCGAAGCGAGCATGCCGCGCGTCAGGCGAGCTCCCCTCGATCCCATGCGTGTCCTCCGTCTCGAGCGCTGTTCGGAGCCAGTCTACGGACCGGATGTCGCGGGGTCCCGGCGGACCACAACGGGGGTGGCCGAAGCGGCGGGACTGCCGGGCGTGTCGCGTTATTCTGGCGTGGTGGCGGACGAATCGTGGCGGCGGAGGGTGCTGGTCGTCGAAGACCATGCCCTGATGCGCTCCCTCGTCGCCGATGCGTTCGATCGACGCGGCTTCGAGTCGGCGTCCGCCGGGTCCGCGGCTGAGGCGCTCGAGGTGGCCGAGCGGTTCGACCCCGACCTCCTCGTCACCGACATCGACCTCCGCCAGCGGCCGAACGGCGTCGAACTGGCGACCATCGTCCGCGCGCGTGCGCCGCATGTCGCCGTCCTCTTCCTCAGCAACCTCTCGCGGGAGGCGGCCGCGCTGCACGCGCGCAGCATCGTCGCGGGAGCATCCTTCGTCAACAAGGCCGCGGTCGAGTCCGTCGACGAGCTGGTGGATGCGGCAGAAGCCGTGCTCGCGGATCGTCCCGTATCGCGCGAACTCGTCGCCTCCGACGCCCAGGCGCGCCTGCTCGCGCTGACCACGGCGCAGCTCGAGACCACCCGACTGCTCGCCGCGGGCCTCACGAACGCGGAGATCGCCCGCCGCCGGAGCGTCTCGGTGCGCGCCGTCGAGAAGAGCGTCGAGCGCGTGTTCGCGGCTCTCGGCATCGCGGGAGGGGAGCGCACGACCCCGCGTGTCGCCGCGGCGACGCTGTACACGGCGACCTTCGGCGACGCCTCCACGGGGCTCTGATCGCGTGCTGCTCCGGAACTTCCGCCGTTCGTTCGCGCGCATCTACGGCCCCTCCGCCATCACCTGGTGGAGCTGGCTGATCCCGCTCCCGTTCGCACTGACCGTGATGTCGGGGCTGCAGTACGTGACGGGCGGTCCGCTCGCGGTGCTCGCGGTGTCCGGGCTGCAGCACGTCCTCGTCGGCGGCCTTCTGCTCGTGGGGGCCGCGGTGCTCCGCTTCGCCCGCGGTCGGGCGCGACCGTTCGTCGTCTTCGCGATCTTTGCAGTCGTGGGCGCGGTGCGGCCGGTGCTCTTCCTGCAGGCGGGCGGACTGCTCTCCATCGGGGTCGTTCCCGGGGCGCTCGCCGGCCGGATGGCCATGAACGTGGTCGTCATGGTCATCACGTTCTCGCTGATCGCGGTGGGTGTGGACCTCGTGCGGGACCACCGCGCCGTGTTCCGTCGGCTCCGCGCCGCGCAGTCGGCCTCGGAGCGGGATGTGGAGTGTGCTGCCGAGCGCCTCCGAGCCTTGCGCGCTGCGGCCGTCGACGACGTCGCCGCCGCTCTCGAAGCGGCCGCGGACTCCGCTGCCGCCACGTCGCTGCGGCCGGACGAGGCCGCGCGACTGTTGCGCACGCTCGCCGAGGACGTGGTGCGTCCGGCGAGCCATCGCGTCTTCGCAACGGATGCGCCGGTCCCGGCTCCCGAGGCGGCGGTGACCGGGGCGCGCGAGTGGTCGGCCTCCGTCCTGGGCGGGACGCGCGCGGCGTCGCCGATCATGACGGCCGTGCTGTTCTCGGTTCTGGTGCTGCCGTTCGCCATTCTGCTGTTCGGTACGCGCAGCCTCCTTCCGGTGGCGGCCGGGCTGGTCCTCCTGCTCGTCGCCAACGCCCTCATCGCGCGCCTTCCCCTGCCGGACCGGGCTGTGTGGCGGCTGACCGTTCTGCTGCTGCTCTACGGGGCCGCCGGAGTGGTGCTCGCCCTGACCGGCGAGGCCATGCTGACACTCGCCGGCGTCGCGCCGACGTCCGTCTGGTTCGAGGCCGCGATGTACCCGATCGTCGCGGTCGCCGTGGCTTTCGTCGGCTCGCTCGCGGTCCGGACGCGACTCGACCGGGGGGAACTGGAGAACGCCCTGCAGACGAACGTGACGGCCGCCGCCCGCTTCCGCTCCGACTACGAGCGCGAGCGGGCGTCGCTGGCACGGCTGCTGCATGCCGGCGTGCAGTCCGAGTTGATCGCCGGTGCGCTCGCGGTGACCGTTGCACCCGCCGCCGGCGCGGGCGACACGGGCGCGCGCATCGCGGAGATCGTCGGCCGCGCCCGCGACGCCCTCCGCGGGTCGCACGACGAGCCGAGGGCCGAAGAGCAGGTGGGGACGCTGCTCGACAGCTGGTCGTCGGCGATCGCGCTCAGCGCACGAATCGCGGAGGGTGTCTGGGAGCGCCTGGCCGACCCCGTGCGCAGCTCCGCCGTCATCGACGCGGTGTCGGAAGGCCTCACGAACGCCGTGCGCCACGGCGACGGCTCAGCGGTCGTGCTGGAGTTGCGACCGGCGGGTCCGGACGGCGTCGAAGTGGTCATCGTCTCCGGCGGGACGCTCCTGCGCACCCATCCCGGGATCGGTCTGAAGCAGCTCTCAGAGCACGGGACGGTCGCGCTGAGCGAGAGCGCCGGGCGTGTCGAACTGGCCGTCGCGATCCCCTGAGCCCGCGCTGGGAACCCCGTCGTAACAGCCGTACTCCCGCTGGGCCACACGCCAGTCGGTGCCTAGGTTTTAAGAGGACGGAGCCCGCTCCCGTCCCCGGTCCCGGATGGGGGCCCCTGCGTGACCCGAACGCGCGGGATGAGCCCCCGGCCGGGATCTATTCGTCTGCATTGATGGAACATCCAGACGAAATCGGGTAGAAATGATCGGTACGCTTTCGCGCCAACCCCCCGGTGCGTTACCCCCGACCGTCTCGCCCAGGAAGTATCCACCAGCTTGCAGCAGTCCTCTCCCTCAGTGCGGCCTCGCCGCAGTCTCAGGGCACCCGTCGTGGTGGATGTGGAACAGCAGCCGGAACTCTCGGACGACCCGGTCAGTGCCTTCACCACCGCCGAGGAGCTGACGGCGACGCAGACCTTCCCGAGCCGTCGTGCGGCACTCGAGGCGGAGCGCAGCCGCCCCCGGAAGCGCGAGCGCATCGTCGTCAAGCCCACGCGCGCCGCTCGGAGCACGGCGGCCGTCCGCCCGGCCCGCGCCGAGCGTCCCGCCCGACCCGTGCGCACCGCGGTCGCCCGTGACCGCCGCGAGCGCCGTCGGCTGGGCGTCCACGCGGTCGTCATGCTCGCGCTCGCCGCGTTCTTCGGCACCGCAGCACTGCCGGCCTATGCGACCAGCGGTGAGGGCTCAACTGTCGGCGCCGCTCGGACCGCCCTCGCGGTTCAGACGCTGACCGGCGGCGGTGTCACGCAGGTCGTCGCGCGTGACGGCCTCAACATCCAGGAGGCGCCGCAGGCGCTCGACTCCACGACCAATCCGACTGTGTCGCCCACGGTGCAGGCGCTCGCCGTGCAGCTCATGGGCGCCGTCGCGTCGGGTCGCCTCGTCGGCTCCACCCCGAACCATCTGGGTGAGATCGCGGACCTGGCCGAAGGCCGCGCCGTGCAGAGCTGCGGGATCGACTACCGCGTCCTGCAGGCGATCTCCGTCGCGCTCGACAACTTCAATCAGGTCGGCGTAAGCGACATCAACCGTCGCTGCACCGGTCAGATCGAGGGTGCGGGCACCGACTCCGCGCACTACGCGGACGGCGGCGGCCATGCAGTCGACTTCTTCCTGCTCAACGGCTCGCCGCTCACCGGCGGGGACGCCAAGTCGGTGGAGCTCATTCGCATCCTCGACCCGCTGGTGCCCGACGGCACCGGTCTCGGGCAGGTGGGCTGCCGCTCCTCGATGGACCTGACGAACTTCAAGCCGTTCGACGACACGTGCAACCACCTGCACATCGACTTCCTCAAGTCCGACGGCCCCGCGCTCCGCTACGGTTGAGCCGCTGCGGCCGGAGCTTCAGCCGAACAGGGTGAGCGCCGCCCACTGCACCAGGATCACGGTCTTGCCGTCGGCGATCCGACCGTCCGCGACCATCGCCAGCGCCTGGTCGTAGGGGACGACGACCGGTTCGATCTCCTCGCCCTCCGCCTCGACGCCGCCACCACCGACGACGTCCGCCGGAGTGTACGGCGCCGCGTAGAAGTGCACCCGCTCGGTGACCGAGCCGGGGCTCATGTACAGGTCGAACAGGTGCTCGAGCTCGCCGATGCGCACGCCGAGCTCCTCGGCCGCCTCGCGCCGGATCGCCTCCTCCGGTGAATCGCCGTCGAGCAGCCCTGCCGCCGACTCGACCAGCAGGCCGTCCGGGTGCCCGTTCACATACGCCGGGAAGCGGAACTGGCGCGTGAGCAGGAGGGTGCGGCCATCCGGGTCGTACAGCAGGACCGTCGCACCGTTGCCGCGGTCGTACGTCTCCCGCGCCTGCGTCGTCCACTCGCCGGTGCGTCCGCGGTAGTCGTAGGTCGTGCGGCGGAGCACGTGCCAGCCATCCGAGGTGACCTCGACATCGAGCACGCGCACATCCGGATTGCCGTCCAACCCGCGTCCGGCACGATGGAGGCCGGTGCGCCCGCGGCTGTCAGGCAGATCGTGACCGGGGCGCTCGTCGCTCATGCGTCGAGCCTAACGGCGGGCCGCAGTCCGTTCCTCGGTGGGCTTCTTCGACGCCGGCTCGGCCGGGCGGTAGCGGCGCCGGATGGCCCGAGCCGCCAGGATGTCGCCGGCGTGCGCCTCACGCGCCTTCAGGATGGCCTTGTCCGACTTCATCGGCAGCCGCAGCACGTCCTCGGCCTCGATGCCCGCGACCAGCTCCCGTGCACGCTCGACCTCCGAGTCGAGTTCGGCGCCGAACAGCAGGGCGTTGTTGGCGATCCAGATCCACAGCAGGAAGACGATGATCCCCGCCAGTGCGCCGTAGGTGCGGTCGTAGTTCCCGAAGGTGCCCACGTAGAAGGCGAAGAGGGCGGAGGCGATGCCCAGGACGAGGATGGCGGCGACCGACCCCGGCGTCAGCCAGCGCATCCGCGGGTGCTTGATGTTCGGGGTCGAGGCGTACAGCACCGCCACCAGCAGGACCACCACTACGACCACGATCGGCCAGCGGATGATGTTCCACGCCACCAGGGCCGCGTCGCCGAGGCCGATGAGTCCGCCGAGGAACGACGCGACCGGGCCCGAGACCACGAGCAGGATCGCCAGGAGGGAGATGAGCACGAGCGTGAGCACGGTGACACCGAGCTGCACCGGGCGGAGCACCAGAGCCGAGCGGCCCTCCTGCACGTCGTACACCCGGTTGAGCGAGCGGCCGAAGGCCCCGACGTACCCGGACGCCGACCAGACCGCACCGACGATGCCGATCGCAAGCGCCCACCCGGTCGCGGGGGACGACGAGATGCTCTCGATGGGGCCCTTCAGGACATCCGTCATGCCCGGAGCGAGCTGGTTCACCATCCCGAACAGCGCGTCGATGCCCGCCTGGCTCTGACCGACGAGACCCAGGATGCTGACCAGCGCCAGCAGCGCGGGGAACAGGGACAGGACGGCGAAGTACGTGAGCCCTGCGGCCAGGTCGGTGCACTGATCGGTGGTGTAGCTGCGCAGCGTGCGCTTGAGGATGAAGCCCCACGGCAGGCGCAAGGTCGTGACGCTGCGGCTCTCTTCGATACGACCGACCGCTTCCGCCCGGGCCTTGCCGACGCCTCCCTGGTCAGCGGGCACGCCCGCGCCTCCGCACGAGAAGGGCCGTGATCCCGGCTGCGGCGCCCGCCAGGACGAGGAAGACCCCGGTGAAGAAGGCGGGGTGGGAACGGATCTGCACGCGGATGTTGAAGGTTGCGAACAGATCGTCGAGGGTGCTCGCCAGCTCGTCGCGGGTCACCTCGAGGTCCAGCTTCAGCTGATTGATCCCGGCCCCCTTGGGGAGCGGAGGCCGACCGGCGGGACGCTCGCCCTGGCGGTTCACGGAGGGCGTCATGTCGTTGGTCACGGCTGCTCTCCCTTCAGAGCCTTGGCGTCGGCGCTCAGTTCGGTGCCCAGGTCGTCGGGCACCGGCGGCATCCCCTTCTTGAGGCTCCGCCAGCCGATCAGACCCAGCACCACCGCGATGATGATGAGGATGACGGCCACGATGAGCGCGGCCAGCCACGCAGGCACGATGAGCGCGAAGCCGAGGACGGCCGTCGTCACCAGTGCGGCGAACGCGAAGAAGAGGAACAGCAGCGCGCCGATCAGCAGACCCGCGCCGATCCCCGCAGCCTTGGCCTTGGCGCTCATCTCGGCCTTGAAGAGCGCGAGTTCGGAGGCGACGAGACGGCGCAACTGGGCGACCAGATCCTTCGTCAACTCCGGAAGCGGGCGCAGCCCACGGGTGGTGCGGCGGCGCTCCCGTGGCAGCGGTGGCGTTTCGGCCATCGGTTCGGGCTCCCTTCAGACGCTGTAGGCCGAACGTACCCCACCCCTCTCCGCGAGTGAACCCGCGATGGTGCACACTAGGTTCATGAGCGGCAACGAGATCGCCGGCCGGGGAGGGATCCTCGCGGCAGTGGTCCCCGGACAGCCGATCGCCGTGCTGGAGCAGGCCGCCCGGCTCGCCGACGATCTGGACGTCCCGCTCGTGTGCGCGAACGTCGACCCGGATCGGTACCTCGTCTCCAGCTACGTCGACGGAACGATCGTCGCCCTGCCGTACGACCCCGACCTGCACGAGACGGACGAGGAGCAGTTCGACCCCGAGCTCGCCTCGCACATCCGGCGGGCGCTCGACGGCCGCGGCATCCCGTACACGCTGCAGCAGCTGGCCGGGGACCCGGCCTGGTCACTGTCGCGCCTGGCGGACGACATGGATGCGCGCTTCATCGTCGTCGGCACCCGCGAGGCGGGGTTGAGGGGGAGCCTGCGGGAGTTCTTCAACGGGTCGGTCGCCCTGCACCTCGCGCACCGGCAGCACCGCCCGGTGGTCGTCGTCCCGCTCGATCCGAGGCCGGGGGCGCAGAAGCTCCCCTGGGAAGACCCGCCGGTCTAGTGCCGCTGGTCCGCGGACCGGCGCCGGTGCATCTGCATTGGCGGTCCATCCTGCTCGTGTTCGCCGGCGGTGCGCTCGGCACGGCCATCCGCTACCTGCTGACCCTCGCGGTCCCGCCGGTGGCGGGCGTGCCGTTCATGACCTTCCTCATCAACGTCACCGGTGCCTTCGTTCTCGGCCTGCTGCTGCAGTCGCTGGCGCTGCGCGGGTCCGACGACGGCGTCCGGCGCGACGTGCGCCTGTTCGCAGGGACGGGCATCCTCGGCGGCTTCACCACATACAGCTCGCTCGCCGTGGACGCCGACGGGCTGATCGCGGCGCAGAGCGTGGGCCTGAGCATCCTCTACGCGGTCGCCACCATCGCCGTCGGGGCCGCTGCGTCCATCGGCGGAATCGCCCTCGCCTCTGCGTTCGCCCGCCGACAGGCCGGACGGTTCCCGCGATGACGGCGCTGCTGGTGCTCGCGGTCGCCGCGGCGGGAGGACTGGGCGCCGTCACCCGGCTGGTGTTCGACGGCTTTCTGAAGGCGCGGCTGCGGATCGGCTTCCCGTTCGGGACGACGGTGATCAACGTGAGCGGATCGTTCCTGCTCGGACTGGTCACCGGTCTCGCCCTGGCGCACGGCCTGCCGCCGGAGTGGCGCGCGGTCCTCGGAACCGGCTTCCTCGGCGGGTACACGACGTTCAGCACGGCCAGCTACGAGACCGTGCGACTGGCGCAGCAGCGCCGCTACCGCGCTGCCTTCGTCAACGGCGTGGGGATGCTGGTGCTGGCGCTCGCCGCGGCCGGGCTCGGCCTGTGGCTGGGTCAGCTGGCCTGAGGGCCGCGCCTCGACGGTGCGCTACTCCTGGTCGGGTTCCTGCTCCATCCACCACTCGGTGAACTCCTCGGCACGGCCGTCGTCGGCGAGGCGGACGATCCACAGGTTGCTGTAGATGGGCCCGTCACGGTAGTCGGTGACCCCTTCGACGAAGGACACCGGCCCGTCCTGGCCGAGCAGCCGCCACTCGAAGGTCGCGGCCCCGGGCTCGTCCTGGGCGTCGAGCCAGCCCTCGACGATCTCGACGTGCCCGTCCCACGGCTCGGCGAACGGCTCGGTGCGGTAGCTCGCGTCCTCCGTGAAGAGCGCCCGGATGTCGTCGGGGTCGTTGCTCTCCCATGCGCGTCGGTAGAGGTCGATCCAGTTCGTCAGCGCGTCGGCCATTCACCCGTTATACGCCCTGCGCGCGACGCACCGCTACGCTGGCGCCATGGGGGAGCCCTTCGCAGCCTGGTCCGACTTCAACGTCGCGGTGGCGGGCGCGGGCGCGGCCCTCGGCGGTCTGCTCATCGTCGCGCTGTCGGTCAACATCCAGAAGATCGCCGAGTCGCGTGGCCTCGCGGCGCGGGCGGGAGCGTCCATTGCCGCCCTCATCCTCGGTGTCGCGTTGTGCTGCGCGGCGCTCATCCCGGGCCAGGTCACGTGGGTGTACGGCATCCAGGTGCTGATCGGGACGGCGCTGTGCGCTGTCGTCGTCGCGCGGTCGGCGCTGACGGTGCATCGGGATGCGGTGAGCACCGGATACGCGCGGTTCTCGGCCGAACGCATCGCGATGTTCGCGGTGCCGCCCGCGGTCTACGCGATCGGCGGGGTGCTGCTCATCGGGGTGCCCGGGTCGTCCCTCGGGCTGGTCTTCGTCGGCGCGGGAACGCTCCTCGCGATCGTGACGACGGTGCTGTTCTCGTGGGTCGCGCTCGTCGAAGTGCTGCGCTGACCCGACGGCCGGTCAGGCCGGCTGTGCGCTGAGCTGGGGGAGCGCATCCACCAGGGAGGCGAGCTCGGGCACGGTGCGGGCCTCGTCGAGGGCGCGCGCGAGGGCGGCATCGTGGACGGGGCGCGCGGCGTCGAGTAGGCGGTGGCCCTCGGTCGTGAGTTCGGTGTAGATGCCGCGGCGGTCGTCGGCGCAGAGCACCCGGGTGAGCAGGTCGCGCTCCTCGAGGCGGTTGACGAGGCGCGTCGTGGCGCTGGGGCTGAGGGCGCTCGCGCGGGCGAGCTGCTGCATCCGCATGTGCCAGCCGTCCTGGCGGCCGAGAGCGTCGAGCACCGTGTACTCGACGACGGACAGCTGCACGGCGCTGGTGAGGTCGCGCTCGAGAACCGCCTCGATGAATCCGTGCAGGGCGGCGAGGGTGCGCCAGCCGTGCGCGCGGACCTCGACGGCGTCGTCTGCGATGCCCATGCTCGGAACCTCTCTCCCGGTGATCGCGGGCTTGCGCGAAATAGTTGCGCGTGCAACTATTTATAGCGCGCCTGCAACTAACAGAGTAGCGCAGCATCTCCGCATCCCGGCCTCCCGAAGGAGTCACCATGCCCGCTGGCCTGATCGCCCTCGCCCTCGGAGGGTTCGGCATCGGCCTGACCGAGTTCGTGATCGCCGGCCTGCTCCCCGAGGTCGCGGCCGACTTCCACGTCGACGAAGCGACCGCGGGCTGGCTGATCTCCGGCTACGCGCTCGCGGTGGTCGTCGGAGCGCTCGGCCTGACCGCCGCGGCCACCCGCGTTCCGCGCAAGGCGGCGCTGCTCGGGCTCATGGTGCTGTTCATCGCCGGCAACCTCCTCTCGGCGATCGCGCCGGACTACGGAGTGATGCTGACCGGCCGGGTGATCGCCGCCCTGTGCCACGGAGCGTTCTTCGGAATCGGGTCCGTCGTCGCCGCCGGGCTGGTGGCACCCGAGAAGCAGGCGCGCGCCATCGCGGTGATGTTCACCGGGCTGACGGCCGCGAATGTGCTCGGTGTGCCGTTCGGTACGCTGCTCGGTCAGGCGTTCGGCTGGCGGTCGACCTTCTGGGCGATCACCGTGATCGGTGTGATCGCGCTGATCGGCGTCGCCGTGCTCGTGCCCGCGGGCGCGGGCGGCCGGGCCGGCGGCGGACTGCGCGGCGAGCTCTCCGCGTTCCGCTCCGGGCAGGTGTGGCTGTCGCTCGCCGCCACACTTCTGGGCTTCGGCGGGATGTTCGGTGCGTTCACGTACATCGCGTACACGCTGACCGGGGTCTCCGGCTTCCCCTCCGCAGCCGTGCCGTGGCTGCTCATCCTCTTCGGCCTGGGACTGTTCGCCGGCAACTGGGTCGGCGGGCGCCTCGCGGACCGCTCGATCGACAGGACGCTCCTCTGGCTGCTCGCCGCGCTCGCCGTGGTGCTCGCGACGTTCGCGCTGGTGGCCGGGATGCCGGTCGCAGCGGTGATCGCCCTCGTGCTCATGGGTGCGTTCGGATTCGCCACCGTGCCCGCGCTGCAGCTGCGCGTGCTCTCGTTCGCATCGCAGGCGCCCACGCTCGCGTCGGGTGCGAACATCGCGGCGTTCAACCTCGGCAACGCGATCGGCGCGTGGCTCGGCGGGGTGACCATCGCGGCCGGGCTCGGCTACGCCTCGCCCCTCTGGGTGGGCGCCGCCATGACCGTCGGCGCCCTGATTGTGGTCGCTTTCGCTGCCGGAGCGGCGCGGCGCGCCCGTTCGGCCCGCGCACACGCCGGCGCGGACTCGTCGGAGGCGACCCTTCCGGTCTAGTAGACGAGGGGGTACATTCACTCTCGTCTCGAACGGTCAGGGGGTGATCGTATGCCGGATGTCACCGAAACGGTGCACCGTCACCGCATCACCCCTGCGCGCGTGCTGATCGGATCCTTCGGCGCCGGCGCCGGACTGACCGTCCTCGGTTTCCTGATGGGCGGATCGCCGGCCTCCGCGGCCGAGGCGCCGCCGCCGACCGGCCCGGTCGCCGCTCTCGTCTCGAGCGCCACCGGCGTGGTGGGCGACACCGTCGGCTCGGTCACCTCGGCCGTCGCTCCGGCTGTTCCCGCCCCGGTGGAGGAGGTCGTCTCCGCCGTCGTCGCTCCCGTGGCGGACGCGGCGGACGCGGTCGCCGACCAGGCGCCGGTCTCGTCCGTTGTCGATCCTGTGGCCACCGTCGTCGACCAGGTGGTCGCCGACGTCCCCGTCGTCAGCGACATCCTCCCGCCCGCACCCGTTGCGGCTGTGACGCAGCCGGTCACCGGAACGGTCGACCAGGCGATCTCGGATGTCGTGGATGCGGTCGATGCTTCCGTCGCCCCGGTGGCACCGGCGGCGGGAGAACCGCCGGTGACGACTCCCGGGTCCGGACTCCCGGCGCTCCCGGGCGTCGGCACCCACGTTCCGACCGTTGCGGCCCCGTGGGGTGCTGCGCTCGTCGGCCCGGTCGTCTCGGTGCCCCTCGTGCAGTCGTCCCGCGCTGACGGCTTCTCGGCCCAGGCCCGTGCGGCGTCCTTCTCCGCCGGGGTGGCCGGGACTCCCGCCACGCCCGGCGGAGGCGCGCCCGGCGGTCTGCCCGCCGACGGCCCCCTGGGCGGAGGTCTACCCGCGGGCGGCTCGACCGGCTCGGCCGGCGGTGCCGGCGGACCGGGCGGAGCTGTGCCCGGCGCGGGAGCCACCGTCGACGGATACGCCCTGCCCGCCGTCCTCCTGGGCGGGATCACTGGCCCGGCCGCGGACGACAACGTTCCCGCGGGTCCCGTCGCCGACCACGACATCAGCCCCGACTGAGTGGGTCGCAGCCGCCCTGTGAGGCGGCACGCGACCACTGCCCGGCATCCCCATGCCCGGGCGACCACACTCATTCGAAAGGCAGATCCATGAACAAGTACGTTTCCAGAGGGCTGATGTTCACCCTCTGCGTCGGCGGCCTCTGGCTCGCCGGAACGGCCGCGGCGAACGCGGCCGAGTCCTCCGGCGGTGACGGCGTCGCCACAGGCGACCAGGCCGTCATCGGCATCTCCGTCCCCGTTTCGGTCGCCGGCAACGGAATCTCGGTCGTCGGCGACTCGTCCAGCGCGGGTTCGACCGCGACGGCGCCCGCCGCCCCGGCTCCGTCGGCCACGATCGCGCCCGACTCGATCGGCGGTGTGCTCACCGGCGACCAGGCGGTCTTGGATGCGAGCGTGCCGGTGACGGTCGCCGGGAACGCGGTCAGCGTGCTCGGCGATGCGAACAGCTCCGGCTCGGACGCTTCCGCTGCTCCCACTTCCGCCGCTCCTGCGCCGGACTCGGGTGCGACGGCGACCTCGTCGGGTTCTGACGGCGTGGCCTCCGGCATCCAGGCCCCTGTGGCAGCGGATGTGCCGGTGACCGCGGGCGGGAACGCCGTCTCGGTTATCGGCGACGCGACCTCGACGGGGTCCACGGCGACCGCAGCCGGAGGATCCGGCTCGACGGCGACCGCGACCTCGTCGGGTTCCGCGGGCTCGGACGGCGGAGTGCTGTCCGACCTGCAGGCTCCGATCGACGCGGCCGTCCCGGTGACCGCCGGCGGCAACGCCGTCTCGGTCCTCGGCGACGCCACGTCGACGGGTTCGTCGACGTCCGCTCCGGCTTCCGGAGCGGGCAGCACGGCCACGGCGGGTTCGGGTTCCGATCCTGACGGAGGGCTGCTCTCGGGTGTCCAGGCTCCGGTGAGCGCTGCCGTTCCGGTGACGGCGGGCGGTAACGCGGTCGCGGTTCTCGGAGATGCGACCTCGACGGGGTCCTCGACGGCGGCTCCGGCCGCAGGTGACGGGAGCTCGGCCACGTCCGGTTCGGGCTCCGGCCCGGCGTCCGACGGCGGCCTGCTGTCGGGTGTCCAGGTGCCGGTGGATGCGGCGCTTCCGGTGACCGCCGGGGGGAACGCGATCTCCGTTGTCGGTGACGCGGACACCACCGGGTCGAGCGTGAGCGCTCCGGCCACGGGTGGCACGACTGCCGGTGGTTCCACTCCCGGCGGATCGAGCAACGGCGGCGGCCTGGCCGGCGGGATCGACCTGCCGATCGGTGCCGAGGTTCCCGTCACGATCGGTGGCAATGCCATCAGCGTCGTCGGGGACAGCGCGACGTCGAACCCGACCATTCCGGCAACGCCGTCTGACCCGGGAACTCCGGCTGACCCGGGAACGCCCGCTGACCCGGGCACCCCGGGAACTCCGGCTGACCCGAGCACCCCGATCGCGAGCGGCCCCGACGCGGGTGCAGTGGTGACCCCGGCGCTCGCCGGCACCGCGATGCTCGCCACCGGTTCCGGCTCGGCGGCCCTGGCCGCCGGTTCGGCTGAGGCCTCGGCCTCCGGCGCGTCGGTCCTTGCCTCCACCGGCTCCGACGAGCTCGGACTCGGCGCCCTGGGCGCGCTGCTGGCGCTGCTCGGAGTCATGTTCGCGTTCGTCTCGGCGAACCGGGGGCGACGCCACCACGCCCGCTGATCGGATCCGCATCCGCTGATCGCGGATGCTGACTTCCCGGCACGCCGGCTCCCAGCCGCCGGTGTGCCGGGAACTCGTCGTGCCGGGAACTCGTCGTGCCGGGATCGGACGGCCGATCGGCTAGTACCCGATCGGCCGTCCGGGGGTCAGCGGCTCATCGGTTCCGACGTACACCTGGCCGGCGTTGTGCTCCACCTCGCGGCGTTCGACCTCGGCCAGAAGCGCCTTGTTGAGCATCTCGGACCAGCTGGTGTCCCGCTCGGCGAACGAGGTCTGCCGGTAGGCGGCACGCGCCCGGTTGCGCATGGCGTCGGAGACGTAGAAGGTCACGGTCGTGCGTTTCTTCGTCCGCTTCGGCTGAGCGACCGCACCGGGGCTCACGCGCAGTTCTGCGGACGTCGCGCCGTCGTCGTGCTCACTCGAAGGATCGGGTGCGGATCGGTTCATGTTCCACCTTTCGGCATACCGGATAACGATTTCTATTTCAGATACTATTCGGTCTACCCGCCGATGGGCCATCTATCCACAGGGCAAAGCAGGCATAAAAGCCCGGAAATGCATGCAAAGCCGTGGCAGACAGCCGCCCCGGCGCGCCACCCGCGTCGCACCCGCCGGTCAGTGCGAGAGGCGCTCCACGATCGACCCGAACAGTTCCGGGCGTCGCGCCGCTGTCGGGACGATCCGCGGACGATAACGCGACCGGGCGGCGACCACGAGGGCCGAGGTGAGCAGGCGGAAGTCGCGCGTGGTGGTGCGCCAGGCCCGTTCGTACTGCTCGGTGCTCCCGGCGCGCACCGCGGCGACCGCGGCCCGTGCCTGCGCGAAGCCCACGCGCATCCCCTCGCCGGTGAGCGCGTCGACGTAGCCCGAGGCGTCGCCGACCAGCAGCACCCGGCCCGACGCCCGCGAACGTGCCCGCTGGAGGAGCGGGCCGGCTCCGCGCGGTTCGCTCATCGGCTCTGCGCCGCTCAGGCGCTGCGCGAGCTCGGGGATGCCCTCGACGACCTCGGCGATGTCCAGCGGACGCGATCCGAGAACCGCGACGCCGACCATCTTCTCGTCGACGGGTGTCACGTACGCCTCTGCGCCAGGGGACCAGTGCACCTCGACCAGCGACGTCCAGGGCTCCACGGCGAAGTGCCTCCGCAGCCCGAAGCGGCGGCGGGTGCCCGGTTGTGCCCGGCCCTCGAGGCCGAGCATCCTGCGCACGGGGGAGTGCAGGCCGTCCGCGCCGATCACCCACGGAGCGCGGATGCTCTGGCCGTCGCTGAGCTCCAGCTCGACTCCGCCCGCGGTCTGCTGCAGTCCGGTGACCTTGGCGTGGATGCGCTGGGCGCCCAACTCGGCCGCGCGCTCGGCGAGGGCCTGGTGCAGGACCGTGCGGCGGACGCCGCGTCCGGGCCGCTCGGCGAAGCGATGCTCGACCCGGGACGCGGAGTCGATGTAGGCGATGCCGTCGAGGCGCCGGCCCGCCGGGTCGACGCCGATCCGGTGCAGGGCGGCCAGAGCCCCGGGCATCAGGCCCTCGCCGCACGCCTTGTCGATCGGCCCGACCCGCGGCTCGACGAGGAGGACCTCCATCCCGTCCACCCGGGCCTCGATCGCGCACGCGAGACCGATGGGGCCCCCGCCGACGACGATGACCTGCGGGTTCATGCGCTCGCCGACACCGGGAAGACCGTTGCGAGGGCCCGGTTCTCGCACCGGATGCGGACGGCGAGCAGCCACGCGTTGAGCACCGTGAACGCGATGGCCGTGATCCACGCCGTGTGCACCAGCGGCAGGGCGAAGCCCTCGACGACCACGGCGACGTAGTTCGGGTGGGTGAACCAGCGGTACGGGCCGCCGGTCACGAGCGGCAGGTCGCGCACGACGATCACCCGGGTGTTCCAGCGGTGGCCGAGCGTGGTGATGCACCACCAGCGCAGGGCCTGGCTCGCGAACACCAGAGCGAGCATGGGCCAGCCCAGCCAGGGCAGGAACGGCCGGTCGGCGAACCAGACCTCCGCGAGGCAGGCGAGGAGGAGGCCCGTGTGGAGCGCCACCATCGGAGGGAAGTGCCCCTTGCCGAACTCCACGCCTCCCCGCGCGAACGACCACTTGGCGTTGCGCGTCGAGACCACCAGCTCGGCGATGCGCTCTGCTCCGGTTGCGAGCACGAGCACGGTGTACCAGATCACGGAACCGGTTCTATCATGGCCGCCGCGGGCAGCACATCCGTCGCCGGCTCGACAGCGGACTCGACCGCGGATGCCGGCCGTGAGACCCCGTCGGCCCAGCGCAGCAGCACCAGTTCGCTCGTCACCCCGGGGCCGAGCGCGAAGAGGAGGCCGATCGTTCCGGCGGGGTGCACATCCAGCTGTTCCGCCAGCACGTGGAGCACCGCTGCGGACGACAGGTTGCCGACGTTGGCGAGCGACCGCCAGCTGGCGTCCAGAGCGCCGTCGGGCAGGTCGAGCGCTTCTGAGAATGCCTCCAGCACCTTGGGGCCGCCGGGATGCGCGGCCCAGGCGCCGACGTCGGACACCTCCAGATCATGGGCGGCCAGGATGCCGCGGGCGTCGCCCGCGAAGTTCCGCTCGATGACTTCGGGGACTCCGGCGCTGAGCACGATGCGGAAGCCCGTGCCGCCGATGTCCCAGCCGATCACATCCGCCGTGTCGGGGTAGATGCGGCTGCGGGTGTCGACGACCTCCGGCCCGGCGAGGCCGAGCTTCTCGGCCCGACGTTCGCCGACCATGACGACCGCGGCGGCACCGTCTCCGAAGAGCCCGCTCGCCACGATGTTGGCCATGGAGTCGTCGCTCGCCTGCACGGTCAGCGAGCAGAGCTCCACCGACAGCAGGATGGCGACCTCGTCGGGATGGCCGGCCAGGTAGTCGTTGACGCGCGCGATGCCGGCGGCGCCCGCGACGCAGCCGAGCCCGAAGCTCGGGAGGCGCTTCACATCCGGGCGCAGACCCAGCCGCGAGACCAGCTCCGCGTCGATGGACGGCGCGGCGATCCCGGTCACCGAGGTGAACAGGAGGAAGTCGACGTCCGCCGGCGCGAGCCCCGCGGACGACAGCGCGGCGGTCACGGCACGCTCGGCAAGGGAGGTGCCCTCGGCGATGAAGAAGTCGTTCGACTCCTGGAACGAGCCCAGCGAGCTGTAGCGCTCCAGTGGCATCACGAGGCTGCGCGTCTGCACACCGGAGGAGGCGTGGATGCGGCGCATGACCTGCTGCCGGGCGGGGTCCGACGTGATCATCGCCAGCAGCGCGGCGGTGATCTCCCCCTGGCTGTAGCTGCGGGCGGGGAGCACCGGGGCCACCGAGACGATTCGGCTCACAAGCGAAACGTACCACCGGCCCGACCCCGAGGGACCGGCGGTCGGCGAACACCCAGCCCCAGCCCGCGAGCACAGGAAAAACGCGCCGAATCGGGGGAATCCGGCGCGTTTTTCCTGTGCTGGCGGGCTGCGGGTCAGCGGGTCCGGCCGCGGCTGTCCTGCTGGGCGGCGGCGACTGCGGAGACGAGCGGGGTGTGGAGCGGTTCGGCCGGGCCCACGCCCATGACCTCTTCGACGATCGCGGCGGCATCCGCCTCGTCGAGCAGGCGCTGGAGCTCGACGCTCTGGCTGTCCTCGGGAACGTCGAATCGCAGGGCGGCGCCGACCGCCTCGATGAGCGCAGACGGGATGCCTCCCACGTACTGCGCGTAGTCGGAGGCGGGGCCGATGAAGCGGTCGTTGCGCCCGAGCTTGCGGATGGGCTCGCGGCCGACGCGGGTGACCTCGTCGACCAGGTAGGGGTTGGCGAACCGGCCGAGGATCTTCTCTCGGTACGCGGCGAGCTCCTCCTCCGCCAGTCCGTGCTTGGCGGACAGCGCGGCCGACGTCTCGCGCAGCGCCGCCTCCGCGGCCTGGCGCACGGCGGGAATCGCGATGGCCTCGCTGATCGTCGTCGCACCCTGGAGGAAGCCGGTGTACGCGACCGTCGCATGACCCGTGTTGACCGTGAACAGCTTGCGCTCGATGTACGGCCCCAGCGAATCGACGAAGTGCGCTCCGGGGATGCGCGGCTCGTGTCCGCCGAACGGCGTGCGGTCCACGACCCACTCGTAGAACGTCTCGACCGTCACATCCACGCCCGCGTCCGGCGCCTGAGCGGGGACGATGCGGTCGACGGCGGTGTTGGCGAACACCGCACGGCTCGCGATCAGCTCGCGCGTGTCGTCGTCCGGGAGGCCGTCCATGAGCTCCGCCGCCAGCAGGTCGGACGCCCCGATGGCGTTCTCGCACGCCATCACGGCGAGACGCGGAGCGTCGTCGGCGCGCGCCTCCAGTCCCCGGGCGATGACCGGAGCGACGAAGCGGAGGATGCGCGGACCGACCGCCGTCGTGACGACGTCGGCCGTCGCGATCTCGGCGACCAGCGCGTCCTCGTCGGTCGCGCTGTTGATCGCGCGGAAGCCGGTGACGGTCTTCGTCGTCGACTCCTCGCCCACGAGGTGCACGTCGTAGGAGTCGGCAGCGGCGAGGGCATCGATCAGCTCCGCGTTGACGTCTGCGAAGACGACCTCGTACCCGGCTTCGTGGAGCAGGAGCCCCACGAAGCCGCGTCCGATGTTGCCCGCACCGAAGTGGACGGCCTTCACTCGTTCACATCTCCCAGCAGCGCGTAGAGCGCATCCGCATCCGGAGCATCGATGAGCTTCTGCACGTCGTCCTCCTCCGAGAAGAGGATGGCGATCTTCGAGAGGATCTCCAGGTGCTCGTTGTTCTGGCCCGCGATGCCGACGACGAACCGCACCTCCTCGCCGCCCCAGTCGAGCGGCGAGGAGTAGCGGATGAAGGAGAGCGCGGACCGCTTGATCTCGTCCTTGGACTCGTTGGTGCCGTGCGGGATGGCGAGGCCGTTCCCCATGAAGGTGGAGACGGTGTTCTCGCGGTCCTGCATCGAGTCGACGTAACCCGGTTCGACGGCGCCCGCCTGCACGAGCAGCGCACCGGCCTCCCGGATCGCGTCCTCACGTGTCGTCGCGGAGCCCGCGGCCACCACGTTCGCCCGGTCGAGAATCGTGTCGGTCATTTCGTGACGTCCTCCGTTGCCTTCTGCTGGTTGGCGACGAGATCGACGACCTCGTCGTACTTGGGGCTGTTCATGAAGTTGTCGACGGACACGTGGACCGAGTTCGGCGACTGGCCCTTCGCGCGGTCGGTCAGCTCGCGCTGCGTGATGACCAGGTCGGCGGTGCCGTCGAGGTTGCTGATGGCCTGGTTGGTCACCGTCACACCCTCGACGCCGGCCTTCTTGATCTTGTTGCGCAGCACGGACGCGCCCATCGCGCTCGAACCCATCCCAGCGTCGCACGCGAAGACGATGTTCTGCACCAGTCGCTTCGTGGCATCGCCCTCTGCGTCGCCGGTGTCGTGCTCGCCCTCCTGGACCAGGCCCTCGAGGATCGAGGACTCCTTGCCCTTGTTCGCCTCGGTCTGGGCGACGGCGGCGGACAGGTCGCCGGCGTTGCCCGCGGCCAGGTCGCGCTTGCGGCTGGCCCGCAGGATGATCGACGCCACGATGAAGGACACGGTCGCCGCACCGATCACCGAGAGCGTGACGCCCACGATGCTGCTGGCCGGCGATTGGACCAGCACGGCGATGATCGATCCGGGGGAGGCCGGAGCGCGCAGACCCGAGTTGAAGGTCACGTTGATCGCGATGCCGGTCATGCCGCCCAGGATCGCCGCGATGACGATCATCGGCTTCATGAGCACGTACGGGAAGTAGATCTCGTGGATGCCGCCGACGAACTGGATCAGGGCGGCGCCCGGGGCGCTCGCCTTGGCGATGCCGAGACCGAAGATCGAGTAGGCGATCAGGATGCCGAAGCCGGGGCCGGGGTTGGCCTCCAGCAGGAACAGGATGGACTTGCCCTGCTGCTGCGCCTGCTCGATGCCGAGCGGGGTGAGCACGCCGTGGTTGATCGCGTTGTTGAGGAAGAGGACCTTGCCCGGCTCGATGAGAATGCTCGCGAACGGCAGCAGGTGCGCCGAGACGAGCCAGTTCACCGCGTTGCTCAAGATGGAGCTCAGCCACTCGACGAGCGGGGCGATCCCGAAGAACGCGCCGATCGACAACAGCATGCCGACGATGCCGGCCGAGAAGTTGTTGACCAGCATCTCGAAGCCGGCTCTGATCTTCCCCTCCCAGAGCCGGTCGACCTGCTTCATGACCCACGCGCCGAGCGGGCCCATGATCATCGCGCCGATGAACATCGGGATGTTCGATCCGACGATGACACCCATTGTCGCGATGCTGCCGACCACGCCGCCGCGGACGCCGTAGACCATGCGGCCACCGGTGTTCGCGATGAGCAGGGGGAGCAGGTACGTGATCATCGGGCCGACGAGGCCCACGTACTGCTGGAAGGTGTGGCCGCTCGGGTCCTGGGCGAGCACGGTTGCCGCGCCGCTCCAGCCGATCTTGGCCTGGTCGCCGAAGCCGCCGAGGATGGGGCTGATCGCCCATCCCGTGTTCTGCAGCCATCCGGTTGCGATGAAGAGGGCCGTGATGAAGCCCCACGCGATGAACGCGGGGATGTTCGGCATGACCATGTTCGAGAGGAAGGTGCCGAACCGCTGCACGTGGACACGCGCGCTGCTCGGCTTCTTCGGCGTCGTCGCTGTCGCCGTCGTCATTGTGGTGCCTCGTTTCTGGTGTGGGGGTTAGGAGGTGAATCGTTCGGCGGCCGCACGGACCGCCTCCCGGGCCTCGGCCGCGCCATCGGCGGCCAGGGCGATCTCGGCCAGGGATCGGGCCTGGTCGAGGGTGTAGCGCTTCAGGGAGAGCCGCACGTCGGCGATGGCCGCGGGCGACATGGAGAGGGTGGTGGAGCCGAGTCCGACGAGCACCACGGCGAGCAGGGGGTCCGCCGCCGCCTCGCCACAGATCCCGACCGGCTTTCCGCGAGCCGCGCCCGCCGAACCGACCTCGCCGATCAGGCGGAGGACGGCGGGGTGCCACGGACTCTGGAAGCCCGCGACCGAGCCGAGCAGGCGGTCGGCCGCGAGGGTGTACTGCGTGAGGTCGTTGGTGCCGACGGACGCGAAGTCGGCCACGTCGAGCACGCGGTCCGCGAGCAGCGCGGCCGACGGGACCTCGACCATCACGCCGACCGTCTTCAGGCCGTACTCGCGCCCCAGCTCGGTGAAGTACCGGGTCTCCTCGACGGTGGAGACCATCGGGGCCATGACCCACAGGTCGGCGTCGGTCTGCGCATCCGCCTCGGCGAGGGCGGTCAGCTGTTCGCGCAGGATGTCCTCGTTCGCTCGAAGCGAGCGCAGGCCGCGGAGGCCGAGGGCCGGGTTGTCCTCGTGCGCATCGTTGAGGAACTCGAGCGGCTTGTCCGCGCCGGCATCGAGCACGCGCACGACGACCTTCCGGCCGCCGCCGAACGCGCTCAGCAGCTTGATGTACTGCTCGCGCTGCTCCTCCACGGTCGGCGCCATGCGCGCATCCAGGAACAGGAACTCGGTCCGGAACAGGCCGACTCCCTCCGCACCGGCGGCGAGGGCGCCCTCGACGCCATCGGCGGAGCCCAGGTTGGCGAGCAGGGGGACGGGTGTGCCGTCCGCGAGGGCGCCCGGCTCGACGCCGCCCGCGAGCGCGGCCGCGCGCTCGTCGATGCGGTGCTGGGCGTCGGCCCGCTGGGCGTCGGACGGGGCGACGGTGACGGTCCCCGACGCGGCGTCCACGATCACCTCGTCGCCGTTGGAGAGCCCGTCCGCACCCGCCGCGCCGACGATGGCGACGATCGACTTCTCGCGCGCCAGGATCGCGGTGTGCGAGGTCGGTCCGCCCTCCTTCGTCACCAGCCCGAGCACCTTCGTCAGGTCGAGGAGGGCGGTGTCGGCGGGGGCGAGGTCGTGCGCGACCAGGACGTAGGGGGTGTCCGAGTGCGGGACTCCCGGTGCGGGCTCGCCCTGGAGGGCGGCGACGACACGCTGCGACACGTCGTCCAGGTCGCCGGCGCGCTCACCCATGTAGCCGCCGAGATCCTTCAGCATGTCGCGGAAGACCGCGAAGCCCTCGAACACGGCGCGTTCCGCCGTCTTGCCGCCGTCGATCCGCGAGGCGACGTCGTCGGCGAGCGTAGAATCCTCGGCCATCATCGACTGCGCCTCGAGCACATCGGCGGCGGTGCCCTCGACGGTGGATGCGCGCTCGCGCAGGTCCGCGGCGACCGTGGCCACGGCCTCCTGGACGCGCGCCTTCTCCTCCTCGGGGGTGCGCGAGCTGGGCTGATCGGTCGGCTCGGGAAGCGGGGCGGACATGCGCAGGACGTGCCCGATGGCGACGCCTTGCCCGATGCCGGCGCCGGTGAGAGTGGAGGTGTCGGCCATGATCAGGCGTCGTGGTCCGTGACCAGGATCTCGGCCAGGTCGTCGAGGACGGCCTCACCGTTGTCCGCGTCGGTGGTGAGCACGATCTTGTCGCCGTGGTCGATGCCGAGCGAGATCACCCCGAGGATGCTGCCCGCGTCGACGGTCTTGCCGCCCTCCTTGGTGAGCTTCACCTTCGCGCCCGAGCCGTTGACCGCCTCGACGAACAGCTTCGCGGGGCGGGCGTGCAGCCCGTGTGCAGATCCGACGGTGATGATCCGTTCAGCCATGGTGTGGTCTCCTTCGTTCCGTGCGGGCCGGGTGGCCGCCCTGTCACTCATAGTGTCGTCGCCTTGGCGTTCAGGGCCAGGTCCAGCGCGCGCTCGCCGTCGAGGGCCGCAGGGGAGACAGGGGGGAGCACGGCGACAGCCGTGCCCGTCGCGGCCGCACGTTCGCGGAGGCCCGGGACCGCGTACTCGAGGTGCGCGCCGACGAGGACGACATCCACTCCGGAGAGAGACTCCAGCTGGGTCGCACTGCCCGGCTCGACGTCGACGATGGTTCCGCGGCTGCGGGCCGCACTGCGCAGCTTGACGGCGACGAAGGTGCTCGACGCACCGGCGCCGCAGACGACCACGATCTTCATCGATCCTTGCCTTTCGGAGTGCGGGGTGGAACTCATGGAACGTCAGCAATGCTCGCGCTGCGAGCGGGCGGGTTCCAGCAGCGTTTCTTCCGGGGGTGCGGAAACATCCCCGGGCGCGCGACGCCGCGGGCCACGGGGTGGTTGACTCGTCGGGAAAGGTGGTCGCTGGTGGCGCTCTCGGCGAAGCAGACGAGGATGCTCGACATCCTCGCGCGTCGTGCTGCCTGGGTGACTGCCGCCGAGCTCGCGCACGACCTCGGTGTGACGACGCGCAGCATCCGCAGCTACGCCGCCGCCCTCGGTCAGGTCGTGGAGTCCGGCGCCAGCGGGTACCGCGTCAAGCCGGACGCCTACGCGGCCTACCTGGCCGGCGACGGCAGCTCGGACGCCGGCACCGCCGGGTCGCCGCAGGAGCGGCTGGTGTTCCTCGTCCGGCGGCTGCTCGACGAGCCGGACGGCATCGACGTGTACGAGACCGCCGAGAGCCTGTTCGTCTCCGACTCCACCATCGAGTCCGACCTCACCCGGATGCGCGGGCTGCTCGCCGGGACGGAGCTCTCACTCGAACGGCGCGGCGGGGTGGTGCAGCTGCTCGGGCCGGAGATCGCACGGCGCAAGCTGCTCAGCCGGCTGTTCCGCGACGAGATGCGGCAGAGCGTCGTGGACGTGGCGCGCATCCAGGAGGCCTTCGGCTCGGAAGGGCTCAGCGACTTCAAATCCGACCTCGTCGCCATGCTGGATGCGCGGGGCTTCTTCGTGAACGAGTACGGCATCAACGACGTGCTGCTGCACATGGCGGTCGCCCTCGACCGGTTCGCGAAGGATCGCGTGCTCCCGGCCGTGGAGGAGCCGGAGACGAGCGAGACCATCCGCTCGCTCGCGGCCGACCTCGGCAGACTGATCGAACGGCACTTCGGCACCGCCCTCGACGCCACCGAGCTGCGGTACCTGGCGATCCTCATGCGGACCCGCGTCATCGCGCCGGGAGCAGGACGCGACACGGTCGAAGAGTTCGTCAGCCCGGCGGACCTCGATGTCGTCCGCGGCATCGTCGACCGGGCGTCCGCCGAGTACCTCGTCGACCTGCACGATGAGAACTTCATCGTGCGGCTCACCCTGCACGTGCAGAATCTCGTAGCGCGGGCGCACGAGAACACGTTCTCGCGCAACCCGCTGACCCGGTCGATCAAGAGCTCGTATCCGATGATCTACGAGCTCGCCGTGTACATCGCCAGCCGGCTGCAGACGGCCGAGGGCATCGAGGTGAACGACGACGAGATCGCGTACATCGCGATGCACGTCGGCGCGTACCTCGAGCAGCAGTCGCGACGAAGGGATGCGGTCACCTGCGCGGTCGTGTGCCCCAACTACTACGACATGCACATCCTGCTGCGGGACCGGCTCGAGAGCACTCTGGGCGACGAGCTGGACATCACCAGCATCATCACCTCCACCGACGCGGACTGGGAGGCGATCGACGCCGACCTCGTGCTCACGACGATCGACCCGCGCGGACGCCGCGAGAACGCGGTCATCGTCCAGCCCTTCCTGACCGAGACGGATGTCGAGCACATCCGGCAGGCGGCCTCGCGCATCCGCCGCCAGCGCCACCGCGCGCGCATCAAGAGCGAGCTGCTGGAGTACTTCGACGAGAGCCTGTTCCTGCGCAACTTCTACGCGCGCGATCCGATCACCCTGATCCGTGCGCTCGGCGACCGGATGATCGAGGCGGGCGCGATCGACCAGGAGTACGTCGATCAGGCCGTCGAGCGCGAGCAGATGTCGTCCACTGCGTTCACCGACTCGCTGGCCGTGCCGCACTCGATGACGATGAGCGCGAAACGGACCGCGATCGCGATCGTGATCAACGACACGGCGATCGACTGGGGGGATGCGCGGGTCAACGTGATCGCGTTCATCGCGTTCTCCGCAGCCGGACGCGCGTCGTTCCAGACCGTGTTCGACCAGTTCGTCGAGGTCTTCTCCGACCGCGACACGGTGCTCGGTCTCATCCGCCGCGCCGACACGTTCACCGCGTTCATCGACGAGCTCGTCCGCATCATCGACACCTGAGCGCCCCGGCAACGCAACAGCGCCCCACCGATGGCGGGGCGCTGATGGGTGCGGTGCTGCGGTGCTGCTAGTTTGCGGTCACTGCATAGGTCACGGAGACGCCGGGCGTCTTCACGGAGACCGTGTACTTGTCGTTGGTGTACACCGCGGCGGAGTCGGTGCCGCCGGCCTGCTGGGTGTAGCCCTTGCCCTCGAGCGCGGACTTCGCGTCGGCGAAGCCGTTCTTGCCCGACGGCTGGACCGTGACCGACCAGCCGTTGTCCTTGTCGCCGCGAGCGACGACGATGGTCCCGTCGACGAGCGGAACGTCGGCCTTCGGGAAGTCGGAGGGCAGTTCCTCCGACTTCGCTCCGCTGCCGGACGACGATCCCGCGGTCGCCGACGACGACGACGCCGGAGTGTGCGACGAGACGTAGTTGGTGTTGCCGCTGCTGGAGCAGGCTGCCAGCGAGCCGATGGTGAGAGCCGCGACGATGGCGGCTGGAACGAACGGATTACGTGTGCGCATATGGATTCCTAGTGCTGTATGAGGTGCGGTTTCGCAACACAACAGCCTACCCGCGCACCGGCGGACCCGCCTAGTCGGTACCGCAGTGGGGCCGCGGTCGACCCCTCGAGGATCAGCCCAGCAGGAGGGAGCTCAGCTGGTCGGCGGAGTGCACGACCGCGATCGCTCCCTGCGCCTCGGCGGGCGAGCCGTAGCCCCACTCGACGAGGATGGTCGGCAGCCCGTGAGCCGCCGCCCCCTCGACGTCGTACTGGCGGTCGCCCACCATGACGGTGTGGTCGAGTGCGGTACCGCGCTCCTCGAGGCGACGCAGGGCCTCGGCCACCACATCCGCTTTGGCGCTGCGGCTCTCGTCCTCGGTGGCGCCGGTGATGACGTCGAAGTACTGCGCGAGGTCGAAGTGCTCCAGGATGCGCGTGGCCTGGATCTCGGGCTTGCTCGTCGCGAGGGCGAGCGGGATGCCGGCGGCGTGCAGACGCTGCAGCAGGCCCCGGATGCCGGGGAAGACGGCGGAGTCGAGCGCGCCGTGCCGGGCGTAGTCCTCGCGGTAGACGGCGAGGGCGTTGCGTGCCTCGGGCTCCGTCATCCCGGCGAAGGCCTCGAGGGAGTCGAGCAGCGGCGGACCGACGTACTCGAGAAGCTGTGCGGGCGTGGGCACCGGCCGGCCGAGGGCCGCGAACATGCGGGCGAGGGAGGCGGTGATGCCCGGTGCGGAGTCGGTGAGGGTGCCGTCGAGGTCGAACAGGACACAGGTCCAGGTCCGGGTGACGGTGGTGGTGATCGGGTTGGTCATAGCGGTCCTATGGTATGTGACGTATCTGAATCACCGGTCAACGCTCGCTGAGCGCGGACTCGATGTGGGAACGGGCCACCACCATGGTGTGCTCGGCGCCCGGGTCGAACTGCACGGCGACGAAGTCGGCGGTGCGGATGAAGCTGAGCGCCTCCACAGCCGGCACGATGACGGCCTGCACCTGAACGCCGTCGCCCTCGGCGGACTGAGCCACGGCGGCGCGCAGCGCGCTCGTCGACGTGAAGAGGGGAAGCACCGCCTCGCCCGTGGTCGAGCTGATCGTGCGGAGTCGGGTGTCCTGCGGGGTCGATCCGGTCACATCCACGACCAGGCCGCCCTTCACCGCGGCCGCGAGCAGGGCCTCCAGGTTCGGGAGGGTCGGCTCGGCGGCGATGGCTGCCAGGGCCTTCTTGACGGGGGTGTTCTCGTAGCTCTGTGGGAACCTCGGCTTCGGCTTCGCCATCAGAAGAGCCTGCTGTCGCTGTCGTCGAGCCCGCGCATCGCGTCGTAGTCGAGGACCAGGCAGCGGATGCCGCGGTCCTCGGCCAGTGTGCGGGCCTGAGGCTTGATCTCCTGGGCGGCGAAGACGCCGGTGACGGGGGCGAGGTGCGGGTCGCGGTTCATCAGCTCCAGGTACCGGGTCAGCTGCTCCACGCCGTCGATGTCGCCGCGACGCTTAAGCTCCACGGCCACCGCGGCGCCGGCTCCGTCCCGGGCCAGGATGTCGACCGGCCCGATCGCCGTCATGTACTCGCGCCGGACCAGCACGTGCCCGTCGCCGAGGAGATGGATCTGCTCGGCTAGCAGCTTCTGCAGGTGCGCCTCCACGCCATCCTTCTGCAGTCCTGGGTCGACGCCCAGGTCGTGCGCGGTGTCGCTGAGGACCTCGTGGATGGACACGATGAGCATGTCGGCCGTCTTGGCCTGGGTGACGCGCCAGACCTCGCTGATGCCGGCCGCCCGCTGCAGGTCGTCCGGCTCGTCGACGGTCAGGGTGCAGGGCGGGCTCATCCAGTTGAGCGGCTTGTACGAGCCGCCGTCCGAGTGCACCAGGAGGCTGCCGTCGGCCTTCAGCATGAGCAGCCGTGTCGCCAGCGGCAGGTGCGCGCTGAGCCGGCCCGCATAGTCGACGGAGCAGTTGGCAATGACGAGACGCACCGGAACATCCTAAGCGCAGGGGGCGCCAGGGCGGTGGTTGGATGGGCGCATGACCCGCGACCTCCTCATCGGCACCTACACCGAGCGCCTCCCGCACGTCGACGGCCACGCGGACGGCGTGGTCTCGGCGCGCTTCGACGGCACGGCGGTCACGGACGTCGCGGTCGCGGCGCGCGTCGAGAACCCGTCCTGGGTGTCCGTCTCCCCGGACGGCTCCGCTGCGTATGCGGTGAGCGAGACCGAGCCCGACGGGCGGCTGGTGGCGTTCGCGCGCGGCGCCGACGGGGCCCTGACCGAGCGGAACTCCGTGTCGAGCGGAGGCCCGTCGCCTGCGCACTTGGTCGTGCATCCGTCGGGGCGGCTGCTCATCGCGGGCACGTACGGCGGCGGGACGGTGTCGGTGTTCGCGCTGGAGGCCGACGGCTCGCTCGGTGAGCGCACCGCGTTCGTGCAGCACGAGGGCCGCGGGCCCGATCCCGAGCGGCAGGAGGCGCCGCACGTCCACCAGCTCAGCGTCGACCCGGTGACCGGGGACGTCGTCGTCGTCGACCTCGGGCTGGGGGAGGTGCGCTGGTACGCCCTCTCCGCGGACGGCGCACTGACGCTCCGGCCGGAAGCGACCGTGGTGGTGGGTTCGGCTGGCCCACGGCACCTCGCCTTCCACCCCGACGGCCGGCACGCCGTGCTCGCGAACGAGCTGGACTCGAGTGTGGATGTGCTCCGGCGCGACGGCGACCGGTTCGTGCGGACGCAGAGCACGACCACCCGCGCGGACGACGCCGACGGGGACAACGCTCCGGCGGCCGTGTGCATCAGCGCGTCGGGCGACACGGTGCTGGTCAGCAATCGGGGGGACGACACGGTCGCGGTCTTCGCGTTCGACGCGCGGGCGTCCCGGGTGTCGCTGGTCGCGTCGGTGCCGGTCGGCGGACGGACTCCGCGCGACCTGGTGATCTCGCCCGACGGCGACCGCGTGCTCGCGGCCTGCCAGGACAGTGACGAAGTCACCGTGTTCGCCTTCGACGACGCGGCACGGACGCTGCGCCTGCTCGGGGCGTCGCCCATCCCGACCCCGGTCTGCCTGCGCTTCGTCTGACGCCCTGGAGATTTGTGCCAAATCTCCGTCATTCCGCGCGCATTCCGAAGATTTGGCGCAAATCGTACGGGGGTCAGGCGGGGTCCGGCGCGCTCTCGCGGGAGCGGACGGCCGGCGCCGCGACGGGGCGTACGGCGGGTGCGGCCAGGAACGCGGCCACCAGCAGGGCGAGGACGAGGAACAGCGCGTTCAGCAGACCGTAGTGCTGCCCGAGGAAGCCCAGGAGGGGCGGTCCGGCGAGGAAGGCGCAGTACCCGATGATCGCGACCGCCGAGACGCGCGCAGCCGGGTTGGCCGCGCCGTCGGCCGCCGCCGACATGCCGAGGGGGAAGCCCAGCGAGACGCCGAACCCCCACAGCACCGTTCCGATCACGACGAGCCACATGGGGCCGCCGACGATGAAGAGCACCAGTCCGACGGCGCCCATCCCGGCGGTGATCCGGATGGCGTTGACGCGGCCGATGCGGTCGACGATCGGTCCGCCAACGACACGGCCGACCGTCATCGCGACAACGAAGAACCCGAACACGAGCGCTCCGACGGAGTTCGCCTGGCCGTGGCCGTCGACCACCGCGAGCGAGATCCAGTCGTTCGCAGAGCCTTCGCCGAACGCCATCCCGAGCATGACGACGCCGATCAGGATGAGGCGCCAGTCCGCCCAGACCGCCAACGAGTCGCGCATCCGCTGACCGAACGGCACCGTGACCGTCTCCGCCGCCTCGTCGCCCAGCTCGGCCTCGCGCGGGATGAAGCGGACAGCCACCACGGCGATCACGACCACGATCACGGCGATGCCGAGCAGGTGCCACACGACGGGGATGCCGAGGGCTGCGGCGGCGGCGCCGATCCCGGCCCCGATCACGGTGCCCAGGCTGAAGCAGGCGTGCATGAGCGGCAGCAGCGTCTTGCCGACCTCGCGCTCGACCGCCGTGGCCTCGACGTTCATCATCACGTCGACCATCCCGTTGCCGAAGCCGAGCAGGATGAGGCCGATCGCGACCGAGGGCACCGAGTGGAAGGTGGTGGCGCCGAAGCCGATGAACAGGATGCCGATCGACACGATCACCAGGCCCGCGACCATCCCGCGGTGCGGGCCGACGCGCACGAGGACGGGGGAGGAGACGGTCAGTCCGAGGATGGCGCCGATCGACATCCCGAGGATGAGCAGGCCGACCGCCGACGGGTCCTTGCCGAGCCCGAGGTCGTCGCGGATGCCCGGGATGCGGGCGACCCACGTGGCGAGCGCCAGCCCGGAGAGGATGAAGATGACGAAGACGGCGTTCCGCCAGGCGGTGAGCTCGTGTCGGGAGCGCGCGGTCGGGGTCGGCTGTGACATCGGTGCGTTTCCTGGGGTTTCGTCGGCTCGAATCGTTTCGATCGAAACGATTCGACTAAGCTATCACACGTGAACGAACCCAGCACAGCCTCTGTGGGCGTCCGGCCGACGCTGGCCGCGGTCGCCCGCCTGGCCGGTGTGTCGAACTCCACCGCATCCCTCGCCTTCTCCGGAACGGGCCCCGTCTCCGACGCCACCCGCGAGCGCGTGCTCGCGGCCGCGAAGACCCTCAACTACGCCGGACCCGACCCGCGCGCGCGCTCGCTGCGCCGCGGGCGCTCCGGAATCGTCGGCGTGGTGATGGAGGAGCGGGTGCGCGACGCCTTCCGCGACCCGATCAAGATCGCGCTGCTCGACGGCATCACCGAGGAGATCGGCGCGATCGACGCGGGTCTCCTCATCCTCACCGACGCCGGCGAGGCCGCGCAGCGCATCGAGGACGCCCCGATGGATGCGGTGGTGCTGATCGGCTGCAGCCCGCGGCTCGACGAGTCGGTCGCCACCCTGCGCCAGCGCGGCATTCCGCTGGTCGCGATCGAGGGGGATCCGGCGGACGGCGTCCCGACCATCGGTCAGGACAACCGCGAGGCGACCCGCGTCGCCGCGCAGCACCTCTCCGACCTCGGGCACCGCGACGTCGCGATCGTGACACTCTCCCTCACTCGCGACCGTGCCCGTGGCCCGCTCACGGCCGAACGCCTCGCCGCCGCCAGCTCCACCACCGCGCTGGAACGACTGAGCGGAGCCCGCGACGTCTTCCCCGAGGCTCCCGGCTGGGTCACCCGCGGCTCCTTCGTGGAGGAGGGCCGGTCGGCCGGGCGCGCGCTGCTCGCCGACGCCGGCAGCCGGCCGACGGCCGTCATCGCGCAGAGCGACCTGCTCGCCGCGGGCGTCATCCGCGCCGCGGAGGAGCTGGGTCTCGAGGTTCCCGGCGACGTCAGCGTGGTGGGGTTCGACGGCGTGCGCGTCGACGGCCTGTGGCCGTACGACCTGACCACGCTGGTCCAGCCGGCGGTGGACAAGGGTCGGGCGGCAGGGCGCGCCGTCGTGGAGATGCTCGAGGGCGGACAGCCGCATCCGGCGACCTTCACCAGCGAGTTCCATCTGGGAAACACCACGGCAGCGCCCCGCTCGCGGTAGCGCTGCGCGCCACCACCCGGGCCGCCGAAGGGTCCGTCGTAGGCTGACCGCATGGATCTCGAAGCGCTGTACCGCGACCTGCACGCCCACCCCGAGCTCGCCTTCACCGAACACCGCACCGCGGGAATCGTCGCCGACAGGCTGACGCAACTCGGCTTGGACGAGGTGCACACCGGCATCGCCACGACCGGTGTCGTGGGCATCCTACGCAACGGCGATGGCCCGACGGTGCTGCTCCGGGCCGACATGGATGCGCTGCCGGTGCGCGAGCAGACCGGCCTGCCGTGGGCCTCCACGCAGACGGTCGCGGACGAGGCCGGGAACGCCGTACCGCTCATGCACGCGTGCGGCCACGACATCCACATCACCTGCCTTCTCGGAGCGGTCGAGGCGCTGACCGCCGCGCGCGACGAGTGGTCGGGCACGCTGGTCGCGCTGTTCCAGCCGGCCGAGGAGCACGGCGGCGGCGCGCAGGTCATGGTCGACGACGGCCTCTATGAGAAGGTGCCGGTGCCGGACGTCGTGCTCGGACAGCACGTGCTGCCGCAGCCGGCCGGGATGGTCGGCGCCCACTCCGGGCCGGCCATGGCGGCGGTGGACACGATGGAGGTGACGCTGCACGGGCGCGGCGGCCACGGATCCCAGCCGCACACCACCATCGACCCGGTGGTGATGGCGGCGGCGACCGTCATGCGGCTGCAGACGGTGGTGTCGCGCGAGATCGCGCCGCAGGAGACCGCCGTGGTGACGGTCGGCAGCCTGCACGCCGGCACGAAGAACAACATCATCGCCGCCGAGGCGACCCTCGGCATCAGCGTGCGCAGCTTCAACGAGGAAGTGCGCCAGCACGTGCTCGACGGCGTGCACCGCATCATCGCGGCGGAGTCGCAGGCGTCCGGCGCGCCGAAGGCGCCCGACATGGAGTGGGGCGAGCGGTACCCCGTGACCGTGAACGACCCGGAGGCGACGGCGCGGGTCAACGCGGCGTTCGCGGCCGAGTTCGGGGAGGAGCAGGTGCTGGAACCCGGCGCGCTGTCCGGCAGCGAGGACGTCGGCAACCTGGCGACGGCCGCAGGCGTACCGCTCGTCTATTGGATGCTCGGCGGAGCTGACCCGGAGGTCGTGCGGAACGCCGTGGCGGCGGGGACGGTCGAGACGGACATCCCGACGAACCACTCCCCGTTCTTCGCACCGCTGCCGCAGCCCACGATCGACACCGGTGTGCGCGCGCTGGTCGTGGCCGCTCGGGAGTGGCTGGGCTGAGCGCTCAGACGGTCGCGCCCGCGCGCATCCACGTGCGGCCGTGCGCGCGAAGGCCCAGGGTGACGGCGCGCGCGCCGAGATAGCCGAACGCGAACGCGGCGGTGAGCCAGGCGAGCCCGGTGGCATCGTGGCCGCCCCAGACGGCCGCCGCCACGGCGAGCGGCACGAACACGGCCACGTTCGCGAGGCCCGTGAGGGCCAGGTAACGCGCGTCGCCGGCGCCGATCAGCACCCCGTCGAGCACGAACACGTAACCGCCCAAGGGGGCGCCGACGCCGATGATGGCGAGCGACAGCGGGAGCAGGGCCGCGACCGAGGGATCGCTGGTGAACAGTCCGGCGGCGAACGGGCTGAGCGCCACGGTCGCCGCGCCGAGCACGACGCCCGCTCCGATGCCCCACTGCACGCAGCGGCGCAGCACCGCGCGGACGCTCGGGAGGTCGCCGGACCCGAGTCCCTTCCCGATCAGGGCCTGCGCCGCGATCGCGAGGGCGTCGAGGGCGAATGCGAGCGTCGCGAAGATGGTCATGGTGACCTGGAACGCGGCCAGCTCGTCCGGTCCGAGTCGCGTCGCCACGAAGACGGCGAGCAGCATGGCCGCTCGCAGGCTGACGGTCCGCAGGAACAGCCAGCCTCCGGAGCGGGCTGTCCGCCCGATCCCGGTGTGATGGGGGAGGAGCGAGGCGCCGACCCGGCGCGCGTGGCGGACGACGATGATCGCGTACACGAGCACCATGCCCCACTGGGCGGCGACGGTGCCCAGCGCGGAGCCGGCGATGCCGAGACCCGCGACGTAGATGAAGACGTAGTTGAGCAGGATGTTCGCGGCGAAGCCGGCCACGGCGACGGCCAGGGGCGTGCGGGTGTCCTGCAGTCCGCGCAGGAGCCCGGTCGCCGCGAAGACCAGGAGCATCGCCGGGAGGCCGAGCATCGAGACCGACAGGTACTGCGCGGCCTGGTCGGCGATGTCGGGGGAGGCTCCGAAGAGTCCGACGAGGAACGGCGCGGCCGCCCATCCCGCCGCGAGCACGACACCGAGGACGAGCGCCAGCCAGCAGCCGTCCACGCCGGCGGAGACGGCCCCGCGCTCGTCGCCCGCGCCCAGCCTGCGCGCCACCGCGGGGGTGGTGCTGTAGGCGAGGAAGACCATCAGTCCCACGATCGTCTGAAGCACGGCGCTTGCGATGCCGAGGCCCGCGAGGGGCGCCACCCCGAGGTGTCCGACCATGGCGGAATCGGCGAGCAGGAAGATCGGCTCCGCCACCAACGCGCCCAGGGCAGGGACGGCGAGGCGGAGGATCTCGCGATCCACCGGGCGACGGTCGAGGATGGTGCTCACGAGCATCCACGCTAGCCCGGACCGCCGACGTCGTGTCGGGCGCAGCGATGTCGGTGGTCCTTCCTACAGTGGACCCATGAGCCAGCTGATGCCCGAGCCTCTCGCGACGTGGACCTGGCGGCTGGAGCGGGTGCGTGCAGGCCGCACGGTGCTCACCCGCGCCCAAGCGGCCACGGCGCGCACCGATCTGACGAACGACCGGGCCGCGCATCCTGCCGAGTACGCCGGATACGAGGAGGAGTACGCGGCGGCCCTCGACGAGCTCGGCGTGCTCTCGAAGCAGGCGAACCGTCACGACGACCTGCTCTCGGTCCTGGCGGCGGATCGTCGACGCGCAGAGAGGGAGGCGGCCGACGACGGCTCCGCGTCACGACCGAGCCCGGCCGCACGCGGTCGGGCGTCGCTCGCAGCGGAGCACGATCGTGTGCCGAAGGGCCTCCCCGAGCCGTTGGACCAGTGGGTCCACCGTCTCATCCGGTATCGCGCCGGAGTCAAGATCATCTCCCCGATCGAGGCGTCGCGCGCTGAGATCCGGCTCCGCAACGAGGCCGACCTCCAGCCGGCCGCCTATCGGACCGGCGTTGCGTCCGCGTACTACAACCGCGTCATCCGCGAGCTGGGCGAGATCGCCACGGCCGAGCGTCCCGGTCGCCGTGACGCCGGGCGCGTACGCGGCCTCGGAGAGGTGCTCGTCTGAGCCGTCCCCCCATGCCCAGGCCCGGTCTACGATCGAGCCGAACGCGTTGATGTGACAGGGGGCGGGCCGTGAGTCCGAACGAGGCGGCAGAACTGCTGGGTGTGTCGCCGTCGGCGACGCGCGACGAGGTCCAGAGAGCGTATGACGCCCGGCTGGCCGAGGCCGGAGCGGACGAGGAGCGGCGGGACGCCGTGACGGCTGCCCGGGATGCGCTGCTCGCCGCCTCCGCCTGGCAGCCGCCGGGATCGCAGGCGTATCCACCCAGCGAGCCGGCGGCCACCACCCCGTATCCGGGATACCCGCAAGCGGCCTATCCCGGCGCCCCCACGGCGCCGGGCCTCTGGAACCCGCCCGCACGGCCGCGCCGCCGCCTCTCGACCGGGGCGATCATCGGCATCACGCTCGGAAGCGTTGCCGCGGGCCTCGTCGTGCTGCTGATCGCGGTCACCGCCATCCTGTCGATCGCGCACAGCGCCAGCCGGCTGGCGGAATCGCAGGCCGGCTCCAGCGCGGCGCCCTTCGACGACCCGTCCGGCATCCCCTCGGCCGCACCCGGCGACGGCGCCGGTTCCGACGGCTCGACCGCCGACGACTACGACATCGACGGCGCCCGGGTGCATTACGTCGACGGATGGACGTTCGAGCTCACGCCGACGCTGTCCTGCGCAGGCGCGACGATCACGGCGAGCTTCTCCGACAGCCCGGACGGCGAGACGATGGACGTCTGGAGCACCACCGCCGACCTCCAGGCGGGGGTGCCTTACGAGCTCACGATCCCCGACGACGCGTCGGAGTTCGACTACGTGGGGATCGATTCCATCGATTGCTCGCAGGCCTGACAGCGCGCGACTGCGCGCACCCAAAAATCACAACTTTCACAAATTACTGAATCTGGCGTAGCATCCCGATCATGGATGCAGTGATCGACGTCGCCGGCCTGGAGAAGCGATTCGGCCGCGTACGTGCTCTCGATGGCCTCGACCTCGCGGTGACGCAAGGCGAGATCCACGGCTTCCTCGGCCCCAACGGCGCGGGCAAGTCGACAACGATCCGGGTGCTGCTGGGCCTCGCACGGGCCGACGGTGGCCGCGCAGCGGTCTTCGACGGCGACCCGTGGAAAGACGCCGTCGACCTCCATCGGCGGCTCGCCTACGTCCCGGGCGACGTGAGCCTGTGGCCGAATCTGTCCGGCGGTGAGGCGATCGACCTGCTGTCGCGGCTGCGCGGTGGTTCAGCCGACCGGACCGCCTACGCAGCCCGCAAGAAGCGCCTGCTCGACGTCTTCCAGCTCGACCCGACCAAGAAGGGCCGCGCGTATTCGAAGGGCAACCGGCAGAAGGTCGCGCTGGTCGCCGCCTTCGCGACGCCCGCCGAGCTGTACATCCTCGACGAGCCGACCAGTGGCCTCGACCCGCTCATGGAGGCCGTGTTCGACGCCGAGATCCAGCGCGTCGCGGCCGAGGGTGCGACGGTGCTGCTGTCGAGCCACATCCTGTCGGAGGTGGAGCAGCTCTGCGACCGCGTCAGCATCATCCGCGCCGGCCGGACGGTCGAGACCGGGACGCTCGACGAACTGAGACATCTGACGCGGACCGAGGTGGCCTTCAGCGCCGAGGGCGTCGGGCAGGATGCACTCGCCGAGCTGCCCGCGCACGACCTGCGGGTGCAGAACGGCCGGGTGCGGTTCACGGCCGACAGCGATGCTCTGCCGTCCCTCCTCGCCGCCTTGTCGCGCTTGCAGGTTCGAGGCCTGACCGTGGCGCCGCCGTCGCTCGAGGAACTGTTCCTGCGTCACTACGGCGACGACCTGTCGGCCTCCGAACACGTCGAGGCGACGCGATGAGCACCACGACCGCCGGCGTGAGGCCGCCGTCGACCCACGAGGCCGTCCCCGGGGCGCACACGGGTTCGACACTGCGCACGCTCCTCCGCCAGCGGCTTCGGCGCGACCGTTGGCAACTGCTGATCTGGCTGCTCTGCATTCCGATCCTGGCTGCGTTCTCCGCGGCGAGCATCGATCAGACCTACGGTTCGGCAGCCGGGCGCGCCCAGCTCATCCGGCTCGCGATCGCCGACCCGACCATCCTGGTGCTGCGTGGACTCCCGCAGGGGACGACCCTCGCGGCGGTCACCTTCTTCGAGATCTTCACCTTCCTGGCGCTGCTCGCCGGGCTGATGAACACCTTCCTCGCGGTCCGCCATACGCGTGCGGAAGAGGAGTCGGGGCGGGCCGAGCTGATCGGGGCGACGCCGGCCGGCCGGCTTCTGCCGACGACGGCGACCGTCTTCTACGCGACGCTCGTGAACGTGGTGCTGGCCGTTGTCACCGCGCTCGGCTTCGCCTCCGCCGGTCTGCCGCTGTACGGCTCGTTCGTCGCCGGGGCCGCCACGGGCGGCGCCGGGCTGGCGTTCTTCGGGGTCGGCCTCCTGCTCGCGCAGGTGCTGAGCACGTCCCGCGCGGCGAACGGCTTCGCGTCCGCCGTCGTCGTGCTGGCGTACGTGCTGCGGGGGATCGGGGATGCGACGGGCACGCCGTTCGGCGACGGCACGCACGTCCGCTCCGGCTGGCCGACCTGGCTGAGCCCGATCGGCTGGGGGGAGCAGTTCGCTCCCTATACCGCGAATGACTGGCGGCCGCTGCTGCTTCCGGTGGGGTTGGCGGTCGTTCTCGTCCTGGCCGTCTTCGCACTCCAGGCCGTCCGCGATTCCGGAGCGGGGCTCATCCCCGAACGGCCCGGCCGGGCCGCGGCCGCGGCGAGCCTCTCCGGCACGTTCGGTCTCGCCTGGCGGCTGCAGTGGCCGACCGTGCTCGGCTGGACCATCGGGGGAGCACTGGGCGGCCTGCTGGCCGGCGCGCTGGCCAGCGTGGTGAACGACTCGATCGCGAACGATCCGAGCCTCGCCGGCATCCGTCAGTCCATCGCCCGAATCGGAGCGGGAGGGTCGGGTCCGCTCCTGCAGCTCTTCATTTCGGCGATCTTCTCGATCGTGGGCGTCCTCGCCGCCGCGAGTGCGGTGCAGGCGGTGATCCGCCTACGCCAGGAGGAGGCCGCGGGGACGGCGGAACTGACCATGTCCACGCCGGTGACGCGCGTCCGCTGGCTCTTCTCCTTCGTCGCGATCGGCGTCGTCTCCGTCGTCGCCGTGCTCCTCGCGGCGGCCATCGCGTCGGGCCTCTCCGCGGTCGCCGCCGGCGAGGACGCATCCGCCATCGGAACGTCCTTCGCCGCGGCCGTGGCTCAGCTCCCGGTGGCGCTCGTGTACCTCGGCGTCCTGACCCTGCTGTTCGTCCTGGTGCCCGGCGCGACCATCCCGATCGGCTGGGCGGCGCTCGGGCTCGGGGTCTTCGTCGGCATCTTCGGCGGACTGCTGCGCATCCCGGAGGGCGTGCGCCACCTGTCGCCCTTCGCCGACGCCCCGGTCGTCGTCGGCACGGTCGACTGGACCGGTGGATACTGGATGCTCGGCATCACCGTCGCCGCCCTCCTGGGTGCTGCGGCCCTGATCCGCCGCCGGGATTTTGCAATCGGATAGACGGGACGGTGCCCATGGCCAGAGACGAGGCGACACTCGCCGAGGTGATGGAGCACTCCGCTGCCGTCTTGACGGCGGCGGGCTTCCCGAAGATGGCGGCGCGGGTGCTGATGGCGCTCACGGTGACCGAGTCCGCCGGGCTGACCGCCGCCGAGCTCGCGGAGCGGCTGGAGGTGAGCCCCGCCGCCATCTCGGGTGCCGTGCGCTATCTGCAGACGCTGGGCATCATCCGGCGCCTGTCGCAGACCGGGAGCCGGCGCGACCGCTACGAGATCCCCAGCGACTGGTACGCCCTGATGGTGCGCAACAGCCCGATCTACGGCGTCCTGGCCGACCAGGCCGAGACGGGACTCGCCGCGGTCGGCGACCCGGCCTCACCCGCCACGGAGCGCTTGCGCGACATGGCCGGGTTCTACCGTTTCGTGCAGGGCCGGCTGCCGGAGCTCATCGCCGAGTGGGAGCAGGTTCGGAGTGCCCGCAACGCGTGAGCGCCCGCAACGCGTGAGCGGCGCGATGCCCGGCTGCCGACTCAGAACACGTACTCCAGCAGGTCCAGCCCGACGGCGCGCATCCCCTCGATGACGCTGAGCCGCTCGGGCAGGTTCGTGTCGTCGAAGTAGGTGGACACCGCGTAGGTGACCCCGGCGCGCGGGCCGCGGAGTACGCCGACTTCGCTGCGAACGCCGTCGTCGGTCCCGGTCTTGTTGACCAGCAGGATGCCGTGCTCGGGATGACGGTGCGAGTGCGGGTCGAGGCCGAAGGCACTCGAGACGAGCGAGAAGTCGCTGTTCAGCGACAGCCAGGAGATGACCCGCTGGCTGGTGGCCGGGTTCACGATCTCGCCGCGGGCCAGCGCCGAGAACAGCCAGGTGAGTTCGTTCGCGCTTCCGACGGACAGCTGCGGCGCGTCGTCGGGACCGCGGTGGTCGCGCACCAGATCGAGCAGAGCGGTCCGGGTGAGACCCAGCGACTCGGTGCGGGCGCTCACGGCTTCCAAGCCCACGCGGCGGAGGAGCACGTTCGTCGCAAGGTTGTCGCTGGTCGCACCGACGAGGGCGGCGAGGTCCGCAACGGGGAGCGACGGAACGTGCAGGTGCTGCCAGATGCCCGACTCCCCGGCGGTGTCGCGCGGGTCGCGGTCGAGGTGGGCGAGCGGGCTGAGCTGGCCCGACTGGAGCCGTGCGGCGACCTCGACGAGCAGCAGCACCTTGCCGATGCTGGCCGTCGGCATGACGATGTGGTCGTCCACGGAGAACAGGACGGCGCCGGTGGAGAGGTCCGTCGCACGCGCGGAGACCTGCACGCCGGAGACCGCGAGCCGTCCGAGGGCGTCGAAGCCGCGGCTGAACGACTCGCTCGATCCAGGGGCGCGGTGCCTCCCGCGCCGGGCGTTCGCCTGCCGTGCCCGGCGGGCGGACTCTTGAGCCTGGATCGTCACTGTGTCGCTGGGTCTTTCTTCCGAGTGCGGTGTACCGGAACTGCGGCGACCGTCGCCGGTCCCGCCATCGCCTCCGCGGGGGTGCTCGCGGCGACGACACCGACGATGTTACCCCGTGTCCGGGGGTCACGGAGTGGCGTCATCGGCGGGCACCGCGGGCCGGCCGGCGTGTCACCAGATGGTGACGCGCTCGTCCGGTGCCAGCCAGAGGCGGTCGCCCTCGGCCACCTCGAACGTCTCGTAGAACGCGTCGATGTTGCGGACGATCTGGTTGCAGCGGAACTCGTTCGGCGAGTGCGGGTCGATCGCGAGCAGGCGGATGACCTCCGCATCCCGGCCCTTCTGCTGCCACGCCTGCGCCCACGACAGGAAGAAGCGCTCGGCGCCGGTGAGGCCGTCGACCACCGGGGGCTCCTGGCCGTCGAGCGACAGCAGGTACGCCTTCCAGGCGATGCCCAGGCCGCCCAGGTCGCCGATATTCTCGCCGATCGTGAGCGCGCCGTTGACGTGGTGGTCCGGCACCTGCGCCGGCGCGAGGGCGTTGTACTGCTCGATCAGGCTGGCGGTGCGCTCCTCGAAGGCCGCACGATCCGCTTCGGTCCACCAGTCCTCGAGGCGGCCGTCTCCGTCGAACTTGGAGCCCTGGTCGTCGAACCCGTGGCCGATCTCGTGGCCGATGACCGCGCCGATGGCGCCGTAGTTGGCGGCAGCATCCCGGTTCGGGTCGAAGAACGGGAACTGCAGGATGGCGGCAGGGAAGACGATCTCGTTGAAGCCGGGGTTGTAGTAGGCGTTGATCGTCTGCGGAGTCATGAACCACTCGTCGCGGTCGATCGGCGAACCGATCTTGCCGAGCTCTCGGTTGAACTCGAACAGGGCGGCCGCGCGCACGTTCCCGATCAGGTCGGTCGGGTCGATCACGAGGCTCGAGTAGTCGCGCCACTTGACCGGGTAGCCGATCTTCGGAGTGAACTTCTCGAGCTTGTCGAGAGCGCGCTTGCGGGTCTCCTCGCCCATCCATTCGAGCTTCCCGATGCTCTGCCGGTAGGCCTCGATGAGGTTGCCGACCAGCTCATCCATCTGCTGCTTCGCCGCCGGCGGGAAGTGCTTCTCGACGTAGATGCGGCCGACGGCCTCACCCATGGAGCCCTCGACGAGGGAGACGCCGCGCTTCCAGCGGACGCGCATCTGCGGCGTGCCGGTCAGCGTGCGTCCGTAGAAGTCGAAGTTCGCCTCGACGAAGTCGCCGGAGAGGTAGGGGGCCGCGCCGTGGATGACCTGCCAGGCCAGCCAGTCCTGCCACGACTCGAGGCGGTCCTCGGTGAGCAGCTCTGCGAGGCCGGCGGTGAACGACGGCTGCCGCAGCACGACCTCGGCCAGCGTGCCCTCCGGAGCGCCGAGCGCCTGCGCCCACACGTCCAGGTCCGCGGCCTGCCCCGCGGGTGCGCCGCCCTCGAACACGGCCTTCGCCTCCGCCCAGGAGCGCAGGTTGTAGGTCTTCTCGGAGTCGCGCGACGCGACGTTGTCCCAGTGCTTCGACGCGATCGCGGTCTCGAGGTCGAACACCCGCTGGGCCCGCTGGGGAGCGTCGTCGAATCCGGCGAGCTCGAACATCCGCTGGATGTGGTCGACGAACGCCTCGCGCACCGGTGCGAAGCTCTCCTCGCGGAAGTACGACTCGTCGGGCAGCGAGATACCGGACTGCTCCAGGAAGACCAGGTAGCGCTCCGGGTCGCCCGGGTCGTTGTCGACGAACAGCTGGTAGAAGCCGCCCAGGCCGCGGCGCTCCAGCTTGCCGATCGTCTCCAGCAGGCTCGGGATGCTGTCCACGCCCGACGCGAAGGTCAGCTCGTCGCGGATCGCCTCGACGCCGAGCGCGTCGATGCGCTCCTCGTCCATGAAGCTCGTGAAGAGGTCGCCGAACTTGCGCTCCTCGGTGCCCTCGTCGGCGTTCTGCGCCTGCTCCACGATGTCGCGGACCGCTGCCTCCGACTGCTCCGCCAGGATCATGAACGAGCCCCAGCGTGCCTTGTCGGCGGGGATCTCGGTGCGGTCGAGCCACCTCCCGTTCACATGCCGGAAGAGGTCGTCCTGGGGACGGGTGGCCGGGTCGAGTTCGTCGGTGTGGATGCCGGAGTCGAGCGTCATGCGCCCAGCCTACGGTCAGGCCGTCGCGCGGGCCAGCGACGACAGGCGGGAGTAGGAGAGCGTGAACAGGGCGGCGAGCGCGAGCTCCGCGATGATCGACACCGTGCCGGAGAGGCTGCCCCAGCCGGCGAACGAGAAGCCGATGTTGACCACCGCGACGAGCCCGTAGACGGCGGCGAGCACGCCGCTGAGCAGCGGCCGGTTCGTCATGCGCCACCAGGGCCGGGCTGCACGCACGGACTCGCCGGGCCCGCGGAACAGCCGGCTCGCGAGGTACCAGCCGAGTGCCTGCAGGATCGTGAGGATGATGGAGCCGGCCTCGGCGTGGAAGGCGTCGAGCAGGAGGGCGAGCACAGCGCTGACGAGGACGAGCACGGCGATCACGACGGCCTTCTCGCGGAAGCTGATGAAGCGCATGGTGGTTCCCCCTGGTGTTTCCGCATCCAGGATGTCAGGCGGTCCGGCGGCGCGTCGAAGGCTCGCCGCGAGGGCCGCTCAGCGGCCGCTTAGGAAGGCGTCCTCCGCGTCGTAGTCGAACCACCGGTCGGTGCGGGCGCGCTCCACGAGGCCGGGGAAGACCGCCTCCCAGCCTTCCTCCCGCCGCTCGGCGGCCCGCACCTCGCGCACCGCCCAGTCGATGGTGGAGGCCACCGCCTCCGCGTAGCTCACGGGCTGCCGGTAGCCGAGTTCGACGGTCGCGGCGGCCATGCTGAGGAGCAGGGGATGCGCGACCGTCCAGGGGGTACTCCCCACCGCGTCCACCGGGGGACCGGGGAACGTGACGATCTCGGCCTCGTGGCCGAGCGTGTCGAACACGGTCTGCGCGATCTCGGCCACGCTCAGGTCGTCCGTGTCGACCGCGTTCAGGATGCGCCGGCCGGGATGCTCGGCGCACAATGCCACGAGTTCTGCGATGTTCACCGTCGATGATGTGCTGAAGCGATTGGTCCCGCCGTCGGAGAGCACGATCCGGCGTCGTCCGTCGAGTGCGCGTTTGATGAAGAACCACTCGCGGAGGGCCGGACTGAACGGCCCCTGGATGGCGCCGGGCCGCAGGATGCTCACCGGCAGGTCGTCCACGGCGAGCAGCCGTCGTTCGAGTTCCGCCTTGAGCGGCGAGTACGTCCGCTCGCGGTTGTCGACGGTGGGGTCGGTCTCGCGCAGGGGGACCGGGTAGTCGGGGAAGTCGTCCGGCCCGGTGACGACGTCGAGGTAGCCCCCGTTCGCGCCTACGTAGACGGATCCGGTCGAGATGACCACGAGCGAACCGACGTCGCCCGTCAGCTGCGCCAACTGATCGGCATGGCGGGGTTCGTACGCGACGGTGTCGAGCACCAGGTCATGCCCGCGTGCCCGGTCGAGAAGGGACTCGGTGTCGTCGCGATCCAGCCGGATGCTGGTCACCTCCAGCTCGGCGAGTTCGGTATCGCCGTGATGGCCGCCTCGGTGGGCGAGGAGCACCGACCAGCCGTCGAGCGCGAGGCGCCGGGCGACCGCCGAGCCGATCTGGCCCGTGCCGCCGATGATCATGGCCGTGCGCGTCGTGTCGGTCATGCGGTCGGCTCCCTCATGCCGTCACCGTATCCCAGCGTCACGGTCGGGCGGGATGGCGTCGCGGCGGCTACCGGATGAGCGTGCGCGCGAGTGCGACGTACTCGCGCGCGTTCGCGTCCGGCAGGTAGGCCTTGCCGATGGCGTTCCCGATCGCGGGCAGCGCCACCTGGTCGGGGTAGGCCATGTAGATGGTCTCGTACGTCGGGTTGAACTTGCTCTTGAACGTGAAGAGCGACGCGAATCCGTACGCGGGCTCCAGCGTCCGGGCCAGGAAGCCGAGCAGCCGGTCCATCGTCGTCTGTTCGTCCTCCGGCTCACCCTCCGTCGCGGGCTTCTGCGCGAGCGGGGCGCCGGAGAGGCTCAGGACTTCGACGCCGTCCTCGCGCATGTGCTGCGCGGCGGACGCGATGATGAACTCCATGATGCCGGGCATGGATCCGTCCGCCCGGCGCATGAAGTCGATCGTGTACCCCACGACGCGTCCGTCGCGCCAGCTGGGCAGCCAGCTGGTGACAGCCTGAAGCGTGCCGTCCGGCGCGAACGCCAGGTAGAGCCGCACATCCGGGTCCTTGAGCTCGTCGATGCCGCCGAGGGTGAAGCCCATCTCGGGCAGCTCCTTCTCCGAGACCCACTGCTCGCTCACGGCGGTGATCTGCGTCTGGATGAGCGGCGAGAGGTCCTCCCACCGCGTCCAGAGGGTGGTGAGCTGCGCCTTGATTCCGCGGTTGTGGGCCTGCCGCACCTTCTGCCACGGCTTGCCCACCAGGTCGAAGGTCTGCGGGTGCATCAGCGTCTCCTCGCCGACCGACATCGTGGGCCAGCCGAGAGCCTCGAACACCGGCAGGTACTGGCCGTGGATGCTGTAGAACACCGGGACCCAGCTGTTGGCGTCGCAGAACTGGACGAACTCGGCGATGGTGCGTTCGGCACGCTCCGGGCGGCACACCGGGTCGGACAGCGTGATGCGATCCCGCCGATCACCCGGTACGCGACGGCGGACTCGCCGTCCGCGCTGAACCA